>JAGBFX010000014.1 GCA_017936265.1 Bacteroidaceae bacterium | reverse complement strand
TATTGTTTAATGTTAAATGTTAAATGTTAAATGTTTGAAAGATCCTTTACATTAAACTTTCCACGTTAAACCTTCTACATTAAACCTTCCACATTATTCGTACCACGAGGCGTACATTATATAATCATTGGCTATGCGCTTTACTATATCCTCCTGCTGTTCCTTGCTTACCTCCTTTATCTTCTTGGCGGGAACACCTGCATATATCCAGCCGCTCTCAACGCGCATGCCCGATGTGACAAGTGCATTGGCCGCCACAATGGCACCGCTCTCAACAACTGCATTGTCAAGGATTGTCGCGCCCATTCCAATGAGGCAGTTGCTCTCTATTGTTGCGCCGTGTACTGTAGCGTTATGGCCAATCGAGACGTTGTCTCCAATTGTGGTCTTTGAACGCTGGTATAGGGTATGTACCACAGCACCGTCCTGTATGTTCACATTGTTGCCTATGGTAATGCTGTTGACATCGCCGCGGAGCACGGTACCGAACCATATCGAGCAGTTGTCGCCCATGGTCACGTCGCCTATTATGGCTGCGGTCTCCGCAAGATAGCAGTTATCGCCAATCTTCGGTGTGAATCCTCTTACCTCTTTTATTATAGCCATTTTATTCCTTCGGGGTTTCTTGCGCGTTGCCGTTCTCTTTTTTCTGTGGCTTGCGGTAACGACGGCGGTTATTCCTTCTCTTCTTCTCTTTGTTCGCGTCCTGTGTGGTTTCATTGGGCTGCTTGGGGCTTTCCACTGAATCCACTGGTTTTTCCTTAGGCTCCTTGGGTGCTGATGAGGCTTTTCTGCGTCTGCTGTTGCGCTTTCTGCTTTTGCTGTCATCCATCTTCTCTCTCTTCTCCTTCTCGCCACCGGTGCTGTTGCCCGAGCCCTTCTTTTTCTCTACTTTGCCTCTTCCTCTTCCTTGACGTGGCTTCTCTTTCCTTTTTTTCGGTTCGTAGGCGGGAGCATCGCCCAACTCTGACGGAACCTCCATCTTTGTCACGTTTTGCTCTATGAACTCCTCAATGCGTCCGAAGAACTCCTGGTCATCCTCTGACACGAATGTTATCGCGCGGCCTTTGCTTCCTGCGCGTGCAGTACGCCCTATGCGGTGTATGTAGTCATCGCAGTCGCGTGGCACGTCGAAGTTTATCACTATGCGTATGTCATCAATGTCAATTCCGCGTGCGAGGATGTCCGTTGCAACAATCATGTCAATCTTGCGGCTCTTGTACTGGAACATAATTTCATCGCGTTCGCTCTGCGACAGGTCGCTGTGCATCTCGCCCACATTGAAGCCATGCTTGCGCAAGGCGCGTGCAATCTCCTTTACCTTTGTCTTACGCGATGCAAAGAGAATGACGCGCTCGCTGCTCTCGGTATCGAATATCTTGTTTATGATACCCATCTTCTGCCCCTCGTAGCATACATATGCCTGCTGTGTTATTCCTTCGGCAGGCTTTGCCAGTGCGAGGGTTATCTGCACGGGGTCATTGAGAATCTCCTTTGCCAGACGGCGAATCTCCTCGGGCATTGTCGCCGAGAAGAGCATTGTCTGTCTCTCCTTGGGCAACTGCTTGGCTATTGTCATGATGTCATTGCAGAATCCCATGTCGAGCATGCGGTCGGCCTCGTCGAGTATGAAGAACGATACCTTCGATAGGTCCACGTTGCCAAGGTTGATATGGCTGATGAGCCTTCCAGGGGTCGCAACTATTATGTCTGCTCCCTTGGACATTCCGCGTAACTCCTGTTCGTAACGCTGTCCGTCATTGCCGCCGTATACTGCCACGCTTGATACCTGCATGAAGTATGTGAATCCTTCAAGTTGACGGTCTATCTGTTGTGCCAGTTCGCGGGTGGGTGCCATTATTATACAATTTATTGCGTCTTCGGGATACTCCCCGCTGCACAGTCTGTTGAGTACAGGCAGCAGATAGGCTGCTGTCTTTCCTGTTCCAGTCTGTGCTACTCCTATGAGGTCGCGCCCAGCCATGAGCGGTTCGAGTGTCTGCTCCTGTATCGGGGTACACTTGACAAAGTTCATGGAGTCGAGTGCATCAAGCACTTCATCTTCAAAATCAAATTCGTCGAAATACATCTTGTCTTTTTATCTTGGTGCTCTACGGTAGAGGTAGATTGCTATGAATGTAAAAAGTATATTGGGTATCCACACTGCGAGTATCACAGGCATCTGCTCGGCAAAGGCCGATGATACGGTCTGGAACATGATATACGAGAAACTGAGTCCGAGTCCTATTCCTAACGACAATCCCATGCCGCCCTTCCTTTTTCTCGATGACAGTGAGGCGCCGATGATGGTAAGTATGAATGCGGCGAATGACATGGCTATGCGTTTGTGGTATTCTACCTCAAAGGGCTTTATATTACCCATTCCGCGGGCCTTCTGCTTGTCGATATACTCGCTGAGCTGCGGGCTTGTCATTGTCTCCTGTTCGCCTTCTGAGATAAGGAAGTCGGTAGGCTCGAGCGGCAGCACTGTGTCTATGGTCTCCTTGTTGCTTGAGCGTATTACCTCTTTGTCATCCTTCAGCTCCCTGATGACCCAGCGGCGTGCTGTCCATACACCCGGCTTGTCTGGGTTGTACGATATGTTGTTCGCCGTCATGCGCGATACCAGCTTCTTGCCTTCAAACCTGTCAAGTGAGAATCTCCAGCCCATATTGTTGCGGCTCTCGTACCTCTCGATGAACGCGATTGTGTTGTCATCGAGCTTTACCTGTATGTTGCTCGCCGCCTCAATCTTCTTTTTCCTGTTGTGCTCCTGCTCAAAGGCAAGCCTTGTGCTGTTGCCTTGCGGTATTATATAAGCACTGAGCACGAACGTCATGATTGCTATCAGTCCCGCCGAAACCATATATGGCTTCATTAGCCTTCCGAAACTGACGCCCGATGCGAACATCGCGATAATCTCGGAGTTGTCGGCGAGCTTCGATGTGAAATATATTACCGAGATGAATACGAACAGGGCACTGAACGTATTGGCGTAGTAGGGCGCAAGGTTCAGGTAGTAGTCGAATATTATCTCGCTGGTGGTGGCATTGGAAGTGGCGAACTTGTCTATCTTCTCGTTGTAGTCAAATACGACTATGACAACGATGATGAGTGCCAGCGAGAAGAAATAGGTTCCCAGAAACTTCTTTATTATGTACCAGTCAAGTTTTTGGAGTTTAAAATAGTCGAGCCATTTCATACAAAAACGTTGTTTTATTCTCTGTCTTGTGTTCTTTTTTAACTATAGCCTTCGTGTGACGTTCTCGAGCATGCTCTTCTTCCATGCTGCGTAGTCATCCATGAGGATATGCTTGCGCGCTTCCTGTGTCAACCATACATAGAAGGCGAGGTTGTGTATAGATGCAATCTCCAGTGCAAGCAGTTCCTGTGCTATAAACAGGTGGCGCAGATAGGCCTTGCTGTAGAGGGTGTCTACAAACGAGGCACCGTCCTCCTCAATGGGCGAGAAGTCATATTTCCACTTCTCGTTGCGCATGTTCATTATGCCGTTCTTGGTAAAGAGCATCGCGTTGCGCCCGTTGCGTGTCGGCATCACGCAGTCGAACATGTCGACACCGCGCTCAATGCCTTCGAGGATGTTGGCCGGCGTGCCTACTCCCATCAGATAGCGTGGCTTCTCTGTTGGCAGTATCTCGTTCACGACCTCAATCATCTCGTACATTTTCTCGGCGGGTTCACCGACAGCGAGTCCGCCGATAGCGTTGCCCGCAGCCTCTTTCGATGCGATGAACTCGGCCGACTGGCGGCGCAGGTCGGGATAGACGCAACCCTGTACAATGGGGAAGAGCTGCTGCTCATACCCGTAAAGTGGGGCGGTCTCGGACAGTCTTCCTATACAGCGGTCGAGCCAGCGGTGTGTTCTCTCCATTGATTTCTTGGCATAGCTGTAGTCGGCAGTTCCCGGGGTACACTCATCGAATGCCATGATTATGCCGGCACCGATGCTGCGCTCGATGTCCATGACTCTCTCGGGCGAGAAGAAGTGCTTCGAACCGTCGATATGCGAACGGAACTCCACACCCTCTTCACTCATCTTGCGTATATCCTTGAGCGAGAATACCTGGAAACCGCCGCTGTCGGTAAGAATGGGGCGGTCCCATGCGTTGAACCTGTGAAGGCCGCCGGCCTTCTCCAGCACATCCAGCCCCGGACGCAGATAGAGATGATATGTGTTGCCCAGGATTATCTGTGCCATAATGTCGTTCTTCAGGTGCGGTATCTGCACGCCCTTTACAGAGCCTACTGTTCCCACCGGCATGAATATCGGAGTCATTATCTCTCCGTGGTCGGTCGAGAGTACTCCTGCCCGAGCCTTGCTGCCACTATCGGTATGTAGAAGGTTGAATTTCATTTATTATTCGTTATGTCGTTTTAAATACGCCTTTATTCGGTAAGCCTGATGGGGTTCTTCACTTTCTTGTCGAGTAGCGCAATCTTCAATACATCCATAATGTCTTTCACATAATGGAATGTGAGCCCGGCCACATACATCTCGGGGATATCCTCGATGTTGCGTCTGTTCTCTTCGCATATGATGATATCGGTTATACCCGCGCGCTTGGCTGCCAGAATCTTCTCTTTTATTCCTCCGACAGGCAGAACCTTGCCGCGCAGTGTAATCTCACCGGTCATAGCAATGTTTGGCTTGACCTGGCGCTGTGTCAGTGCCGATACGAGTGCTGTGGCCATGGTAATGCCTGCCGATGGGCCGTCCTTGGGGATGGCACCTTCTGGAACGTGCAGGTGGATGTTCCACTTCTCGAATACCTCGTATGGGATATCAAGCTCTGCTGCGTGTGACTTGATATATTCAAGAGCAAGCATCGCCGATTCCTTCATTACGTCGCCCAGGTTTCCTGTCAATGTCAGTTTCTCTCCCTTGCCACGGCTGAGGCTTGTCTCTATGAACAGTATCTCGCCGCCGACAGCTGTCCATGCAAGGCCTGTGACCACGCCGGCATAATCATTGCCCTGATACTTCTCGCGGGAGAACTCTCTCACTCCAAGCAGTTCCTTGAGGTCTTCAGGCTTCACGCTCTTTTTCTCAATCTCGCCGGTTGTCGCCTTCCGGCATGCGAGACGGCGGAATATCTTGCCAATTTTCTTCTCGAGTCCTCTGACTCCCGATTCGCGGGTGTAACCCTCGATAATCTGCTCCAGCGCGGCTTTGCTTATGGTTACCTTCTCCTTTGCAATGCCGTTTGCCTCTTTCTCCTTAGGTACCAGGTGGCGTTTGGCAATCTCAATCTTCTCCTCGGTAAGGTAGCCGCTCACTTCAATGAGCTCCATTCGGTCGAGCAGCGGGGCGGGGATGTCTGCCAGATTGTTGGCTGTAGCAATGAACATAACCTTCGAGAGGTCATAGTCGACGTCGAGGAAGTTGTCATGGAATGCCACGTTCTGCTCGGGGTCGAGAACCTCGAGGAGTGCCGATGACGGGTCGCCATGCATCCTGTCCTTGCCGACCTTGTCAATCTCGTCAAGGATGAATACCGGGTTGTCCGAGCCTGCCTTTACAATGCTCTTCAGTATACGTCCGAGCATGGCGCCTACATATGTCCTGCGGTGTCCTCGAATCTCCGACTCATCGTGGATGCCACCGAGCGACATCCTTACATACTCTCTCTTGAGTGATTTCGCGATTGATTTTCCGAGTGAGGTCTTGCCTACTCCCGGAGGACCATATAGGCAGATGATAGGTGACTTTAGGTCGCCGCGCATTTTTATGACTGCCAGATGCTCCAGGATTCTCTCCTTTACTTTCTCAAGGCCATAGTGGTCACTGTCGAGCACCTTGCGGGCATTGTTGATGTCAAGATTGTCGGTGGTGCATTTTCCCCATGGCAGGCTAACGAACTGTTGCAGATAGTTCAGCTGTACATGATAGTCGGGACTCTGCGGGTTTATACGGTCGAGCTTTGCCAGCTCCTTTTCGAAGATTTCGGCTATTGCCGGACTCCAGTTTTTCTGCTCGGCCTTTTCCTGCAGTTCTATGCAGTCCTGCTCCTGTATGCTGCCGCCAAGCTCCTCCTGAAGGTTCTTTATCTGCTGCTGGACAAAGTATTCTCTCTGCTGCTGGTCAATCTCTTTGTGCGTCTTGTCCATTATACGCTGATGCAGGTCAATGAACTGCTTCTCACGGTCAAGGATGGCAAGGAGCATGAATGCACGTTCCTTTATGGAATTCTCACTGAGCAGTGCAATCTTGTCCTTGAGCGGCATCTTGATGTTCGCACACAGGAAATTGAGCATCTGTATCTCCTCGTGGATGGTGCTCATGTTGAATGTTGCCTCCTCGGTGTTCTCCGACATCCTCAATATCTCGACAGCTGCATCCTTGCAGCTCTTGATGAGCATATGGAACTCCTCGTCGACGTCCATCTTCTCGGGTATACTGCTTACTGTTCCTTTGAGATAAGGATAGTTGCTGTAAATGCACTCGATCTCAATCTTCTGCATTCCCTGAAGAATTACAGTCGTGGTGTCGTCGGGCATTTCCAGCACACGCGCAATCTTTGCTGTAGCTCCAATGGTGTACACGTCATCGATACCCGGCTCTTCAATCTTAGGGTCCTTCTGACATACAACGGCAATCCTTGCTTTGGGCCTCTTCTTTACTGCGTCAATGAGCCTCTGTGAAGATTTGCGTCCTACTGTTACCGGCAGTATTGTCGTAGGGAACAGTACCATGTTGCGCAGAGGCAGAAGGGGCATTATCTCACTTTCGAGGATGTCGTCAGTGTCATCCATCTTCAACTCTGCGATTATTGAAATCGGCTTGTCGCCGCTCTCCTCCTCGATGTTCTCCGGCTTATTGTCAATATCTTTTTTCTTCATATATGAAATATCTTTTTTTGTTTATCTGTTGCAGTCGGCCGACTGCTTGTTTACAAACTGCAAATGTACTTCTTTTTGTTGAGTTTCGGAAACTTTTGTTTATGTTATAATATAATTAAACTTAATTATTATCCGTTTTTATGCTTGCAGGGCTACTATTTTGAGGTGGAAATGTTATTTAACATGTGTCTATGGCTCAATTTATTCCAAAATGTGTTAACTTTGCACTGTCAATCAAAAAACGTAGTCTGTATTGGATAGCAAAAAGAGCATATTGTTTCTTGTAAACCCTAAATCGGGTGTCCAGAAAAAGAAGAATATACCACACTTGGTTGAGAAATATATTGACAAATCAAAGTTTGATTTCTCTATTGAAACCACCCAGTATGCGGGACATGCCGGCGTGCTTGCAAAGGAGGCGGTCGAACGTGGCGTGGATATTGTCGTTGCTGTCGGTGGTGACGGAACGGTCAACGAGGTGGGTTCTTCTCTTGTACATACCGATACGGCTTTGGGTGTAATCCCCTGTGGCTCGGGCAATGGCTTTGCCCGTCACGTGGGTGTGCCCATTGATGTACGCAAGGCGATAAACTTTATAAATGCTTCGGCAATATCCCGTGTCGATTATGGCAAGATTAACGGACGTCCTTTCTTCTGCGCCTGCGGTGTGGGATTCGATGCGCTCGTGAGTGACCATTTTGCCCAGGGGGGGCGAAGGGGTATGTTCAGCTATATACAGAAGACGTTGACCGATTGGGTTACATACAAGCCCGAGACGTACAAGATTGAAACTCCGCACTTTAAAAAGAGTTTCAAGGCTTTTGTCATAGCCTGTGGCAACGCTGCGCAGTATGGGAACAATGCATATATTGCGCCTTATGCCTCTATGCGCGATGGCCTGCTCACTGTGTCCATTATGGCGCCGTTCCTGCCGATAGAGGTACCTGAAGTCGTAGCCCAGCTTTTTACAAGCAATTTTGTGGGTAGTGACCACGTTACAATACTCTCTTCGCGTTGGGTAAAGATTAAGAGAAAGAGTGCGGGACCTGTCCATTATGACGGTGAGCCATGCATGATGGAGGCGGAGCTCCTTGTTGAGGTCATACCTTCGGGTCTTAAGGTTCTCGCTGCTGTAGGGTGGGATGGCACTTGTACTCCAGTGCCTTTGTACAGACAGTTCTTCGATGTTATCGCGGGTAATGTGAAGTAGTCTGATATCTTGGTTAAAAACATTTACAATATCTTCAGATAGAAATCGCGCAGTATTTCCTGTGCGTCACTGCTGTATACGCCTTGCTCCTCTTCAAGGACAAGGGTCTTTGTCTCTGTGTCGCAATGATAGGCACGGATAAATTCCATGAGTACTCTTTTGGGTGCCTTGCGGGGTGTGGTCTTTATATAGGTAATCCTTGAAGGAGAAAATCCTGCGAGCGCAGCGGCGTCCTTCCACTCCTGGGCAATGTCTGTGGGTATCACAATCGATATCTTGCCGTCTGCGGTCAGCAGGGTAGTGGCTTTCTTGAAAAAGCTGCCGCACCCGAGCGTGTCGCTGTGGCGGGCGAGCGTACGTGATGACTCCTCGCACTTGAGGCTGTTGACAAAGTATGGCGGGTTGCATACTATTGTATCGAACGGTTCTTGGGGCGAGTACTGCAGTATGTCGGTGTTTATTATCTCTATCCTTTCGCTCCATGGGCACGCGTTGACGTTCGCGGTGGCTTGGGCTGCGGCGCTCTCTTCAATGTCGATGCCTGTTATTCTTGCACTACATCGCTGTGCGGCCATTATGGCTATGAGCCCGCTACCGCATCCGATGTCAAGGACTCTGCGGCTGTGCGAGCAGTCGAACCAACCGCCAAGCAGGCAACCGTCGGTACCGACCTTCATGGCGCATCCTTGCTGTTCTATGGTAAATTGCTTGAATTTGAAGTAACTGTTCGACATCGCTTTTGCTCTCCTAAAAAAACAGGCTGCGTCATGACGCAGCCTTCTTGAGCCGAGTTGGGGGCTCGAACCCCAGACCTACGCGTTACGAATGCGTTGCTCTACCAACTGAGCTAATTCGGCATTAAGTTTATCTTGTCCTTGCCTCAGCATCCCCCAAACCTACTCCTTGTTTATGCTTTGGACGAATGCATTGCTCTACCAACTGAGCTAATTCGGCATTAAGTTTATCTTGTCCTTGCCTCAGCATCCCCCAAACCTACTCCTTGTTTATGCTTTGGACGAATGCATTGCTCTACCAACTGAGCTAATTCGGCATTAAGTTGTTTTCCGTTGCGAAGATAGTGCAAATGGCGAAAATATCAAAATTGAGAGCTTGCTTTTTTGAAAAATGGCATAAAGTTTGCTTCTGTTACGGTATTTTGGTTATCTTCGCGTTGTTCAATATGTAATCAATATCATTATGGAAGTAAAGAAATATATCCAGGAGAATGAGGAGCGTTTCCTCAAGGAGTTGGAGTCTTTGATAAGAATCCCGAGTATCAGTGCAAAGGCTGAACACAAGGCCGATATCGCGGCTTGTGCCGAGCGTTGGAAAGAGTTGCTTCTTGAAGCAGGTGTGGACAAGGCTGTGGTTATGCCTTCCGCCGGTAATCCGCTTGTGTATGCCGAGAAACTTGTCGACCCGGCTGCGCCTACGGTGCTTGTATATTCGCACTATGACGTGATGCCTGTTGAGCCGCTTGAGTTGTGGAATACGAATCCATTCGAACTTGTAGTGAAGGATGGCCGCATGTGGGCGCGCGGTGCCGATGATGACAAGGGACAGGCAATGATTCAGGCAAAGGCATTCGAATATGTCGTTAAGAACGGCCTTCTGAAGCATAATGTGAAATTCATCTTTGAGGGCGAGGAGGAGATTGGCTCGCCAAGCCTCAATGCTTTCCTCAAAGAGAACAAGGAACTGCTGAAGGCTGATGTGATTCTGGTCAGTGATACAAGCATGCTCGGCGCTGAACTTCCGTCGCTTACGACAGGCTTGCGTGGTCTTGCCTATTGGGAGGTTGAAGTCACCGGTCCTAACCGTGACCTTCACTCTGGTCATTTCGGCGGTGCGGTTGCCAATCCTATCAATGTGCTTTGCGAGATGATTGCGAAGATGACCGATGCCGACGGACGCATTACCATTCCCGGTTTCTACGATGATGTAGAGGAACTGTCGAAGGAGGAGCGTGATATGCTTGCGTCAATTCCGTTTGATGAGGCTAAATACAAGGCTGCAATCGATGTCAATGCCCTGCGTGGCGAAAAGGGATATTCAACCTTGGAACGCAACAGTTGCCGTCCGTCGTTCGACGTGTGCGGAATCTGGGGTGGCTACACCGGTGAGGGCAGCAAGACGGTTCTTCCTTCAAAGGCCTATGCGAAGGTCTCTTGCCGCCTTGTGGCCCATCAGGACCACGAGAAGATTTCAAAGATGTTTGTTGACTACTTCTCATCACTTGCTCCCGATTGCGTAAAGGTGAAGATTACTCCAATGCATGGCGGTCAGGGCTATGTGTGCCCCATTACCTTGCCTGCATATAAGGCTGCCGAGGCCGGATTCGAGAAGGCTTTCGGCAAGAAGCCTCTTGCGGTGCGTCGTGGCGGAAGCATCCCCATTATCAGCGACTTCGAAAAGATTCTCGGTGTGAAGACCGTGCTCATGGGATTCGGTCTTGAGAGCGACGCAATTCACTCTCCGAACGAGAATTTCAACCTTGACATATTCCGCAAGGGAATTGAAGCTGTGGTTGAGTTCCACAAGAATTACAAAGGCTAAAGTGCTTGCAGATATGATTCTGGGGTGACTAAAAAGTGAATTTGATACCCGAAATTTGGCAGCACTCGTTGTAAAATAGCAAAGTAAACTTTGCATTTAACTCGTTTGTGCAAATTTTCTGTGTTACGCTTGGCTTTAAAATCCTCATTTACGTTCAGTAAACTGCGGTTTTGAAGTCTGCACAAGCCTTGAGCTTTGCTTTTTATTCACCCTCCCCAACAAAAATATGAGGATGACTTGAGTCATCTTCTATTTTTTGTTGAAATTCTTTCTTTCCTTGTTGCGTGTGTACGGGATTTTTTATTATCTTCGCGGCGTAATTTTTGGATTATGAAAATGAGGGAGTATTGGAACAATTTTTGCGCGGAACCCAAAAAATGTCCCGCAGTTCTCGTTGCCCCCTTGTTTTTAATGAATATGAGCCTTTTTTTATAGTTTTATTATAGTCGTTTCGTCAGGAACGACTTTTTTTGTATATTAGCGGAAATTATTTAAGAAGATTATGGAACCTCTATTACATGAATGTGGCGTTGCGATGATTCGCCTACGCAAACCTTTGAACTACTATCAGGAGAAGTACGGTACATGGGCGTATGGTATGAATAAACTCTTCCTCTTGATGAACAAGCAGTATAACCGCGGTCAGCAGGGTGCTGGTATCGCTTGTGTGAAGCTGAAGGCTTCTCCAGGTGAGGATTATATGTTCCGTGAAAGAGCCGAAGGCTCAGGCGCGATATCCGAGGTGTTTGATTATGCAAACAAGAGTATTGCTTCACATCCGAAAGAGATGAAGAATAATGCCGATTACGCGTATCGCCATTTTGGTTTTGCAGGCGAACTTTACATGGGACACCTGCGCTATTCGGCAACAGGAAAGACCGGCATGCAGTATGTGCATCCGTTCCTGCGCCGCAACAACTGGAGGGCAAAGAACCTTGCTCTCTGCGGAAACTTCCACATAACGAATGTCGATGATGTGTTCCACGAATTGGTGTCACATGGCCAGCATCCGCGTGTGCATGCCGACACTTATATCATGCTCGAACTTATGGGTCACCGTCTTGACCGCGAGGTGGAGCGAATCTTCAAGGAGTGCGAGTCGGAGGGTATCAAGGGTATGGATATCACGAATACCATAGAGGACCGCATGGATATCGCCAATGTGCTCCGCACCTCGACACCGATGCTTGACGGTGGCTATGTGTTCTGCGGAGTTACCGGTAGTGGCGAGATGTTCGCCATGCGTGACCCATGGGGGGTACGTACTGCCTACTGGTATGCCAATGAAGAGATATTCCTCGTTGCCAGCGAGCGTGCTGCATTGCAGACGGCAATGAACCTGAAGCAGGATGAGGTAATAGAGATGAAGCCGGGTGAGGCACTCATAATGAACAAGCGCGGCGAATTGCGCAGTGTACAGATTCTCCCTCAAAAAGCGCTTCTGCCATGTTCATTCGAGAGAATATATTTCAGCCGAGGCAACGATGGCGATATATACAAAGAGAGAAAGATGCTTGGTGCCAATCTCAAGGAGCAGATTCTCAAGGCTATTGATTACGACCTTGACAATACAGTCTTCTCGTTTATTCCAAACACGGCCGAGATGGCATTCTACGGTATGGTAGAGGGCATGGAAGAGTATCTTAACGAGTGGAAGGTTAAGGAAATTTCATCGGGTAGGGAACTCACCCCCGAAGAGATGCATGAGATAGTCACAAAGAAGGTGCGTCAGGAGAAGGTTGCCAACAAGGATATTAAGATGCGTACCTTCATCTCCACCAGCGACAAGCGCAACGACCTTGCTGCACACGTATATGACATAACCTACGGCACAATAAAGCCGAAAGTCGATAATCTTGTTGTCATTGATGACAGTATAGTGCGCGGTACGACGCTCAAACAGAGTATCCTCAATATTCTTGACCGTCTTGAGCCAAAGAAGATTGTTGTTGTTTCATCAAGTCCGCAGATACGTTATCCGGACTATTACGGTATTGACATGGAGAAGTTCGACCACTTTGTGGCTTTCAAGGCTGCACTCGAACTACTTTATGAGAGCGGCAAGCGTTCGCTCATTGATGAGACATATCGCGCTTGTCTCGAGGAACTGAAGAAACCGGATGAGGAGCAGGTAAACTGTACACGTGCTATCTACCGTCCGTTTACAGCCGATGAGATTTCAAGGAAGATTGCAGACCTCCTTAAACCGGTTGACCTGAATGCAGAGCTCGAACTCGTGTTCCAGAGTCTCAGCGGTCTGCACGATGCCTGCCCCAACCATCTTGGCGACTGGTACTTCAGCGGTATCTATCCGACACCCGGAGGAAACCGCCTGGTAAACGAGGCGTTTGTATATCACTACGAGAAATATCTCTATAAGTAATTGTCATTCCGACAGAGCGTAGCGACGAGGAATCTCTATTCAGATTTCTCACATACGTTCGAAATGACGGAAAATTAATGTATATGTAGACAGGAATGCGATGCGATTCCTAATATATGATAATAACAAACATTAATATAATCATGAAAGAAAAACTGAAAAAGGTGTTATTGCTCGGTTCTGGTGCTCTGCGCATCGGCCAGGCAGGAGAGTTTGACTATTCAGGTTCACAGGCACTTAAGGCGCTTCGCGAGGAGGGTATACAGTCAGTGCTTATCAATCCTAATGTCGCTACCATCCAGACTTCGGAGGGTATTGCCGACAAGGTGTATTTCCTTCCCGTCGACATACACAACGTTGAGGAGATAATCAAGAAGGAACGTCCCGATGGTATCCTGTTGGCATTCGGTGGTCAGACAGCACTCAACTGCGGTACAGAGCTTTACCAGAAGGGTATTCTCGAAAAGTATGGTGTAAAGGTTCTGGGTACATCGGTCGAGGCTATCATGTATACCGAGGACCGTGACCTCTTTGTGAAGAAACTGGATGAGATTCCAATGAAGACACCGGTAAGCCAGGCTGTAGAGAGCATGGAGGATGCGCTTGCTGCAGCTCGCCGCATCGGTTTCCCTGTCATGGTTCGTTCGGCTTACGCTCTCGGTGGCCTCGGTAGCGGTATCTGCAAGGATGAGGAGACATTCAAGGAACTTGCCGAGAGTGCATTCACATTCTCAAGCCAGATTCTTGTTGAGGAGTCGCTCAAGGGCTGGAAGGAGATTGAATTCGAGGTTATCCGCGATGCCAACGACCACTGTTTCACAGTGGCAAGTATGGAGAACTTTGACCCTCTGGGTATCCACACCGGCGAATCAATCGTGGTCGCACCTACATGTTCGCTCACTCCCGAGCAGGTAAAGTTCATGCAGGAGATTTCTGTAAAGGCTATCCGTCATCTGGGTATCGTGGGCGAGTGTAACATCCAGTATGCATTCAATGCCGAGACAAATGACTATCGCGTCATCGAGGTAAATGCACGCTTGAGCCGTTCATCAGCTCTTGCTTCAAAGGCAACAGGTTATCCTCTCGCATTCGTTGCAGCCAAGATTGCTCTCGGATATACTCTTGATGAGATTGGCGAGATGGGCACACCGAACAGTGCATACAAGGCCCCCGAGCTCGACTATCTTATCTGTAAGATTCCACGCTGGGACTTGACAAAGTTCGCGGGCGTTTCACGTCAGATTGGCTCAAGCATGAAGTCTGTCGGTGAAATCATGTCTATCGGCCGATCTTTCGAGGAGGTTATCCAGAAGGGTCTCCGCATGATTGGTCAGGGCATGCACGGCTTCGTGGGCAATGAGCATACTCATTTCGATAACCTTGATGAGGAACTTGCCAACCCTACCGATATGCGTGTCTTCTCAATTGCATCGGCTCTTGAGGAGGGTTACACAGTAGAGCGCATAAGCGAACTTACGAAGATTGACCCATGGTTCATAGGTAAACTGAAGAATATCGTTGACTACAAGCATATCCTTGAAGGTTACAACACTCTTGAGGAGTTGCCCGAGGAGGTTCTGCGCCGTGCAAAGGAACTCGGTTTCTCCGATTTCCAGATTTCACGTTTCGTGCTCAAGGACCAGAAGAACATGGAGACAGGCAACCTTGCAGTACGTGCGCGCCGTAAGGAGCTCGGCATCCTCCCTGCTGTGAAGCGTATCAATACAATCGCTTCGGAGCACCCCGAGCTGACAAACTATCTCTACATGACATACGGTGTCAAGGGTTATGACGTGAACTACTACAAGAACGACAAGTCGGTCGTTGTCCTCGGTTCAGGTGCTTACCGCATCGGTTCATCAGTAGAGTTCGACTGGTGCTCGGTAAATGCTGTACAGACAGCACGTAAACTCGGCTACAAGTCAATCATGATTAACTACAACCCCGAGACTGTCTCTACCGACTACGACATGTGCGACCGCCTCTACTTCGATGAGCTCTCGCTTGAGCGTGTGCTTGATGTCATCGACCTTGAGCAGCCCGGTGGTGTGATTGTCTCTGTGGGCGGACAGATACCTAATAACCTTGCGATGAAACTGCATCGTCAGTCTGTGCCCATTCTGGGTACATCGCCTCTCTGTATTGACCGTGCCGAGAACCGTCACAAGTTCTCTGCAATGCTCGACCAACTCGGTATTGACCAGCCCGCTTGGAAGGAGCTTACAAGCCTTGATGACATGAAGGAGTTTGTAGACAAGGTCGGCTATCCTGTTCTTGTGCGTCCTTCATACGTGCTTTCGGGTGCAGCTATGAATGTCTGCTACAACGAGGAAGAACTTTATGAATTCCTCAAGATGGCAGCCGATGTATCAAAGGAGTTCCCTGTTGTGGTATCACAGTTCATGATGGATACCAAGGAGATTGAGTTCGACGCAGTGGCACAGAACGGCGAGGTGGTAGAGTATGCAATCTCGGAGCACGTCGAGTTCGCCGGTGTTCACTCTGGCGATGCTACACTCGTGTTCCCAGCACAGAAAATCTACTTCGAGACAGCACGTCGCATAAAGAAAATCAGCCGCCGCATTGCCAAGGAACTGAATATCTCAGGTCCATTCAATATCCAGTTCCTCGCAAAGAACAACGAGGTCAAGGTTATCGAGTGTAACCTGCGTGCATCACGCTCCTTCCCATTCGTTTCAAAGGTGCTCAAGCGTAACTTCATCGAGACAGCTACACGCATCATGCTCGGTGCTCCTTACAGCAAGCCCGATAAGTCGGCATTCGATATTGACTGGATTGGTGTCAAGGCATCGCAGTTCTCATTCAGCCGTCTGCATCAGGCCGACCCGGTGCTTGGCGTTGACATGTCATCGACAGGCGAGGTAGGCTGCATAGGTGATGACTTCGATGAGGCACTTCTCAATGCTATGATAGCAGTGGGCTACAGCATACCGAAGAAGAACGTGATGCTCTCATCCGGCGCAGCAAAGTCTAAGGCTGACCTGCTCGAGCCATCGGCAGTGCTGCAGAAGAAGGGTTACAACATCTATGCCACATCGGGTACAGCCAAGTTCCTCAACGAGAACGGAATCAAGGCGACACCGGTAATGTGGCCCGACGAGGACCCCAATGCCGAGAACAACGTGATGCAGATGATAGCCGACCACCGTTTCGACCTTATCATCAACATCCCGAAGAACCACACCAAGCGCGAGCTCACCAATGGCTACCGCATCCGCCGTGCAGCCATCGACCACAACATACCGCTCATAACCAACGCCCGTCTTGCAAGTGCATTCATCAATGCCTTCTGCAGTATCGACGTGAACGAGCTGCCGGTAAAGAGCTGGGATGAGTTCAAGTAAAATAAAGCTTGCCTAAACAACAAATCTCGCACAGCCCGAAAGGAGCAGTGCGAGATTTGTATTTAGTATCGTATGTCAAACAAATACGTTGGCGTTGATAATATGGCAGTTATTTGATTTTTCCGTATTTCAGTTCATCTTTCAATATCTCATATACATAGGCCGAACTTTCAATATACAGCCCTGTATCTTCATCTGAAAGCTTTGCAAAAGTCTCGGAATTATGAAAAACGCCAAGAGCTGTCGCTATGTCATAATTATTGTCCTCCATCAAGAAAAGGATAATATCCTTAGTTATTCCTTCTATAAGGTATTGCACTCTCTTATTCATATTTTCTTAAGGTATTTTATGGCAGCAGCCGAGTGAAAGAAATATTGCGAAGATATTTTCTTGTAACGTAGGCCGTTCACAAGCATAGGCAAGTCAATAATACCGTCATCATAGTTACGGAAGAGAGTTGCAATTGTATCGTCAGCAACAGGGCCAATTACTATGTCAAACGAATGCGTTGGATGAATATTGTTCTTGCTGCGATTTGCCATAACAAACAGTGCCCATTCCTCAGATGGTTCATTAAAACGTTTCACAGTTAAGTTGTGCAAAGCATCTTTGTCAAAATTAAACTCGTTAACAACGGGCTCGCCACCATAGATTTTAGCAGCACGCTTAGCCATTTCAAATGCTTGTTCTTTAATCTCTGTCAAGTAAAATCCCTGCCCAAAGTCCTTGTATGGCTTGCACTTTGCAAGGTCAATCTGTTCAATGACAATGTTAGAACCGTGATAAAGTATCATAATATACCTCCTCCATTATTAAGACAAACACGAGTTAAATCCTGTACACTGTCATCGAATGACAACAGATGCTCAGCCTCATAGTGCTCAGCAAGAAAATCCACGCCTTTGAAACGTACCAGATAATTACTCGCTTCACGAGTTGTCATCCGGTGTGCTGCAGCAAACTCATTTATAGCAGCAACAATGTAGCCGATAATACGTTTATCAATTTTCTGTTCACTTTTAAGGCTTACAGAAGCAGATAGCCCCAAGGCACCAAGCACTTTTGTTATGGTTTTAATGGTGAGTCCTTTGCCACTTTCAATTTTTGATATTTGCGCCTTACCCACGCCAACCAGCTCACCAAGTTCCTCTTGGGTCATACCACGACGCAAGCGTTCGTTGCGAATCATTACACCAATGTTATCAATTTTTGCAGTCATAACATCAATTCTTTTTTTGCAAAGCTATAACAAAGTTTCCAATTTTGGAAACATATGAAAAGGAAATTTGTTTGAAAAAAGATTTGTAGTTGTTTTACGACCGCCCCTACATCACTAAACGTTACACGTTATACAATACACAAAATCAGGGCACCCTTGCGAGGTGCCCTGATTTTTAGAACAGATATCCTGTATTGATGTAGAACGCGCCGTTGCCGTCCTGTTTCTTTATGGCCTTGTCGCTGCTGAACTTGCTTATCGGCATACCGTACTCGAATGCTACAATGAAGTTCTGATTCATAATGAAGCGTAAGCCTGCACCTACTGTAATGTGTGGACGGTCTTTTGAAAGGTCGGATTGTGCCATGTACTCATCGTATTCTGCACGGTGCTCATCGGCGCCACGGAATGACATATCGTAGTTCCTCGTTACCATTGTTCCGTCGCTGAACAGGTTAAGGCCGAAAGCTATGTTCTGGTTCCACTTCCTGAAGTTCACGAATCTCCAACGCAGTTCTACGTTGTATGTCGCCATGTCAAGACCCTGCACACGGTCGCGCATGATACCTCGCACAGTCCTGTAACCGCCCATACCGTCGCGGTCGTATGTGGCACCCATGACGGTTATGAACGGCAGCATGTAATATGGTGCACTATTGCCGAATGTACCCTCGTAGTTCAGACGGTATGCGAATGTGAGTACATCATCCTTTACAATGGGCACATAGTGACGGAATGTAGCCGAGTAGCGGTAGTAGGGGTGTGTGGTACCCAACCAGTCGGGCGCAAGGGTGACATGTGCCTCGGCCCATATTCCTTTTGAAGGGGCACCCTCCTTGTCGCGTGTGTCGAGCAACAGGCCCAGACGCAGTGCGCTGCTGAAGCCGCCCCATGCCTCATCTTCCGAGATTATGCCCCATCGGCGGTAGAGGTCGAAGAGTGTCGGCTCTGTCTCGGGGAATTTCTTGTAATCATCCTTGCCCTTGTTTATCTTGTCAAGGTTCAGTGCCTGACGGTCATCATATCCCGCCTTAATGTTGTTCAAGTGGTATCCTGCCTCCCAGAACAGTTTGTTGTTCCAGATGTTGCCTGTGAAGTCTGTCTTGAAATTGAAATTGATACGGTTCAGGCGATATTTGGGGGTGTAGATGTAATTGAGTTTGTTGTCCTTGTCATTGCCGAGCTTGACCTTCTCATGGTCGTAGTATGACATGTAGCCGTTGAAGCCGTAGAAGTCCATAGCTTTCTCGTTGGTGAGGACTGCCGATGTTGACCAGCGTACTCCCGGTATCAGGAATTTGTTGTCGTATGAAATCACGAACAGCTGTGAACCCTTGGTGAAGAACGATGCCTCCAGATAGAGACTCTGGCGGGTGTTGGGGTAGTTGCTTCCGTCGCCGAAATCGAATATGTTGAGCAGGGCACCGAGTTGGAGACCCTTGTCTGCATCGAATGCCACGACAGGCAGCGGACCGAAATTCAGACCTTTCTTTATAATCTCTTTCTTGCTCTTCCCGGCAGGTTCTGCAGTGGCATTGCCGCTCTCTTGTGCAAGAAGGCTTGCCGACGTGAGCAATGCGCAGATTAGTGTGAACATGTGTTTTTTCATAATTTGATTCCGTTAATTGAAAAACAGATTTCTTATCTCATTGTATTTTGCCATGAGTGGCTTGCAACGCAGCAATCTGAAATCGGACACAATCAGGCGTGCTGCTCTGAATGTCTCCTGTGCGACGGCCGGTGCGGGCAGGGCTGCTGCGACTGCACATGCAGCCCATAGCGGAGGCATGGTTGCAAAGGCAATGGCTGTATATATGATAAGTAGTAAGGGCCAAAGTACAAGATGCAGTACGTAACGTACCGAGTTGTGGAATGCGCGGTCCTTGAATTTCTTTGTCAGCATGTTGCCGATAGCAATTATCGGCAGTGTGAGTATCATTGTCGCGAGTGTGTAGGGGAGTGTGACAAGCAACAGCAGCGACTTGAGTATGATAGAAAGCATTTTTGGTTGCCCGGTTACGGACTTCAGGCTTATTCCCATTTTCCTGCGCATCTTGACTGCTTCATCGGCTGATGCAATGAGTCTCGCCGCCGCTTCGGGCTTCTCGCTCTTCATCTCCTCGATACGCCTTGCAGCCTCCTGGTTTGCTGTGACCAACGGGGCATTGCCTACCGATTCATGCTTCTTCAACAGTTTGTCCGATACCGCTGCGCAAATTTCATTCTTTGCGTCGTATTCCTCATCGTTGGGAATGTAGAGAATGGTCTCTTTCATGCGCTCATCAAGGCAACCTCTCATCAGGTTCATCAGTTCTTGAGGTGTCTTATCCTCGTTCTTGGCTATGAACTCCCCGACATTGATGGGGTTACCTACCTGCAGTGTTACTGTTGAGCGGAAGCGGAAGAAATTGCCGTATCTTATACCCATAGGCACGATATACAGCGGTGTGTCGCCAAGTTGTTCTTTTGCTTGCAGGGCTATACGGAATATACCCTTGGAGAGTGGCTGCAGTGAATATTTTGTCTGGTGCTTTCCTTCGGGGAAGATACACAGTGGAATCCTGTCCTTCAGAACATCGGCGGCCATTTCTATTGTCTTGTTGTTCTTCTTGACCTCTTCTATGCCGTCGCGCATGCGCATGATAGGCGCCATCTTGAAGAATCTGAACATCTTCGCGAGCTTGGGGTTCTTGAAAATGTCAGCACGGGCAATGAATACCGTAGGCTCGTGGCTCATGGCAAGTACAATCAAGGCATCCATGAGTGTTCCTGTGTGGTTGGGCGCATAGATGACTGCACCGTCCTTGGGTATGCGCTCAGTTCCTATGTACCTTAATCTGCGATACGATACCTTGGTGGTCCTGTCAACGAGCCAGTGCAGGACGTCGTAACGCCAGTCGTTCTCCTGAATCTTTCTTCTCTTGCCCATAGACTATGCTTTTGTACGACGGAAAAAGTATGAAATAGTCAGTCCTGATATGATGTGCCATATACCCCACAATGCAGCGACAATTACCATGCCGCCGTTGCCTATCCAGAGCTCGGGTGAGAAAATGGCGGGGTTGAACAGCAGTGCCAATGCGAGGCCTGAGTTCTGGATACCGATTTCAATGGCCAATGTACGGCAGTCCTTTTTCGGCAGTTTTGTGAACTTGCCGCCGAAATATCCGGTGCTCAAGGCGAGTGCATTATGTATTACCACTATTACCAATGCGCACAGAATGGCTGCATATACCTCCCAACGCTGCTCGAATCCCGAAAGGACCTGTGTCATCGAGACAACTACCATTGCCACAAAGAAGAGAATGGAGATTATCTGTGTAGGCTTGATAATCTTCTTGGCCACATTAGGGAATTTGTGCGAGAAGAAGAGTCCAAGCACGATGGGAATACCGAGGATGAGGATAATCTGTGACAACATCTCGGCAAACGGGATGTCGAGTGTGGGGATGTCATTCCTGATTGATGCGAAGCGGCAGTAGTGTGTTCCCCAGAACCAGAAGTTCAATGGTGTTATCAATGATGCGAAAAGTGTTGAAATGGCAGTCATTGATACTGAAAGCTCGACATTACCTTTTGATAGTGATGAGAGGAAATTCGAGATGTTTCCTCCAGGACATGATGCCACAAGAATCATGCCCAGTGCGACCATGGGTGTAATGAACGGATTGAGTACAATCGCAAGCAGGCATGTCAGTGCAGGCAAGGCTACCCATTGGAACAGCAGACCTATGGATACGGATTTCGGCTTTTTGAAGATACTCTTGAATGTTGATATCCTGATGCTCAGAGCAACCCCGAACATCACAAACGCCAGAATGAAGTTTACGATAACCATTTCCCCTGATCCCAGGTTTATATTTAGGGTGTCAAGGCTTAGCAAGTGTTCTTTCATAATAATATCAAGAATCTTTTAAATTTGTGAAGATATTCCCAGTATTCCGCAAATTTAAAATTTTCTGTTCAAAAACAGAAAATTAATCCTATTTTTTTGAACAGAAAATTTTTCTTGCACCACAGGTGCATCTCTATTTCTTATAAAAGTTTCTTTACAAGACTGAACATCTTGTATGGCATGTAGCGGAATGGCAGGTCGAGCCATGTAGGTGTCACCACTACAGAACGCTGGTGCGAGAATGCATCGAAACTCAGCTTGCCGTGGTAGTGTCCCATGCCTGAGTTGCCCACGCCACCGAACGGGATATTTTCGTTGGCGATGTGCATGATAGTGTCATTGATGCATGACCCGCCGGCCGAGGTAAGGCGTATGAACTCCTTGCCGTCCTTCTCCTTGCCGAAATAGTAGAGCGCGAGGGGCTTCTCTCTCTTGCGTACGAATTCAAGCGCCTCGATGCGCTCATTGAAAGGTATCATGGGCAGCACCGGGCCGAAAATCTCCTCTTGCATTACCGGCGAATCCTCCTTTACATCCTTGAGCAGTGTAGGCTCAATGTAGCGTTCTTTGGCATCGGTCCAGCCACCGAGGGCAATATTGCCCTCCTTTATGTAGCTGCTTACACGTTCGAATGCCTTGTCGCTGACAAGACGGACATAATGCCTGTTTGCCTTTATATCCCTGCCATGAAGGCGCATTAATGCCTTGCGGAAAGCCTCGACAAACTCATTCTCGCGGCTGCGGTGTATGAGCAGATAGTCGGGGGCAATGCATGTCTGTCCCGCATTCAGGGTCTTTCCCCACGCAATGCGGCGTGCTGCAATCTCAATGTCGGCATCCTTGTCTACAATACATGGGCTCTTGCCGCCAAGCTCAAGCACGACGGGTGTCAGGTGCTTGGCTGCTGCAACCATTACTTTGCGTCCGAGTGAAGGGCTGCCGGTAAAGAATATGATGTCGAAACGCTCTTCAAGGAGCGAACTGTTCACATCGCGGTTGCCCTGAACCACAGCTACGTAACGTCTGTCGAATGTGGCGGTTATCATCTCCTCAATGACGCGTGACACGTTGGGTACATAAGGCGAGGGTTTCAGTATGGCGGTGCAGCCGGCCGAAATCGCTCCCACCAGCGGGTTCAGGAGCAACTGTACGGGGTAGTTCCATGGCGAAATTATGAGCGCATTGCCGAGAGGCTCGCTCACTACGCGGCTGCGTGACGGCATCATCTTCAACGGCGTGCATACGCTGCGGCTCTTCATCCAGCACTTCAGATGTTTTAGATGGTTCATGATTTCGCCGTTCACGATGCTAAGTTCGGTCATTATTGCCTCCTCGGTCGATTTATGGAGGTCTTTCCATAAAGCCTCGCATAACGGTTTCTCCCACTCGACAAGTGCTTTCTTCAGTTTCTTAAGTTGCTCTTTGCGGAATTTGCGTTCAAGTGTCACATTGCTCGCAAAAAAGAGTCGCTGCGACTCGACAATGTTTTTTATCTCTGTTACAGGTGTGTTCTGTATGCTCATGCTCTTAGGATTTGAACGGTTTACTGCTGTTTATTCTGGCGGCCGGTAAAGTTGTCCATTGCATGGAATATTCCGACAACCTCTCCAAATATATAATCAAAAATCGAGGTTGGCAATATGGCCTGGCAGAAACGTATGAAGTGGTAGCCGAAAGGTATTCCCTTGAAGTTCCTGTTTTTCTCGATGCCGTTGATGATTTTGCGTGAAGTCGGTTCCGGCTTCAGAATCGGGAATATACGTGACTTTACACCGTCGAACATGCCTGTGTTGATGAAGTAGGGCGCAATGGTAGTGAAACGTACCTTGCTCTTCATCTGCTTGAGCTCGATGCGCACGCTGTCGCTCCAGCCGATGACAGCCCATTTGCTTGCTGCATATACCGACATGCGGGGGTTGGAAATCATTCCTGCTGCCGATGCAATGTTGCATATATGGCCGTGGTTACGCTCAATCATTCCTGGAAGGAACTGCTGTGCAATTACCATAGGTGCAATTGAATTTATCTTCATCGTACGCTCGATGTCACTGATGCTCTGCTCATCGAATGTCCTGTTGTTGGCGACAATGCCGGCGCAGTTGATGAGTATATCTACGTTGCCACACTCATTTGTTGTCATTTGAGCTACTTCGGCAACCTGTTCACTGTCCGAAACATCCACTTTATATCCTATTGCCTTGCCAATGCTGTTGAACTCCTTTATTGTTGAAGCTATGTTCGCCTCGTTGATGTCCCAAATTACCAAACAGCGTGCGCCCTTCTCCAATGCCATGCGGCCCATTATGCGGCCTATGCCTGATGCTCCGCCTGTAATCAATACACAATTGTCTTTAATTTTGGTCATAAATTCTACGTTTTAGTGCGTATTTAAACTTATTGTTCTTTTGCGGGCGCAAAAGTAGTGCAAAAAGAACAAATATTCAATTAAAAATTGCACAAAATTATATGGAATGTGAAATTTTGTTATCGCCGTATGTGTAAAAAAGATAGAATAGAGAATTGAAATTCAGATAAATATTCATCGTTTGTTAACCTATACTTATTTCAGTGTCTTGTACGGCAATCCCTCTATGCGCTCAAGCGGATATTGTCCTTCGAGCAGTCCGCTTATGACAGTGTCACGTGCGCCGGCGCTCTGGAACGGGTAGAGCTCGAAGAGTGGCATTACCGATGCGAAGTGCTCCATAATCTCGGACTGTATACTCTCATAATTGCTCCAGTCGGTATCCGAGGTAAAGCAGTAGAACTGGATGGGGAGGCCGCTCTCTTTGGGCTCGAGTGTACGTACCATAATAAGCATCTCCTTGCTGATGAGCGGGTGACGGTGAAGATACATGTCGGCATAGGCGCGGAAGAGTCCGGCATTGGTGTCAATGGTCCCGTTGGCAAGACCCTCGGGGTTGGACGTGTTGCAGGCGTTGCCTTTCTGCTGCTGTTCAATCTTCTTTGTTATATATTGCGAAAACTCCTTGTTGAGCCGCCTTACCCTACGCAGCATGTTCTCGTTGCATGGCTTAATGCTGTCGAGCTTTATCGTGTACCCTCGTGCTATGCGCCGTCCGCCGCTCTCACTCATGCCACGCCAGTTTAGGAATGTCTCATTTATGAGCGTGTAGGGCGGCACGGTAGCTATTGTGTTGTCCCAGTTCCGCACCTTCACAATAGTCAGCGATATGTCAATCACGTTACCGTTGATGCTCGTGCCGGGCATCTCAATCCAGTCACCTAACCGCACCATGTCATTCTCGAGCAGCAGGAACCCGCCTACAAAACCCATGATGCTGTCCTTGCTTATGAGCATCAGTACGGCGGCGAATGCACCAAGACCCCCGATGAGGTAGAGAGGCGACTTCCCGGTAATGATTGATATCACAATTATTGCGGCAATGAGATATACGATGACCTTGCTTATCTGTATGAATCCCTTTATCGGCCTGTCGTGGTACTTGCTGTTCGTGAACACCGATTCGCCTATCGTGCTCAGCAGTGCATTCACTGCTATGACAATAGTTACGGCAAAATATATCCATGCGGCACGCTCAATGTAGATGAACATCACTCCCTTGTCATCTATGAGGAACGGAATCATGCTTATGAGCATTATCGGCGGTATTATATATGCCTGCTTGCGAAGCCTTCCTTTCTCGCTCAGCTTTTCGAGAAAGAGATACCGCTTGCGTCTGATGATGCGTCTCGACACGAAAAGGAGTATGCGGTATATGACCTCTGCAATGATATATGTCAATATGAGTATGAGCAGAACAAGTATGAACGTGTCAATTCTGCTTGCAATGTTCTCGGCGATGCCGAGCTGCCCGAGCAGCCATCCGATTTTCTGTGAAAGAAATTCTGCAACCTCTTGTTTCATCTTTTTTTTGTTTAAAACAAACAAGTAGGCAGCTTTTCTTTTGGCAAAAGATAAAAATGGCCTATTTTTGCCACGTGAACAAAAAGATTACAGTTATGCTTAAAGAGGGATTGAGTTATACAAGCAAGGTAAAGGTTTCGTTGGAGAACTGTGCGTCGGCTGTGGGGTCGGGAGGTCTTGATGTCTTCGCGACACCGTCAATGGTCGCACTCATGGAGAATGCAGCAATGAACGCTGTCGCTCCTTATCTGCCCGAGGGCTCCACTACAGTGGGTTCGGAAATTAATACCACGCATATTAAACCATCGGCGCTTGGTTCCGAGATAAGTGCTACGGCAACTCTTGTCGCGGTCGAAGGACGTAAGTTGCAGTTCAATGTAGAGGCATGTGATGATGCCGGCATAATCGGCAAGGGAACACATGTGCGTTTCATTGTAGACGTTGAGCGCTTTATGGCTAAATTGAAGCAATGACAGATTGACATTTTTGCCGGCCTTTATTATGGCTGCGGTTACAAGCCAAACGCCCCTCACAATATACTGCGAGAGGCGTTTTTGTTTTTTTAACATCCGGTAGCAGAACAAACATGGTTGCTGCGATGTTTATCTGTTGCATACCACCCGCAGCGGGATGTCAAAGTCCGGCACGTTGCGAAACGGCGGGTGAGGATAGCATAGTAGTTTTGTCGTGTTTTATTTTGTGTTTGTGTTTAGGTTGCCCCCTGATGTGAATCACGGGGCAATCGCTTTTTTACATCCTTCTGCACCAGCAGAACATTCCCGGAAACAGGGCTTTTATCTTTTCGATATCCTGCTCATCCTTGAAAATGCCGAAGAATGCCGAGCCACTGCCTGACATCGATGCATAGATGGCACCCATGGCATAAAGCTGTTCCTTGATTTTTTCCATTGAGGGGTGTGCCGCAAAGACGCTCTTCTCGAAGTCGTTCTTCATTACTCCTTTCCATTCAGCAACGGGCTGTTTGATAATTTCTGTCAACGGAGTCTCTGCTGCGGCAGGGCGTACAAGTGAGTATGCCTCCTTGGTGGAGATATGAATCTCGGGCTTCACAAGGACAAGGGTATATCCGCTCAAGTTGCATGTAGTGGGGGAGAGAATGTTACCGATGCCGGTCGCGTATGCGGGCGTATTCCTTATAAAGAAAGCACAGTCGGCACCGATTCGTGCCGCATACTCTTCGAGTCTCTCATCGCTGAGCCCAAGAGCTGCAATTCCGTTGAGCATCTTCAGGGCGAAGGCCGCGTCGGCGCTGCCTCCGCCAAGGCCTGCGCCTGTGGGTATGTTCTTGTAGAGTGCCATCTCTACCTTCGGCAGTTTGTGGTCGGCGGCAAGAACCTTATATGCCTTTACGACAAGGTTGTCGTTGTTGTCGCCTTCAAAGACTGCGTTATGCATGGTGAATGTGTAGTCGGGTGCGTTCTCATCCTTTACCGTAGTAATCTCCAGAACATCCTCCAACGGAATGGGGTAGAATACTGTCTCGAGATTGTGGTAGCCGTCGGGACGCTTCTCAACGACATCAAGCCCGAGGTTTATCTTTGCATTAGGGAATGTTACCATATAAGTATCACGTTTTCGGCAAAGGTAATACAATAGTTCCATTCCCCGTTGATAACTTGCTTTTTTTTGTTGATAAAGAGATGCCGTGTGCTTGCTTCTCATTGGGACAATGTGTGTATCTTCGCGGTCGGAAAATTGAGTTATGGAAGATACGACAACACCAAAGAGAAGGGCACCGCGACGTCAGGCTGCCGACACAACACCTAAATTAAGCGAGTATGGACATGTACAGCCTCAGGCTCTTGAGTTTGAGGAGGCTGTGCTGGGTGCGTTGATGATTGATAGCGATGCCATGGGACGTCTTGGCGGAACACTCAAGCCCGAATCGTTCTATGACAAGCGAAATCAGCTGCTTTTTGATGCAATACAGCAGATGGATCTCAGTGACCGCCCCATCGACATCCTTACAGTGACAGAGTTTCTGCGCAGCAAGGGTACACTTGAAGAGGTTGGAGGTCCTGTATACATTGCCCAGCTTACAAGTCGCGTAGTATCTTCGGTGAACATCGAGTATCATGCGAACATCATTGCACAGAAGAAACTAGCACGTGACCTCATCAAGTTCACAAGCAAGACACAGGTGCAGGCATTTGATGAGACTCAGGATATCGAGGTGCTGATGCAGCAGGCCGAGTCGGAGCTGTTCGAGATATCGAGCCATAACATGAAGAAGGATTTTACCCAGATTAATCCTGTTATCAGCGAGGCTTACAAGCAGATTCAGAAGGCATCGCAGAACACGAGCGGTATCAGCGGACTAAGCACGGGCTATCACCGCCTCGACAAGGTGCTGTCGGGATGGCAGCCTACCGACCTCATCATTCTTGCCGCACGTCCGGCTATGGGTAAGACAGCCTTCGCCCTCTCGCTCATCCGTAATATGGCAGTAGACCAAGGTATTCCTGTAGGCATGTTCTCTCTTGAGATGGGTAACGTGCAGCTTGTGCAGCGTCTCATCTGTAACGTGTGCCAGATTCCCGGTGACAAAATCCGTAGCGGTCAGCTCGAGCGCTACGAATGGGGTCAGCTCGACAGCAAGATCGTACAGCTCGAGAATGCTCCCCTGTACATTGATGATACCCCGCAGCTGTCGGTCTTCGAGCTCCGTTCCAAGGCACGACGCATGGTACGCGAGCATGGTGTGAAGATGATATTCATTGACTACCTGCAGCTGATGACTGCCAACACAGGTAAGGGCAACCGTCAGGAGGAAATCAGTACAATCTCGCGTGCGCTCAAGGGACTTGCCAAGGAGTTGAACATCCCAGTCATGGCGCTCAGTCAGCTGAACCGTAATGTCGAGGGACGTGAGGGTATCGAGGGCAAACGTCCTCAACTCAGTGACCTTCGTGAGTCGGGTGCCATTGAGCAGGATGCCGATATCGTAATGTTCGTGAACCGTCCTGAGTATTTCCATATATATAAGGACGGAGACTTTGACTGGCGCGGAAAGGCTGAAATCATCATCGCGAAGCATCGTAACGGTGGACTGGACAATGTGCCGCTTATCTTCCGCAAGGAGTATGCGCGTTTCATGAACCTTGATGATGAGACGCTGGCGCCTCCTCCGGGCGACATGCCTGTGATGCGCGGTTCCAAGATGAACTCCTCGATACCGTCGGAGCCTGAATATATACCGGATATCCCGACATATATGCAGAACGAGCAGATGCCGCCGGAACTTGCTTCGGCTCCGAATGAGCCTATGCCGTTCTGATAATGCTCTCATTTAGGGCATTAGAAGGATGGTAAGGTCGTTTGAGGAAACCGTGAATGGGATTTTTTTGCTGAAATATCTTTTGTTTCAAAGAAAATATCTATATTCGCGATAGAAATGCAGTTGTTTACAACTCTTATCAATAGAGGTCCACTTATGGGCCTTCTTGAAAATTACAATAGTGAAATTCTCAACACAAGAATCAAAGAACAATGGAATGCTTTTGACAGGGCCACGTGTGCGGTCTTGCCAGACATGATGTTCTTTGACTTTTTGTACAGTACCTTGAATTGAAATTTAACGGTTGTACTTTTCGCATCATGAGGATGTGAAAAGTGAAGGTCATGTATGCACCTTCGTAACCTTTCATTGTCGGCTAAGCAGACAATCTTATTTTGTGTGCAGTTCCCTGTTTGTGTTAAAAACATGTACAGGAGGTGCTTTGTGTGCCCCGGAATGCGGGCATGGGTGGCGTGTCGCGTTTGTTGCTGACATCCACAGATAATAATAGTCTCCATCACTCCGATGGAAAGAACTTATTCATTAATCTAAATATTGATAATTATGGAGAATAGAACTATATACAACGATTATGAGAACAAGATGATGAGCGTGAAGAACAACCAGGTATTTGCTTCCGCCGATGACGGTGATGATGATTTTGACAGGCTGCTGGATGAATTTGTACGTAGTGAATTTGAAGAGCAGGCAAAGGAGAAATCCGATAAAGATGATAGTTCATGTATGCATTTTGATGATTATTATTACGATGAGGGCTTCCCCGAGTTCCAGAATGGATATGTCAACTTTGAATTGGGAGGGGATGTATATTGCATGCCGGAACAGCCCCATTCATGCTGGGCATCAAGACTTATGCTCGGGAATGGTTGCTATGAAAAACAGCAACTTGCAGGGGAACCCGTGGTGTTTGCCGTGACTGACGGATGTTCTCCCTCTCTTACGCTTACTGCACATACCGTCAGGGGGATAAAGGAAGGGTGCGTTCCGGTGGTTTACGTATATAAAGCCGCGAGAAGTTATCCGCTCAGGCGCGAGGCGCTTGTATATAATAGTGATGAAAACAGCCTTATGCTCAATTCTGAAAATATAATGAAGGGGCTTTCCAACGGCAACTACTTCTTTTATCTGTGGGGCATTGAAATAGAGGGACTTGCGTCCCTCTACAGGAACTGCAACGGTGGTTGCTGCATACCTTTTACTAAAGTTGACGGCGATGTCAAGTTGCCGGATGTGGCGTTGGAAAAAGTAAAGGTCGGCATGGATGCTTCGGGAGAGTTTCTTGACCTCTCTTTTGGTTTCGATAAGGCTGTCGACAAGAGGTATGGCTATTCGCTTTTCATGTATAACCGTAACTATAACCTTGTGGCACGTGGCGCTGCATTCCCTTGGGGAGTGTTCTGCAAGCATAAGAGAAAGAACCTTGCTGTACGTCTTAAGGCAAGGAGTGCCCTTTTCGGAGAGTACCGGCTCTTTGTTGTAGAGAACGATACTCCCCGCTGGAGAATCGGACTCTCCGTCGACAATGGTGTGGTGGTGGCGACTGATGTTTCCGAGCTAAAACAGTTCGGTACGGAATATCTCATGTTGAAGGAACTCGAAAAAAGGAGCAGCTGGCATTCTTTCCGCGAGAGCAATGCCACGTTGGAGATGAAAAGATATTTCCTCTCAAGTTGCTCACGTGACTCTCTGAACAGCAAGCGTCGTTCAATGGGGCTTGGTGTGATAGATGCCGTACCGAACTTCATATACAATGGCGGATACAGCGTCTGGGAACTCCGTGAGTTGAGCCGTATGAGCCGCATGTTCAGGAACAGATATTACTTTGACTCTGCAGACTGTGTTTCTCTGACAGACGCCAATAATATAAACCTGAACAATGAGGTCAATGAACTGTTTGACGGGTGCAACAACAAATGTATCGCTTTCTATAATATTACGGCTCTTGTGGGTAATGGCTCAAATGTCGTAAACAGGATGCTTGACGCGATGGCGAACAATGTCTTCTTTGCGGTATGTCTCATCGGCAGCCCTGCCGAGGTCAATCAGCTCTTCGACTGTTACCCGCAACTGAAAAAATGCTTTCCGCCCTCCAACTGCATATCGACATGCAATATGAGTGCTGATACTTATGTGGCTCAGGTGGTAAATGAACTGCTGGTATATGATTTGAGGCTCTCTTCCGATGCGCAGCACATCCTTACAGATGCAGCGAAGTGTGCCGATAGCAGCGGTTGCCTCAGCGGTTTGACGATGGCTGATATAACTGAATTCGTGAAGAATGGAATTGTCGAGAATTTCATCAGCCGTTCATTGGCGGTGCTCGGCGACGGCGGTGATGAGGGTAGGGATTTCCACACGACCATTGAAGCCTGTGACATTGACATGGAGAAAATTGTCAAAGGAAGAGGAAAAGAGTTTGAAGAGAGTATCGGTCGGTTGAATGCTATGGTCGGGCTCAACAGTGTGAAGAAGAACATAATAAGGACCTTCAATATGCTGAAAATGAATGCTGAGCGTCGCCGTCTCGGGCTCAGGGTAAAGAGTGGCGAGGCGCATCATATGATATTCACAGGTAATCCGGGAACGGGCAAGACAACTGTCGCCAAGATGATGGGGCGCATTTACCGTTCGTTGGGGCTGCTCTCGAAAGGAGATGTCGTATTCGTTGACCGAGGCAAGATTGTGGGGCGTTACATAGGCGAGACTGAACGTAACATGCAGCGTATACTTAATGAGGCGAAGGGCAACATCCTCTTTGTCGATGAGGCATATACGCTGTGTGACAGTCTGGCCGACCGCAAGGATTTCGGCTATCGTGCGATAGAGTGCCTGCTGACGGTAATGGCGCAGGAGAACTGTGATATGGTTGTAATCTTTGCAGGATATGCGAAGGAGATGGATATGATGATGCGTAGCAACCAGGGACTGAGCGGCCGTTTTCCTTACAGGTTCGAATTCGAGGATTATACAGCTGATGAACTGATGCTGATTGCAGAGCAGAAACTGCAACAGCAGGATTATGAGCTCACTGCAGAGGCGCGTGACTTGCTGCATGGGAGCATCGGGGAGTGTGTGAAGAACAAGGAGTGGGGGTTCAGCAATGCCCGATGGATTGAACAGTACGTGAATAACGGTATTATACCGGCGCAGGGCGAAAGGCTTCTGCTGTCAGACGGTGCTGAAAGCCGTGATGATTACCGCTTTGTGACGGTTGATGATGTCAGTGCCGCCTATGCGATGTACAAACCTGAAAAGAGGAGTGGAAAAGTGTATCGTGAGATAGGATTTACGGCCTGATGATACTTGTGATAATGAAATGTGAAATAAAGCCTCGAGATATCGAGGCTTTATTTCACATTTCACAAAAATGGTAATGATCTTTCATGCTGCTTGGCAGTTCTGCGCGTGGCTCAATGCTCATGGGATATATTGAAAGCTTGGCTGTATGCGGGGGAGATACTTTGGGAAAAGCTCTGTTAAGCGCTTGTTCCAATTCTTTTCTTACGTACTCGCTATTCATGGCATTTTCTGACCAGAACAATACAAAAAGGTCAGCGCTGTTGATATAGTCTTGTATTACCAGTGGGAAGATGTCTCCTGTTTTTAGGTATTTGCGATCGTAGAAATGATCAATGCCTGCCAACTCTAATCCTTCGTGGAATGACTTCACGCTTGCCTCATCCTTATGCGAGTATGAGATAAAGACTTTGCTGTATTTATGTGTAATGACTTTGGGGTGTATCACTCTTGGGAAATATGTGATTTCAGAACAGAACATCATCTCGCCAATAGGTATGCCATTTACGGAAAGGAGTATAGTGCTGTGTAATTCCCTTATACCGGTATCATCCTTTACAAAATATTGGAAACTGCATTTTGTGAAGGAACCTTTCCATTCAACTCTTTTGATCTCATCCATGTATACTGCTCCCTCGCCACGAATTATCAGACGAACATCCACTTTGTCACCTTTTTTTAGTTTCCATTGCAGCGGAATATAATCACGTCGTTCAGTCCCATTTTGTGGCTCTGTCGCAAGTGCCTTTACCTTTTCGGTTTCTTCAGGGAGGTGAATGTATACTTGTGTTATCATGTATGAACGGCGTCCTATTTCTGCTGGAGCAAATACGGATGCCATTACGTCGTTGTATTCTGGCCTCTTATTGAAAATGTGACGGAACCAACGAAAGAAACTGCTCAACCTGTTTGTGTCCTTATGTTTGTCGGGAGTGAAAGATGGCGTACCGGGAGTGTATGACACGGGGGTGGGCTCACTCTGCATAGAACAATTCTCTGAAGAACTTTTTGGTGCAAGACAACCGACAGCCCCCAAATCGATATATGACATCCTTTGTGCAGCAACCGGTGGTATGGAGGTTTGGAAACATGTTCTTCCATGAGCTCTATGTTGAAGTGAATATTCTTCCACTAATCGGACGTAAATATGTCTAGGCAGGACCGGCGGTCTGAAATCTTCAAGACTAATATTATCAAACTCCGTGATAGCTTTAATTATAGTGTAGATGATGCTTCTTGAGTGGCTGTTTTGTTGCACATGGTTGATAAGTCTCTGTTTTTCTATTAAGGTAAGTGTTGTCATATTTCTGCGGTTGTTTATAATGGCAAAAATACGTTTTTTCCCATTGTGTAGTATTGGATTCCGCATAATAATACGGCAACAGGGCAGCATTTGTTGCCCTGTTGCCGTATGGTATATAGAATTTTACTTACTCTCAGCAAATTTCCTTGCCTGTTCTTCAATAAGCTCTTTGTCTTCGAAGTAGTTTATTTTCATTGCACGGCGCACGTCGGCAAGAGTGTCGGCTGCTACTGCACGTGCAGCCTCGCAGCCATTCTGCAAGAGTGCATAAACCTCGGGAATCTTCTTCTCCCACTCCTTTCGGCGTGCACGTATGGGGGCAAGTTCTTCCTCGAGGATTGCAATGAGGAATCTCTTTACCTTGACATCGCCCAAGCCACCACGCATGTAGTGTGCTTTCAGCTCATCGAGGTTGGGGTAGTCGGGGAGGTACTTCTCGAAGTGCTCGGGACGGCAGAATGCATCGAGGTATGTGAACACGGTGTTGCCCTCGACCTTACCCGGGTCCTGAACGCGTATGTGGTCAGGGTCTGTGTACATTGACATCACATGCTGCTTGAGTTCCTCGGCTGTATCGGAGAGGTAGATGCAGTTGCCGAGCGACTTGCTCATCTTTGCCTTGCCGTCAGTTCCCGGCAGGCGACAACAGATGCTGTTGGTCGGCAACAATATTTCAGGTTCAACAAGTGTCTCGCCATAGATACCGTTGAAACGGCGTGCAATCTCACGGGCCTGCTCAATCATTGGCTGCTGGTCCTCGCCCGCCGGAACGGTTGTGGCGCGGAACGCTGTGATATCCGATGCCTGACTGATGGGGTAGGTAAAGAATCCCACGGGGATGCTCGCCTCGAAGTTGCGCATCTGGATTTCAGTCTTCACAGTAGGATTACGCTGCAGACGTGATACCGTAACAAGGTTCATGTAGTAGAACGCGAGCTCGCAAAGCTCGGGAACCTGTGACTGTATGAATATTGTACACTGCGACGGGTCAATGCCTACTGAAAGGTAGTCAAGTGCTACCTCGATGATGTTCTGGCGCACCTTCTCGGGATTGTCGGCGTTGTCGGTAAGTGCCTGTGCATCGGCAATCATTATGAATATCTTGTCATAAACGCCGGAGTTCTGTAACTCCACGCGACGGCGCAGAGAACCTACATAGTGTCCCAAGTGGAGACGTCCGGTAGGGCGGTCGCCGGTAAGTATAATCTTGCTCATTTTATTTGCTGTTTTTTTATTTGACTGCAAATATAACAAAAACGAGTGAAAGTTGTACAAGCGGGCGAGAATAAAGTGACGCGCTCACAAAATAATTGTAGAGAGTGCCGCGGCACTCTCTACTTGAAATATATTCTTATTTTTTGTCTCTCGCCCGTAATATTTTCATTCCGCTACCATTCTTGGTTGTTATGATAATGACACCTCCACGGCCTTTTTCCTTGTATGTATTGGCAGGAGCCGAGCCGGCCTTATAAGTGACGACATTTGATATGTCTTCCTGTTTTATTGTTACAATTTCATCCGGAGCACACTCATGACCGTCCACGAGGATAAGTGGTTTTGCCTTACCGGCTTTCGTCTCTACGAGAATGACTCCTTTACGGCCTTTATCTCCGTATAACATAACTGCTGCTTTCTCCTTCAAAACAGTCATACTCTTGATATCCTCTGCATTCATCTTTGAGAATGATTCTGGAGAGACTTCTGTCCCGTCAACAACAATAAGGGCTTCTACGGTATTATCAGCAATAATGCCATTGTCTGTCACTGTACCTGATAAAACAATGCTTGCCTGGCCGTCGGTGTAGATAAGGTGATTCTTCTCTACCACATTGCCGTTCTCTTTATATGCTATCATATACTTCTGGACACGTTTGCCTTCGAGCTGCGAACCGTCAAAATGTGCTACTGCCTTCTTGTCGATTATATACTTGTCTACAGTATCTCTCTTTTCCTCTACAGCCTGTGAACTGATGGCTACGGCACAAAGTGCCGTCAATAATAAGGTTCTCATACGTTAAGTTTTTTTGGTTGTTAATTTATTGCTATGAATGAAGTACTTCCTTCTTCTTCTTCTGATTTGCTCATGACGAATGTCTTTGTGCTTCCGTCGGCAAGCGTTGCCGTGAGCAACACACACTCCTGTACGGGCGAGGCCTTGATGGATGTCACATCCTCCATATTCAGATTCATTATCTGCTGCATATGCTCGGCGAGCTCTATCGTGTCAAAGGCAGCGTATGGTTCGGGCTCTTCCCGGGTGCCGTAGCTGAAAAAGAACAGCAGCACCACAGCTGCGGCAATGCCACCTGACCATAGCAGACGGTACAGTTTTTTCTTTCCTGGACGCGCAGGTGCCATATTGATGATGCGCTCATACTCCTTTGCGCCTTCCCTTGAGAGTAATGGGGCATCGGCGTGCTCCATCATAATCATCCCGGCTACTGCCGCTTCGTCATCATCGGGCTTGTTCGCTGCGTAGTAACCGGCAAGCAGAGCCTCTTCGGCAACCGTTGTCTCAGCCTCAAGATATCTTGCAATGAGCGCTGTGCGGTAATCTTTATCATTTATATCTTTCATAACTGTTTCTTTATTAGTTCCAACATCTGTTTTCTTGCTGCGGAGATAGTTGACTTTATGCTTGTCTTGGGTTTGCCGGTAACCTCTGCAATCTCTTCGAGCGTCATCCCTTCGTCATTCCTCATGCGCAGATACTCCTTCTGGGTATTGGTAAGCAATGCATATATGCTCTTTTTTATGGTCCTTAAATCCTCCATGTCAGTGAGTAGGGTGGCCTCGGAACCTCCAATGTAATTGTCGTGGAGCAGGGATTGGGTGTCAAGATGAATCCTGCGGTAGTGAGTGACACAGATATTCTTTGCAATCCTTGTAGCCATTGCTTCGATGTTCCTTACCTCTTGTCCCTGTAGGGTAATGTTCCACAGGGCTATAAGTGCCTCTTGGACCACATCTTCAGCCTCGATTCCCGAGACATAAGAGAAATTACGCGCCACAGAAAGCAACTTGGGCCTGAGCTTTTCGGATAATATTTCAAAATCTGTTTTTTTCATTTGATTTGCATTTCTACAAACATGTCGCAAAACAAGGCACAAAGTAAAAATAAATATTGTCTTTTTTTACTCCTGCGACAATTACGTTTTTGACATATTATAAAATGTGATCATACTCGTACTTTTTGAGGTATACGAAACAGCATATAGCGCTATATTTGACTTCCGGAAATGTTTATTTTCCATAAAATTTGATATTTTTAGAGAAAAAAGTTTTGCATTTAGCGAAAATTGATTTAAAATTGTCACAGAGATAAACTAACCATTAAAAAATTAACTTAATTCTATTGTTATGAAAAAGATTTTCATGTTGATCGCATCTGCCGCATTGATCGCATGTGGTGGTTCAGCTCCAAAGGGTGAGGCGAATGCTGCTGCCGAAGAGGTTGCTCCTGTTCAGGAGGTAGTAAATGAAGTGAAGGCTGCTGTTGAGGCAGAAGCTACTGAAGTTGTGAATGCTGTCGAGGCTGAGGTTGAGGCAGAGGCGAACTCTATCGAGGCTGCAATCAATGCCGAGGTTGATGCTGCAAAGGCTGAGGTCAAGGCTGCTACGGAGGCTGTAGAAGATGCTGCAAAGGCAAGAGTCCAGTCAGAGGTTGATGCTGCTAAAGCAAAGGCTCAGGCTGAGGTAGATGCTGCCAAGGCTGCTGCCAAGGCTGAGGTTGATGCCGCAAAGGCAAAGGCCGTGGATGCATTGCTCAACAAGTAATAGCGACCAAAATAAATCCATACGTTGTGGATTAGCCAAGCGGGAGAAATATCTCCCGCTTTTTTGTTTGCATCGGTAGCGGGTGTATGGATTGTATATTGATGATATAAATATATTATAATATATTTTCCTTTGCTTAGTCTTCTGTATTTGAAGAAAAAAATGTAATTTTGCAATTTGAAACATTGTAGGCAATATAAAGATGTCTCCATTTGACGTAACATTATTGGAGCGTATAAGTGAAAGTACATATGTATTGCTCTGTTTCATGCTTTTATAATGCAGAATATAAAAACTATAATATATGAACATTTCTTATAATTGGCTTAAGGAGTATGTTGATTTCGACATGACTCCCGAAGAGGTTTCTGCGGCGCTCACTTCAATCGGTCTCGAGACTGACGGAGTAGAGGAGGTGCAGACTATAAAGGGTGGCCTTGAGGGCTTGGTTATCGGCGAGGTGCTTACCTGTGTCGATCACCCGGACAGCGACCACTTGCATATTACAACCGTAAACCTGGGTGACGGTAACCCCGTACAGATCGTGTGCGGTGCACCTAATGTGGCTGCTGGACAGAAGGTGGTTGTTGCAACCATCGGTACAAAACTTTATAGTGGCGATGAGTGCTTTACAATCAAGAAGGGCAAGATTCGTGGTGCCGAGTCTTTCGGTATGATATGCGCCGAGGATGAAATAGGTATCGGCAACAGTCATGATGGAATCATCGTGTTGCCGGCAGATGCAGTTCCCGGTACACCGGCCAAGGAGTACTATAATATCAAGAGCGAATATCTGATTGGTGTCGATATCACACCTAACCGTGCCGATGCCTGCTCTCACTACGGTGTCGCACGCGACCTCTATGCCTACGCAATGCAGAATAAGGGCGGCAGTGCCCTGCATCGCCCGTCATGCGATGATTTCAAGGTTGACGACAACTCGTTGAACATTGATATAGAGGTGCAGAACACCGAGGCCTGCATGCGCTATGCAGGTGTCACTGTAAAGGGTGTCACTGTAAAGGAGAGCCCGGAGTGGCTGAAGAACAAGCTGCATATAATCGGTATCCGCCCAATCAACAACATTGTAGATATCACAAACTTCATACTTCACGCATACGGTCAGCCTATGCACTGTTTTGATGCTGACAAAATCAAGGGTGGCAAGGTCGTGGTACGTACATTTCCCGAGGGTACTCCGTTTGTAACTCTTGACGGGGTGGAGCGTAAGCTCTCGGAGCGTGACCTCATGATATGTAATGCCGAGGAGCCCATGTGTATTGCGGGTGTGTTCGGCGGTCTTGAGTCGGGTACGACGGAGGAGACAAAGAATGTCTTCCTCGAGAGCGCATACTTACATCCTACATGGGTACGCAAGACTGCACGCCGTCATGGTCTGCAGACCGATGCCTCTTTCCGCTATGAGCGCGGTACAGACCCAAATTGCGTTATCTATGCACTGAAACAGGCCGCAATGCTCATTAAGGAACTTGCCGGCGGTACAATCTCAATGGAGATAAAGGATATCTATCCTGCTCCAGTTGAGGATTTCAAAGTTGAGCTCGATTATAGCTATGTGAACAACCTCATCGGTGTTGAACTTGCGCCAGAGACAGTGAAGAGCATTGTGATTTCACTTGAGATGAAGATTGCCGCAGAGAGTGAGAACGGGCTTTCACTGCTTGTCCCTCCTTACCGTGTGGATGTACAGCGTCCTTGTGATGTTGTTGAGGATATAATGCGTATCTACGGCTACAACAATGTGAATTTCGATAATACTCTGCACTCTTCAATAATTACAAAGGGTGCCGAGGATAAGTCCCATAAGTTGCAGAATATTGTTTCGGAGCAGCTTGTGGGCTGTGGATTCAATGAGATACTCAACAATTCACTCACAGCGGCGGGTTATTACGAAGGTCTTGAGAGTTTCAAGAGCGAGAACCTCGTACGCCTGATGAATCCACTCAGCAACGACCTCAATGTGATGCGCCAGACAATGCTGTTCGGCGGTCTTGAGAGTATACAGCGCAACGTGAGCCGCAAGTTCACAGACCTCTGTTTCTTTGAGTTCGGTAACTGCTACCGCTTCGATGCTGACAAGCGTACCGAGGAGAAGATCCTCAGTCCGTACAGCGAGAGCTATCATCTTGCTTTGTGGATGACCGGCAACAATGTGGCTTCTTCATGGATTGAGGCTGGTCGCCCATTGTCGGTGTATGACCTCAAGGCCGTAGTTGAACATATCTTTGACCGTTTGGGTTTCAAGCCGGGTATGCGTCTTGTGACCACATTCAGCGATGATATCTTCTCGGCTGCAATACAGGTTCAGGCGCAGAACAACAAGAAGGTGGTGGCACAGCTCGGTATCCTGCGTAAGAAGGTTACAAAGCGCTTTGATATCGATGCAGAGGTACTGTATGCCGATATTAACTGGACTGAACTGATGAAGGCTGTCAAGAATGCCAAAATCGGCTATGGTGAGATAAGCAAGTATCCAGCCGTTAAACGTGACCTTGCACTGCTCCTTGACAAGAATGTGACATTTGCTCAGATTGAGCAGGTTGCACGTGAGACAGAAAAGAAACTGTTGAAAGCTGTGACTTTATTCGACGTATATGAGGGCAAGAACCTTGAAGAGGGCAAGAAGAGCTATGCTGTAAGCTTTATTCTTCAGGATGACAACCAGACTCTCAATGACAAGGTCATCGACAAGACCATGGCGCGCCTGATGGAGAACTTCCAGAAGCGTCTTGGTGCAATACAGAGATAACCGGTAGCTAAAGATGGTATGTGTTTTGTCATCCTGAGCAAAGCGAAGGATCTCATGTTGCGATACAAAAGTTATTGTAATACACTTTGTACATGGACTATTTTATATAATTATATTAAGGTAATAATAACAAATCAAATAAAATTTTTACTATGGGTAGAGCTTTTGAATACCGTAAAGCTGCGAAACTGAAAAGATGGGGTAACATGGCACGTACATTTACCCGCGTGGGAAAACAGATTGCCATTGCCGTTAAGGCAGGTGGTCCAGACCCCGATACAAACTCACACTTGAGAGCTATCATTGCCAATGCTAAGCGTGAGAACATGCCGAAGGACAATATCGAGCGCGCTATCAAGAACGCGATGGGTAAGGACCAGAAGGATTATAAGGAGGTCACATACGAGGGATACGGTCCTTTTGGTATCGCTATCTTCGTTGATGCTGCAACTGATAACACTACACGTACCGTTGCGAACGTACGTGCTGTCTTCAACAAGTTCGGCGGTACACTCGGCACCTCAGGTAGCCTTGACTTCATGTTCACACACAAGAGTGTGTTTACATTCACAAAGAAAGAGGGTCTTGACATGGATGAGCTGATTCTTGACCTCATCGACTTCGGTGTAGAGGATGAGTATGATGAGGAGGAGAACGAAATCACTATCTACGGTGACCCCAAGTCATTCGGTGCAATCCAGAAGTCACTCGAGGAGAAGGGCTTTGAGATTACAGGCAGTGAGTTCACACGTATCCCTAACGACCTGAAGGATGTCAATGATGAGCAGCGTGCGACAATCGACAAGATTGTAGAGCGTCTCGAGGAGGATGATGACGTGCAGAATGTCTATACAAACATGAAGCCTGCCGAGGAGTAATGATACCTTATTATATTAAAAGACATATCTATGCAACCGTCGTTGCATAGATATGTCTTTTAATACTATCTTGTGAACCCTGGCGGGCGTGTACCTCCGCTGCCGTTGAATCCCGGCGGACGGTTCCCGCCCATTCCCGGAGGCCCGAATGACGGCGGTCGAGACGGCAACGGTGGCCGTGGCGGTCTTGGTCTGTAGATGGGTGGCGGTAGTGGTGGCGCTCCGTAGTAGCCGGGGTAGTACCCCCTCCACGAAGGCGAGAAACTTCCGTTCAGTCAGTAGTAACCCGAGGTGCCTTCGATTATTCCTGATGTATTATAAGGGTATATATAACCGCTCATTGTCATCGTGCGGCTGCTGAAGTTCGGGTTCACGGTCGCTGTTGCCTGGTTGGTGTGCGCTGTAATGACCACGCTGACGGTTGCCGATATGTCGGCGCCTTGGATACTGTAGTTTAGATATATGTTCCCTTCTTTGTCAGTCTGTATCTCCTCGCTGTTCACGCGTCCTTCGAGGGTTATCCCGCCAAGGCCGTTCGGGGAGTTTATGTTGCTGTTGTTGAAAGCCGTCTGCACTATGCCTTGCCCGTCATTGACTGAAACGAAATTCGTGCTCTGTGTCACAAAGCGCGTAACGCCGTTGTCGAATGTGACGTTAGATGCCTCTAAAGCCCACGAACCGTCCCTGAGGGCGTCTACAGCCTGAGCGAATGCAATGGAGTCGTTGTGCAGCTCCTCCCTCTCTTCTATGGCGCGTTTCTTCAGCCTTTCGGCGCGCCACGCGGCTTCCTTCTCCTTGCGCGTCATCTTCTTTTTCTCCTGTGCCGACAATGGCAAATGTGCAGTGAAAAGCAGAGCCAACAAAACCAGAATAAATCTTTTACTTTTCATAATGATAAAATTTAGGGTTCTGCTTGTTAAACAACTGAACCGCTTCTTGTTTCACGTAGAGGTAGAGAAATAATTTGAAAATTAACCTGTTTTTAGAGCACTTATGGTAATTTCTGAAAATTAAATGCTTTTCTTTGCTTTTTTACTTGCTTGGTTTATTTAAAAATGCTTATCTTTACGAATAAATATGTTTTGAGTTGAAAAGGTGTGCTGTTATATATATGCTGGCATTGCTGGTGCTGTTCTCTTGCGGCAAGCAAGGCAACAGGCAATCCGATGCCGCGGACGTGACGGAGTGGGAACTTGTCACTCCCGACGGACTTCCGGTGCGTAACGTGGATGTTGATACGATGGAACTCCCGAACCCGTTTGTCGTGTACGACCGCAAGTCGAACATGTATTACATGACGGGCGACGGTGGCTATATGTGGACAAGCCGTAACCTGCGTATGTGGAATGGCCCTTATGTGGTAATAAAGAGCGACAGCAGTGCGTGGTTCTGTAAAGGACATGCTGTTATGGCTCCTGAGATTCACAAGTATAATGACCGTTACTATTACATGGCATCGTTCAAAGATATTGCCGGCAATAGGAGTTCATGTGCTGTACTTGTGGCCGATAGGCTTACAGGGCCGTATATTCCTGTCAATAAAGAAGAAATGCTTCTTGCGGATGAAGAGATTGCAGGGCATCCCACATTCTGTGCAGATGAACTGAATGCCGGTTACATGATATACAGTGACTCGAAGGAACCGGGCGGTGAGCTGAAAATAATCCGCTTTACCGATAGCCTTGGAGAACGTATGGGCGAGGCTTACGCGATGTTCAGCGGTGCTGACAATGCATTGGATGTTCTCAAGGGTGAAAAACCGGTAGAGGCGCCTTTCCTCTTTGTTACGGATACAGGTATGCCCGGTCTGCTTTTTACGGCTTATGACGGCGATGAGAGTGTCGTTGCCGTTGCGTATACGATAAACGAGATGGGGCATTGGCTCAATGGTCCATGGATTGCAGAACCGCAGCCTTTGCTGCGCGGTAATGTAGGCGGTGCTTCGCTGTTTACCGACTACGACGGTACGCTGGTAATGGCCTTGCATAAGGATACCGTCATTTCGGGAAAGAACATGAGAGTCCCAAGGTTTGTGAAAATGGATTCTCAGTTCGATAAGTTGAAGAAGATAGGATACTATTATTTTTAAATATTAACTATTATGCGTTTAATTATTCAACCTAATTATCAGCAGTTGTCATGCTGGGCTGCATCTTATGTTGCAAAGAAAATCAATGACTTCAAACCTACAGCAGAGAAGCCATTCGTGTTGGGCTTGCCTACAGGCGGTACTCCTCTTGGCACATACAAGGAGTTGATTAACCTCTACAACAGAGGCGTTGTAAGCTTCCAGAATGTGGTTACATTCAATATGGATGAGTATGTAGGTCTTCCCGAGGAGCACCCCGAGAGCTATCACTCATTCATGTGGAACAACTTCTTCAGCCATGTAGACGTGAAGAAGGAGAACGTGAACATCCTTAACGGTAATGCCGAGGATCTCGTTGCTGAGTGCGCACGCTATGAGGCAAAGATCAAGTCTTACGGCGGTATCGACCTCTTCCTCGGCGGTATCGGTCCTGACGGTCACATCGCATTCAACGAGCCGGGTTCTTCACTCGCTTCACGCACACGTATCAAGACCTTGACAACTGACACAATCATTGCCAACTCACGTTTCTTTGACAATGACATCAACAAGGTTCCCAAGACAGCCGTAACCGTTGGTGTAGGTACTGTCATGGATGCCAAGGAGGTTCTTATCCTCGTTAACGGTCACAACAAGGCTCAGGCTCTCTATCACGCTGTTGAAGGCAGCATTACCCAGATGTGGACTATCAGCGTTCTTCAGATGCACCAGAGCGGTATCATCGTTTGTGATGATGCAGCGACAGCAGAACTGAAGGTGGGTACAGTAAACTACTTCAAGGATATCGAGCGCGAGAACTTGACTCCTGCTTATTAATCCCGCATATTGGTGTGGGCTGTGTGTTACAGTTCCATACATGACAGGTGGACCGGAATTCCGGTCCACCCTTTTTTAATGAGGACTATGCCGGAGTGCAGTCTCTCTGTCTGAATTCAATATTTATGTGCAAAATTTGCTCCTCTGCAAAAAAAAGAGTATCTTCGCAGACAGAAAACAATCTTATATCGTTGGTTAAGATAAAAGATATAACAGATGCCCTTGAAATGTTCGCGCCTCTGCCGCTGCAAGACGATTTTGACAATGCCGGATTGCAGATTGGGTTGACAGATGCGGAAGTTACAGGGGTTTTATTGTGTCTTGATGTGACCGAGGCCGTCGTAGAGGAGGCTATCGCATCAGGGTACAATCTCATTGTGTCCCATCATCCTGTAATCTTCAAGCCTCTCAAACGCATAACAGGCGGAAATTATGTCGAGCGCTGTGTCCTGAAGGCACTCGCCAATGGCATTTCAATATATTCGGCACATACTAATATCGACAATGCCCCTGCGGGAGTGAACTATCGCATTGCCGATATTCTTGGTCTGCAGAACGTGCGGATTCTTGTTCCCAAAGAAGAGTCGTTGCTTAAGCTTGCGGTCTTTGTCCCGCTTTCTCATGCCGATACGGTCCGTGGCGCTCTCTTCGCTGCAGGATGCGGCAAGATAGGCAACTACGGCTCATGCAGCTATAACCTCAATGGTTTCGGGACATTCAAGGCCGAAGAAGGGTGTAATCCTTATTGTGGCAGTGTGGGCGAATTGCATAGAGAAGATGAGGTGAGGATAGAGACCGTAATGCCTTCGTATATAAAGAACCGCGTTATAAGGGCATTGCTTGATACTCATCCTTATGAAGAGCCGGCATACGATATCTATCAGCTCAAGAACAGTTGGGGTAGTGTAGGCGCCGGTGTCATCGGCGAGCTCCCCGAAGAGTGCGATGAACTTGAATTCCTCTCCTCTGTAAAGGAGAAATTTGCGGTAGGTTGCGTGCGTCATACGCCTCTGTCAGGCCGCAAGATAAAGAAGGTTGCTTTATGCGGGGGTGCAGGCGGCTCCTTCGCTCCGGCGGCTATGGCTGCGGGCGCTGATGTGTACATCACTGGCGAGGCCCGTTACCACGACCTGTTCAATTATGCCGGCAAGATGACAGTCGCAGTAATTGGACATTATGAAAGCGAGCAATATACAATGGATATCTTCGCTGACATTATTCTGGGCAAATATCCTGACGTGAAAGTAATGAAGACGGCGGTCAAGACCAATCCCGTCTGCTATCTATAGAATTATTAACTTAAAACAGTAATACAATGGCAAAGAAAGATCCTTCTGAGTACACAGTAGAAGAGAAATTGAAGACCCTTTACGAGTTGCAGACCATTCTTTCGCAGATTGACAAGATCAAGATTCTGCGTGGCGAGCTTCCTCTCGAGGTAAAGGACCTTGAGGATGAGATTGTAGGTCTCGGTACACGTATCGAGAACATAAACAACGACATCAAGAAGATTCGTGAGAACGTGGTCGGTTTCCGCGAGGAGATGGAACAGGCAAAGAGAAATATCGAGAAGTATACTGCCGATCAGGAGAACGTGCGCAATAACCGCGAGTTCGACCTTCTGAACAAGGAGATTGAGTATAACCGCCTTGTAATCGAGCATGATGAGAAGAAGATTAACGACGCGAAGAAACAGGAGCAGCAGAAAAGCGATGAACTCGAGCGCACAACCAATCTGCTTGAAGAGCGTCGTAAGGACCTTGATATGAAGAAGGCTGAGCTTGAGGATATCGTTGCCGAGACAAAGGCCGAGGAAGAGAAACTCCGCGAGCAGGCCCATGACCTCGAGCTTAACATCGAGCCACGTCTGTTGACTTCTTTCAAGCGCATACGCAAGAGCTCCCGCAATGGCTTGGGTATCGTGTATGTAGAGCGTGATGCTTGTACAGGTTGCTTCAGCAAGATACCGCCACAGCGTCAGATGGATATCCGCATGAGAAAGAAAATCATCGTTTGCGAGAACTGTGGACGTATTATGATTGACCCTGAGCTTGCTGGTGTACAGCAGGAGAAGCCGGCAGAGGCTCCGGCACCAAAGCGTCGCGGTATACGTCGTGCAAAAGCGGAGTAATGAAACAAGGATAGACTTTTTGCAATGGCCAGGACATCCTGGCCATTGTTTTTTGTAAGTACGGAAATTCGAGAAACTTTCTTCGTTGTTGTAAAAAACAATGCGGATTATTTGGAAGATTAGAATAAAATTCATACCTTTGCAACGCTTTTGAGAAATCAAAGCGATATGGTGGTTGTAGTTCAGCTGGTTAGAGCGTCAGATTGTGGTTCTGAATGTCGTGGGTTCGAATCCCATCAACCACCCCAAGAAAGCAGGAACAATGAGAATTGTTCCTGCTATTCTTTTTCCCCTGCGCAAGCTTGCTTGCATGCAGAGGGAAAAGAATAGCAGGTCAAACGCTGAAGGCGTTTCCTGCTTTCTTGAGCAAGAACTCCTCAAAGGGATGGACAAGCGTAGCGCCGTCAATCCCATCCCTGAATCCATGAACTGCGCAAGCTTGCTTGCATGCAGAGGGAAAAGAATAGCAGGTCAAACGCTGAAGGCGTTTCCTGCTTTCTTGAGCAGGAACTCTATCATGTATGGACAAGCGTAGCGCCGTCAATCCCATCCCTATTTCTCCTTATTTGAACCATAAACTTGGGGTTGCGTTAAATAAACTTTAACCTTTGCCCTTTAATCATATATTTGCTACATTTGCATTATAGAAAATGGCTGAAATCTATCACTCTACTTGCAATAGTAGATTTAAAATGAATTCATGAAGATTTCACAAACGCATATAAAGGAAATATAACGATTATGAAAAGAATCATATCTCTGTTTATCTTGTTGCTCATTTTGGGAACTTCGGTAAGCCATGTATATGCACAAAGCAAGAAGGACAAGATTGTCATGCCTGAATATCCGGGCGGTCTGGCAGCAATGCACAAGTTTCTTCTCTCAGAGCTTACCTATCCGGATGAAGCCAGAGCCAACAATGAGGTCGGGGAGGTGCTTGTGGCCTTCTCTGTGGGTATGGATGGCTATATTAGCGGTGTCAGGGTTCTCAAGTCTGTCTCTCCGTCGCTCGATGCCGAGGCTGTACGTGTTGTCAAGATGATGAAATACTGGTCGCCTGGCAAACGCAACGGTATGCCTGTACGCGCCGAGATGTCAATCCCCATCAACTTCAAGACAGTTGTCGAACATAACAAGTATATCGGAGGTGGTGATGAAAAGGCCAGACAAACGAAAGATGTGGACAGGAATGTTTACCGATAGTTGTTGTGTGCTTCAATGATATTACATATCTTCAACCCGGAAAATGATCTTGCCCTTGCCGATGGCGGGGCAAATTATTGTCCGCCGCCTGCTGCGGTGCAGATTGCATCAGACCTTGCTACTTTGCCTCTATGGTTTGCCGATGAGGGTGACGCGGTGCTCCTGCCCGCTACTGCTTATTCCGATTTCTGTACATCGCTTTCTGCATCTTTTAATCTTGCAGTTCCATACAATGACTCTTTGAAAGATCACATAACCGCTATCCGTCCATGGGGTTGGAGTCCTCAGATTAAACGCCGACTGAAAGCGTGTGGTTTTGATGATGCACTTCTCCCTGCAGATGAAAAGATTGCCAAACTGCGTGAACTCTCGAACCGCAGAACTGCTGTTTCGGTGTTGGCGGCTCTCAAACAGCGTGGAATTGACACACCCGATATTCCTCTTTATTTTACCTCGCCCGATGATGTCGCTGTCTTTGTCGGTAGCATGCCCCGTAGTGTCATCAAGGCTCCATGGTCGGGCAGCGGTAAAGGCATAATGTGGGGGCTAGGACGTGTAGAGGTTCCATTGGAGAATTTCTACAGAGGCGTCATAAGGCGTCAGGGCGGGGTGGTGTGCGAGCGTTTCCTCGACTCTGTACAGGAGTTTGCCTTGGAGTTCCTTGCGGCTGATGACTGCGTCTCTTTTGCGGGATATTCACTCTTTGTATCCGAAAAGGGAGGGTATTCAGGTAATCTGATGGCCTCTGATGTCGAACTGGAGAAAATCCTTTCGTTGCATATCCCGCTTGAGGTAATAGAAAATGTACGTGATAACCTGTGTGATATACTCTCTTCTCTCTTGCGCGGTTCGGGATATAACGGCTATCTCGGAGTGGATATGATGATTTACTGCGATACTGACGGGAATATACGTCTTAATCCATGTATGGAGGTTAATATGCGCATGAACATGGGAGTTGCCGCACGCAGGATATATGACCGTCATGTTCTCCCTGGAAGGCGCGGGCGTTTCTTTATCAGATTTCACAAGAATAAAGGCTCTGCATTAGCAGAGCATATATATAATGTCGGCAAATATCCAGCCGTGTATGAGGACGACCGCATATCCGGCGGTTATCAGTGTCTCTCTCCTGTCAGTCAGGAGAGCAGATATCTGGCATATATAATTATCGGATGAGTTTCCATTGTCATATTTATTCTTATGCCGCAAGATATACTTTTTCATAAATAATGATTATCTTCGCATTAATGACTAAAACTGATTATCCCATATGAGCACAATTATCAGAGAGCGAGTGGAGAAAATGCGTGCATACATGCGCGCGAAAGGTTTCAATGCGTTTGTTGTTGTCAGCAGTGACCCGCATAGCAGTGAATATGTTGCCGACTGTTGGAAGTCGCGCGAGTGGTTGTCGGGCTTTGACGGCTCGGCAGGAACAGTCGTTATAACACTTGACAGGGCGCTCCTGTGGACCGATTCGCGTTATTGGCTTGCTGCCGAGAAATCCATAAAAGATACAGGGTTTACTTTGATGAAAGATGGTGACGGTGAGACACCTTCTATCGTGGAGTGGCTGTGTGCGAACCTCAATAAGGGTGATGTGGTTGCTGTTGACGGAACTGTGTGCACTGTTGTGGAGACCAATGCATGGCGTGGCCCGTTTTCTGTAAAAGGCATAAATCTCGAGTTCGCTAAGGACCCGTTCGATGAGTTGTGGGAGGGACGTCCGTCGCTTCCTCTCGGCAAGGCAGAGATTATGCCCGGGGATATCGCCGGGGAGAGTGCCAAGAACAAACTTGCACGTTTGCGTTCTGCTCTCATTGCCGAAGAAGTGGATGGCATGCTTGTGACCATGCTTGATGAAGTGGCATGGCTTACAAATCTACGTGGCAGTGATGTTGAATATAATCCTGTCGTAGTCGCCTATATGATTGTGACGCTTGATAAAGCCGTACTTTATATTGATGGAAGAAAACTTGTTCCGGAAGTGCTTGACTATTTGAAAACTCAAGGTGTTTCTGTTGCCGGGTACGGCGACGTATGGCAGGCACTGAAGGATTATGATAAGGCTACGCTTCTCATGCAGCCTTCGAAATGCAATGTGGCTGCGGTGAAATCCGTTGCAAAGGAAAAGGTCGTGTTCCGTGCCGACTCGCCTGTTGCCAAGATGAAGGCGGTCAAGAACGAAACGGAGATTGAGGGTTTTGAACGTGCCATGCTGAGCGAGGGCGCTGCAATGGTAAACCTGCTCCATTGGCTCAAACCTGCTGTAGAGCAGGGCGGAGTACACGAACTTGATGTGGATGCCAAATTGACGGAGTTCCGTAGTGAGGACCATCTGTTCCGCGGGCTCAGTTTTGCAACAATTGCAGCTTATGGCGAGAATGCCGCTATAGTTCACTACGAGCCTAATGAGAAGGAGAATGCATTGCTCGAGCCTTACGGTTTCCTGCTGCTCGACTGTGGCGGACAATACGATTGCGGAACAACCGATATTACCCGCACCATTGCGTTGGGCGAGCTTACCCAAGAGCAGAAAGAGGACTATACCCGTGTGCTTCGTGGACATATATCACTTGCGCAGGCGGTGTTCCCCAAAGGCACATGCGGCACTCAGCTCGACGTGCTTGCGCGCCAGTGGCTGTGGAAGGCCGGCGAGAACTATCTGCATGGTACAGGGCATGGAGTAGGTCACTTCCTCAATGTTCATGAGGGACCGCATCAGATACGTATGAACAATATGCCTGCTCATCTTCTACCGGGAATGACCGTAACCAATGAGCCGGGTTTGTACAAGGCCGGCCGACATGGTATACGCATAGAGAACACTATGGTAGTGAAGCACCATAGCGAGAGTGAATTCGGCTGTTTCTACTCTCTCGAGCCGCTTACATTGTGTCCGATAGACACGACGCCCATCATTCCGGAACTGCTTGGAGATGATGCACGCGAATATCTCAACAGTTACCATGCGCTTGTGTTTGAGAGACTCTCTCCTTTCTTCGAGGGCGAAATGCTCTGTTTCCTTGAGAAACTCTGTGCTCCCATATGATAAGACGCCTGTTGCCTTTTCTTATACTGCCTTTCCTCCTTTCGTGCGTCACGCAGGAGCGGAGCGTAAGGAGAGAGTTCATTGCCCATGCCGGTGGTGTACTTGACGGTTATGTCTATACCAATTCACTCGAGGCGTTGCAGCATGCAGTAGATAATGGCTACAAGTTCATTGAAGTCGACCTTATAATGAGTGCCGACAGTGTGCTTGTTGCGGCACATTCTTGGGAGGACTTCAACCGTATGACGGGCAATGCCCACAGAGAGGACAGCGCTATGATGCTCGAGCAGTTCGTTGAGCAACGCATTCATGGCCGATATACGCCTATGACTGCTGCAATGGTTAATGACTTCTTCATGAGTGACACATCGCTGTACCTTGTTACCGACAAGACATCGGAGCCTGTAATCCTTGCCGAGTATTTCCCTGACCTCAGGCAACGTATGGTAGTAGAGGCATTTACGTATGAGCACTATCAGCAGTTGGTCGATGAAGGGTATTTCCGTGTACTTTATTCATGTATGGCCGAGGATTTTGGTTCTGCAATAACAAGGAACCTCATGTTCGACAAACTCTTTCCCGGGAAGAGGATTGAATGGATTGCTCTTCACACAAGCGGTTTCTCGTACCCAATGTTCAAGTTGCTTGACAGGATGCGCCGCTTCAATATCGCACTATTTACTGTCGACAACTATAATGAACTGCACACCTGGCAACTCGAGAGGGTCAAGATGATTTACACTAATACCCTGTTGCCTGTTCCCGATACAGCAGAAATACCATGACTATGAGAAGATTTTTTTTCGCACTTGCCTTTGTATTGCTCTCGTCCTGCATGCTGGCTGCCCAGGATGGTGTACGTGGGGCATATTTCTACAAGAAAGAGTACTCTCCTGAGCCATTACCACTTTATGAAGAGAGCAAGGGAATGCTTCCTTCTCCTGTGTGGGATGAGAATCCCGAGTGGGTTGAACTTTATTGGAGGGCATGGGAAATAGCCTTCTCCAACCTGAAGCAGCCGCCAAAAGGCTCGCCTCTCGTTGCCAACTGGATTGATGAGGGACTTTCGCCACAGATTTTTCAGTGGGATACGCATTTCATGGTAATGTTCGGACGTTATGCCGCCCACATTTTCCCTTTCATTGAGTCGCATGACAATTTCTATGCGCGTCAGCACGATGACGGTATGATATGCCGCATATTGAACGAGGCCGATGGGGTAGACCACCATTGGGGGCTCGGGGCCAACTATGCAAGGACTATCAATCCGCCGCTCTTCAGCTGGGCCGAGATGGAGTATTTCAGGTTTACTAAAGACACGGTACGTCTTTCGCGGATAGTGGAGCCTATTGAAAAGTATATAGCATGGGTCGAGAAGAACCGCAGGGCCGAGGGTACGGAACACCAGTTATACTGGTCCAACGGTCAGGCAAGCGGCATGGACAATACCCCGCGTGACATCGGGCGTCCTGCACCGGACGGCGATATCCACTCGGCGACGGATGCCATGGGTTGGATTGATATGTCATCGCAGATAAAGATGTGCTACGATAATCTGGCAGAGATATTCATTATTCTCGGCGAGAAGAAAAAAGCCGATACGTACAGGAAGAAAGCAGATGATTTGTCGAAGCGCATAAACCGCTATATGTGGGATGAGACTACAGGCTTATACTACGATGTAGATACAGAGTCGGTGCGTACCGCGTGGATAACTTCTGCAACCTTCTGGCCGATGCTTGCAGGTATATCATCTCCTGAGCAGACTGCACGTCTTGTCGATGCAATCAAGGACGAGAATCTTTTTTGGCGGCGTCTGCCATTGCCTTCATTGGCCGCCAACCAGCCCTATTACGACAAGTGCGGGTGCTATTGGCGCGGAGGCGTATGGGCACCGACCACATATATGACGGTAAAGGGATTGCAGAAGAGCGGGTATGAGGAACTTGCTTCAATTATCGCCCGCAGGAACATGGCCGCAATGTATAAGGTATATGAATCTACAGGAACTATCTGGGAACTATATTCACCCGATATGTATATGCCGGCAACGGATGCGACGGGAGTGTATATGGTAAAACCGGATTTTGTAGGGTGGAGCGGCCTTATTCCCATTTCCATTTTCATAGAGAATATCATCGGCATAAATGCGGATGCATCGGCGAACAGTGTTGTCTGGCGCAGTACGGGCAGTGGACGTCATGGGGTCGAGGGACTACGGTTCGGCAATATCATTACCTCGCTCATACGCGAAGGCAACAGGGTAGATGTCTCATCCAATGCGGCGTATACATTGTCGCTCAATGGCAAGGTGTATGAGATTGTCGAGGGAAAGCAATCGTTTGAAATCGAGTGACTGATTCTGCGTTCACCGTAAAACAGAAGTGGGTGACCCCAAAGTCAGCCTCTTGTTTATTGTTTATCAGGTATCTGCAAACGGCAATTACTCTTCGCCGTAGGGTGTGTGCAGGATTAGGGTCGTTGCTCCAAGAGTTATAATTGCGCCGTCCTCAATGAGCAGACGCTCACGATTTCCCAGTATACGGTTCATCACGAATGTTCCTGTCACGCTCTGGTTGTCGCGTATAGTGTATGTGAGTTCGCCGTTATATCCTTTCTTTACATTGATGATACAGTGACGGCGGTCCATGCTCGGGTCGCTTGTCTCGATGGGGTGTGAGATTACAGTACCTTTGTTATATCGCCCAAGCATGTTGTCTCCCTCGCATAATGGGATAATCTGCTTGAAACAGAATGTGTTCTCAATGACAACAACGTGGCCGAAATCTTCGGTCTGTATGTCATCGCTGTTCTCTCCTATGCGTATGGTAAAGCTCTTGCGGCAGTGCTCGCACTCGAACACCAATGCCTGACCTTCCTTGTAGCCTGTGGCATCAAAATCTATGGCATGGTCGCATTTAGGGCATATGATCTTGCTCATGTGTAGGGATAATGTTTCTTAGTGTGAGAGAATCCACGCGTCAGGGAATGTGCCCTTTACGTGCGAGAGGGCATCAACAGCCTCTTTGTTGCTGCTGTATGTGCCGTAGGCAATACGGTGTCTTCCGTCGCCCTGAACAACTGTGTAGTCGGCCTCATGCTTTGCCGACAATTCCTCTATGGCGAGTTGTGCTTTCTGCTCGTTGGGGGTGCTTGCGACAATGATTGAGAATCTCTTTGAAACAATACTCTCCTCAACGACCTTTTCGGCCGCAGACTCAGACGTTGCTGTTTCAACAACCTCTTCAATTGCAGCCTCTGTCGGTTCAACAGGTGCATATTCGGCTGTTATGATTGTCTCGGTAACGGTATCGGCAACGGGCGCAATCTCGCATCTGCCTTCAAGGCCTGGTGCTTCCATTGTCTGGATACTCTCCTTAATCTGCTTATTGTTGCCTGTGACAAAGCCGGCTGTCATTGATGGCTCGTAGGCGCTGTCACCCACAGGGGATACGAAGAAGAACATCAGTATTACCGCTGCTGCCAAAGCGACATACCTCTTGAATGTGCTGCGCTTGATGACAATCTCTTTTTTCTCGACATCACTCAACTGCTGTATTACGAGCGGTTCAAAACCGAAATTATATGGGTCATCAATGCCGTTCGGAGCCTGGTCGAATGATATTTCCCCGGCAATATTTATTGTGAATGTTCCGAGCTCGCCGAAACATACGGTTCCTTTGGTCGACAATTCCCTGCGCAGTGCATTTATATCATCGTGCAGCATCTTGCTTGCCTCATCGTACGAAAGGTGCTGTGCATAGATATATTCCGACACAAGCAGTGCGTCATCAATGGTTACCTGTGGATTGAAACCCAATGCACGATGCGGGGGCATGAATGTTGCTCCCTCAATGTTATAAGACGCCGGAACATTGTGTGCCAGAAAAGCACCCAATCCGGGAATTATCACGCAATTATACTGCGCGACAAGTCTTGTTGTATATTTAACCAGATTTTCCACGTAACAAAATTAATAAAAAAATGTGTGGTGGCAAAAGATTGTTTTTGTTTTTTTATATGAATAAGCTGTCCTGGATACAAATCATGGGAAAAACCAATCATCATTATACAAACAACGTACAGCAGCTGCTGTACGTTGTCGGTTTTTAGACTGCAATATGAGGGGCAGTTACATGTATAACCCCATTTTTGAGTTATAATCAGTTGAACAGCTCATCGCGCTGGACATAGGCGATGATTTCGCCACGGCTCACATGAGCACCCTGCTGTGCGCATATTTCAATAACGCGTCCGCCAAGGCCTGTGGCAACCGGCTGCAACTCGCCCCATGGAGTTATGATTGAGCAGAACATCTCATCGGCATTCACATGGCTGCCGATTGCTGGCGGCACGGATGCTCCTTCAAGTGCCACCTCCCATATGAGCTGTCCTTTGACAGGCGCCACAATAGGGTCGGACTTTGCGTGCTTGATAGCCTTGATATCTTCTACGCTTATGCCCTTGGCTGCCATTTCGCTCTCCTTTGCCTTCTCTATGTCGGCAAGGAAACGCTCCTTGGCAACACCGCTCTTGTAGTCGCGGTACTGACGCTCATGCATAGCGAACTCCCAGAGCTCCTCATCATCCTCGCCTGCATCCCAACCGAGCTCCTGCATCTCCTTGCGGTAGTTGTCGAGCGCGTCGGGGTAGAAACTCTGCGGGTCGGCAGTAGTGAACTCATAGCCCTTCTCCTTTGCAAGTTCCTTGATTTCGGGCGCAACGTCACCCGGCAGGCGTCCGCTCTTGCCGAGAATCATTCCCCACATGCTTTCATCCATACGGCTGAAGCGAGGCTCATCCTGTGCACGGGATAGAAGGTTCATGAGTGCAATGTTCTTTACATATTGGCTGAATGGGGTAACGAGTGGGGGATAGCCGACGCGTGGCCATACATATGCTACTTCGTTGAAAAGTTCTACCATTAACTCATCGAGGGTATATGTCGGCTTGCCCTTGCTCTGCAGTATACCGTTGATACCTTTGTGTACTCCTGCAAGGTCGGACATCATCGAACCCATCATACCTCCCGGGAGACCGCTTGTAAGCAGCAGTGAACTCATCAGCTTGTTGTTCTTGTCCATAAAGATTCCCAGCCACTCATCGATGAACTCCTGAGTGAGACTACGTGCCTTCATGTATGCGTTCATGTTGATTTCAGGCACTTTAAAGCCCGCATCTTTAAGCATTGCTTGAACGCTGATAATGTCTGGGTGAACCTTGCCCCAAGACAAGGGCTCGATGGCTGTGTCAATGATGTCGCAACCGTTCTTGCACACCTCGAGGATAGAGGCCATTGAGAGGCCCGGGCCTGAATGTCCATGATATTGTATGATGATTTCGGGGTGTTTCTCCTTTATGCTTTTGGTAAGTCTGCCCAGGAATGCGGGGCGGCCGATACCGGCCATGTCCTTCAGACAAATCTCGGTTGCTCCGGCAGCGATGAGCTCATCGGCTATGCCGCTGTAATATTCCACTGTATGTATCGGCGAACTTGTTATACATAGCGTTGCCTGAGGTATCATGCCTGCCTCGAGGGCATATTTGATAGAAGGTATGATGTTGCGTGTGTCGTTCAGTCCGCAGAAGATACGGGTTATGTCAACGCCCTGGGCTTTCTTTACCTTGTACATGAGGCGTCTTACGTCGGCAGGGACTGGGAACATTCTCAGTGCGTTGAGCGCTCTGTCAAGCATGTGAGTCTGGATTCCTGCCTCATTGAATGGCTTTGTGAAACGTCTTACAGCCTTGTTCGGGTTCTCTCCAGCCATAAGGTTGACCTGCTCGAATGCACCTCCGTTTGTCTCGACGCGGGCGAAGCATCCCATTTCGATAATAGCCGGCGCTATTTTCTCCAATTGTTCAGCAAGAGGCTGGAATTTTCCTGATGATTGGTACATGTCACGGTAGACCAAACTGAATTTAATCTCTTTTTCCATGATTCTTTGTTTTTTTTGCATAGGGTAGCTGTGCTACCCCAGGTCAGTTATGTTAATGTTTGTTTTTCTCTATCTGCAAAGTTAGTCGCTTTATTCATATAAACTAATTTTTGCCGATTTTTTTTCCGTTTCTTTCCCATTAAGTACAGAATGTGTCACTTTGTGCTTTTGCGGCAGAAATCAGCTTGCGGCATCTGCTGTTTTCCTGTCACTTTCCTGCTGATTCTGCACTGTGTCTGTGTTGTCTCTCAACCCAGTTGGCCGATACCTTGAAATGGAGGGTTTGTTGTTCAATAATTACGCCAATGTGTGTATTCTGTGGTGAAAAATGCTAAAATCGATTGTTTTTGCGAAATTTATTTATGTAATTTCGCCACTATATTTGTAATTTTACCACATATTTTATGATTTTGCCAAGACAGGCAGCTGTATAGCGCCAAAATCTTGTTGTTTGGAAATGAAATGCGAAATTTGTATTACAAATTAAAAGAACAACGCCGAAAACGGCGGACACAAACACTGTTTATTTACTAAAATCTGTTTTATTTTTATGAAACATTTCCTTTTTTATGTAGAGGAGGCGATAAAGAACAATTGGGATAAGCCCGCAATCTCAAATTATGGCGCAAATACATTTACCTTTGCTGAGGTTGCTGCCAACGTGGCAAGAATGCATATCCTTCTCAATAAATGCAATATCAAGAAAGGAGACCATGTGGCAATTGCTGCACGCAGTTCGGCAGAGTGGTGTGCGGCTTTCATAGGAATTACAAGCTACGGTGCTGTTGCTGTTCCCTTGTTGCCCGATTTCCTGCCCGAGAATCTTGTGCAGCTGACAAAACTGTCGGGTAGCCGCATGTTGTTTGTCGACAAGAATATACTTGCCGGTTTCAAGCGTGACAACCTGCTGAACAGCTTCGACAATGTAAAGGACTTCATCGGAATATTCGACATTGTCACTTATGCTACAGTCGAAGGATGCGATAATGGCACAAAGGTGCTTGCCGATGAGCTTGATATATTATATAAGGAGAAATATCCTGACGGAATTGATAAATCACATGTGGATTATTCGGGTAATGACATCAATGCCCTTGCTGTCATAAGTTACACGTCAGGTACAAGCAGTTCGCCAAAGGGTGTGATGTTGCCGGCACGTTCTCTCTCGGGCAACGTGGAGATTGCACGTAAACTTGTACCTATTGCAGTCAAGGAACCGGGCTCTACACTCTCAATACTTCCGCTTGCTCATATATTCGGCCTTGCTTTCGATTTTCTTTTCCTTTTCTCAAGCGGGTGTCATATAAATATATTTACAGAGAAACCTGTTCCGGCGCGTCTTATCAGAGCTTTGGCCGACGTCAAGCCTTTCATCTTCCTTACGGTGCCGTTGCTCGTTGAGAAAATATTCCGTTCAAAGGTCATTCCCGTGCTCAACAAGCCGGCTATGAGAATCCTGACAGCGATACCTGGTGTCCGTCAGCTTATCCACAAAAAGATACGCAATACAATCATTTCTACATTCGGAGGTAATCTTGGCAAGGCCGGTTTCTTTATCGGTGGTGCTGCAATCAGCAAGGATGTTGACCGTGTAATGAAGAGAGTCGGTATTCCGTATGCTGTCGGATATGGAATGACGGAGTGCGGTCCGCTAATCAGTTATGTCGCTTCTTCGCATCCGTCAATTGATGACAGGGGCGGTGTCGCAGCTCCAAACATCGAGCTCCGCATAGATTCAGACAGGCCGAACAAGGTTCCCGGCGAGATTCAGGTACACGGTGACGTCGTAACGACAGGCTATTATAATAATGAGGAGGCGACAAAGAACTCATTTACTTCTGACGGCTGGCTGAAGACCGGTGACATGGGCATTCAGGACCGTTATGGGACAGTATTCATCAAGGGACGCTGCAAGAATATGATTCTTACCGGCAGCGGACAGAATATATACCCCGAGGAGATTGAGGATCTTATCAATCAGATACCATATATAATGGAGTCGCTCATAGTGGGGCGTAATCATGCCCTTGTGGCTCTTGTCGTTGCGGACTGTGATGCCATGAAAGCGGCGGGCATCGAGGGTGACGTGGTGCAGAAGTATATTGATGAGAATGTCCTCGCGCTGAACGCCAAACTGCCTCCGTATAGTCAGATTGGCCGTTGCGAGCTCCGTAAAGAACCATTTGAGAAGACTCCGAAACTCAGTATCAAGCGTTTCATGTATAATTGATGAGAGGCTTCAGACTTGTTTTGTACATTGTTGGATAAATAATAATTGTGGATATGAAACATTATTTGTCATATGTGGATGACTCTTTCAAGGCTAACTGGAACCGTCCTGCATTGAGCAACTATGGTGCCAACACATTCACTTATGGCGCTGTAGCTTCCGAGATAGAGAAGATGCATCTCTTTTTTGAGAAATGCGGTATCAGGAAGGGTGACAAGATAGCTCTATGTGCAAGGAACTGTGCAGAGTGGTGTATCTCTTATTTTGCTGTCGTTACGTATGATGCAGTATGCGTTCCGTTGCTGGCAGATTTCCTGCCTCAGAATATAGCGGACCTTACCCGCTTGTCCGATAGCCGTCTGCTAATGCTCGACAAGAATATCCTTGCCGGTCTCAGACGTGACAATATAGTGCCCCAGTTCTCGACTTTTGAGGGTTTCTGTGGTATTGTTGATGTTGTGGGTCTCGAGGTACATGAAGATTGCAACGGTAAACTTGACGGAATAACAGAGGCTGTCGAAACATCCTTCGCGGCCCGTTTCCCCAATGGGGTAACACCGAAGCATATCAATTACAGTAAGGAGAACCTTGATGCTTTGTCGGTAATCAGCTATACATCGGGTACAAGCAGTTCTCCGAAAGGCGTTATGCTGTCGGCGCGCTCATTGTCATCCAACGTGGATTTTGCAATTACCCACATTCCGGCAACCAATGAGGACAAGATTCTTTCCATTCTTCCTCTTGCCCATATCTTCGGTCAGATTTTTGACTTTGTATATCCCTTTGCCTGTGGATGTCACATAAACATATTTACAGAGAAACCTATTCCTGCGCGTCTATTGAAGGCTTTGGCAGATGTCAAGCCATATATGTTCCTCACGGTACCTCTTCTCATCGAGAAGATTTTCCGCGGAAAGGTAATGCCGTTGCTGCAGACAACGAAGATGCGCGTCATGCTCGCAATTCCGGGCTTGAGGTCCATTATATATAATAAGGTCCGTAAGACTCTCATCGAGACATTCGGCGGTAATGTGACAAAGGGCGGTATTATCCTTGGAGGCGCTGCGCTCAACAAGGAGGTAGAGACTCTGATGAGGAAAATCAAGTTCCCTTACACGGTTGGATATGGCATGACAGAGTGCGGTCCATTGTTGAGCTACAACAGATGGGAGGATTTCGTTGCACGTTCATGCGGAAAGGTTGCGCATCCCGGTGTTGATATACGCATCGACTCCAAGGACCCGGCAAATGTTCCTGGCGAGATTCAGGCAAAGGGCGATTCTGTGATGAACGGCTATTACAAGAACGAGGATGCCACAAAGGCAACATTTACCCAGGATGGCTGGCTGAAGACCGGTGATATGGGACTTATGGACAAGGATGAGAATATCTTCATCAAAGGACGTTGCAAGAATATGATTCTTACTGCAAACGGACAGAATGTCTATCCCGAGGAGATTGAGGACCTCATAAACCAGTTGCCTCTCGTTACCGAGTCGCTCGTTGTGGGCCGTAAGCATGGCCTTGTGGCGCTTGTGGTGCCAAACACCGATGAGGTCGCTGCAGCAGGCATTGCGGCCGACCAGATTCAGGCAAGGATTGAGGCTGATGTTTTTGCTTTGAATGAGAAACTGCCTGTATACAGCAAGATAACTGCCTGTGAGATAAAGGATGAACCTTTTGAGAAGACACCGAAATTGAGTATAAAAAGGTTTATGTACAAGTGATATATTTGAAAGAATATATATATTGAAAGAAGATTGATTGTCGGGCTCCTTTGCTGTGAAGCAAGGGAGCCCTTTTTTCTTACATCTGTCAGGTTATGAATTCTGATATTCCCGATAATATATCCTGAATCCTAATTAATTGTCTCTTTCTTATGTTACAATACTTTCTTTGCGTGTAAAAATATGTTAAATAGGTATGATTTTTGTACTTATTAATAATAAAATAGTGTTTTAATTTAGTTAATCAGTGCGAAAAATATTATAACTTTGGAAAAAATGAAAGAAATTTGCAACGAATAAAGCAGACTGCGGGTTAAGTCCTGACGCTCTGTTGCATACTAAGAGTCATTTCACAAACATCAAAGGTTTTATGAAACACTTTATTAGCATTTTTAACGAATCTGTAAAGACAAACTGGAATTCTCCGGCAGTTACCAATTTCGGCGGTGCGACCTATACTTACGCGCAAATGGCTGAGTCTATTGCGAAATACCATATCCTGTTCAAGGAAGCGGGTATTGAGAAAGGCGAAAAGGTCGCTCTTTATGCACGCAACTCGGCAGAGTGGGTAAATGCATACTTCGCAACACTGACCTATGGTGCTGTGACTGTTCCTTTCTTGCCCGATTTTATCCCTTCTGCAGTAGCGGAGTTGGCATCATTCTCGGAGTGCAAGATTCTTTTGGCAGATGATATCGCCATTAAAGGACTCATGGAGAACGGAGCAAATATGGAGTTGCTCGAGAAGACAGACGGTTTCTCTGGACTCATCAACATAAAGGATATAAGCGTCGCTCATGCAACTCTCAAGGCGTTGAGTGATGCGCATGACGCAATGGACACGCTTTTCGCAAAGCAGTATCCCGACGGTCTCAAGGTAGAGGATGTAGACTACTATCCTGTAGAGCGTGACATGGAGGATGTCGTTGAAATCAGCTTTACATCAGGTACTACAAGCGCAACATCGAAAGGTGTTGTTCTTCCAGCCCGTTCGCTCTCTGTAAACCTTGAGTTTGCCCAGCGTGAGATTCCTGTAGCAAAAGGCGGTCACATTTTCGCAATCCTTCCGATGGCGCATATGTTCGGTCAGACATTTGACGTCCTCTTCCCGTTGTCAAGCGGATGCCATGTCCATGTGATGCCAGGCAAGCCGACACCGGCACGCCTTCTTGGAGGACTCGGTGCTGTGAAGCCTTTCATGTTCCTTACCGTACCTCTGGTAATTGAGAAGATATTCAAGTCAAAGGTATTCCCTGCGACACGCAAGTTCCCTGCCAAGTTCCTGCTTAAGGTTCCCGGTCTTGACAAAATCGTACTCAACAAGATACGCAAGTCTCTGCTTGCGGCCTTCGGTAACAGCTTTACAACCGGTCTTATCATCGGTGGAGCTGCACTAAACCGCGAGGTAGAGGACCTGCTCAAGCGTATGAACTTCCCGTATGTGGTCGGTTATGGTATGACAGAGTGCGGTCCGCTTATCTCTTACCGTGACAAGAGCGAGTACGTGAAGTACTCTTGCGGAACAAAGGCTCATCCGATAGAACTGCGTATCGATTCGGCCAATCCGCGTCGTGTGCTTGGCGAGATTCAGGTAAAGGGCGATGCCGTGATGCTCGGTTATTATAACAACGAAGAGGCTACAAAGGCGGCATTTACGGCTGACGGTTGGTTGAAGACCGGTGATATGGGTCTCCTCGATGCAAAGGAGAACCTCTTCATCAAGGGCCGTTGCAAGAATATGATTCTTACAGGTAGCGGTCAGAATATCTACCCCGAGGAGATCGAGGATAAGATAAACAACCTGCCTTATGTCATCGAGTCTCTTGTAGTGGGCCGCAACAATGCCATTGTCGCATTGGTAGTAGCCGACTATGAGTCCGGCAAGAAGGATGGCCTGAGCGATGAGCAGCTTGAGCAGCTTATCAACGAGAACGTACTTGCCCTGAATTCAGAGCTTGCGGCGTACAGCAAAATCGGTTATACCGAAATCCGTCGCGAACAGTTCGAGAAAACTCCCAAGCAGAGTATCAGACGTTTCATGTACAAGTAATAATTGCGTCTTGCCCGGTTGTCGCATCCTTTGTGGTGCGATAGCCGGTTGACGTGGAAATAAAAACAAGAGAGTGACTCTTGCCTTTGCCGCTGAATGTTATCGGCAATAAGGTAGGAGCCACTCTCTTATTGTGTAATTGGAGGTGGCTTTACTGCTCATTATCACTCATTCTTGGCCTCATTCTTTGTATTTGCCATTTTTTTAAGTAACTTTGCGAGATTAAATGAGAATGGGTAAAAAAGATATATAAAATGAAAAAGAAATTTCCTGTATACAGTCAGCTCAACCTCCCGCAGATAAATAAGGAGGTGTTGGGCGAGTGGGATGAAAAAGACCTCTTTGCTAGAAGCATGTCGGAGCGCGAGGGTGCGCCCTCTTTCGTATTCTTCGAGGGTCCCCCTTCGGCAAACGGTATGCCTGGTATCCACCACGTCATGGCCCGAAGCATCAAGGATACATTCTGCCGTTTCAAGACAATGAAGGGTTTCCAGGTAAAGCGTAAGGCTGGCTGGGATACTCATGGCCTTCCTGTCGAGCTTGGTGTCGAGAAGAAACTTAACATTACAAAGGAGGATATCGGCAAGAAAATTTCTGTCGATGATTACAACCGCAACTGTCGTGAGGAGGTAATGAAGTACACTCGTGAGTGGACTGACCTGACACGCAGGATGGGTTACTGGGTCGATCTTGACAATCCTTACATTACATATGAGAACAGCTACATCGAGTCTCTCTGGTGGCTCCTGAAGCAGCTCTACAACAAGGGTTTGCTCTACAAGGGATATACAATACAGCCTTACTCGCCGGCTGCGGGTACAGGTCTCAGCTCGCACGAGCTCAATCAGCCTGGTTGCTACCGCGATGTAAAGGATACTACTGCTGTAGCGCAGTTCCGCATGCTCGACCCCAAACCCGAGATGACTGAGTGGGGTACACCGTATTTCATTGCATGGACAACCACTCCATGGACACTGCCTTCGAATACAGCTCTCTGTGTTGGTCCAAAGATTGACTATGTCGCTGTGAAGACATACAACAGCTACAATGGCGAGCCTGTAACAGTGGTTCTCGCAAAGGCGCTCCTTGCCGCGCACTTCAATCCGGCGGGCGCAGAGCTTCCGCTCGAAGAGTACAAGGCCGGTGATAAGGTCGTTCCTTACCGCGTTGTAGCTGAGTACAAGGGTACTGACCTTGTAGGCATGCACTATGCCCAGCTCTTCCCATGGGTAAAGCCTGTAGCGAAGGAGGGCGATAAGTTCGTTGACGCTTCTGCCGATGCGTTCCGCGTAATCCCGGGTGACTATGTCACAACCGAGGACGGTACCGGTATCGTACACATTGCACCTACATTCGGTGCCGATGACGCATTTGTGGCAAAGGCGGCGGGTGTCCCTTCACTCTTTATGATAAACAAGAAGGGCGAAACACGCCCAATGGTCGATTTCACAGGAAAGTTCTGGCCTATCGATGAACTTGATGAGGAGTTTGTAAGGGATTGTGTAGATGTGGAGCTTTATTCAAAGTTCGCGGGTGCATATGTGAAGAATGCGTATGACCCTCAGTATACAGTTGACGGCAAGTACGACGAGAAGACTGCCGCAAAGGCCGAGACTCTTGATATCGCCCTCTGCATGGTTATGAAGCAGGGTGGTGTCGCTTTCAAGATCGAGAAGCATGTACACAACTATCCTCACTGCTGGCGTACCGACAAACCTGTACTTTACTATCCGCTTGACAGCTGGTTTGTCCGTGCATCGCAGATGAAGGAGCGCATGAGCGAGCTCAACAGGACCATCACATGGAAACCTGAATCTACAGGTACAGGACGTTTCGGCAAGTGGCTCGAGAACCTCAACGACTGGAACCTCAGCCGCAGCCGCTACTGGGGCACTCCGCTCCCTATCTGGACCAGTGAGGATGGCGAAGCTCTCTGCATCGGTTCGGTAGAGGAACTTTACAACGAGATTGAGAAGGCTGTTGCTGCCGGCGTTATGGCAAGCAACCCATATAAGGATAAAGGTTTTGTTCCGGGCGACTACAGCAAGGAGAACTATGACAAGATTGACTTGCACCGTCCTTACGTTGATGACATCAAGCTTGTGTCTCCTACAGGCAAGGTAATGACACGCGAGCTCGACCTCATTGACGTGTGGTTCGATTCCGGTGCCATGCCTTACGCTCAGATACACTATCCGTTCGAGAACAAGGAACTGCTTGACAGCCGCACCGTATATCCTGCCGATTTCATTGCCGAAGGTGTTGACCAGACACGCGGATGGTTCTACACACTTCATGCAATCGCTACAATGGTATTCGATACCGTGGCGTTCAAGACTGTAATATCAAACGGCCTTGTACTTGACAAGAACGGCGACAAAATGTCCAAACGTCTGGGCAATGCCGTTGACCCGTTCAACACTATCGAGAGTTACGGTAGCGACGCGTTGCGTTGGTATATGATAACCAACTCTGCTCCTTGGGATAACCTCCGTTTCAACGAGGAGGGTGTGAAGGAGGTGACACGTTCGTTCTTCGGCAAGCTCTACCAGACATACAGCTTCTTTACAATGTATGCCAATGTCGATGGCTTTACCTTCGCGGAGCCGGAGATTCCTCTCTGTGAGCGTCCTGAGCTTGACCGCTGGATAATATCGGAACTTAATACACTTGTCAAGAATGTGAACGCTTGTCTCAACGACTATGAGCCTACAAAGGCCGGCCGCCTGATTCAGGAGTTTGTCATCGATAATGTCAGCAACTGGTTCGTTCGTCTGAGCCGCAAGCGTTTCTGGGGTTCTGACATGAGTACCGACAAGCTGTCGGCTTATCAGACACTTTATACCTGTCTTGAGACCGTCTCACGCCTGATGGCTCCTATCGCGCCGTTCTATGCCGACCGTCTCTATCAGGACTTGACTTCTGTCACAGGACGTGGCGATGCCCAGTCGGTACATCTCGCCAAATTCCCCGAGTGCGATGAGGCAGCTGTAGATACTGAGCTCGAGTACCGCATGAAACTGGCACAGCAGATATCATCAATGGTACTTGCCCTGCGCAAGAAGGAGGCTATCATCGTACGTCAGCCGTTGCAGAAGATTGCGATTCCTGCTGCCGATGATGTCATGAAGTCACGCATAGAGGCTGTCAAACAGCTTATTCTCAGCGAGGTGAACGTTAAGGAACTTGAGTTCGTCGAGGGCGACGGTATTCTCGTGAAGAAGATAAAGTGTAACTTCCGTACCCTCGGAAAGAAGTTCGGCAAGCTCATGAAGAGCGTCAATGTGGCTGTTACAGAGATGTCGCAGGAGCAGATTGCCGAGCTTGAGAAGAACGGAACTATAACATTGCTGGTAGAGGGCACCGGTGCGCTCATCGAACTTGCCGACGTGGAGATTTTCAGCGAGGATGTCCCGGGCTGGACTGTGGCGAACGAGGGCGCGCTCACTGTTGCGCTTGACGTTGAGGTTACCGATGACCTGCGTCGCGAGGGTATCGCACGTGAGATTGTCAAGAAGATTCAGGCGATACGCAAGGATAGCGGCTTTGAGATTGTTGACCGCATTGCGGTTACATTGTCTGCCAATGAGGCAAGCGATGCTGCGGTAGAGCAGTTCCGTGACTACATCTGCAATCAGGTGCTTGCCGATACTCTTGTTGTGGATGCTGCACTTGTTGACGGAGAGGATATCGAGCTTGACGGTGCCGTTATAAAGGTGGCTGTCAGCAGAATCTGATTTTAATAAAAGAAAACTTAATACTAACCATAAAACAATTTTGAGATGGCTGAAAAAGTTCGTTATTCAGATGAGGAGTTGGAGGAGTTCCGCAAGGTTATTCTGCAGAAACTCGAACTTGCTAAGAGAGACTATGATGAGATAATGAGAGCGTTGCGTCATGAGGACAGCAATGACGTTGCCGATACCTCTCCCACATACAAAGGGCTTGAGGACGGCAGCGACGCGGCATACCTCGAGGAGCAGATGCAGATTGCAAGCCGCCAGGCAAAGTTCATACAGGGCTTGCAGGCAGCATTGGTACGCATCGAGAACAAGACTTACGGCATCTGTCGTGAGACCGGTAAGCTCATAGCAAAGGAGCGCCTTATGGCTGTTCCTCATGCGACACTCAGCATCGAGGCTAAAAAGAACAGATAAGAATGGCATCAGACAGAAGGAAACAGAGCTTGCTTGTCTTTTCCCTTATAATACTTGCAATCATCATCGACCAATGGATAAAGATTGCGGTAAAGACAAGCATGAGCCTCGGAGAGGGCATAATGGTCTTCGGCGATTGGTTCCAGATACGTTTTATCGAGAACAATGGCATGGCGTTCGGCATGGAACTTTTTGACAAGTTCTTCCTTACGTCGTTCCGCATGGTCGCTGTCTGTTTCCTTGTCTATTACCTCATAAGGCTGCTGCGCGAGGCAAAGCATCCGATTGGTTACATCATCTGCATCGCGATGATTCTTGCAGGAGCTGTCGGCAACCTTATTGACTGCCTGTTCTATGGCGAGATTTTCTCATCGAGCTATGGGCAGGTTGCCGAATTCGTACCGTGGGGCGAAGGATATGCGACATTCATGAACGGCAGGGTGGTGGACATGTTCTACTTCCCGCTATTCACATGGCCCGACTGGGTGCCTCTTATCGGAGGCGACATATTCTTCGGTCCTGTGTTCAATTTTGCCGATGCGTGCGTCAGTTGCAGTGTAATCGCGTTGCTTATATTTTATAGAGACAGGTTTCTTAAGTAACATATTGTGCCGATGAGAAGATTTCTTTTAATGCTTCAGCTTGTCATGACAATGGTTCTCATGTCTTGCGAGGTCGAGATGCCCGAGAATGTGATTCCTCCAGGCAAGATGGAGGCTTTGCTCTATGACTATCACCTTGTGCAGTCGATGGCTTCGGAATATGCAGCCAGTGACTACAAGGAGAAACTTTTCTTTGAGTATGTCTTCGAGAAACACAATGTTACAAAAGAGCGTTTCGACAGCTCCATGATGTGGTATAACCGCTATCCGAAGCATCTGAAGAAACTGTATACTTCTCTCGAGACCCGTCTTGAGGCTGAGGTCGAGAGCCTGAACGCGTCGGGTGGTGTACAGGATACTGGTGTCTCACTTGATATGGTATATCTGGCAGCGGATACAGCTGAATTGTGGACAGGACAGCATAACCGCATCCTCTATTCATCCATGCTGAACAGTCACATGGCGTTCGATTTCACTGCGCCCGATGACTCTTCGTTCATGGCGGGTGACAGCATATCCTTCTCGTTCGATGCGCTTTTTGTCACAGAAGGCAGGGACAGCATAATGCAGGGGGCTTATGCAGGTGTGCTTGTAAGGTATGCCGACGGCTCATCCGATAATCTCGGCCTAAAGATATCACGCTCTGGCAGACATGCCCTTGGACTTCCACGTAACATAGAGAGCAGCCTGGAATCGATGGACGGTTTTGTCTACTATTCCGACAATGACTCGCTATCAAAGGCAAAGCTGATGCTCAGCGATATATCGTTGAAGAAATTCAGTGCAAGGAACTTCGGAGAGGCTGAAGAGAAAAAGTGACAATGGTATATGTCGCACGTACACTGTTCATGCCGTCGGGTGAGGAGCTTTTCTCGAAGGTGGTAACCGTTTCCGCAGGAAAGGTGGTTTCGGTCGGGGAGTTCGTTGCAGAATACCCCTCAATGGTGTTTGTCAACGAAATGCATATCTTTGCATCGGGCGCACTTTCATCGTTGAATGAAATAGATAAAGAGGCTCATCATGCCGATGGGCCTCTTTATGCTTATTCAGCCGATGCTCTCGGCAGGCTTGAACTGCTCGGGTAATCAGCCCATCCTGCGACGGAACTCACTGCATATTATGGCTGTGGCCGTGGAGACGTTCAGTGACTCCGACGTGCTGCGTCCTTCGGGATAGTTGGGTATGAAAAGACGCTCGCTGATGTGTTGCGCGCACCCGTCGCCGATACCTTTTCCCTCATTGCCCATGACAATTATTCCTCTGTTCTCCAACTGTTTGCCGTACATGTTCTCCCCGTCAAGGAATGTGCCGTATATCGGAGTCTCTCCCTTGACGCTTCCGAGGAGTGACGGTAAATCGGTGTAGAAGATTCTTATTCTTCCTATCGCGCCCATTGTGGCCTGTACAGTCTTTGGGTTGTATATGTCGGCGCATCCATGAGAGCAATATATCTCCTCAATGCCGAACCAGTCGGCAATGCGCACGATTGTTCCTAGGTTGCCGGGGTCCTGTACATCATCAAGGGCAAGGCAAAGTCTCTTTTTCGGTGCCTCAAGGTCAATCTCGTGCAGTGGCTGTCTGAACAGGGCGAGGACTCCCTGCGGGGTGCGCAGGAAACTGGCACGTTTGAGCTCATCATCGCTCACGACGGTAACATCCTGCTTGCCTTTTACGGTATGGCATGCAAGCCACTCCTCTGTCGCCAGAATCCTTACGGCCTTAATGCCGCACTCAATGAGGTCGTTGATACATTTTCCGCCTTCGGCAACGAACAGCCCGCTCTCTTTCCTGAATTTTTTCCGGTCGAGTGATGATATCAGTTTAAGTGTCGCTTTGCTTAGCATTTTTGTCCTTCTCTCTATCGTTAAAGTAGTACAAATCTACTTCAATTCTTCCAAGATTTTCGTATATTTGCAAGAATTTTTTAAAATTACACTAATTATGTCGTTGAGAAAGGTAATATTGATGCTCCTGTGTAGCCTCATGGTGCTTTCCTGCTCGGTGAACAAGTTCATTCCCGAGGGCAAGTACCTGCTCGATGACGTGGTTATTGTATCAAACACCAATATGGACAATGCTGCCAAGGCGCACGCTTATGTGCGCCAGCAGCCCAATTCAAAATGGTTCAGCCTCGCGCGCATTCCCATGCGTACATATGCCCTCTCGGGCAAGGACTCTACAAAGTGGGTGAACCGTGCATTGCGTAGAATGGGCGAAGCACCTGTAATCTACAGCGAGGAACTTGCCGAGAGAACCAGGAGCAACATCGAGCAGATGTTGCGTAACGACGGCTATCTGCATGCTACCGTTGACCTGCAGTGCGACATGGATGAGAAGAAGAGACGTACCGTGGCTACATACTATCTTCATGAGCGTGAAAGATATTATGTCTCAGAGATGAATCTTGTTACCGAAGACAAGGAACTTGAAAGGATGCTTGTAGCCGATTCTGCCTCTTCGTTGCTCAAGAAGGGAATGCCTTTCAGTATCGAACGTCTTGAGAATGAGCGTAAGCGCATAACCGACCTTCTGAGGAACAACGGTTACTACCGTTTCCAGAAAGAGTATATAACCTACATCGCCGATACGGTACACCATTCGGACAAGGTAAAGTTGACAATGAACATTGCGCTCTTTACCCCTTCGGCCGATGCCGACCCTGTGAAGCACAGGCAGTACAGAGTGAACAACATATTCTTTGTGTCGGGTGCTGGTCTTCATCTAGATGAGACTATGCTTGCCCAGTGCAAGATAATGCCTTATGGGGAGCATCTCATCTATTACAAGGGCGATGATGCTGTTGTCCGTCCACGTCTGCTTGCAAGCAATACCTATGTCGAGCGCGGCGAACTATATTCCCAGGATGCAGTGGAGAGGACACAGAACTCGTTCGTACAGTTGCCGGCACTTAAATATTCTACTGTGAGAATGGTAGAGTACACCGATACGGCTCTGCTCGATTGCTACATCATGTACGAGAGGAACAAGAGGCGTACTGTGGGGTTTGAGCTGGAAGGTACGAATACTGCCGGTGACCTGGGTGCTGCGGCGGCACTGACATTCTCCGACCGCAACCTATTCAAAGGGTCGGAACTGCTGTCGTTGCGTCTCTTCGGTGCATATGAGGCCGTGTCGAACCTTCGCGGATATACAGGAGAGAGGTTCCTTGAATATGGTGCCGAGCTCAGTCTCCGTTTCAAGGGTGGTGTAGCATCAAGGTTCGTGCCGGCCGAGAAGCGTATGCTCATGTCATCTACAATGTTTACCCTCAAGTTCAACACCCAGGAGCGTCCCGAGTTCAACCGCAAGGTGCTGTCGGCTTCATGGAGCTACCTGTGGAGCAAGAGAGAGGAGGCCACACACAGGCTCGACCTGCTCGACCTCAACTACATCTATGTGCCATGGATTTCGGAGACATTCAAGAGTGAGTATCTCGACAGTATCTCGAACCGTAACTCAATCCTCAAGTACAACTATGAGAATCTGTTGATTACAAAATTGGGATACACATACTCCTATAACTCCTCACTCGACAACTCAAGGCGTCATGAGCGTGTAGCCTATTCGTTGCGTGCCGGAGCGGAGTGCTCGGGTAACCTGCTTTATCTCGGTTCGACCTTGCTGAATGCTTCAAAGAGCAGTGACGGCCAGTATAATTTCCTCAATATCGCCTACGCACAATATGTAAAGGGCGACTTTGACTTTACTGCCCGCGTGAGGATTGATGACCGCAACTCGTTCGTGGCGCATTTCGGTTTCGGCATCGCTTATCCGTACGGCAACTCACGCATACTGCCGTTCGAGAAGCGTTACTTCGCAGGCGGTGCCAACGGTATGCGTGGATGGACTGTGCGTACCCTCGGTCCTGGACGTTACAGGAACAGCGGAACGAACATCGACTTCATCAACCAGTCGGGCGATATGAAACTGGATGTCAATATCGAGTACCGTTCGCACCTCTTCTGGAAACTGCATTCGGCGGTGTTCATCGATGCCGGAAACATATGGACCATACGTTCATACAAAGAACAGCCCGGCGGACAATTCAAGATTGATAGTTTCTACAAGGATCTGGCTTTCTCCTACGGCCTTGGATTCAGACTCGAGATGGATATGTTCGTCTTCCGTCTCGATGCCGCAATGAAAGCGATAAACCCCGCTTTCAGCGGAAAGGAGAAGTACCCTATAATAAAACCTGACTTCGGCAGGGATTTCGCGTTGCATTTCGCAATCGGTTATCCGTTCTGATGTACGGTGCTTTTGTTTGGAAAAAAGAAAATTATATATATGGAGATTCGTTTTATGAGTATCGGCAGCGGAAGCTGCGGAAATTGCTACTACCTTGGGGTGGGCGATTATGGCATTCTCATTGATGCGGGTATCCCTTCGAAGACCATACGTGCGGCCTTGAAGAAGGAGAATATCCCTTTTGAGTCAATCTGTGCCATATTCGTGACACATGACCATGCCGACCACATAAAGTCGCTCGGTGTCATTTCGGGAAAAGCCAATATCCCGGTATATGCGACCAAGGAGGTGCACAAGGGTATAACACATAACTATTGTACGACCAAACTCATCGACCCGATGTATGTGCGGTATTTGGAGAAAGAGGAGAAAATCATCTTCCGCGATTTTGAGATTACCCCGTTCGAGGTGCCGCACGACGGCAGCGACAATGTAGGTTACTTCATTGAGGTAGGCGAGAAGAAGTTCTGTATCGCAACCGACCTCGGTGAGATAACAGAGGTGGTGTCATCGTATGTTGACCAGGCGAACTACCTTGTCATCGAGTCCAACTACGAGGAGCAGATGCTTGCCATGGGACGCTATCCGCAGTTCCTCAAGGTGCGCGTGTCGGGTCCCCGCGGGCATATGAGCAATCAGGAGACAGCGAAGTATCTGGCATCGCATTTCAATGAGCATCTGAAATATATATGGCTCTGTCATCTCAGCGAGGAGAACAATCATCCTGAACTTGCCTACAAGGCAGTGACAATGGAGTTCTCGCAGTACGGCATCATCGCAGGCAAGGATGTACAGCTCAATGTGCTCAAGCGCACTACGCCGTCACCGCTTTACAGGCTTTAAGAATGTTAACGATTAAAATATAACAGCTATGAATTTTGTACAGGAACTTAAATGGAGGGGTATGATTCAGGATATGACCCCTGGAACAGAGGAACAGTTGCAGAAGGAGCTTACAAGCGCTTATTTGGGCATTGACCCTACAGCAGACTCGCTCCATATCGGTCACCTTGTAGGTGTGATGATGCTGCGTCACTTCCAGCTTTGCGGCCATAAGCCCATTGCGCTCATCGGTGGCGCTACAGGTATGATAGGCGACCCGTCGGGCAAGTCAAAGGAGCGTGTCCTTATCGATGAGGAGAAGCTGCGCCACAATCAGGAGGCACTGAAGAAACAGCTTGCACGTTTCCTCGATTTTGACAGCGATGCGCCCAATGCGGCAGTTCTCGTGAACAACTACGACTGGATGAAGGAGTTCACATTCCTCGATTTCATCCGCAACATCGGTAAGATGATTACCGTGAACTACATGATGTCAAAGGATTCAGTAAAGCGCCGTCTCTCGGGCGAGGCCGGTACTGACGGCATGTCATTTACCGAGTTTACCTACCAGTTGCTGCAGGGTTACGACTATGTTCATCTGAACGAGACCTACGGCTGCAAGCTCCAGCTTGGCGGTGCCGACCAGTGGGGCAACATCACTACCGGTACCGAGATGATACGCAAGATGTCGGGCAACGAGGTGTTTGCGCTCACTTGTCCTCTTATCACAAAGGCCGACGGCAAGAAGTTCGGCAAGACCGAGCAGGGCAACATATGGCTTGACAAGCGCTACACATCGCCATACCGTTTCTACCAGTTCTGGCTTAACGTAAGTGATGAGGATGCCGAGAAGTATATCAAGATATTCACATCAATATGCCGCGAGGAGATAGAGGCTCTTGTTGCTGAACATGCCCAGGCTCCTCACATGCGTCTGTTGCAGAAACGTCTGGCAATGGAGGTTACACTGCTTGTTCATGGCGAGGAGGAGTATAACAAGGCCGTCGAGGCATCGAACATCCTCTTCGGCAATGCATCTACCGAGGCTTTGCGCTCACTCGATGAGGATACTCTGCTTGCAGTGTTCGACGGTGTGCCTCAGTTCGAGGTGTCACGCGATGCGCTTGCTGAGGGCGTGAAGGCCGTAGACCTTACGACCGACCTTGCTGCAATCTTCGCTTCAAAGGGCGAGATGCGCAAGCTGGTGCAGGGTGGTGGTGTCTCTGTAAATAAGGAGAAACTTGCAGCTTTCGACCAGATAATCAACTGTGAGAATCTGCTCAATGACAAGTATATCCTTGTCCAGAAAGGCAAGAAGAACTACTTCCTCATTATAGCGAAGTAATTACTGATAATTTACACGAGAGATGAGCAGCCATCCGGCTGCTCATCTCTCGTGTAATTATGTGACCAAATACCTCTTAAGATAATCTTGTCTTTTTGAAAGTCTGCCACACCTCTTTGCTCCATATCCATGACAGGAGCGGGAAGACAACCGTTATCAGCGGATTGTATTCCCATGCCTGGCCTATGCGTCCGTACATGAGCGAGAAGAAGGCGCGTGTCATGCCGCATCCCCAACACTCAGTGTTGAGGAACCGCTTGAACAGACATATGCTCTCGCCGTTGAATATCCCGTCTGTAGGGACAATATAGAGTGCTATCGGCAACAGCAGCAGAACTGCAAGTTTACAGACGGCTCTTGATTGTGTTGCCGTTAGCATCGGTAAAGCTGCCTACAAGAATCATTATGAAGTCAATAATCGCCCAAATGCCGCATCCTCCGAGTGTAAGCAACTGGACAATTCCTGTTGTGGTCTTACCTACATAGAAACGGTGTACACCCAAGCCTCCCAAGAAGAAACATAACAACAGAACAATAAGCCACTGGTTGTCGTTGGCCTGGCTGGGGGTATTGTTGTTGGCATTCTCGTTAATCCATGCACCGCAATGTACGCATATGGCAGCATTCTCATTGACTTCTGCTCCGCAATTTCTACAGAATGGCATAATCTATGGTCTTTGAAGTTTATAATCGCTTTTCCACTATCACTGCAAAATTATTTATAATGGATGATATCTGCAACTGATAGTGTCGGATTTTTTATCAGCGGTAGGTTCTCTCCATTGCTTTATAAGTGATAGAGTATTTAGTTTTCAAAAAATATCGTATAATTTTGTAATGTTTCTTTTTTTTGAACGTCATATAAGTAGAAACATATAAAAAGGATGATATGAAAAGGAATTTTGTTTTCAGCCTGTTGGCGGTGTTGTTGCCTTGCTGTGTATCGGCGCATGATTTTATTGTTGATGGAATCTGCTACAACATAACATCCGAGGAAGAGAGAACCGTTGAGGTTACATGCAACGAGGATGAAAAGTATACAATTAAGCGCAAGTTCTACAAAGATGTTGTCTTTGTACCCGAGAAAGTGAACTACGGTGGCAAGGAGTATACCGTTACTGCCATTGGAGAGAGGGCTTTTACCGACCATGAAGAACTTCTGTCGGTTGTGCTGCCAAACACGATCCTTCTTATAAAGAATTGTGCATTCGCATCTTGTCCTCAGTTGAAGAGCATTACAGTTCCGGCAAGCGTAATGGAAATTGAGCCCGGAGCATTCCAGATTCTCGCATCTTTGACAAGCCTTGTTGTTGATGAGGGCAACAAGGTCTACGACAGCCGCAAAGGATGCAATGCAATCATCAAGAGCAAGACTGCTACATTGCAGTTCGGCTGCAAGAGCACTGTAATCCCCGATGGTGTTGAGGTCATTGCCCGCAATGCCTTTTGGCCCGTGCCCGATAGAGGGGTAGAACCTTTCGCTCTCGAAATCCCAGGTAGTGTCAAGGTTATCAAGTCGAGCGCATTCGCCGGGCGAAAATGGTTGAACGCGGTTGTGCTGCACGAAGGCGTTGAAGTTATTGAGGGTTGGGCTTTTGACGGAACATCAATAGAGAGTCTTGTCATCCCGAAATCGGTCAAAAGGATTGACCCGAGTGCTTTCCGTAACAACCCTAAACTCACGTCAATAAAGGTAAACAGGGGAAACAAGGTCTATGACAGCCGCAAGGGATGCAACGCAATCATTGAGAGCACTGGCGACAGGCTTATTCAGGCATGCGTAGAAACAGTAATACCTGAAGGTGTAAAGGTAATAGGGAACAGTGCATTCGGCGGCGTGGATGTGCCTTCGGTTGAGATACCTTCTTCAGTCGTAAAGATTGAGAACGGTGCTTTCAATGGCAGTGATGCAATGAAACGCATTGTTGTCCCTGGTAGTGTGAAGAGTATTGGCAGCCGTGCTTTCTCTTCCTGCTTCGGGCTTGAAGAGATTATTGTAGAGGAGGGGGTAGAGAGTATTGAGACTTCTGCGTTCAGCAACTGCATCAATTTGAGAAGAGTCCATTTGCCGGTATCATTGAAGAAAATAGGTAATCCTGATGAGAAGTACAGGTTCCTGTTCGATGATTGTCATCTGCTCTCAGAGGTTGTAATCCCCGAGGAGAATCCCTATTTCTATTGTTACGGCAATGCCATTATTGACAAGAAGACACTCACTGTCATCAGTGGCTATGCTCTTGACCAGTGCCGGATTGACCATGGATTGCGCCAGTATATGCCAAAGAAAATAGCTTCGCAGGCATTTGCCGGTTTCCGCATGCTCACAAGCGTATGGCTCCCCGAGTCGGTTGAGGAGATTGAATCCTATGCATTCTACGCTTGTCCGTCATTGCGGCTCATACATTGCGCCGGCAAGGTACCGCCTGTGCTTGGGGATAAGGCTTTTGTCCTTAACAATTACGAAAGTGACTGGAACATTCCAATTGAGGAATGTGTGACTGTAGTTGTGCCCGAGGGGTCACTCGACGCCTACAGGAACGCTCCGGGCTGGAAAGAGTTCAAGCGTATAATAGAGAACTGATGATAACAACAGGAGAATATGAAAAAGAATATTTTTGTTTGTCTGTTGGCGGTGTTGTTGCCTTGCTGTGCATCGGCGTATGATTTTATTGTTGATGGCATCTATTATAAGGTCGTTTCCGAGGAAGACAGGCTTTGCAAGATAGTATCTTATCATGAAGAAGATGACCCGTGTTCTCCAAGGGAAGTCATCTTCATACCCGCGAAGGTAATGAATGAAGGCAAGGAGTATACGGTTGCCATAATTGGAGAATATGCTTTCCATAGAATAAACGGGTTGTTATCGGTGGTTATGCCGAACACAATAATTGAAATCAAAAGTTGTGCTTTCGCCGGGTGCATACAGATGAAGAGCATAACGGTTCCTTCAAGTGTTACAAACATCTGTCTCAACGCCTTTGTCGGTCTTGACTCATTGAAGCACCTTGCTGTTGATGAAGGTAACAAAGTGTATGACAGCCGTAATGGATGTAATGCAATAATCGAGAGCGGTATCAATACTTTGCTGTTCGGTTGCAGGAACACAATAATTCCTGACGGGGTAGAGGTTATTGCCCGTAATGCTTTTTGGATTCTTTCTGAGCGTGGAACAGAACCTTTTGCCATTGATATTCCTGGCAGTGTAAGGGTAATTGAGGATTGCGCTTTTAAAGCTGGAAAATGGTTATCGGGCGTTACACTGCACGAGGGACTTGAAGAGATTGGTGGCAGAGCCTTTTATGGAACCTCAATTGAGAGTATTGTAATACCGGCATCGGTAATGAAAGTATCCCCGTCTGCCTTTGCAAATACAAAGCAGCTGAAATCAATAAAAGTCAAGAAGGGTAACAGGGTATATGACAGCCGCAAGGGATGCAATGCCATTATTGAGAGTGAGAATGACCGTTTAGTGCAGGCCTGTACTACAACTAAAATCCCTAAAGGAACAAAAGTTATTGCAAAAGATGCTTTCGAATATGTAGATGTGACAGATTTCCATATCCCTTCATCTGTGGTTGAAATTGAACATGGTGCGTTTTTCGGCAGTGGGCTGAAAGGGCGTCTCGTTATTCCTGCCAATGTGAAAAGGATTGGTGAAAGGGCATTCTCCTGCTGCTATGGAATTGATGAGCTTGTTGTGGAAGAAGGTGTAGAGACAATCGATGATGCTGCCTTTTCAAATTGCACCGGTCTCAGACGTGCAGAACTGCCTGCCTCTTTGAAGAATTTCGGGTCAGGTCTCAGGTATAGCTGTGTGTTCGAAGGGTGCCATCTGCTTGAGGAGATTGATATTCCCGAGGAGAATCCATATTACTACTGTTACCGTAATGCAGTGGTTGAAAAGGGTACACTTACAGTCGTTGGCGGTACAGGACTCGGCCATTGTCAACTTCATATTGGTTTGCAGGAGTACAGGCCCAAGAGAATAGCTTCGGGAGCTTTCCGTTGGTTGCCTTATCTTACTGCCATATGGCTGCCCGAAACGCTTGAGGAGATTGAAACCGGTGCATTCTTTGACTGCCCTTCAATTGAGTTCATATATTGTGCCGGCAAGATACCGCCATTGCTTGGTGACAGGAACTTCGACCTTGTTCATCAAAGTAACTGGCGTATACCGCCTAAGGAACGAATTGTGATTGTTGTGCCTGCAGGGTCGCTCGAAGCCTACAGGAACGCTCCCGGTTGGAAGGAGTTCAAGAATATAATTGACATAAGATAAATAGGTTACAGGATTAAATGACTGCGGAACAGTTCAAGAAACGTTTCATAAATTTATACCCCAAGCTTTTCGCTGTTGCTATGGCAAACATTGGTAACAGCGACGAGGCTAAGGATGTCATGCAGTCATTGTATCTTAAACTATGGGAAAATCGCTGCAAGCTGAGTGATGTCGGTAATGACATAGGTTACTGCAGGAACGCGCTTGTCAACATATGCCGTGACAGGTGGCGGTCGAAGAGTCTCGAGCCGGAGTGGACGACAGAAGAAGAGGATATCCCCGCTGAGTGCCACACTATTTTCGAGACCGATGATATAAAGGAAAAGATTGAACGGTTTATAGCCCTCCTGCCCGATAAGCAGCGGCGCATAATGACAATGCGAATGCAAGGGGCGACAACCGATGAGATAATAGAGGCTACAGGGTTGAGTGTGGAGAATGTGCGGACAATCCTGTCACGTACAAGACAATTGATAAGAGAATATTATAACAGAATAAACAGATAGCGTATATGGATTACAAAGTTTTGAAAGAGAAGTTCTTCTCGGGCACAACGACACGTGAAGAGGAAGATGCGCTCCGTCGCTATCTGAAGGGCGATAATCTGCCGCAGGAGGCCGCTGAGGATAAGGAGATGCTGCTTGCCATGCTGCAACCTTCCGAGTATGAGTGCAGTGAGGCCATGGATGAGATCTCGGCAATGATTGACAGGCTTGCAGTGCAGGAAGTCGAGCAAAGAGCCGTTATTGCCACGCATAAGCCTGCAACACGCATGGTGCTGATGCGTTATGTCTATTCAGCAATGGCTGTTGTTGCGCTTATAGCGCTGCTGCTTATAACTTACCCTTATGGGAATGACTGCATGCAGCATCCTACTGCTCCAATAGTGGCAGTTGTAGTTGAAGAACCGGCCGGCAATGATTCTGCAAATGAACAGCCGATAGTGGCTGGAAATGCTGCCGACGCCAAAGAGCACGGGTATAATATCAATGTAAAGAGCGATGTTCCGGAGATCGCTGTTCCTTTGGTTACAGAACCTGAAAATGCACTTGTTGCCCATGTGTCAAAGGAAAAGACGGAAACGGGCGAGACACGCAATGTATATATCGGTGCCGTGAATACCGATGTGCGGGGAATCCCAGGTTATGATCCCAACTTGAGTAACACACGTGCTGGTTATCAAGTTAACATAGATAAAGGACTGACAGCCATGGCGGGAACAAAGAGTAGTAATGAAAATGTTCTTAAGAGACGGAACGGCATCTATCTGGGTGGTTGGGGTGGTATATTGAGCGAACCGCCTATAAAAACAGATTCGCTCTTGCACCTTTCAGATATACTTGCCGGTATGGAGCCTGACCATTTCGCGAATCCAGCTGATGCTGCAAGGCTGGTTGAGATGCGGGATTCTATCAGAACATATTCTGCAGTGGTTGAAATGATGCTTCAGGCACAGAATGATAAGGACACCATAGGGAATGAGCAGGTGCTGACTATGGACGATGTGGAGTTCGCTCCCGAAGATTTCCCTTGGAGCCCAGCCTCTCCGTTGCATATATACAGCATCCGTAACAAGGGTAATGAGACAGTGGTTACTTTCCTCTGTTCAATATGTTACCGTTCGCAGAGCATGCCTTTCAGCAAGGACATATATGCACAGGACGAGGATAACGGCGATATTTATAATGTTATTGGGTATGCTGGCGGGCATAGTATGGAACGTAACCTTGTTGTTAATGGCTGCAGCGGCAGGAATATCCTTGTATCGTTACGTTTCCCTAAGTTCAAACGCAAGGTAAAGAGGATCAGCATATACAGCCCTGGGCACAAGGATGATATAAAGCAGTCGAACGACCGCGACATAAAGGTCTTTGCCGAAAATGTCGATGTCAAGAAGATGAGGAAACTGTATAAGTTACCTAAAGTATACAAATGATATCAGAATAATTCCAGATTGTCGAACGAAGGTTTCAGTTCGCCTCTCTCAATACGGTGGATAATCTCTACGACCTTGTCGTTCATTGGAGTGGGGACATTGACCTTGCGGCCGAAGGTGCTTACAACGCCGTTTATTGCGTCGACCTCGGTCAGCTTGCCTTTCTCAAGATCCTGAAGCATGCTCGCCTTCAGTTTTGCGTGCTTGCGTATGGCTATGGGTATGATGAAGAACGAGAATGCCTTCTTGAGCCTGTTACTGTAGTCGAGCAACTTAACGATGTCCTTGCCCTGAACCGGCTCAATGCGTATCCCACCTGCAGCACACACATCAATGCACTCCTTTATGAGCGCCTGTACAATCCTGCGCGATGCCTTGTTGCCCGCAGCCTCGCCGAACGTGCATCCGAGCACGGCGCTCATTCCCGAGAATGCCGAGTTAATCAGCAGCTTGCTCCAGCGCGAGCCTATGAAGTTCCTGTCAATCTCAACATGGCCCATGAGTTCAAGCAAGGCCTTCACTTCGTTCAGGTGTCCATTGGCCTCTGCCTGCAGCGAGCCGAGTGAGAAGGTCAGCGAGTCGGGTGCGCTTGTAAGTTCGCACACGCCGGGCTCCTTCATTGTGGCACCCCATGCCACAGTGCAGCCCAATACACGCTTCTCGCCCACAATGTTGCCTATCTCCAGTTCCGGTATTCCGTTCTGCAGCGTGACAATGACGCCGTCATCGGCAAGGAAATCTTTTATGTAGTTTACGACTTCCTTATTCTGCTGCTGCTTTGTCATGAGGAAGATGATGTCGTATGTTCCCGACATCCCGGCCGGCGTGTATGCCTTTACAGGCTGCGTGAATTCTACCGTGCCTGTGACTTTTGCACCATATTTGTTAAGCGCCTCGACATGCGCCTTGTTGCGGTTGATGAGTTCTATCTTGCCGCCGTTCTTTGTTATGTATGCACCCAGAATCGTTCCCAACGACCCTGCACCGTATATTGCTGCTCTCATAGTTGTATCTTGTTTGAATTATACTGCTAAGGTAGCAATTTCTGTTCATTATGGCAAAGGAATGCTGTTGTTTTGTATCAGCCCCCCCCAACTTTGGCAGGTGAGCCCAGAATTTTACGTTGAGCCCCCGTAAGCCGTGGAATTAGGTGTAAAAAAGAAAAAGGAGAAAGTTGGAACTTTCTCCTTTTCTGTACGCCGTCAGGGACTCGAACCCTGGACCCATTGATTAAGAGTCAATTGCTCTACCAACTGAGCTAACAGCGCATTGCCTTAACGCGTTGCAAAGGTACGACTTTATTTTATATCTACAAATGTTTTGGGAAGTTTTTTTATAAAAATTTTTACCAAAATACTCAACTCCTTGATTATTAATGATAAAAATTTTGTTACGATATTATTTATTTTGCACCTATTCTATCTAATGTAGTTCAGCAAGGTAAAGGTCGTTCAAAATGTATCCTGCATACAATAACGATTACCATAACCAGCCTTTTTTCTTTCTTCTGGGTCTCTCTTCAGTGCTTTCGGAATAGATATCCTTCCAGCTCTTGCCTTCATTTATCATCTGGTATATTTTGCCCCAATCGGGAATACCGCCCAGGTTGCAGTCATCAATGAACAGCTCGGCGTTTATCTTGCTGTATCCGCCATGTGCCTCGACTGTTTCCTCGGGGAAGTTCCTGTTTACAGCGTAGAACTCCACACCGCGTTCCTTGCACCATTCTACCGCTTCCTGAAGTTCTTTGCCGCGACGTACAGTCCACAGAATGAGCCTGTGTCTCTCTTCAATAAGTTTGCGTAGCGTGTATGTGGCAAATGGACGCTCGTTGCCGATCTCAGGATACTTGTGTTCCACGATGGTGCCGTCAAAGTCAACTGCAATAATCATATTTATCTCGTTTTAAGTGAACTGCTTGCTAATATAACAATTATATTTCTGATTGCAAACTTGAATATCGGTAAAACTTAAATCAAGCCCGGATATTTCCCCCTTCACGGTCTGCATCTCTAAATCCACCACTGGAAGATGATTGATGCACCGACAGTCATTATGCCCGCCACGGCAACCGACAGGCTACTCATCGCCCCCTCGATCTCTCCTACTTCCATAGCCTTTGAAGTTCCCATGACATGTGTTGCCGTTCCTATGGCAATGCCTTTGGCAATAGGGTGCTTGATGTGCAATATGCGGCATAACAAGTCTCCTGCGATGTTGCCTATCAGCCCAGTGAAGATTATTGCCGAAACGGTTATAGCTACATACCCGTCAAGTTCCGCCGAAAGCCCTATTCCTATTGCAGTTGTTATGGATTTGGGGAGTAGTGTCACATACTGCGTGTGATTCAGACCGAAAAACAATGCCATGGCGAAGATTGACACTCCGCTGCAAATCACTCCCGAAGCGATACCCACAAGTATTGCTGTAAGGTTTCTTTTCAGCAACAGCAGCTGTTCATACAACGGGATAGCAAGAGCTACCGTTGCAGGCGTGAGCAAGTACGTAAGGTATTTTGCGCTATCGTTGTAGCTGTTGTACTCAATGCCGAGCAGCAGAAGGGTTGCGATGGTAAGTGTTATAGAGACAAGCAACGGATTGAAGAGAAAGAAGTTCCATTTTCTCTTTATTAACGTACCGATGATAAAGGTTCCTATGCTGAGCGCCACTCCGAAAAAGAGCGAGTTCCTTAGAATTTCATTCATCTCTTTTCCTCCTTTCCTTTAAATTTGATAATCAGTTGTGTGATGTGTCCTGCCGCTCCAATTACCGCAATGGTTGATACAATGGATATTACAATGATTGCAACAATGAACTCCTGCATAATCTCCCATGATTCTATCAGCCCGACAGCTGGAGCAATGAACATGAGTGGCATTATTATTATGAGGAACTTGCCGGTTTCGCGCACATGTGAGAGCTTCAGCACACCGGTGCACAGGGCTGTAAAAAGTATGAGCATGCCGTATATGCTTGCCGGGATAGGTAGCGGAATAACCCTGTTGAGAAGCTCGCCGACAAATGATATAAGGAGTATTATTCCGAACTGTAGAATGTATTTCATGGTTCTGTCGCTTTTGTGCGGCAAAGTTAACCATTAAAATCCAACAGCGGCCGAATATGATGCGCAAAAATTACTATCTCAGAAATAATAGTGGAAACTGAATGCAAGGTCATTGGTAAGGCTGAATCCAAGACCCGGTTCGTATTTCGGGTGTGTGAATCCCTCTTCGCAGTGCCTGTAACCCAGAAAACCTGCACATGCCGAAATGCAGAAATGCTCGTTGATTGTGTAGCTTATTCCCGGTTTGCCTCCTATGCCGATGCAGTAGGCACTCTTCCCGTTACTCGGATCATAGTAGCAGAATTCGAGCGTTCCTTCCCAAAAGAGGTCGAAACCATTGAATGAGTAGACATAGTGTCGCAGATAGGGTGCCACTGAATAAGTGTCACTATGAACTCCTTTCTCTTTTCTGTACTCATATCCTATTCCTGCTCCGAATGCGAAACGTCGGCTCACGCGGTATCCGATATCGGGAGTGAAACTGATTGTCCTGCGGTCATCATCGTTGTTGTCCCAGAAACGCAATCCTCCGCCAATGTATATCTGTGCATCGGCCGTGGCTGCAAATGCAATGATTGCGGCTGTCAGAATAAAACTTCTCATGTATATTTTTTTTATATAACACTTGAAGAGTGCGTTTTGTGCGGAATGGATTATATGTTATATGAGGGTAACCAAAATCCAGAGGGTAACCCATTTGACTTACGGGTCATCCTCTGGACAAACAATAAACTTCCTGTTTTTCAATCTCAGTGCTTATTTCCTGTATACCTCGAATTCTGTTATAGGCTCATAGGTATATGGGACAAACTGGTATACACGATACAAGGCAATGCTGCCGGCCTGGTTCGTGTATAGCTCAACCCTAAGGGGATAGTTGGCACTGTCCATCGCTACTGTGCGCAACTTGGTCAATTCACCGTTGCGCAGCATATCTATTACGCCGCTTTTCTCTTTAAGATTGAAATAGAGTTCTTCTTCGCGAAGAATCTCGTTGTGTGACTCATCAACGAGCACCATTGGCATGTTGAAGATTTTCGCAATGCCGAATATGCCTAAAACGACAGCTAACAGCAATACGGGCATCTTTGCTTCACTGCTGTTTTCAATGCATATGCCACCTGCAAATGCGAACGCAGCTACTACAAGTATAGCTATCGGTATGATTGATGTCTTCTTCTTTAGTGAGAGGTTGTTGGCTGTAAGAATCTGGTTGTTTATTTCGTTTTTCATTTTAATAAGCGTTAGTTTATTTATATTTCACTTTATCTGTGTATATGTATGATGGAGCGAGATGCGACCATTGCTGACGCACCTCGGACGGCTACCTAATGTAAGGCAACCTGTAAATAAACTATAAACGCTAAATGACAATGTGCCGCAATGTGTAGATGTAGTACCCGCGGTCGTGACGGGATGCGGCAATGGCCTTCCGGCTGTTTTGTGTTTGATGTGACTGCTTGTGGAATGAAAGGTTGGACGCGAATGTCTCCAAAGCCTTATTGTTGCATATCGGTCTGCGCGATTGAACCTGCTCTTCGTAACGCGGTGTATGAACACGCCCGTTTTGCGGAAGTTCAAAACAGCTATCCTTCAGAATCTCGGCAAGGGTGGCAATATCCATTCCTGTCTGGCTATGAATGGAACTTTGGCCAGGCTGGTTGTCCGGCACGGGATGACATGCCTCTCTGTTCTCGCCACCGACAAATGCGACAGAGAACAGTATTGTCAAGAGTATGAATGTCAACCGTTTCATCAGATATTTATTTTTCAACGCGAAGATAACAAAATCGTACGTAAAAACGTATATCAATGCCGGAAAATCGTTTCTTCAGCATAGTGATGACAACAGTAAAGGCTATGCCCATCGTTAAATTATGCAATATATTTTTATATAGTTGTAATTTTTCGTATTTTTGCGCTAAACAGCGAAACGTAACGGCTTGTATCCGTTCATGATATTTGAATATGAAAAAGAGATTATTTATACTGTTTATTGCTCTGGCGGCTATATGCTCGACAGCAAATGCAAAGGGTGACAAGGAAGAGACTGTATATCTTTTTGGCGCTTCGTTCTCGTTCTCCGACTCTGTCGTGTATTTTACCGAGATTATGCCTGTTGAGGGCGCCAAACTTGATGAGAAGACAAATTTTCTGCTTCATCGCCAGTATTATGCGTATGAACTGAAGGACTATATGAACTTCAAGGAGAATATGCCCGGACGTACTTCTGTGATATATTTTTCCACTAAACGCTCGAAACTTGCCAAGACCGAGGCAAAACTGAAGAAAAAACTTATGGAGAAGGAGGGAAAGAGCGTACGCTATCTGGGCGACAAGTTCAAGTTCGTAAAACCTTGACAGGATGGTTGGCAGGGTAGGGTGTGCTATTCTTGTGTTGCTCATGATATTTGCATCGTGCAGTAACGAACCTCATGGCTTGAAGGTTACCCCTGACGTAATTGAGAAAGGGGATACTGCGCGCAATACCTTGCTTGTATACATTATCGCCGAAAACAGCCTTGACGGCTATGCGGCGCTTGATGTTGAGGAGATTGCAGAGGCAGCTCCGCAGATACCTCATGATTGCCGTCTCTTTGTATATGTCGATGACAGAAGTCATCCCATGCTCACCCAATATTTCCGTATGACTAACGGTGATGCCGGCAATTCAAACCATGTAATATTCACGGAGGATGTATGCTCAAGCGACACGGCAGCAATGGGCAGAGTCCTTGATTACATCCTCGATGATTACCCGACAGAGTCGCTTGATGTAGTCATGTGGTCCCACGGGAACGGATGGTTACGTGCACCATTGTATGCGGCTCCACAGCGTTCAATAGGCATCGACAATGGGGAGAACTCTTTTAGTAACACAATCACTAAGACAATTGAAATAGAAGAGCTTGCTGCTCTTCTGAAAAGATTGCCGACAAAAGTCGGACGTCTGATGTTCGATGCCTGTTTCATGCAGTGTGTCGAAAGTGCTTATGCTCTACGTAGCGCGGCCGAGTGGGTCATAGCATCCCCGGCCGAGATTCCCGGCGATGGGGCACTATATTCAACACTCGTTCCCCATTTCTTCTCTTCTGACGGCACGGTTGAGTTGATGGATTCATACATCAAGGCATATGAGAACGAGTTCGCCGGTGTCGTGCTTTCTGCGGTGCGTACCGAGGCTATGCAGCATTTGGCGGATGTGACATACAGCTATGTCATAAAATATTTCAATGTAGACAGGAGGCGTGAATATGCCGATGTCTTTGCATATCTCCCAGGGGGCAAATATACAGGCACCACAACATATCCTTCATATTACGATATTAATGCGATAATGAGCAAATATCTCACTGCCGATGAATACGCCCATTGGCGCGAAGCATATGACATGGCGGTACCATATACCGTAGCGTCGCCCAAGTGGTATTCAGCTTTAAGCGGACGTGCAATAATATATGACATATATAAAGGAGGTGCAATGTCAATTTATATGCCGCAGCACAACAGCCGAAACGAGAGATTCAATGCCGATTTCAGGACAACTGAGTGGTACTCGGCTGCGGGATGGGAGGCTGCAGGGTGGTAATCCCGGATAACGCTCTGCAGAGTGGCAATGATGCCGGCCCCCCCCTTTTAGAACTGGATGTGGAACTGTATCCTTATTCCCCATTTGTCTACGCCCGGTAGGTCGTTGTAAGTCAATCTTCTTACATAGTCTACACGCAGAACCTTGAATATGTTCTCAATTCCGAAAGCCAGCTCCATGTACGGCTCTGAACCGAGATAGTGGTACTGGTCATCTTTGTAAGGGAGCTTGAACAGCGAACCTGTGTTGAGCGGGTCGGGGCGGTTCTTCTTGCTGAGATTTCCATACATACCCTTGAATGTTATCACTTCGCGCCAGTTGAGCTTGCGGATGAGCGGCAGTCTGTTGAATACGAGTCCATTCATGTAGTATGTTATATCCCATGATGCAAACTCATCATTGAAGAACTCCATTGCATTCATGAGTGAATATGATTCCTTCTGTATGGTGTACGACAGGTTTGCATTGGGCATGATGAGCAATGGGAAGGGAACCTTGTTCCATACTTTTCCGGCTTTAAGGATGCAATCGGTATATCCGAAAGCCGAAAACCAGAATCTCTTCCGGAAACTGGCCTCTGTATAGTGATAATTAAGGTCGCTGCCAAGGACGCCTTTTACGCCCATTCTGTGTTTCAGCGTGTATACAGGGTGTTCTGGCAGGATTGAGTGCCTGTTCCATTTGCTCTGCGTAAATTTCTCGTTCGGCGCGTATCGGAGTCCAATCTCCACTTCCGACTGGTTAAGGTCTTCGACGAATGTGCTTGTAGTTACTCCGTCAACGGTCGCTGTACGCTCGAACGGTATGAGGCGGCTCGCGATGTCTATCCTGTTGCGCAGTGTAACATAGTACGAGAAATTGTTATAGAACTCACGTTTGTAAGTCAGTTCTCCCAGTTTCAGGTAGCCAATCTTGTTGTCCTTCTCGCGCTTGAAACTGAGGAAGATGTTGTCCTTGTTCGTGTAGAGGTAGCTCTGGCCATACTGGAATATGTCACTCTCATAGTGTAGCTTGAGCGAGTGGATAGGGAACTCATTGGGGTGCTCCTTCTTCTCCTTGAACGAGTACTCCAGTTCTCCCATATATTTCCATTTATGGTCCTTCAGTCCGTATGCCACAAAGAAACGGCCGAACAGATGCGGATGCAGATAGGCCGACGTCATGGCTCCTGTACGCAGACGCCACCCCTCCAGCTCGTTGTAGCTGACAGATGTATTTACAGGGCCGTAGAAAACCGGAGGTTCATGCTCCCTGATTGGCACCCAACCCGTAAAAAGGAATGAAACGAATTTCTCGGTCCAGTAGTAGAACGGGTTGTTACGCAGTTCCTGCATCATCCTGGCAACAGACAGCTCCTTGTCGCTGACCTCATTTATGCGGTTTGCATTCCAGAAATCATCATCCTTCTTCATGGAGTTATTGTCCTCGATGACTTTTGCAGGGTTGTCAAGGATGCGCTGCCCGAACTCATTGCTCTCGAAACAGTAATTGTCGTATGCAACCTCTCTGTGGGCATAGAATCCGTTGAGGGCATTCACAAGCTTCAACTCTGCTGTAAGAGTCTCTTTGTCGAGTATGCGTGTGCCGTCTTCCTGGCGGCTGAAGTCCTGCTTAATGTTCATGTACTCCACAAAGTTCATGTTTATGTCATGCGGCACATTCATCTGCACCGATTTCACGAAACGTCCTGAATCGGTCGTTACATATATGTGACCTGTAAAACCGAAGGACTCTACATTGAACGGCGTGAAAGCAAGGTCAATGCAATCCTCGCCATTCATGGCGATGGTGTCCATGATGTAGTACTTGTAGAACGTCGGGCCCAGTTTAGAGAGAGGACTTATGAACTTGTTGCCGAACAGCGAGATGTTGTCCTGGAAAATGTCAACGTCCTTGAATGTCTCTTCATACAAAGCCTCAATCTCTCCTGTAGAGAACATGTCATCGATACCGTTCCTTTTTCTGCCCTTGACATGCTGACGCTCACGCTCGGGCTCTTTTCTGTAATAGTCGGTAGCAATGAGCTCACGTGCCGAAATGTGGAGTATCGGTTCGCCCGATATGTGCGAGGTGTCGATATACTGCTCCAAAAAGGCAAACTGCTTGCCGAAGTGGTTTCTGCTCTCGGCATTGAAGTTGTTTATTGCGACATTGAGCTTTTCATGGCGGTCACGGCTGTAATACTCCTTGTTCTTTGGCGAGTTGTCATCGCGTTTTCTTATAATCTCCCTTGCGAGCGCTACAGCGGGGTTATCCTTCTTCCTGTATTTCTCTTTCTTCGGCTTTACGGTAAGCTCCGACAAGGTGTAGTCGGCCGGTTTCAGTGAAACCTTTATCGGCAAGCGTGTCTTCGCCGACAGTGCTATGCGCTTCTCCTGATAGCCTACGCTCGAGACAATTAGCGTATCGCGCATGGCTGGGGCATAGAACGAGAAGTTGCCGTTGTTGTCGCTGCTACTGCCTATTGATGTGCGGCTTATACGCACCGATGCGTATGGCAGCGGTTCCTTGTTGCCGGCATCGGTTATCTTGCCGTATATGCGTGTCTTTTCTCCCTGTGCAAGAAGCTGCAAGGGAAGCATAACGAGCAAAAGTATATGGAAAATATATCCGGTTCTATTCATCATTAATCTATCTAACGTGGCTCTTATTTTTAGTACCGCGTAAATTTTTGCAAAATTACTCAAAATATAATATATAATGTAGTCTGTTAAGATGTTTTAAAGATTATTCCATGTATTCTGCTTTATTTACTCCCTTTACTTCTTAAAAAACGATTTTCTGCCGCAAAGTGTCGGTTGGCGTTTCATCATAGCCTTTAAAAAAGCGCGGATAATTTTGCATTGCTCCCAACTTTGCTTAATTTTGTAAAATATTGTACAATTGATGTAGATATATCCGTCTATAATAATTCAATATGATATGAACAGAAGATTTTTATTCCTGCTCTCGTTCCTGTTTGTCGCTTTTGCAGCAACAGCACAGGTCAATGAGATTGAAAAAATGCTCAAGAGCATTGAGCATGTAAAGAGTTTCGAGAAGATTGAGAAGGCTGACACAACACGTCAGTACTATCTTATGAAGTTTACACAGTTGCTTGACCCGAAGAACCCGTCAACAGGCACATTCGAGCAGCGTGTGATGCTCGGACACCGTGGATATGACCGTCCGGTCGTACTGGTTACCGAGGGCTATGGTGCCGACTATGCATTCAACAATCCCCGCTACATGGAGGAGCTGACGAAGATAATGGATGCCAACATCATCTTTGTGGAGTACCGTTATTTTCTTGAGTCTACTCCCGAGCCGTGCAACTGGGAGTATCTGACCATTGCGAACTCAATGGAGGACTACCACAGAATCATTACCTCTTTCAAGCCTTTCTACAACAAGAAATGGGCATCGACAGGTATCAGCAAGGGCGGTTCTACATCGATTTTCCTCCGCGCATACTATCCCGAGGACCTTGATGTCTCTGTACCTTATGTAGGTCCTTTGAGCGGTGCTGTGGAGGATGGCCGTCATGAGTCATTCCTTGAGCGTGTATCCACCAAGGCGAACCGCGATGCTATCCGCAATTTCCAGATAGAGCTTTTTGAGCGCAAGGAGCGTCTGTTGCCTATGTTCGATGACTACTGCAACGAGAAGGGACTCGTGTTCCGCGTACCGTCTTCTACCATCTATGACCTTCTGGTACTTGAGTATCAGTTCTCTATGTGGCAGTGGGGTACACCGGTAAGCACAATACCGGCGCTTGATTCCGATGACAAGACAATTGTAGACTACTTCATCAAGATGTGCGGCCCCGACTATTTCGCGGCAGAGAACAGCATTGAATCTTTCTTCGTTCAGGCTGTGAAGGACTTCGGATATTACGGTTATAATATCGAGCCTTTCCACAAGTATGTCAACGAGGAGGATATTGAGGGCTATTTGAAACGCGTGCTTCTTCCCGAGGAGTTTGCCGATGTCAAGTTCGATGACAGCAACTATCGCTTCGTTACGGACTTCTACACCGAAAACGACCCCAAGATGATTCTCATCTACGGTGAGGTTGACCCATGGACTGCAAGCGGTATCACATGGATGCGCGACCGTAACAAAAAGAACGTGAAGGTGTTCATACAGCCCGGCGGAAGCCATACCGCACGCATTCTCAACATGCCCGAGGATATGAAGAACGAGATTCTCGAGCAGCTTAATGAGTGGATGGAGTACAAGTGATGACTGATACTGCACTCGGCATAAAGGATTTGTCGATAGGCTATACAGGCAAAAGAGGCGTTTATACCGTTGCAGACGGTATAAACGCCTCGCTCGGCAAGGGCGAGCTTGTAGCGCTAATAGGCAGGAACGGTGCGGGAAAGTCAACTCTCCTGCGTACGCTCGCAGCATATAACAGCCCATTGGGTGGTTCAATAACATATGACGGTACACCTCTGGAGTCTATCTCTATGTCACAGCTCGCAAGGAAAATGGCTGTGGTGCTTACTGATACCTCATCAGTCGCAAACATGAGCGTGAGGGAACTTGTCTCGTTGGGCCGTACGCCATATACTAACTTTCTCGGAGTGTTGTCCGATAATGACAAGGCTGTAGCAGCAGAAGCAATGAAGGCAATGGGCATTGAGAAGTTTGCCCTGCGTGATATTGCGGCGCTGAGCGACGGCGAGAGACAGAAATGCATGATTGCCAAGGCTCTTGCACAGCAGACTGCCGTCATAATGTTAGATGAACCGACCGCCTATCTTGATTATCCCAGTAAGGTACATCTGATGCGTTTGCTGGTGCGTGTGGCAAGGAATGAGAAGAAAGGGATAATTGTTTCTACCCATGATGTGGATATCGCACTGCGCATGGCCGACAGGATATGGCTGATGAACGGCGGCAAGCTCATGACCGGTACCGTTGATGAACTGTCGCAGAGCGGGGCGCTGAATACTTTCCTTGATGATGAAGGGGTTGTTTATAATATTAAGGAGAAAAGAATAGAAATCAAACAGGAAAATGAAATACGATTTTGACGAAATTGTTCCGCGCGAACATACGGACTGTTTTAAGTTTGACAATGTGAAAGAGATATTCGGTACCGAGGATGTAATTCCTATGTGGATTGCCGACATGGACTTCAAGACGCCGCCTTTCATTGTTGAAACCATACGCAAGAGGCTTGAGCATGAAGTGCTTGGCTATACATTCACCAACAGCAGTTGGAAACCGGCGATACAGAACTGGGTGTCACGCCGCTACGGATGGGATGTGAGCTCCGAGGAGATTGGCTTCGTGGGTGGTGTCGTACCTGCAATCTCTTTTGCACTGCAGTGTTTTACAGAACCTGGTGACAAGGTACTTATCCAGCCACCGGTATATCCTCCATATCACAATGTCACAAAAGAGCTTGGGCGTACTCTTGTGACAAACCCTCTGAAGCTTGTCAACGGTCAGCTTGAGGTTGACTTTACCGACTTTGAGGAAAAAGTCAAAGGCTGCAAACTATTCCTGCTATGTAATCCCCATAACCCGTGCGGCCGTGTGTGGAGCAAGGCCAAACTGCAAAGGATGTGCGATATCTGTGTGCAGAACAATGTACTCATAGTCAGCGATGAGATACACTGCGACATGACACTCAAAGGTTTCACGCACACTCCATTCGCAACGGTCAGCGATGATGCCAAGAACAACAGCATAACATTCATGGCTGCAAGCAAGACCTTCAACATCGCAGGCCTCAAAAGTTCGTACCATATTATACAGAATGAGGGGTTACGCAAGCAGTACAATGAGTTCTTGCGCAAGAACGAACTTGATTCGGCACATCTGTTCGCTACCGCTCCTGTAGCGACTGCCTATAACGAGGGTGATGAGTGGCTTTCCCAGATGCTCGAGTATGTCGAGGCTAACATCGATTATATGGAGGATTTTCTCAAGGCCAATATGCCTAAATTGGACATGATTCGCCCACAGGCTTCATTCCTTGTATTTCTTGACGCACGCGGTCTCGGGTTGCCGCATGATGAGCTTGTCGGGTTCTTCATACGCGAAGCTAAGGTGGGAATGAATGACGGTGCAACGTTCGGCGAGGGTGGTTCAGGTTTCATGCGCATGAATCTCGGTTGTCCACGTTCAGTACTGAAGAAGGCGCTCGGGCAGATAAAGAGCGCGTACGACAAGATTTGCCGATAACCGTTTGTTGATATCGTTTAATGGCATACTCTCTTGCTTTTGCCGATGATTGTCGATTACTGGCAATGCAAGAGAGTATGCCGTTATTTTTTTGAATGATTTCTGCACACTATTGTAGTTTTCGGGAATTACCGGCGTCTAATGATTGGAAAGCAGAGTATAAAAATCTTCTTATATGGATAATCTTGAGAAAGAATTCGAGGCGGTCGTAAGGAGGCATCGCAGCACGATTTATACCGTGTGCTACATGTTCTCCAATGATGCCGATGAGGTTGCCGACCTCTTCCAGGATACATTGATAAACATGTGGAAAGGATTCGCGAAGTTCCGTGGCCAGTGTGATATCAAGACATGGATATGGCGTGTCAGTCTGAACACATGCATAACTGCCGAGAGAAAGAAGAACAAAAGGGGAGAGGCCGTACCGTTGTCAATGGAGATAAACCTCTTTGAAGACAGCGATGAAGACACGCGCCAGATAAGGATGCTGCGTGACCGCATATGCAGGTTGGGCCATTTCGATAGGGCCATTGTCCTGCTTTGGCTCGAGAACCTCAGTTACGAAGAGATTGGCGCAATAGTGGGTATAAGCGCCAAGAACGTATCGGTGCGCCTTGTGAGAATACGTGAACAACTTAAAAAAATGTCTTAAACGCGATAGCCATGGATAAGAATTCAATGTATAACGAGCTCGATAGCATGAAGGCTCAGATGACTCTTCTGAAAGAGAAACTCGAGAGGCAGGAGATTGTCAAGGAACAGCATTTGCGTAAGGCAATCAAAGGTAAGCTCGATGATATAAACCGGACGGCTGTAAGAATGATTTTCATAGGCCTTTTTGCCGCCATCTATTGCCTATGGATGCTGCACCATTATGGTTACTCGATTTATATGCAGGCTGCGACACTTGTCATGCTGCTTGTCTGCACAGCGGCCACGTATCTTCAGCACAAGAATCTGCTGAAGGCAAAAGAACTTAGCGCCGACCTTATAAAAGAGACATACGACCTCGTAAGACTCAGGAGACAATATGCCCGCTGGCTATGGTTTGCAGTGCCTGTCGTCCTTCTGTGGCTCTCGGCCATGAGCTATGAAACACTGTATGTAATACCCATGAGAGGCATCGGGTTAAGCCTCATGATAGGTATGGCCGTCGGAGCTGTCATCGGTGGAATCATAGGATTGAAGATACATTTCAGGACTCTCGGTAAGATTGACGCGATGCTTGCTCAGATTAGGGAGTTGACGGAAGAGAATTGAAATGTCGGGACTGATATTGGATAATTGACAATAAACAGATGCTTTAGGAAAAGATATCTCCCTATTTTTTTGTAACTTCGCAGGACTTTTGCAATCAATGTGCAGAATCATCGTGTTCTAGAGTACAAATGAGGAGAAAACTGTTCTATCCGTTCCTGATTCTCTGCTCGGCGCTGTCGTTGGCGTCGTGCAGCAGTTTTGTGGCTATCGAGCGCAGTAACCACGAATATTCCGACTCGGCATTCATCGGATACATCAAAGAGAAGAACATCCCTTATACCAAGAATAATGACGTCTTGGTTCTTAATGGCGCGCATGCGAAGTTCGGCAGCCTGCTCGATGATATCTCGAAAGCGAAACACCATATACACCTTGAATATTTCAATTTCCGCAACGACTCAATCAACAAAGTGCTTATCGAGGCTCTTGTGAAGAAAGTCAGGGAAGGTGTCGAGGTACGTGCTATGTTCGACGCGTTCGGAAACATGTCCAACGACAGCCCGCTTAAGAACAAGGACCTTGAGGCTATAAGGGCACAGGGTATCCAGATTGTCAAGTTCGACCCGATACGCTTCCCATGGATAAACCACGCATTTTCACGCGACCACCGCAAAATTGTAGTCATTGACGGCAAGATCGGATATACGGGAGGTATCAATGTGGCCGACTATTACCTCAATGGAATTGAGGGGTTGGGAGAGTGGCGCGACGTGCATGCGAGGGTTACCGGCGAAGCGGTCAATGAGCTCCAGCGTATTTTCCTTGAGACTTGGGAACAAGAGTGTGGCGAGCACATCGAAGGGGATGCCTATTATCCGCAACACACTCCAAAGGACGGGGCTGATATTGCCGTAGTTGACCGTTGGCCACGCAGGACCCCCGAGAGGATGAGACGTGCCTATGCCAATGCAATCCATTCGGCAAAGGACAGCATAACACTCATAAACCCCTATTTCATACCGATGCCTATTGTAAGCAAGGCGCTTGAGAAGGCCATTGATGACGGTGTGAAGGTCACGATTCTTCTGTCGGCCGAAGGTGACATCAAGGCGATTCCCGATGGCGTGTGGCGTGAGGGCTACAGGCTCATGAAACGTGGTGCAGAGGTATACATGTACACGGGCGGTTTCAACCATGCGAAAGTGATGTGCATAGACGGTAAATTCTGCACAATCGGTTCTGCCAATCTCAACAGCCGCAGTCTGAGGTATGATTATGAGACAAACCTCTTCATCTTCGGGAAAGAGGATACCGAAGAACTTCAGCACTACATAGAACTGGACAAACAGCGCAGTTTCAAGCTGACAAAGGAAATCTACAAACAGCGCTCATGCTGGAGCCGCCTGTTGGGTTGGTTTGTCTGTATGGTAAGATTTGTAATGTAAATCTGTATTGCCAATCCAATATGGATATAAAATAAATAATCCCGATGCAATTGCATCGGGATTATTTATATAGGCTTTCAGGCTTCAATTACTTGAGAGCGAAAATCTCCTCCTCGCCTGCAACGCAAGAGAAAATCTTGTCCTCGCGGAGCAACCAACCCAAACCGAGGTAAAGCTCCTTCTCCTTCAACTTAGCCTTTGTCTTAATCTCTTTCAATGTGAGACCCTCTGTCTCGTTCAAAGCAGTCCAGATGCGGCCTGCAAATGCACCAGCATTCTCAATCATAATTTCTTCTGTTATTTAATTCAACATTAATATAGCCAAACTTACTCCTGAAAACAAAACATTGTCAAACAATTGTTTATGTATAAACGGACTCGTGCCTGACCCCCTGTTTTTGATTTCGGGTGCAAAAGTACAACAAAAAAATTACCTGACAAATAAAAATGTGTGATTTTCAATCAATTTGGTTGTTTTTTTGTAAAAACGAACTGTTTTTTATTGCAGAAAAAGGATTGTACAATAAAAAACTGCGGATGTGCTGCTATCGGCACATCCGCAGTAGATACAGTGTCGTTTCTTATCTGTTCGCAAGATATTCTCCGAAAATACGGGCAGCCTCTTCCACCATTTTCACGCAAGGACGTTTCTTATAGTACTCGGCCGTACGTTGTTCCGGTGTAGTCGGGGTAGGGGCGCTCTTTGCGAGTCCCAACAGTTCGGCACATATGAGCGAACCGTTGCGTTTCTTGAACTCCTCGGCAAACTCCTGTACCATCTTGTAATTGGCTTCCTTGCCTTCGCGGTCCTTCCCTTCGGTGCAACCGTTCTCAAGCCCGGCAAGCAGGAACAGTCCGCATGCAGCACCGCATGTCTGCCGCATGCGTCCGATGCCTCCGCCGAATGATGCGGACATCTTCAGCGCCTGCTCCTGTGTAAAGCCATAAAGGTCGGCATATGCCGCAACCACCGATTGGCTGCAATTGTAACCCTCTTTGAAGAGCGCTACGGCTTTTTCAACTCTTTCTTCCATAATTCTTCGTGGAAATAGAACTTTTATCAGATAAGGCCACGTGCACGCAGGAGTGCGTCGGGGTTGGCATCAGCTCCGCGGAACTTGCGGTATTCGCGCATAGGGTCTTTGCTACCGCCCATCTCAACAAGGTTCTTGAATGCAGCTGCAGTGGCCGGGTCGAACACGCCTTTCTCCTTGAACAGTTCGAAAGCGTCGCAGTCAAGCACCTCGGCCCACAGATATGCGTAATAACCTACTGCATAGCCGCCGCCGAATACGTGCGCGAAGTTTGTACTGCGGTAACGGTATTCAATCTCAGGAATGAAACCAAGTTCCTGTCGCAACGCTTTCTCATACTCGTTGCAGTCAAAGTCGCTGTAGTCCTCAATGAGGTGCATCTTCATGTCGAGCAACGCTGCGGCAACAAGCTCAGTAGTCTCAAAACCGAGGTTGAAGAATGCGCTCTGCTGCATCTTTTCTATGAGTTCTGTCGGTATTGGCTCGCCTGTCTTGTAGTGCTTTGCGAATGTAGGCATGACCTCGGGGTGTATTGCCCACTTCTCGTTTACCTGCGAGAACAGTTCCACAAAGTCATGCTTAACGTTGGTACCGCTGACGCTGGGGTAGTGTGTCTGAGTCAGCATGCCATGCAGTGCGTGGCCGAACTCATGGAACAGGGTTCGTGTCTCATCGATATTGAGCAACGCGGGTGTGTCGCCTTGTGGCGCTGTGAAGTTGCACACATTGACAACCATAGGACGTACCTCCTCGCCACAGATATTGCGCTGATTTACGAAGTTTGTCATCCAGGCGCCCTGACGCTTTGTGTCGCGGGGGAAGAAGTCGGTATAGAAGATACTCAGATGTTTGCCCTCGCTGTCGAGAACCTCGTATGTGCTTACCTCGGGATGATATACCGGGATGTCATTGCGCTTCACAAATGTAACGCCATAGAGCTTTGTCGCGCAGTCGAATGCACCCTGCAGAACATTCTCAAGCTTGAAGTATGGGGTAATTACCTCATCATTGAGCGCATACTTCTCCTTGCGCAGCTTCTCGGTGTAGTAGAACCAGTCCCAACCTTCAATCTTTATGCCCGCACCCTCGCGGTCGGCTATTTTCTGAAGCTCGGCACGCTCCTCGGCCGCACGCTTTACAGCCGGCTCCCAAATCCTGTTCAGGAGGTCGAGTGCCGCCTCGGGTGTCTTCGCCATCTTCTCATCGAGCACGAAATGCGCAAAGCTCTCGAATCCAAGGAGTTTTGCCTTCTGCTGACGCAACTGAAGAATCTCCTTTATGATAGCCTTGTTGTCATTCTCGTTGTTGTTGTCGCCACGGCCATAATATGCCTTGTATACCTTTTCGCGCAGCGCACGGTTGTCGGCATACTGCAGGAACGGTATGCAGCTTGGCTTGTCGAGTGTGAATGTCCAGCTGGCACCGTCCTCGCTTGCTGCGGCGTCAATGACACTCTGTGGCAATCCGCTGAGGTCGGCCTTGTCGGTGATGACAAGCTTGAATGCCTTGTTGTCGGCAAGCAGGTTGCTGCTGAACTTTATCTGTGCAAGTCCGATTCTGGTATCAAGGTCAAGCAGCGCAGCCTTGTCCTCATCGTTCAGTAGAGCACCGCCACGCACGAATGCCTGATAATAGTTGTCGAGCACAATCATCTGCTCCTCATCAAGGCCCAGTGTCTCCTTTTTGTCATATATTGAACGGATGCGGTTGAACAGCGTGTCGTTCATGTATACGTATCCGCTCAGTTCTGTCAATTTGGGAACCACATACTCCTCAATCTCGGTCATCTGGGGAGTGTTCTCGCTCTCGTTAAGGTTGAAGAAGATAGAACTTACCTTATCAAGCGTCTTGCCGCTCATCTCAAGCGCATCGATAGTGTTGGCGAACGTAGGTTCATCGCCGTTCTCGATAATGGCCTTAATGTCGGCACGTTTCTCGGCCAAGGCGATGTCAAAGGCCTCCTTGTAATCTTCAATCCTGAACTTATCGAACTCAGGGGCGCCGAACGGTGCCTTGCTCTCGGCAAGGATTGTGTTTCCCTCGCCGGCTGTTGTGCCGTTGCCTGAACCGCATGCTGCAATACCTATCATAAACGATAATGTAATTAGTGAATAAAAAATCTTTCTCATCTTATGTTTCATTTTGGTTATATCCGGTGTTGTCCGCGAAGATAATAAAATAATGGCAGTTTCTCAACATCGACACTGTAAATCAACATAAATCAACATTGAAGCAGCACGGGATGTATAATCACATCAGCACAAAAGAAGAATCATCATCTGCCCCACAAGTATCCTCAGGAACATTGCAAGAGGGTATACCGTCGCATAACCTACGGCAGCCTCGCCGCCTTTACTCAACTGGTTCGAGAATGCCAATGCCGGCGGGTTGGTGCAAGAGCCCGAGATTACTCCCGCAAGAGTGCTGTATCTGATGCGAAGTATGTATCGCCCTATGATGCCCGCACTCATTATCGGCACCACGGTAATGAGTGCGCCATAAAGAATCCACATGTACCCGCCGCGGTTCACTATGCTGTTGACGAATTCGCCTCCTGCGCCAAGACCCACACAGGCCAGGAAAAGCGTGATACCTATTTCCCTTATCATGAGGTTCGCACTTGTGGTTGTGTATGTTACGACACCCATTTTGGGTCCCAGATAACTGACCAGTATAGCAACGATAAGAGGGCCGCCGGCCAATCCCAGTTTCAACGGTGTAGACAAGAGTGTTCCGCTGAGAGGGATGCTGCCGAGTACACATCCCAACGCTATTCCAATGAAGATAGGTATCAGATTAGGGTGGTCAAGGTACTTCCTCTCGTCGCCGAGCATTTTCTTAACGTCATTTACGGCTGTTTCACGTCCTACGACAGTCACGATATCTCCCACTTGAAGTCGGAACCCTGCCGTTGGCGCAAGCTCCACGCCTGCACGATGCACACGTGTCACATTCACGCCGAACTGATGCCTTATATTCAGTTTGCCCAGTTTCGTTCCGTTCAGTTTGGGTTTTGTGAATGTTATCTTGCGAGAAATAAGATTCTCATCGTTCCTGAACCACTCCTGCTCAACGGGCTCGCCGATAAGAGTCGTGAGGCTGTCATGTGTCTCCTTGTCGGCAATGAGAAGTATCCTGTCACCGCATTTGAGTCTGCACTGCGAGTCGGCAATCATGCAATGCCCCGTAGAGCTGTCCATTATCCGCGAAACGATGAAGTTGAGCTTGCTTCTCTTGCGTATCTCCTCGAGAGTGAGGCCTGCGATTCCGGGGTTTGTGACACAGAGTGATATACGCTCAATGTTCACGCTGTTATCCTCTTCTCTGCTAAAACGTTTTTCCCCTTTATAAAATGCCTTCAGGACAATGATTGCCAATATGCAACCTATAACACCCAGTGGGTATGCCACGCTGTAGCCCAATGCAATGTTAGGGCTCTCGTAGCCGAACATATCCTTGAACGCCGATGCCGCAGCACCCATTCCGGGTGTGTTTGTCACAGCTCCCGACATTATTCCCGTTACGGTATCGACGCTTTCTCCGGTCGTGAATATCAGCAACAACGCCATGAGAACGTCAAACAAAACTATTATGCAGGTAACAGCATTCAATTTGAGTCCTCCGGCCTTGAAACTGGAGAAGAATCCCGGGCCCACCTGCAGACCTATCGAGTATACAAAGAGGATGAGACCGAACTCCTTTACAAAATGAAGCAATTCGCTGTCGAGCGTCATACCGAAGTGCGATAGAATGATTCCGATAAACAGGACCCATGTCACGCCGAATGATATGCCTGCGACCTTTACCCTGCTCAGGTACACACCTATGCCGACAGTCAAAGCAAGGATAATCATGGAGTGGGCAATGCTTGTCCCGAAGAGAAGATTTTCGAAGAATGTCATCATTTTTTCTGTCTTTGGATTTCAGCGTGCAAAATTACCGCAGAACTCTCATATGAAACACTCTTCAGCTCATACTTTTGTCAATAGATGTTATTGTTATTTTCAATAATAATAACGTCAGTTCGATATAAACTCGTTCAAATTGCGAACCTGTCATTTCGATGGAGCGTAGCGACGAGAAATCTCAAAAACATTGCAAAAAAAAAGAGATCTCTCACATACGTTACTCGCTAAAGCTCATCAAAACCTCTTTAATATTTTCATTAAGGAATAGTCGAGATGACAAACACTATACAAACACACCAATTTATAGCGAAAATTTTATATCGAACTCACGTTAATAATATGGTTGCTCGCTATCTGTACTCAATGCCTTTCACTGTCAGTCCCATATTGACGGGGACTTTTTCAAGTTCATCGGCTATGCCTTTGCGTGTGTAGCTACTCTTGAGGTAAAGCGGAAAGTGAATGCTCTGCTTGCTCATGCTGTACTTTTTCCTATTGTCCCACATGGTGTTGTCGCTCCATTGTTCTTTGACTGCCGCGTCGCAGTCTGCCATTCTGACGGCAACGAAATAACGTCCGGGAGCAAGGAACAGTTGTTCTGTGGGGTATGCTGTCAGTTCTTGCTTGGCAGAAAGTATGGGAACATCTACATACATTGGAGTGTGCATTATGTTGCAGTACTGCATTTTCTCTTCATTCAAGGCATAAATGTTTATGCTCAATTTCAGACCTGCGATGCCGTTTGACATCACGTTGAATGATATTTCCTGCACCTGGAACATGTTGTCTGTCTCAACGACAGAACCAATCTCTTGCCCAAGGTACTCGGGTGTCCACGCAGTCCTTGCCCCTGCCACGCGCACTCCTTTGTTTGCAAGTTTCTTGCTCTTTTTCTTTCCGCTGTACACAAGCGCTTCGGGCAGTGCATATATTCGGGCAGTGCTGTCGCTGCGCACCTCTTTCAGAGTTACGGTGCGCTCCTGCGCCACTGCATTGCAAACACCAAACAATGCAGCAAGCATGCATATCACAACACTCCTTTTCATGCCTCTTCTCTGTATTCAAGAATATCACCCGGCTGGCAGTCAAGAGCCTTGCATATTGCCTCGAGAGTGCTGAAACGCACAGCCTTGGCCTTCCCTGTTTTGAGTATCGAAAGGTTCGCCTGAGTAATCCCCACCTTCTCGGCAAGTTCACCCGAGGTCATCTTGCGCTTCGCAAGCATGACATCAATGTTTACTATTATTGACATAGTGCGTTCTTTATATCGTTAAGTTATTCTCCTCGCTCACTTTTACCGCAACCTTATATATAAGTGCAAAAATCACAAGCAATGCGGCATAGAGCAATGTGTCACTGTTTATTACAAACGCTCCGTTGTCTCCACAGATTAAGGCTGTCGATATATTGTCATCACAGATGTTACCCACCAAATAACACGCAGCAATCGAATAGATAATCTTTACATTGACGTTCGGGAAAAGCACACCGCTTTTTATAGCATTCAGCTGTTTGATGAGAAAAACAATGATAAGAGCATAGGACATTGACTTGAACAGCAGACGCCCGGCGAATATCCCAGCCTGAAGAGGGTAGAGCTCCTCATGCCATACAATACAGCCTTCGCCGCTTTCTGTACATACAAAATAGCTCTGGACTAAAATCCATACAATGCTCACAACACACAACAACGACGCGAATATTGTCACTCCCATCATCCCTTTGTAACCTTTTGTTTCCATAAATTTGAGTTTTTTAATTTGTAAATAATGCAAGCCTAATCCTCTGCTGCAGCTTGAGTACCACGGGACCGGCCCAAAACAAGGCTTTGTTTTGTCATTCCGATACGTAGTGAGGAATCTCTGCTCACCGCAAATGTATATCAAATTTATCGTAAAACAATAAAACAATCAAGAAAAACAATAAAATTAATATTGTTTAACGATAAATAAGTTTTTAAATAAGGTAAATATATGTTTGCTTGGTTGGGGGGAATGATATATATTTGTTGTACACAATCACAGCATTATTATGGATAAGAGATATTATGCATTCATAAGCTACAAACGCGAAGATGAAAAGCAGGCAAAATGGCTGCAGGATAAACTTGAGCATTACCGTTTCCCCACTAACCTGAACGGGCGTACAGATTTGCAAAAGAATGTACGTCCTATATTCCGAGATGTTACAGACCTGACACCTGGAATATTGGCAGAAGAGATAAACAAAGCTCTCAATGACTCCCAGTGGCTTATTATTGTATGCTCTCCACGAAGCGCCAAGAGTCCTTGGGTTTGTAAAGAAGCACAATCTTTCATTGATTCTGGTCGTACCGACCGCATAATTCCATATGTAATTGAAGGAGTTCCATTTTCGGGAGATGAAGCAACGGAATGTTATCCCGAAGCGCTACTCAACATGAAGGGTAACAAAGAACTTCTTGCTGCAAATGTCAATGAAATAGGGCGAGAGGCTGCCGCCATAAAGATACTGGCCCGAATGTTCGGCCTGCGTTTCGACACTCTCTGGCAACGTCATACACGCGAGCAGAAAAAACGCCGTATCATATGGGGTACCATAGCTGCTTTTATGGTCGTTGTTTCTATGCTTATCAGCGGATATTTCTATTGGGCCAACAATGAGATAAAAGAAAAACAGAATAAATTGTTGATATCCCAATCCAAGTATCTTGCAAGCGAAGCACAAAAGGAATATGACAAAGGTAATATAACCAAGGCATTACGCATGGCACTTTATGCTTTGCCGAAGGATTTGAAGAACATGGACAGGCCATATGTGCCGGAAGCTGAAATAATGCTGAGGGAGTGTGATAAACCTCAGAAGGAGGGAATATACAGCCGGAGCATTCTACAGCATGTAAATAGTGTCAATTCCGCCCAATTCAGCCCCGACGGAAAATATATTGTAACGGCATTTGATGACAACACCGCAAGGGTGTGGGATGCAAAGACTGGAGAACCGGTTACCGAGCCGTTAAAGCATGAAGATAGTGTCAACTCCGCCCAATTCAGCCCCGACGGAAAATATATTGTAACGGCATCTTATGACTATACTGCAAGGGTGTGGGATGCCAAGACGGGAGAACCGGTTACTGAGTCGTTAAGGCATGACGGTCCTGTCTACTCCGCCCAATTCAGCCCTAACGGAAAATATATTGTAACAGCATCATGGGAATGGAGCAAGACCGCAAGGGTATGGGAATTCCCGCCCTTAGAGGAACTTATTGACAAATACCGCAACGACCCGGAGCATGATTGGTCATTAACCGATGAGGAGAAAGCTGAATACAGCCTTGAATGATGCTTGCCCCGGCAAGCATCATCGCGAGTCTTGCTAACAGCAAGATGAGTCAATGATGCTATATTCATCGCGAGTCTTGTAGCAACAGGTCGCGTGCAGTGTAGCGTAGTTACACCACGCGGGTTGCTAACAGTAAGATGAGTCAATGATGTTATATTCATCGCGAGTCTTACGGCAAATGATTACGTGATGTGTTATTACAGAGATTTTTGACTTTAGCCCCTGCGAGCGTCGACCGTTGGTTCACGTACGTCAAAATGACAGATTGAATATTATGAACATTCGCAAAGCAACATATAATGATATCCCCGCGCTTATGCACATCTTTGATTGTGCTAAGAGTATTATGCGCGCAAGCGGGAACATGCACCAGTGGGGTAGCGGTTACCCTTCGGAGGAGATAGTGCGCAAGGATATTGATGCGGGAGTGTGCTATGTGATGTGCGACGATGACACAGCTGTTGCAACTATGGCATTCATCCCCGGGCCCGACCCTACATACTCGGTAATAGAGGGTGGCGCATGGCTAAATGATGAACCTTATCATGTGATTCACCGCATTGCGGTTGCTGCGCCCGGCAAGGGATGTGCCCACCGTCTGCTTGACTGGGCATTTGAACGATGCTCAACAGTGCGCATTGACACCCATCGCGACAATGTTATAATGCACCACATACTGCGCCGTTACGGCTTTAAGTATTGCGGTGTCATATACCTTGCCAACGGCGACCCGCGGGATGCGTACCAGAGGAGCAAAGATGAAAGATGATAGATGAAAGCTTGTGCCAAGCGAGCGAAAGCCAAGTTTACTTGAGCTTTTACAGCGAGCGCAGCCAAGGTTCAAGCCCACGAAGTGGGGTTAAAGATGACAGAGGAAAGTTTACTGACTAAAAACTCTCCCTCTAAGTTAGGGGGAGTCCCGCAGGGGAGGGGGTCTGTGAGAAACTTTATTGAGTATAGCCAACAGAGTACAGATAACAGAACTCAGATGAAAACTGTAGGCTTAGATGGTCTGGGCTTTAGCTTTTTATTTCTGTATAAAACCATCGGCGCTTGAACTTTTCCGCTTTCACCTTTCAGTTTTCAGTTTCAATTGTTATTTTTGCGGTAAACCGCGAAATTAACAATTATGTCAGGCAGAGATGATATAGATTTTGGAACGGTTAAGGTTCCCAGACTTTTCAGACAGATATTTTTCCCCACATTGATGGGCATGGCAAGCTGGTCGCTGTTGACGGTGGCCGACGGCATGTTCGTGGGGTGGGGCGTGGGCAGCCACGGAATAGCGGCGATAAACATCTGCTATCCCATATTCCTTGTGCTCTCGGGCTTCGCGCTCATGATGGGAATGGGTGCGTCTGTTGTAGCCTCAATACACCTCTCTAAAGAGAATGTCAAGGCCGCACGCATCAATACTACTCAGGCAATGCTCTTCTCGGGGCTTTTTGTCCTTGCTGTTACAGCGATTGTGCTTGCAATGCCCGAGCGCATATCGCTTTGGTTGGGTGCTTCTCCGTCACTGCTGCCGCTTGTGCGCGACTATATGGTCTATCTCATACCATCGGCACTCTTCATGGTGTGGTCGATTATAGGCCTCTTCATCATACGCCTCGACGGTGCGCCCAAGTACGCCATGTGGTGTAATGTGGTCCCCGCAGCGCTCAACATGCTGCTCGACTGGGTATTCATCTTCCCGCTTGGCATGGGTGTTAAAGGTGCTGCCATTGCCTCGACATTGAGCACGGTTGTAGGCGGTGTTATGGCTGTGTCATATATTGTTTTAAGTGCAAAGACACTCACACTCTACCGCATAAAGATGAGCATGAAGAGCTTTGCCTTAACAGTGCGCAATATCGCCTACCAATGCAAGATTGGCTTCCCGGCCATGTTCAGCGAGGTAACAATGGCAATGCTCATGTTCATGGGCAACCAGGTGTTCATGAACTACCTTGGCGATGCAGGTGTGGGCGCATTCGGTGTCGCATGTTACTATCTACCGTTCGTGTTCATGTTCGGTAACGCCATTGCCGAGTCGGCACAACCCATTGTCAGTTTCAACTACGGTCTCGGACGTAAAGACCGTGTGGCGGAAGCACTGGCAATCTCCTGCCGCACAGCAGTGGTGGGGTCGCTGCTTTCGATAGTTGCATTCACGATGTTCCCTGGGCTGTTGGTAGGCCTCTTCATCCCCGCTGCCGAGCCTGCGGCGCAGATAGCAGTCAGCGGTTTCCCTTATTTTGCCACAGGCTTTCTATTCTTTATACTTAACCTTGTCGCTGTGGGCTATTTCCAGAGCATCGAACGCGCCCGCCCCGCAATAATCTTCGCCCTCCTTCGCGGAGTAATCTTCATGCTCCCTTGTTTCATACTTCTCCCCGGTGCTTTAGGCGTCAAAGGAATATGGCTCGCCATGCCACTAAGCGAAGTTGCTACATTTGTAATTGTTGTGGTATTTTTTGTCGCATACAGGAAAAGGCTGTTGTAATGCTGCAGAGTACAGATAACAGAGAACAGAGCAAAGAGCACAGATAACAGAGTCAGAACTGCCTAAACTGTCCCTCTTTTGAAAGAGGGACGAGCGAAGCGGAGGGAGTTCCTGCGCATAGTTGAAAGTTGAAATCGGAAAGGCGAAAACGGAAGCAAAGGCAACGTTTTGTCATTCCGAAACGCAGTGAGGGATCTCAATTCTTTTTTTGACATAAGAACATAAGCACATAAGACTATTGCGACGTGGGAACTCAATCGGACCTGTCATCCCAGCGTTTTTACGGTATTTGAATGTAAAAATGTGAAAAAAACAATAAAAACATGGTAGATTATGTGAAATTTGTGCCCGTTTTTGGGTGTTATTGTGTGAAAAATACTATATTTGCGGTTGACTATTAGTACGTTGCGACATGGAAGAACTTCTTAAAAGAAAAATAGACGCATATCTGGTTGCTTGGAAGAGTAACCCCGACAGAAAACCGCTTATAGTAAAAGGCGCCCGTCAGATTGGAAAGACGCGCTCCATTGAGCAATTTGTCAAGCATAATTACAAAAGTGTGATACAGATTAATTTTGTGGAGCAAAAGAAATACAAGGCTATATTCGATGATAGCTTTGAGGTTGACACAATCCTTAAGAATATTTCATTGCTTAATCCGGAATTCAAGTTTATTCCGGGTGAAACAGTCTTCTTTTTCGATGAACTGCAGGCCTGCCCCAACTGTGCCACATCTTTGAAGTTCTTCAAACTCGACGGACGGTTCGATGTCATTTGTTCGGGTTCTTTAATGGGAATAAACTACAAGGAGATAGAATCGAACAGTGTAGGTTATAAAGAAGATTACGAAATGCATTCAATGGACTTTGAGGAGTTCCTTTGGGCTAAAGGCTATTCAGATGAACTTGTCGAGGACCTTTATCAACATATGCTGGATATAAGACCGCTGAACACATTGCAGATGGATACTCTTTTCGCTCTCTTTCGTGACTATGTAACCATTGGCGGCATGCCCGAGGTGGTAAACACTTATATAAAAAACAAGAACTTCAGCGGAACATTTGCCATACAGCAACAGTTGCTTAAAGACTATGAGGAAGATATCACAAAATATGTCGAAGGACTTGACAAGGCTAAGGTCAAGGCTGTATATAATCATATTTCTGCATTCCTTGCAAAGGAGAATAAACGTTTCCAAATTACCAAGATAGGCAAGAATGCACGTAACAGGGATTATATGGGTTGCGTAGAATGGCTTGCCGATGCCGGTGTAGTCAACATCTGCTACTGTATGAACCATCCTGAACTCCCGCTAAAAGGCAACTATGACCCCAAAATGTACAAAGTATATTACAAGGATACCGGCCTTTTGATTGCCTCGCTCGACGAAGAAGCACAAGAAGATTTGAGAGCGAACAAGAACCTAGGTACCTACAAAGGAGCTATATATGAGAATATCGTTGCAGACATGCTTGTAAAACAAGGATATCCCCTATACTATTATAGCAATGACAGGCCTCCAATAGAAATGGACTTTTTTGTAAGAGACACCGACTCTCTTATACCAATAGAAGTAAAAGCAAACGATGGTGCAACCGCATCGCTTAACAATCTATTGAAAGAAGACAAATACCCCGATATAAAATACGGAATAAAACTGGGGTACAAGAACATCGGTTACAATGGCAAATTCTACACCTTTCCGTATTTTCTGACATTCCTGCTGAAGAGGTTTTTAGCAGAGGCCCAAATGTGACAAAGCGCTATCCGTTAGCATTGTCATGCTGAGCGAAGCGAACCAACGGTCGACGCCCGGAGGCGTCAGCCTTGCTAAAAAGCCGAAGGCGTCAGCCTTGCTAAAAAGCCGGAGGCGTCAGCCTTGCTAAAAAGCCCGAAGGCGTCAGCCTTGCTAAAAAGCCCGAAGGCGTCAGCCTTGCTAAAAAGCCCGAAGGCGTCAGCCTTGCTAAAAAGCCCGAAGGCGTCAGCCTTGCTAAAAAGCCGAAGGAGCTAAAGTCAAGCATCTCAATAACACTTTGACATAAGAACATAAGTACATAAGACAATCACAATTATAGAGTGATAGTGTCGCGTTAGGTCTAAAGCAAAGCCAAAAAGTGAGACAGTCTCACATATTGACTATTGGCGTGTGGTATTGATTACAACATACTTCAACAATCAGCCCACCTTGGCCGATTCTTTGCCAACTGTCCTTTTTGCACTGGGGTGTTTACAACGCTAGTCGCATGTTAGCTCCAAAAAAAGAATTTAATAAATCCCTTCTGAACTGCTTGTTGTTAAAAGGTTGTTTCGGGGGATTTTATGTGTATTGAAAGAGAGACTTGCTGCATGGTGTTATGCTGTTTGTCTTTTGTTGGAAATGTGCTACCTTTGCTCCAAGTAGATAATACTGTATGGTAATACTTGACAATTATATTCAAAACGGACACAGTCTTAATCCTGCATTGTTGTGGGAGTATGATTTGAAGGACTTTGATTGGCAGGGTTCACGTACGCTTGTTGTGCAACGTGTGATTGAACTTGGCTGCCCCGAAGATTACTATGCTGCATTTGACATGTATGGTGGAAAAACCGGATTCCGTGAAGTGATTAAAAGCATTCCGTATTTGAGTCCGATAGATATAAATTTTGTTTGTCTGGCTTTCAAACTTAAAAAAGAGGAATTAAGATGTTGCAGGCACAGACAGTCGAACCGAGGACATTGGAACTTTTGAGAAAGTTGCAAAGTGAACCGCTAATGTCATCATTCAATCTTGTTGGTGGCACTGCACTTGCTCTCCGCATTGGACATAGAAAGAGTATTGACCTTCACTTCTTTACAAAAGAAGAATTCAATATTGTGGAATTGCGCGAGATGCTGGTAGAAAAGTATGCGATGAAAGTTGCCTTTGAACGTGGACAGACATTGAAAGGCTTTATAGATGGTATAATGATTGACTGCATACGTTTTAATTACCCGCAAATCAAAGACCCCGATATTATTGATGGTGTCCGTTTAGAAAGTATTCCTGATATAATTGCAATGAAATTAGATGCCATTTCACATAATGGCACACGAATAAAAGATTTTATAGATATTGCGACTTTGTCAACAATGTATTCATTGGATGAAATGTTACAGTTCTATTTGGCAAAGTATCTTAATTCAAATGTTTTGATGCCGGTTAAATCCCTTGTCTATTTTGATGATATAAACTTTGAAGAATCGGACATTATGACAAACGAGGCTTTTGTTTGGGATAAGATTGCCCAACGTCTTGTGGACATGACAAATAATCCTGCCCGAGTTTATAAATAAGAACGTTTTTGTGAAAACAAAACAATCCAGCACAAGACTGCTGGATTGTTTTGTTTTTTTGGGGGGGGGATGGAAATGTCGCGAAGTATCTTATAAATGTGAAAGACGGAGTTCCTTGGCTTTATCTCTCCAGACGGTGAACTTCGTTCCAGGATGACAAAACAAAGTTTTGAATCTGCTCGCGTTAGCATAATATTGTATTTATATATTATAATTATTTTTATTATCTTCGCAACAAATTTCTATTTTGGGTATAATATAAACTATAAAATACATTTATGGCAACAGTAGACGACAAGAAAATCATCTTTTCGATGGTGGGCTTGAGCAAGACAATCAAGCAGACAAACAAACAGGTGTTGAAGAATATCTATCTTTCGTTCTTCTATGGTGCGAAGATTGGTATCGTGGGTATGAACGGTGCGGGTAAATCTACCCTTATGAAGATTATCGCGGGCCTTGACAATGATTTCCAGGGTAATGTGGTGTGGTCACCGGGTTATTCTGTAGGCTATCTGCCGCAGGACCCGCAGCTGCAGGACGGCAAGACTGTAATGGATTGCGTAAAGGAGGGTGTACAGGCGACTGTGGACGCTCTTGCCGAGTATGAAGAAATCAACATGAAGTTCGGCCTTCCCGAATATTATGAGGACGAGGATAAGATGAACGCGCTTTTTGCACGTCAGGCTGAGCTTCAAGATATAATTGACGCTACTGATGCGTGGAACCTTGACAGCAAGCTCGAGCGTGCTATGGCGGCTCTCCGCTGCCCGGCTCCCGACGAACTGGTTGACCACCTATCGGGTGGTGAACGCCGCCGTGTGGCACTGTGCCGACTGCTCCTTCAGAAGCCCGATGTGCTTCTCCTCGATGAGCCTACCAACCACCTCGATGCCGAGAGCATAGACTGGTTGGAGCAGCACCTGAACCAGTACGAGGGTACCGTAATCGCGGTTACCCACGACCGTTACTTCCTCGATGACGTTGCGGGCTGGATTCTTGAGCTTGACCGTGGCGAGGGTATTCCCTGGCAGGGTAACTACTCTTCATGGCTTGAGCAGAAGACCAAGCGCATGGAGCAGGAGGAGAAGAGCGCAAGCAAGCGCCGCAAGACTCTTGAGCGCGAGCTCGAGTGGGTGCGCATGTCGCCCAAGGCACGCCAGGCAAAGGGTAAGGCGCGTCTTAACTCATATGAGCGCATGCTCAACGAAGACCAGAAGGAGCGCGAAGAGAAATTGGAAATCTTCATCCCTAACGGTCCGCGCTTGGGTAACAAGGTAATCATTGCCGACAACATCGGCAAATCATTCGGCAGCAAGCATCTCTTCAGCAACCTCAACTTCATGCTTCCGCCTAACGGCATTGTGGGTGTAATTGGTCCCAACGGTGCGGGTAAGACAACGCTTTTCCGCATGATTATGGGCCTTGAGACTGCCGATGAGGGTACATTCGAGGTTGGTGAGACCGTAAAGATTGCATACGTTGACCAGAACCACAAGGATATCGTTGCTGACAAGACCGTCTATGAGGTAATGAGCCAGGGTAACGAGCTCATGCGTCTTGGCGGTAAGGAGATAAACGTGCGTGCATACCTTTCACGCTTCAACTTCTCGGGTGCCGACCAGGAGAAGAAGTGCGGTGTCCTCTCGGGTGGCGAACGTAACCGTCTGCACCTTGCAATGGCTCTGAAAGAGGGTGGCAACGTACTGCTACTCGACGAGCCTACCAATGACATTGACGTGAACACACTGCGTGCGCTTGAGGAGGGTCTTGAGAACTTCGCAGGCTGTGCAGTTGTAATCAGCCACGACCGTTGGTTCCTCGACCGTATCTGTACTCATATCATTGCATTCGAAGGTGACGGCAATGTCTTCAGCTTCGAGGGTTCTTACTCTGACTACGAGGAGAACAAGATGCGCCGTCTGGGTATCGAGGAACCGAAGAAGGCGAGGTATCGTAAGTTGATGGAAGATTAATACTTTGATGTCTAAAAGGTCACTTACAGCGTTATGCTTGTTTATGTAGTTAGTCATTTAGGTTCACTAAACTCCTGACTACATAAACTTCGCAAGCCTTGTCATTGAGCCTTTTATACAACAAAGGTGCTGTTTGCGTTGGCTGCGTTACGCAATGCTGTTGGGTTGTCATGCTGGAGTGAAGCGAAGCATCTCAAAAAAAACGCCAAATAAGAGATTTCTCACATGCGTTCGAAATGACAAATAAGCGAAAACGCAAGCATTGTCCTTGACTTTAGCCCCTCAGGGTGTTGACCGTTGGTTCACTACGTTCAGGATGACAAAGCCGCGAGAGGATGATTATTGGATTTGTCATGCTGGAGCGTAGCGAAGCATCTAAACCACAGGGCTAAAGAGTTCCTTCGTTACACTTAGGATGGCAGGAAATTGAATGTTATAAAAACCTTTTACGAACTATATTTATTACTATAATTTCCCGTTTTTATGATTCCCTTGCTGTTATTCATTCTGTACAAAAAGAAAGGAAAGAGTATTTCCCGGGCTACAAAGAAGATGCTCGGTAAGGCCAAGGCAAGGAGAATGCTCAAGAAGAGAGAAACCGACTCAAAGAAAAGAGGTATAAAGAATGTGTATCGTAGATTCAAAAATAATAGATTCAATCGTAGAAGAGCTGGAAATAGATGATATCCGCTCGGCGTCAATACGTCAGATTGGCGCTGTTGTGCGTGCTGCAGAGGCACGTACAGGGATTGAGTTCATCCATTTCGAAATGGGCGTTCCCGGTTTGCCGCCTTCGGCGGTGGGCATAAAGGCCGAGTGCGAGGCATTGCAACGTGGAGTTGCATCGGTCTATCCCATAATAGACGGAATACCAGAGGTAAAGGAACAAGCATCGCGCTTCATTAAAGCTTTTGTAAACACTGATATAAGTCCTGCCGGCTGCATTCCTACTGTAGGGTCAATGCAGGCGTCGTTCGCATCGCTGATGCTTGCCTCACAGCTTGATGAAAAGCGTGATACAGTGCTTTACATAGACCCGGGATTCCCGGTGCAGAAGATGCAGGCACAGGTGATTGGTGTGAAGATTGCATCGTTCGACATTGCCGAATACCGTGGTAAGGCTCTCGAGGACAAACTTGAGAGCTATTTCAAGAACGGGAATATCTGCGCAGTGCTCTATTCAAGCCCGAACAACCCCACATGGATGTGCCTAAATGATGATGAGATTGAAATCATAGGTCGCCTTGCAACGAAGTATGACGTTGTTGTCATTGAGGACATGGCATACATGACCATGGACTTCCGCAAGGACCTGGGCGTGCCTTTCCAGGCACCTTATCAGCCGAGCGTGTCACACTACACCGATAATTATGTAATCCTCATCAGCGCATCGAAGATCTTCAGTTATGCAGGTCAACGCATTGCCATGGCATGCATAAGTGACGCGCTCTACGAACGTCATTACGACTCTCTCAAGGAGCGTTACGGCATTGCACGCTTTGGCGCTGCATTCGCATACGTGTTCCTCTATTCATTCTCTTCGGGCGTCTCACATTCGGCACAATGTGCAATGGCGGCAATGCTCAAGGCTGCCTGCGACGGAGAGTACCGCTTTGTCGATGATATTAAGGAGTATGCCGACCGCACTGCACGCATAAAGGAGATTCTGCTGCGCAACGGTTTTCATATTGTATACGACAAGGATGATGAAGAGCCTGTCAGTGACGGTTTCTTCTTCACAATCGGTTACAAGGATATGGATGGTGGGGAACTGCTCAAAGAATTGCTCTATTATGGCATAAGCGGCATTGACCTTGCAACGACAGGAGGAACCCGTAAGGGTATAAGAGGATGCTCATCGAATATAAAGCCTCACCATTATGCAATGCTCGAGGAGAGGCTACGGAAATTCAATGAAAATCATTAGAATCTGTTTGAATGATATTGTTGAAAACAGTTTCCATTAAAAAGAAAGCAAGTCGGACAAATCGCCATTGATTGTTTGACACTTAGAAGCTGTTTAAATTTATGTCCTTGAAATTTTTATAGGTCTTTTTTAGGATGTTTTTTCATTTTCCAAGGGCACATAGCGGGCTATGTAACTGCGAAAAAAGGGGAAACAGACAAAAAAGATCATAAAAAGGCAAGCACAACTCGTGGCAATGTAATCATTTTTTTCGAAAGAAATTTAAACAGCTTCTTATATTTTTTGTATATTTTTGCGTTTGTAAACAAGAGACTTATGAGGAGAATTAATTTGATTTTAGTGTTTCTTTTTTTGTCAGCATTCAATACTTTTGGGCAAGACCTGATGTCGGTGAATACTCGGGCTACTGTATCCGGCAGCATTCCGAGCGACAACACATTGCGCTATTACCGCCTTGCTATTCCTGTAACCCGTTCGGCCTATGTCGAGGATTTGGGTGAAGATTATAACAATGTGCTGCAGTTTTGGAGAGATTGCGAGGAGTTTGCCAACAGGATGTTTGTTCCGTTGGGAATCTGTTTTGATGTTGTTGAAGATGAACGTCTTGTAAAGGCCGACTATTTCACGTATGAAGAAAATGTTTATACTTTACAAGCCAACGGAACAACAAATACCAATGATTTGATAGGAGCCGACTCGTACGACGTTGCTATGTGGGTTCATCATCGTGATGTTGCTGCAGAAAATAGTGGCCTGTCAGTCGAAGGCGGTGTGTACAGCAGCAACACCAAAGGAAGCGGATATTCAAAGACCGACAAATGGGTTGTGGCGCATGAGCTTGGACACATGTTCGGCGCTCCACATACTACAACAGGTGAAGGAAGCCTGATGGACAGCGGCGGAGATGACTTCTTCTCATATCCTTCAATAAAGAAGATACGTGACCTTGCTGTAGAAAAAGGAACAGGCAGTGCAAATAACGCTGTTAGAGTCGACAATAGCACTCCGGTGTTCGTCAATGCAAATATGAAAGATAGCTACAGGATACCACAAGGTGCTTGTATAGCCATACCGGTATATGCAAATGATACTGACGGCAACATGCTTACATATTCAGCAATTGGCTGCAGCAGTTCTACAGTAGGCAACGTTATAGAAGGAGGCTATATGCCGCATTTCGCCTCTTTGATACCACAGACAAGCAATGTCATTGATTACAGGCCAAAGTTTACAGCAGACATATACTATGATGATTTTTATTATGGACAAAGCGGCACTGATATTCCTGCAATGAGTGCAGGCTCTTATGACATTGCAATTCTTGTGAACGATGTGCCCTCAGATACAGAATATGACTATTTGGTTTCAAATCCATTTTATAGCAACTATGCTGTTTGGGACGCAACCGTTCAGATTGTTGGCGGGACATCATTCAATGCTTCAATGTCGCCGGCAAAGAACAGTTACTCGGCAGGTGAGCAAGTGACAGTGAGTTGGGGTGTGAACAGCAACTATTTTACAGCAGACAGCCGTCTTCGCATAACAATGTCAACCGACTATGGAAAGACATTCGGTTATGTACTTGCCGATAATGTTCCTGCGCTTGATGGCAGCAAGGCTGTAACATTGCCTGATACAAATGTGGGCAACATCGATGTGGACTTCAAGACCGCAACGCGTTCTATGCGTGGAGGTATAATCCGCGTGGAAGAGATTGGCGGCGTGGCATATACATTGACAACGCTGTCTCCCGAGAATGGTGGCGGATTCAACATTACCGGCGGCGGCAATGCGCCTATGACATATACAATCAGCGTTACAGCAGGCGATGGCGGAACTGCATCAATCGGCGGTAAATCATCAACAACTGTGGATGCAGGCAGCAGTGTGACACTTTCTGCCACACCATATGATGGATACATATTCGATGGCTGGTACAGCGGTGGAAGTTTTGTGAGCCTGCAAGCCGAATACACATTCACCCCAACAGCAAGCGGCACATATAACGCGCTGTTCGTGAAAGAGACCGGTACTCCGGTGACATACAAGATTACAGCAACAGCAAGCCCTGCTGTGGGCGGTACTGCAACCGTGAATGGCAGCGCTTCGGCAACAGTTGAAGCTAACGGAACAATAGAACTTTCGGCAAAAGCAAACGATGGTTACATGTTTGTCAACTGGACAAACGGCGACAAGGAAGTTACGACTCTGGCTGACTACAAAATCTATGATGTTGCAGGCGATGCCGACTATGTTGCAAACTTTAAACCTGAAACAAGCACTACCGAGTACCCCAACCCGACAGGTACCACATACACCGACAACTATCTTACTTCAATCACAACTACAGGCGGTGACACAGATATCGACTACTCGGCAAATGCACACCCTGGAAAAACGCTTGTGGTTGTCCCTGGCAAGGTACAATTGGAGAAAGGCCAGGCATTCACATTGAACCTCATAGCAAAATCATTGGGAGCCGGTAGCAGCACAACAGTAAGAGAAGATATGCGTTACTGCCACGCATCGCTATTCACCGACTTTGACCAAGACTTTACATTTGAGGAAAGCGCGGTACAGACTTGGGGTAACAAACCACCAAGCCATAACGTCTACGGCAACTACGACCAAGTGATGAACATCACACACACCATTACAGTGCCCGATGATGCCCCTGCTGGCGAATCGCGCATAAGGATGATATATACCAATGCGTGGAAAAATTGGCCCACAAATGGAACAGCCCAACTCGACAAGGGTATTGTATATGACATTGTGGTTGAGATTGTAGAGAAAGTTGATATCACAGCCAATGCAGGCGAGGGCGGTTCTGTTACAATCAACGGCGAGGCAACAGATACAAAACGCGTTATCAAAGGCAGCGAGGTTGCACTTGCTGCAAACGCAAACGATGGTTACAACTTCACAGGTTGGTATAATGGAAAGGATTTGGTAAGCAATGAAAACCCGTATACCTTTACTGCAACAACAGATATAACATACACTGCGAATTTTGAACAAAACGGAACATTCCCCGATGGTGCATATAAAATATTCTGGCAGCAGAACGGACGCGGCTATCTTGCATACCACACAAGTTTTCCCTATGAGGCAAAGCTTGCGGATGTGACATTGGGTAATTATGGCAGTTCACACTTTGCCAGCACATCTCCCGAAGTTGACCTTGTATGGTATCTCATTACTGCAGATGACGGCAACAGATACCTGTTCCACGCAGCTACAGGAAAATTCCTGACTGCAGGTACTGCTGAAGCCGGGAAAAACGCCAAAGCAAACGTGCTTAGTACAACAGAAGCATTGCCTATTAGAATTGAAAAGAACACAGCGCACAGCGGCTATTATGCAATAATGGCAAATGTAAATGACAACGAAGCACTCCTGTCAAGCGGTTGCGGAACACCCTCAACCAGCGGAACTCCTGTACGCTGGTGGTACGACAACAGCAACAAGGACTTTATGAGTGATGGCGGAAGTCCTTTGACATTGATTCCTGTCAAGGATGTTGTTGTCGAAGCAAATATCATGAATGCTGTAAATGCCGTGATAAATGGTGCCGGTGCTATTGAATTGACTGCCGGTTACTATAAATTCCAGAACGTAGGCAGCAAGAATTATCTTACTTCTGAAGTCGATAAGGATCGCCTTGTAATGGGTGATGTTGATAACATCTTCTATTATGACCAATCCTCTTTGCTGTCATATACCGAAGGACTATATGTTGGAATTTCCCAAACCGGAAGCGTTTACAATGTTACTTTAAGCGAAGTGACTGAGGAACCCGTAACAGCAAAGGTTACATCATCAGCCGGAGCATATTATATTTCTCTCGGCGGTATGAATGATTACGGCAATGGTGTCAGATTTATATATGGTAATGCCGACGAAGCTGACAGCGGAACACAGGATGTGGGCTTCCCTACCGATGATGGATACAAATGGAATGTTGAAGAGATGACAGCATTACCAATTGAGATTGGTAAAACAGGATGGGCTACAATATATGCCGCTGTAGCCTTGGAGATACCCTCTGGCGTTATTGCGTATTATGTCGAGGAAGAGAATATTGCAAAAGATTATGTCATCCTCACTCCAATTACCGACAATGTGATACCGGCATCGACGGGTGTTATATTATATGCCGAAGATGCAGTGGGAAGTGGCAAGGTATATGATTTCGAAATAACAGAATCATCATCATCATATAATACAAATCTGCTTGAAGGCTCAATTGCAAAGAAGATTGTAGCTTCAGAGGCCTATGTGCTTTCTGAACAGAATGGTGTAATTGGCCTTTACAAAGCAAAGATAAACCTGGCGGATAATAGCGCTTTCCTGAATAATAGCCATAAGGCGTATCTTCCCATATCAGGATTGTCGGCTTTGCAACCGGGTAATGGGTGGCGCTTTGTTATTGATGGCGATGAGAGCACCGCTGTTGATGAAATACACAACAATATTTATGATGAAGAACTATATGATTTGACAGGACGTAAACTTAAATCCAAAATGCATCAAGGTATATATATATCCAATGGCAAGAAGATTTATATTCGTTGATTGAAAGTACTTTGCGGCAAATATCAGCAGAATAACATTAACATTTCGTTTCTATACAGGGATAACTATAATTCAATATTTATAAGATGAAGAAAATACTGTTTGCATTGCTTTGCCTGTTTTCACTTACAGGCATTGCCCAAGAGGTTTCACTCATTCCACAGCCCGCTGTGATGAAAGTGAACGATGGCAAATTCCTTTTCAATGGAAAGGTTGTGGTCTGCTATCCGAAAATCAAAGAGAGTGGTATCGATGCTGTTGTGGAGAACTTTGTCAAGGAGATGAATACAACAACAGGTGTCAAGGTTGTAAAGAATAGGCTGAAGAATGGCAAGAAGTTTGGTTTTGATGTGCTCAAGAGCAACAAAAAGGGTGATGCGCACATTGTACTCAGTCTTGATGAGAACATGAGAGCTGAAGCATATAAGCTCTCTGTCGCACCTAAAAGAATAGATATTACAGCTGCAACAGCAGCCGGTTTCTTCTATGCATTCCAGACACTGAAGCAACTCATGCCACGTAATGTGATGGCTGGTGTGCCTGACGAGAACGTGAAAGAGTGGAGCGTACCGGCAGTTTCCATTGAGGATGAGCCTCGTTTCAGCTGGCGCGGTTTCATGCTTGATGAGGGACGTCACTTCTATGGCAAGGAGGAGATAAAGAAAATCCTTGATGTAATGGCAGCATATAAGATGAACCGCTTCCATTGGCACCTTACCGAGGACCAGGGCTGGCGCATTGAGATAAAGAAATACCCCAAACTTACAGAGGTCGGCGCATGGCGCGACAGCAAGGTGCTCGGTTGGGGCGACGTAAAGCCTGACGGACAGCGCTATGGCGGTTATTATACACGCAAGGATGTGAAAGAGATTGTAGAGTATGCAAAGGAACGTTTCATTGAGATAGTCCCCGAGGTGGATATCCCGGGACACTCACAGGCGGCAGTGGCCTCTTACCCTGAGTTTCTCGCTTGTGACCCTGAGAACAGCCATGAGGTATGGTTGTGGCAGGGCGTGTCGGGCGATGTAATCAACGTTGCCAACCCGCAGGCTGTACAGTTCGCAAAGGATGTGGTTGATGAACTTATAGAATTATTCCCGTTCGGCTACATACACTTGGGCGGCGATGAGTGCCCTACTGGAAAATGGGAACGTAACGCAGAGTGTCAGGAACTTCTCAAAGAGATTGGCTCAACGAACTACCGCGACCTGCAGATACATTTTTACAGGCAAATCAAAGAGCACATAGCACAGAAACCTGCCGATAAGCAGCGTAAGCTCATTTTCTGGAACGAGGTGCTGCATGGCAATACAGAACCTCTCGGCGATGACATCACTATTATGGCATGGATTGGCGCTGACAGAGCTGCGGTGGATGCAGCAAAGCGCGGCATGAATACAATCCTTTCTCCGCAGATTCCCTACTATATTAATCGTCGCCAGTCAAAACTTGAGACAGAGCCCCGCTCGCAGGGTTACGGCGATGAGACAGTAGAGCGCGTTTACAGCTATAAGCCTATGAATGATGTTCCCGCGGAGTTGCATTCGAAATATATGGGTGTGCAAGCCAATTTCTGGACCGAATGGGTCGAAGAGCCCGAGGTTGTGCAGTATCTCATGCTTCCACGACTGGCTGCCGTTGCCGAGGCTGGTTGGACTCCGGCCGAGAAACGTGACTACAACGATTTTCTGCAGCGTCTGCAAGGCGAGGCAAAGTATTACCAACTGAAAGGTGTCGACTACGGAAAGCATGTTTTCAAATAAATGAAAGCGGCACATTTCTGTTAAATAAAATCAAAATTCATCTGCATGTCTGCAATGTGGATGAGTTTTGATTTTTTTATCTATTTTTGCGGTAAACCGCGAAATTTATACAAAACATAATAATTATGAAGAAAATCTTGAAAATTGCAGGCATTGTCCTGCTTGCAGTGATTCTGCTGGTTGTAAGTGTTCCATATCTGTTCAAGGACAAGATTGAAGCACTTATAAAGGAGGAAGGAAACAAGATGCTGAATGCCCGGTTCGATTTCGGCAATCTTGACATAAGTCTTATAAGGAATTTTCCATTGGCTTCTCTCACCCTCGAGGATTTCTACCTGAAAGGAGTAGGGCAGTTCGAGAATGACACACTTTTGGCTGCCGATGAGATTACGGCAGCTGTCAATGTGATGTCGCTTTTCGGCGATGAGGGATTTGATATCCAGAAAGTCCTGCTTGATGAGGTTTCCGTGAAGGCTATCGTAATGCCCGATGGCACCGTCAACTGGGATGTAATGAAGGAGAGTGAAGAGAGTGCCGGAACTGAAGAGGGGGAATCTTCTCCGTTCCGCATAAAGTTGCAGAAACTGACACTTGAGGATTTCAATCTCATATATGATGACCGTCAGGGTAACATGTATGCAGCGGTTGCCAATATGGATGCGGAATGTACAGGCGACTTCGGCAGCTCGCGTACACTGCTTGAGCTTGCAACCGGCATTGAGGCACTCACTTTCAGCATGGACGGTGTCCCATATCTGAACAAGGCACAGATTGCTGCTGACATGAATATTGATGCTGACCTCGAGAACAGCAAGTTCACACTTGAGGAGAATACTCTTCAGCTGAATGCAATAAAGGCTGCTGTTGACGGTTGGGTGGCTCTTACAGAGAGCGGTATTGACATGGATATCAAACTCAACAGCAACGAGATTGGTTTCAAGGAGATTCTCTCGCTTGTGCCGGCAATGTACACCGAGGATTTCGACGGCCTGAAGACCGACGGACAGGCAACGTTGACAGCCTATGCGAAGGGTTCTCTCCTGGGCGACAGCATTGTGCCAGAGTTCAATGTAGACCTTGATGTCAAGGATGCGATGTTCCAGTACCCGTCACTTCCCGCAGGAGTAAGCAGAATCAATGTCGTGGCAAATGTTTCAAACCCCGGCGGTGCGATTGACCTCACGACTGTCAAAGTGTCTCCGTTGAGCTTTGTAATGGCAAACAACCCGTTCAGTGTATCGGCAACCCTGAAGACTCCGATGAGTGACATGCAGTTCGATGTAGCTGCGAAGGGTGTGCTTGACCTTGGCAAGATTAAGGATATCTATCCTCTTGAGGATATGACCCTGAACGGTGTGATTGATGCTGACATGAATGTCAACGGACGCATGTCAAGCATTGAGAAGGAGCAGTACGACAAGATAAAGGCAGCAGGAAATGTAAGACTGAAGGGGATGACCCTTTTGATGGAGGATATGCCGAAAATCGACATAAAGGACTCACGCATGTCATTTACTCCGCGATACCTTCAGCTTGATGAGACAACCGTCATGATTGGCGAGAATGATATCACGCTCAACAGCAAGTTCGAGAACTACATGGGCTACGCATTGAAGGGAACGACACTTAAGGGTGCCCTCAATGTAAAGAGTAACCGTTTCAACCTCAACGACTTCATGAGTGCGGACAGTACGGTTGTTGCCGAGGCTGATGCGGATGCTGTTCCTGCCGATACGGTATCTATGGGAGTGATAAGGGTTCCCGAGAACTTTGACTTCACAATGAATGCTGATTTCAAGGAGCTGCTGTTCGAGAAAATGGCATTCAGAAACGTGAATGGTAACCTGATGATTCATGACGGCAAGGTTGACATGAAGAACCTCTCCCTTGAGACAATGGGTGGCAATATTGTGGTAAACGGATTTTACAATGCTCCGGCCGAGACAGTCCCTGAATTCAATGCCTCGCTTAACCTCTCGGAGATAGTGTTCGCACAGGCATACAAAGAGCTTGACATGGTGCAGAAACTGGCTCCTGTTTTCAATGGCTTGACAGGTACATTCTCGGGAAACATGAACCTGAATACAAAACTCGATGAGAGCATGAGCCCCGTCATCCCGACAATGACAGGCAACGGTAAGCTCTCGACAAAGGATATCAGTCTTGATGGCGTGACCGTAATACAGAATGTGGCCGACATACTGCAGAAACCATCGCTGAAGAATACCCGCGTGAAAGATTTGAATCTTGAATTCACTATTAAAGACGGTCGTGTCAATACAAAGCCATTCGATGTAAAACTGGCTGATTATAAGATGAATATTTCCGGTTCTACAGGTCTTGACCAGACAATCGACTATCGCGGAAAGATTACAATCCCCGAGACTCTGGGCAAGGTTGCGCGACTCGGTACGGTTGATATGACTATCGGTGGAACATTCACTTCGCCGAAGGTTAAGATTGACCTCGAGGCTCTCGCGAAGAATGCGGCAAAAGAGGCTGCGAAGGATGCTGTCGGTAAGCTGCTCGGCGTTGACGTGAACAATGCCGCAAAAAGCGACTCCACAAAGACAAAAGAGGAGAAAAAGAAAGAGGCTGCAGAGCAGATTTTCAAAGCAGCGAAAGGCCTGTTCAAAAAGTAAAATCCATATCAAATAATATTTACAAAGCGAAGCTCTAAAGGCTTCGCTTTGTCTTTGTTTTGTAGTCTTGCCTCTCCTGCTGCATAAACGTCAGATGAGCGTTTATATATAAAATAATATTATTATTTAGATTTTTATTTGTATCTTCGCGCCCGAAAACCGCTTGACAGCAAGAGGATGTTTAACGAAAATACGTTTCACAATATATGGAAAAAATCAGAAACTTTTGTATCATTGCCCACATTGACCACGGAAAATCCACTTTGGCCGACCGCCTTCTTGAGACGACCAAGACAATCAACATTACCGAAGGTCAGATGCTGGACAATATGGACCTTGAAAAAGAGCGTGGCATCACTATCAAGAGCCATGCCATACAGATGGAGTATGTGCACAATGGCGAGAAATATACTCTGAACCTCATTGACACTCCGGGACATGTCGACTTCTCGTACGAGGTTTCGCGCTCTATCGCAGCCTGCGAGGGTGCGCTGCTTGTCGTGGATGCGACACAGGGTGTACAGGCGCAGACAATATCGAACCTGTATATGGCAATCGACCATGGCCTGGAGATTATCCCTGTCATAAACAAGTGCGACATGATAAACGCAATGCCCGAGGAGGTCAAGGATGAGATTGTTGACCTTCTTGGCTGTGACCGCGATGAGATTATCGAGGCATCGGGAAAGACTGGCATGGGTGTAGATGAGATTCTCGCTGCCGTTGTCGAACGCATACCTGCTCCGCAAGGCGATGAAGAGGCTCCATTGCAGGCACTTATTTTCGACTCGGTGTTCAACTCGTTCCGCGGAATCATCGCATACTTCAAGATAACCAACGGAGTACTCCGCAAGGGCGACAAGGTAAAGTTCTTCAATACGGGCAAGGAGTACGACGCTGATGAAATCGGAGTTCTGAAAATGGAACTGTCGCCACGTCAGGAACTGCGCACAGGCGACGTGGGTTATATAATCTCGGGTATCAAGACATCACGCGAGGTAAAGGTGGGCGATACCATTACGCACATCGCACGTCCTTGCGCTGCGGCAATCTCGGGATTCGAGGAGGTAAAGCCGATGGTCTTTGCCGGTGTATATCCTATTGAGGCCGAAGATTATGAGGACCTTCGCGCATCGCTTGAGAAACTGCAGCTCAATGATGCTTCGCTGACATTCACGCCCGAGTCATCGGCTGCACTCGGTTTCGGTTTCCGTTGCGGATTCCTTGGACTGCTGCACATGGAGATTGTCCAGGAGCGTCTTGACCGTGAGTTCGACATGAGCGTCATTACCACTGTACCGAACGTCTCTTACATGGTATACGACAAGCAAGGCGAGGCCAAGGAGGTACACAACCCAGGCGGCATGCCCGACCAGACTCTGATAGACCACATCGAGGAGCCATACATCAACGCAAGCATCATCACGCGCGCCGACTACATAGGTCCCATCATGACGCTCTGTCTCTCAAAGCGCGGCGAGCTGCTGAAGCAGGAGTTCATTACAGGTAACCGTGTGGATATACGTTTCCTTCTGCCGCTGGGCGAGATTGTGATTGACTTCTACGACAAGCTCAAGAGTATATCAAAGGGATATGCCTCGTTCGACTATCATCCAGCCGGGTTCAGGACTTCGAAACTCATCAAGCTCGATATATTGCTCAACGGTGAGCCTGTGGACGCTCTATCAACGCTTACACACGTAGACAACGCCTACGGTCTCGGACGCCAGATGTGCGAGAAGCTCCGTGACCTTATCCCGAGACAGCAGTTCGACATTGCGTTACAGGCAGCCATTGGAACAAAAATCATTGCCCGCGAGACAATCAAGCAGGTTCGTAAGGATGTGACTGCAAAATGTTACGGAGGTGACGTTTCACGTAAACGCAAGCTGCTTGAAAAGCAGAAGAAGGGTAAGAAGCGTATGAAACAGATCGGTAATGTAGAGGTGCCACAGAAGGCGTTCCTCGCAGTACTGAAGCTTGATTGATAACAGTTCTGCATAGAGCCGTGCAACGATTGCAGGCATGCAGTGGATAATAACTTAAGAAAGAGAATATGGGAATATTCAGTTTTTTCAGCAAAGAGAAGAAAGAGGTTCTTGACAAGGGCCTCTCAAAGACAAAAGAGAGTGTATTCGGCAAGATTGCACGCGCGATTGCCGGAAAGAGCGAAATAGATGATGAGGTTCTGGATAACCTCGAAGAGGTGCTCGTTACATCGGATGTCGGTGTAGAGACCACACTGAAAATCATTGACCGCGTGCAGAAGCGTGCCGCACGCGACAAGTTCATGAATACGAATGAACTCAATAAGCTGCTCAAGGATGAGATTGCACAGCTATTGATGGAGAACAACAGCAACGACTGTGGCGATACGTTCAACATTCCGACAACACCCGGCAAACCGTATGTTATAATGGTCGTTGGTGTCAACGGAGTGGGGAAGACAACTACTATTGGAAAACTGGCGCACCAGTACAAGAAAGCCGGCAAGAAGGTATATCTCGGCGCAGCCGACACATTCCGCGCAGCAGCCGTTGAGCAGCTGGTGGAGTGGGGAAAGCGTGCCGACGTGCCCGTAATCAAGCAGGGCATGGGTTCCGACCCTGCATCGGTCGCATATGACACTCTGGCATCGGCTGTAGCGAACAATGCCGATGTGGTAATCATTGACACAGCCGGCCGTCTGCACAACAAGATCGGTCTCATGAACGAGCTCACCAAGATAAAGAACGTAATGCAGAAGGTCCTTCCGACTGCGCCTAACGACGTGATGCTGGTGCTTGACGGCTCTACAGGCCAGAATGCCTTTGAGCAGGCAAAGCAGTTCACAAAGGCGACTGAGGTCACATCGCTTGCCATTACAAAGCTCGACGGCACCGCCAAGGGTGGTGTTGTCATAGGCATCAGCGACCAGTTCAAGATTCCAGTAAAATATATCGGCCTCGGCGAGGGCATTGACCACTTGCAGATATTCAACCGCGAGGAGTTCGTTGATTCACTCTTTGGATAATGAAAAAGAACCGTGTAGATATAATAACCATGGGATGCTCCAAGAATCTTGTTGATTCGGAGCATCTGATGCGTCAGCTCGAAGAGTGCGGCTATGAGGTTACCCACGACAGCGAGGAGCCTTGTGGCGAGATAGCCGTAATAAATACTTGCGGCTTCATCGGCGATGCCAAGCAGGAGTCGATAAACATGATTCTCGAGTTCTGCCAGCGCAAGGATGAGGGCGACCTCAAAAAGCTTTATGTAATGGGCTGTCTTTCGGAGCGTTACCTGACGGAACTGCGTGAAGAGATTTCGCAGGTCGACAAGTTCTACGGCAAGTTCAACTGGACCGAGCTTATAACCGACCTCAAGAACGAGTATAACGAGAAGATAGCTCAGGAACGCGTGCTTACCACGCCTGGACATTATGCTTATCTGAAAATCTCCGAAGGCTGCAACCGTCATTGTGCATACTGCGCGATACCGATAATCACAGGGCCTCACAAATCACGCCCGATTGAAGAGATACTCGATGAGGTGCGCTATCTTGTATCAAAGGGAGTGAAGGAGTTCCAGATAATCGCTCAGGAACTGACATATTATGGTGTAGACCTGTACAAGAAGCAGAAAATCGCTGAGCTTGTAGAGCGTATATCGGACATCGAAGGTGTGGAATGGATAAGGCTGCACTATGCCTATCCTTCAAACTTCCCATACGATCTTCTGCGCGTGATGCGTGAGAGGAAGAATGTGTGCAAGTACCTTGACATTGCATTGCAGCATGTGAGCACGAAGGTACTCAAGAAGATGCAGCGACATGTCACGAAGGAGGATACCTACGCGCTTGTCGAGAGAATGCGTCAGGAGGTTCCTGGCATTTGTCTGCGCACGACAATGATGGTGGGTTTCCCCGGCGAGGGAGAGAAAGAGTTCGAGGAGCTCATGGAGTTCGTAAAGTGGGCGAAGTTCGACCGTCTTGGTGCATTTGCCTATTGCGAGGAAGACGGAACATATGCTGCAGAGAACTACAGGGACAGCGTTTCCAAGAAGAAAAAGCAGGAGCGTCTTGACCGGTTGATGGAGGTTCAGCAGAGAATATCCACAAGGCTCAATGACGGGAAGGTCGGCAAGACTTTCAGGACTATAATTGACCGCATCGAGGGCGACTACTACATCGGGCGTACCGAGTTTGACTCGCCCGACGTGGACACCGAGGTCCTCATAAACATTAGTGAGGGAGAACTTCGTATCGGCAACTTCTACGATGTGGAGATTACCGATTCTACAGAATTCGACCTCATGGGAACCGTAATACAGTAATAATGTGCGGAGGATTGTTTGGAGTTGATTAACAGGCTAAAGAGAATGAATAACAAGGAATTTATCACAAGACTGTCGAAAAGGTGCGGAATGACACCCGCCGAAACGGCTACAAATGTAGAAGCATTCGTAAATGTGGTTACTGAACGTCTGAAAGAGGGCGACCAGATAAACATCTCGGGCTTTGGAGTCATCGAGACAAAGATGAAGAAGGAGCGGGTTTCAGTGAACCCTAAGACCGGGCAGCGCTTTCTTGTGCCGCCCAAGATTCAGCCGGCATTCCGCCCGAGCAACAAACTTAAGGATAAATTCAAATAATCATAGGAGGTTTAGTCATGAGTGAAAAATTGAACCATTCCGATATAAGCGCCTTGCTTGCAAAGGAAGCGGGGCTTTCCGTTGCAAAAGCGGATTTCTTTACCAAAGCACTCTTCGATATCATAATTGAAGGACTCGAGCAGGACGGTATCGTAAAGATTAACGGCCTTGGAACATTCAAGGTCACAGATGTTGCCGACCGCTCAAGCGTCAATGTGAATACCGGAGAGAAAATAGAAATCAAAGGACACAGGAAACTGACATTTGTTCCGGCCGAGAGCCTCAAAGAGTGTGTGAACCGTCCGTTTGCCATGTTCGAGCCCGTAGAGATAGATGACAACTATCAGGATGAGAGCGATGATGAGGCAAACGGTTCCGACGCTGTTTCTGAAGTGAGCAGCGAAAACATGCCTGCGCCTTTCAATGCAGCAGAGGTAGAGGAGGAGATGCCTCTTGAAGATGAGGAGAGAGGAGACGATGAGCCAAAGGCCGCAATCCCGATTGAGGAGGAGCAAGTGAGGGATGAGGATGACAATGTCGTTTCCAACGTCGCAGACCCTATTGCATCAGAAGAGGAGTTGCGGGTTGAAGTCGAAGAAGAAGAGGAAGATACAGCAGATGATGATCCCGCTTTGGATGAGAGAACGGATGAAGCGGTTGAGGATGATGACAGGGATGCTGTTGCTGAAGAGAAGACGGACGAGGGCCCTGTAACAGAAGAGGCTACAGAGACAGACAATGAAAAAGAAGACTCTTTGACATCAGAGGATGCAGCTCCTGCACATCATGATGAATCAACAGATAATGATGCAGCACCGGTCAAGAAGAGAAACAACATATGGCGCTTTGCCATCTATTTTATAATAGGTGCCGTATGCGGATTTGTTGCAATAAAAATGATGGGCAGGAATCACGCATCAGATGAGACAAGCGAAGAGATTGCCGTGAACATTGTATCAAGCCAGGAAGTTATTGCTGAGACAAAGAATGAACCCGCAGTTATCATAGAGGATTCTGTTGCCTCGACAACGACAGCCGAGCCGGCAACACCAATAGAGGAGATTAAGGCATCAAACGAGGGTGAGGATTATGCATCATACTCGTTCATCTTGGTTGATGAGCTTGCGGCAAGGAGCGACAGGGATATTACAGATGCAGATACCACACTGTACGTGGCAGAGGGCGATATTGCAGTCCATGTTGTTGCCGCGGATGAGAGGCTTGCAAAGATTGCATATGATTACTACGGCAGCAGAAAGCTATGGCCATACATTGCAAAGCACAATAACTTGAAGAAACCATACGGCATTGCAGTGGGAATGGAGCTGTCGATACCCAGATTGCAGCCAAAGAAATGAGTGCCCAGGGTTAAATAATGTTATGCCTAACAATGGTTAAGGCACTTTTGGGAAAATTAACACTGAATGAGTTGCCAAAAAGGTAATTTTGACAAGGAATTAAAATAATAAATACATAACACAGCTATGAGTTCAACAATAGACATTCGAGAATTGAATGAGATGATTGAGAGACAGAGCGGTTTCATAACCAATCTGCAGGCAGGAATGGACCAGGTGATTGTCGGTCAGAAACATTTGGTCGAGTCGCTGCTCATCGGTCTTCTTGCCGACGGCCATGTACTCCTCGAGGGTCTTCCCGGTCTTGCAAAGACACTCGCGATAAAGACTCTCTCGGAGCTGGTAGATGCTGATTTCAGCCGCATACAGTTCACACCCGACCTTTTGCCTGCCGACGTTGTGGGTACAATGGTATACAGCCAGAAGAATGAGGAGTTCAAGGTAAAACGTGGTCCGATATTCGCGAACTTCGTGCTCGCTGATGAGATCAACCGTGCTCCGGCAAAGGTGCAGAGTGCGCTTCTCGAGGCAATGCAGGAGCGTCAGGTAACTATCGGAAAGGAGACATTCAAGATGCCGCAGCCTTTCCTTGTTCTTGCGACACAGAACCCGATAGAGCAGGAGGGTACATACCCGCTGCCCGAGGCGCAGGTCGACCGTTTCATGCTCAAGGTAGTGATATCATACCCCGAGCTCTCCGAGGAGAAGAGAATCATCCGCCAGAACATCACAGGCGAGAAGATAGAGGTCAAGCCCGTTCTCAAGCCCGAGGAGATTGTCGAGGCACGCAAGGTCGTGCGTCAGGTATATCTTGATGAGAAGATTGAACAGTATATTGTCGATATCGTATTCGCGACACGCTTCCCCGAGAAATACGGCATGAGCGAACTGAAGGATATGATATCCTTCGGTGCTTCACCTCGTGCATCAATCAACCTTGCCTTAGCTGCTCGTGCTTACGCATTTATCAAGCGAAGAGGATATGTCATTCCTGAGGATGTGAGAGCTGTTGCACACGATGTCCTGCGTCATCGTATAGGCCTGAGCTACGAGGCTGAGGCAAGCAACATGACAAGCGATGAGATTGTAAGCCAGATTCTGAACAGCGTTGAAGTGCCCTGATGGAGACAAGTGATCTCATAAAGAAAGTCCGTAAGATTGAGATAAAGACCCGCGGTCTCTCGCATAATATCTTTGCAGGAGAATACCATTCGGCCTTTAAAGGGCGCGGTATGTCCTTCAGCGAGGTGCGCGAATACCAGTACGGCGATGATGTACGCGACATTGACTGGAATGTCACAGCACGTTTCAACAAGCCGTTCATCAAGGTTTTCGAGGAGGAGCGCGAACTGACAGTCATGCTTCTGGTCGACCTCTCCGAGAGCCTTGACTTCGGTACCGTGAAGCAGACCAAGCGTGACATGCTTACCGAGATTGCAGCGACAATAGCATTTGCAGCAATACAGAACAATGATAAGATTGGCGTAATATTCTTTACCGACAAGGTTGAAAAATTCATTCCGCCACAGAAGGGCAGAAAGCACATCCTTTATATAATAAGGGAACTGCTCAACTTTGAACCGGAAAGTTCAAGAACCGACATATCTGTTCCGTTGCAGTACCTGACCAATGCCTTGAAAAAGCGCTGTACGGCATTTGTCATCAGCGACTTCATTGACGATAATGACTTCCGCAATGCAATGACAATTGCCAACCGCAAGCACGATGTTGTCGCGATACAGGTGTACGACCGCCGTCTGGCAGAACTCCCTAGAGTAGGACTCATCAAAGTACGCGACTCGGAAAGCGGTGAAGAGATGTTTGTCGACACATCTTCATCAAAGGTCCAGACAGCACAGAGGGAGTGGTGGCGTGAACAGAAAGCGAAACTTGAGGACACGCTCAACAGAAGCCGTGTCGACTCGGTGTCAATTAGCACTGATGGAGATTATGTCAAGGCACTTATGACCCTTTTCGCTCAGCGCGGATAGCTCTGACACACTTTAATGAATTGTGTTTAAAGTAATGAAGAAGAAAATATTATACATAATATCATTTGTTTTACTATTACAAGTGTCTGCCGTCAGTGCACAGAATGTGATTCTGAATGCCAAGCTCGATACGTTTGCCATGAGGATTGGCGAACAGACAAGAGCCAGGCTTGAATTGAGCATCGACAGCGGTTACAACGTAGTGCTTCCTGAGCTGGAAAAGGAGAAACTTGTCGAGGGTATTGAGATTCTTGAGTCAAAGGAGTACTCTCAGGATGTCGATGGCGGCAGGAAGAACTATATCCAGGAGTACCTGATAACATCGTTTGACAGTACCCGATACGAAATTCCTCCGTTTGAAGTTGTTGTTGACAAGGATACATTTGCATCGAACAGGCTGATTCTTGATGTCTACAGCGTAGAGATAGACACCGCCAACATCAACAATATCGCAGGTCCTGCGGAAGTTGTTGATGTACAGCTTACTTGGGAAGAGGTCCGCGATGCGATATATCTTGCAATCATCCTCATCCTTGTAGCAGTGGCATTGGTTATGACAACTATAAGTCTTATTAAGAACAAACCTATCATCAGGATAGTGAAGGTCAAGCCTAAACTGCCGTCACATGTTATTGCCATCAACAGAATCGACGAGATAAGGAATAACGAGTCCCTCTCTGCCGAGGGTAACGAGAAAGAGTATTACACTCAACTTACTGATGTACTCAGGGAGTACATGCACGACCGTTTCGGCATAGATGCACAGGAGATGACCACCTCGGAAATCATTGATGAGCTGCTCAAGATAAAGGATAAAGAGAGCATCAAGGAACTGAAGGAGATTCTTGAGGTTGCCGACTTGGTGAAATTCGCCAAGATGAAACCCGATGAGCGTGAGAACCGTCTCAACATGACAAATGCAATAGAGTTTGTGAATGAGACCAAAAATGCCGAGGAGCAGATTGTCCAGCCTACGGAAGTCAAGATTGTGAACGAACGCTCATTGCTTCACAAGAGGGCGCTCATAGCGGCAGTCGTAATACTTGCAGTTGTCGTATTGGGTGTGATATTCCTGCTGACAACAGATTTGTACAACATGTTTAGTTAAGAATTGAGATGATTTTTTCGGATATAGCATATCTTTTGCTCTTCATACCGCTCATGGCATATGTATTGTGGTACATACTCATGGGCCACAGGCTCAAGCCCTCGATGAAGGTCTCCACGACACTTCCTTTTGCTGGCAGGATAAAGAGTTTCAGGAACTATCTTGTTCATGTACCGTTCATGCTGAGGGTATTGACGCTGTCAATGATTATCATCGTGCTTGCACGCCCTCAGACTGTAGATTCCTGGGAAGAGAAGGATGTGGAGGGTATTGACATCATGCTCGCTACGGATGTCTCGACCAGTATGCTTGCAATGGACCTTCAGCCCAACAGGCTTGAGGCTTCCAAGGATGTCGCAAAGGTGTTTATAGCAGGTAGGGAGAATGACAATATCGGCCTTACTATCTTCGCCGGCGAGAGTTTCACACAGTGCCCGTTGACAACGGACCATAATGCGTTGACCAACATGCTCTCGGCAGTCGATTGCGACATTGCCGCAAAAGGCATTATAGACGACGGTACTGCAATCGGAATGGGTATTGCGAACAGCGTTCTACGCCTCAAGGACAGTCAGGCTAAGTCCAAGGTGATAATCCTGCTCACCGACGGTGTGAACAACAGGGGAGAGATTGCTCCTGAGTCGGCAGCAGAGATGGCAAAGGAGTTCGGCATAAGAATATACACCATAGGTGTAGGAACCGACAAGAAAGAGGCGCCTTACCCGACACCTTACGGTGTGCAGAATGTGCCTGTGGAGATTGATGAGGCGACATTGCAGAACATCGCCTCTGTCACAGGAGGAAAATATTTCCGCGCGACCGACAAGCAGAGCCTCAGTGCCATATACAGTGAAATCGACACCCTTGAGCGCACAAAACTCAACGTGCAGGAGTACAAGGAACATGAGGAACTTTACCAGCTGTTCGCTTTGGCTGCAGTGCTCTTCATGCTGCTCGAGATAGTGTTACGCTACACAATTATTAGAAGAATCCCGTAAGTGCTGATGATATGATATTCAAAGACCCGATATTCCTGTTTCTGCTATTGGCAATACCTGTGCTCATAGCTGTATACATATACTCCAACTACAGGAGAAGAAAGAATATAGAACTTTATGGCGACAAGGAACTGATGAAAGCCCTCTTGCCGGGCAGTGCCGTATTGCGTTCGAGAATCACATTCTGGCTGCTTCTTGCCGCATTTGCACTTATGGTATTTGTGCTTGCACGCCCCCGTTACGGTACAAAGAAGGAAACTGTAGTCTCCAGGGGTGTCGAGGTGGTTGTCGCGCTTGACATCTCGAATTCGATGATGTCCGAGGATATTGAGCCCAACAGGCTCGAGAAAGCAAAAAGGCTTATCTCCCGCATCATATCACAGACCAAAGGGAACAAGTTCTCTCTTATTGTCTTTGCCGGAGATGCTTTTGTGCAGCTTCCGATAACGAGCGACAATCTGTCGGCGAACATGTTCCTCAATCAGGTCAACCCGTCGCTCATCAAGCGTCAGGGAACGAACGTCGGTGAGGCGATTAACCTTGCATGCAAGAGTTTCAGCGAGAATGAGAAGATCGGCAAGGCTGTCATACTCATCACTGACGGCGAGAACCATGAGGGTGGCGCTGAAGAGGCTGCAAGAATGGCGGCAGAACAGGGCATCAAGGTTTACGTAATGGGTATCGGAACTGCCGACGGTGGTAGAATACCTTTAGGCAATAAAGGCGAGTTCCTGCGCGACAGAGAGGGCAATATAGTCGTTACAAGACTGAACGAGGCTATGGCAATGGGCATTGCAAAGGCCGGAAACGGAACATACATTAGAGTGGACAACACAAACAGTGCCCAGGAACTCATAAGCAAGGAACTTGACACACTGACAAAAGATGAAGTGAAGTCCGAGGTGTATACCAAGTTCCGCGAACAGTTCGCGGCAATAGCACTCCTTGCCCTGTTGCTGCTCATTGCCGACTCGGTTTCAGTAGCGATAATAGATTATGTTTCACGCCCCTCAAAGAAGAGAGAGGAGAAAAGATAAGAAAACCAGCTTACTCAATCATGAACGACGCTAAAAGAAAATATCTGTATATATCACTTGTGGCAGTGGCAGCAATGATTGTTGCATACCTTACATACTCCCTCGTTGCGTATGGTTCGCTACTGATAAAAAGTGTCAACGAGCATCTTATTTCGGGCAATGAACTGCACAATGACAGCTTGTACGAAGATGCGATGATTCCCTATGGAAAGGCGTACAGCATGGATACGACAAATACTGTATCGGCATATAATCTTGGTACAAATCTCATCATGAAGAACTATCAGGATATAAGCAGTGATAAGGTAAAGAACGGCCTTGTGCCTGATTCCATTATCATTGAGCGATATGCGGATGCCGAGGATAAGATATCCAGGAGTGCCGAGGAGGCAAAAGGCAGCAGTGACAAGGAAATGAGCGCAAAGGCGAACCATAATCTCGGGCTAGTGCACCACCAGAGAATGATGCTCAAGGAGGCCGAAGTTGCATATAAGGAGGCGCTCCGCAATGACCCTACAAACGAAAATACACGATACAATCTTGCTGTCGTGCAGTATCTGATGAAACATCAACAGAATCAGCAGGATCAGGACCAACAGCAACAGGAGCAGAACCAAGACCAGCAACAGCAGGAGGAACAACAGCAGAATAATGAGCAAGAACAACAAGAGCAGCAACAACAGAACCAGCAGCAGAACCAACAACAGGAGCAGCAGGAGAATAAGGAGAACTATGAGCGTATGCTCGAAGCTCTGATGCAGGATGAAAAGGAACTGCGCGAGGAAATGGAGGAGAAGAATGCTGTACAAGGCATAAAAATGGACCTTGAGAAGAACTGGTAAACAAGAATTGTGTAACTTTGCATATAATACAGTAATAATATAGATGAAAAGGATAATACTTACATTATTGTTATTTATCTCTGTCATCGGCAATGTACTTGCCGATGATGTCACATTTGTGGCTTCCGCACCAAAATCGGTTGTCTTGGGGCAGCGTTTCAGGCTTACATACACAGTAAACACTACCGATGCCAAAGAACCGATAATAGCCGACATGCCCGACTTTGACATACTCTCCGGACCTAATATCTCTACCCAGCAGAGCTATAGCAGCGTCAATGGAAAAACGACATCTTCGGTCTCGGTAACTTTTACCTACATCCTGTTGCCAAAGAGTGAAGGAGAGTTCACCATTCAGCCGGCAAAGATTAATGCAAAAGGTAAAGAAATTACATCAAATTCATTGTCTATAAAGGTACTACCCGAAGACAGAGCGTCAAGTGCAGTACAGAATGGCGACAATAGACAGCATAGCAACACCTCAGCTAACATAAGTAACGATGACCTTTTCATGAGAGCGACCCTGAGCAAGACCAAGGTCTATGAGCAGGAGGCGGTACTCCTTACATACAAGGTTTATTCGGCCGTAAACTTGACAAACCTCAGTTTTCCGACTCCCGAGCTCAAAGGTTTCAATATTCAGGAGGTTGAGCTTCCGCAGGAGAAGCAGTTTGAGCTTGAGCACTACAATGGACGCAATTACAACACTATCGTGTGGCGTCAGTTTGTGCTTTTCCCCCAACAGAGCGGAAAACTCGAGATTCCCTCTCTTGACTTCGAGGCTGTTGTGGCAGTGCAGAACCGTCGCAGCGTAGACCCGTTTGAAATGATGTTCAGCGGTTTCTCGGGATATGTCGAGGTAAAGAAGGTCCTCAAGACAACGCCTCTCTCTCTTGAGGTTGAGAAACTGCCGTTCGGCAAGCCTGCAGACTATTCGGGCGGTGTGGGAGAGTTCAGTATCGGGAGCACCATAAACAATACCAAACTGAAGACCAACAGTGAGTTTACCCTTAAGGTCATTGTCAAAGGAACCGGAAACATGAGACTTCTCGGCAATCCTCAGTTTGAGCTACCTACCGAATTTGAGTCATATGACCCTGTGATTGAAAACAATTTCAGACTCACGGCCAACGGTTTCAAGGGAGAGAAGGTGTATGAGTACCTCATAACCCCCAAGGCAAGCGGTACATATACCATACCATCGGCGCATCTCTCTTTCTTCAATACTTCAACCGGCAGCTATGAAACACTTAAGACCCAAGAATATACCGTTGAGGTAGAGAAGGGTAGTGAAGCCGCTGTAACACTCATTGACAACACACAAATAAACAAGGAGAAAGGCAAGGTCCTGGCAAGTGACATACGCCACATCAAGTATGGCGATGAGGGCAAAGCAGAGAAGAGTATCTTCTTCGGTTCTTCACGTTATATGCTTTCATATGCAATATCTTTATTGCTTGTACTCCTTTTCCTTGTTATATACCGCAAGAAGGTGGCCGAGAATGCGAACACATCACTGGTGCGCACCAAAAAGGCGAACAAAGTCGCCACAAGACGTCTTAAGGTTGCAAAAACGCTGATGAAAGAGAACAAGTTAAATGAATTCTACGATGAGATTCTCAAGGCGATGTGGGGCTACACGAGCGACAAGCTCAGCATACCTATGTCACAACTCTCCAAGGAGAACATTGCCAGCACATTGCTGTCACGTGGCGTAAGCAATGAGCTTGTTGCCGAGTTTCAGGAGATACTGAGCGAGGGAGAGTTCGCACGTTATGCTCCGGGTGACAAGGAAGCGGCAATGGAGAGACTGTACACCATGTCGATTAATGTTATCAGCAAGATGGAGAACTCCATAAAGAACGGCTCGGCGAGGTAAAACCATGCGAACCGTCCAATGAAACCATTATTATATTAAACCACAGGAAGAGCATAAATAATTGAAAGATGAAGAGACTATCATACATACTGCTGCTCATTGCATTGAACATATCTGTTGTCTATGCCGAAAACGGCAACATCGAAGAAGAGCCCATGCTACAGGCCTCAAGCACAACGTTGACAAAGGTGGCCGGCGACGAGGCATACGACCGGAAACAGTACGACAGGGCTATCGAGATATACGAGGCAGTGATTGAGGAGAACGGTGCTACGGCCCCTCTCCGCTACAACCTTGGGAATGCCTATTTTCGCTCGAACGAGATAGGCAAGGCCATTCTCAACTACGAGCGTGCATTGCGTCTTGACCCTACTGATGAAGATATAAAGGCCAACCTTGAGTTTGCCCAGAGCCGTACCAAGGATGAGGTAATGGAACAGCACGACCTTTTCTTTATTGCATGGTTCCATGCTATCGTAAACCTGTTGAGCGTCGATGTATGGGCGACAATCGCCGTCGTTGCGTTCATTGCGGCACTTGTCGGGCTTCTCCTGTTCCTGCTTGTACAAAGGAGCGGAATACGCCGTACTGGCCTCATAATGATAATAGCGGGAGTGGTCATTACACTATTTGCAAACATCGCTGCGTATAATATGAACAGCATGCTCAATGACAACACACAGGCTGTTGTCATGAAAGAGGAGGTAACAATGATGAGCGCTCCAGGCTCAAGCACTGCACTGATGAAGATTCACGAAGGTCGCAAGGTGACGATAACCGATGATTCGATAGAGGATTGGAAAGAGATTGAACTTGAGGACGGGACCATCGGTTGGGTAAAGAAGAACGACATCGAAAGAATCTGACATTGCAAATAGGGTAGAAGAACAGGCACAAACAACACCGCAGAATGGATTTAAGCACATTAATAGACATCGACAAATATCTGCTGTTGTCACTCAATGGCAGCGATTCCCTCTTCTGGGACGGAGTGATGAAAGTATACACATCAATGGCGATATGGATTCCTCTTGCATTGATGCTTGCTTACGTGCTCATAAAGAACAACAGCCTTAAGGATTTCCTTATTCTGCTGCTGTTCATAGCACTTGTCGTGACAATAACCGACACTATCTCATCGACTATATGCAAGCCCTTCTTCGAGAGGTGGCGTCCTACACGTGACCCGTTGCTGATGTATATTGTGGATGTGGTCGGAGAGACCCGCGGCAAGGATTATGGCTTTACCTCGAGCCATGCATCAAACTCATTCGGAATCGCAGTCTTCATCCTTCTGCTCATAAAGAACAGGGCACTCTCGATATCTCTCATACTGTGGGCATCGATGAACGCATTCACGCGTATATATCTTGGTGTACACTATCCGGGCGACATCATTGCCGGAACACTCATCGGCACCCTTACAGGCTGGGGAATGTACAAACTCTATACCTATACAAAGAAGAAGATGCAACGCGGGTCGCGCAGGGACTGGATATCGGACCGGTATACAAGAAGTGGTTATCAGGTGTCGGATGTCTATCTGCTGCTGATAACCATGTTCGGCACCTTTGCGCTTATTCCTATAATCTCATTCTTCACGTTCGTGTATTGATTCAATACATCTCTATGAACTCATACGTGTTCCCCACAATAGAGAGGTAACGCATGAATTCCTGTTGCGATATTACCACCGTCGCACGGTTGTCATTGGGGTGGAAACTGAGCGATGTCTCGTTTCTGAGGTTCGCGTCAAGGAACAGATGTACATGATTGTCCACGTCATTTATAAGCCCGAATGGCGACACGGAGCCGGGTGCAAGTCCAAGATACTTTTCCATTCTCTGCGGTGAGGCGAAAGAGAGTTTTCCCTGATGCAGACGTTTCTCGAGGTCGTGGATATCAAGGTCACGCTCGCAGTCGAGCACGACAAGATAGTGCCGGTTGCCCTTGTGGTTACGGAAGAAGAGGTTCTTACAGTGCTTCGAGCCGTCCTTCTGCCAGTATTGGCGTGCAATCTCTATTGTCGGCGCTTCGGGGTGCGTATAATGTGTATACTCAAGAGCATTGGCCTCAAGAAAGGCGAGTACCTTTTCAATCTTTTCGCTGTTCATTGTTACAGAAGTTCTTCAATATCCTTGCATAATGCGTCTACATTCTCCTCTTTGGTGGCCCAGCTTGTGCAGAAACGGACGACATCGTGAGTATCGTCATATTTGCACCAGAACTCGGGAACATATCTCTGCATCAACAGATTTTGCTGCTCTTTTGTAAGAACCGGGAACTGCATGTTTGTCTCTGAATGTATCCACATGGGAATTCCTTTCTTCTCGAATGCAGTGCGTATTCTGGCTGCAAGGAGATTGGCATGGCGCGCCAGTTTAAAGTAAAGACAATCATCGCCACCTTTCATAAGTTGCTCGAACTGGATTCCGAGCAGACGTCCTTTTGCAAGCATGCCGCCATGCTGCTTGATTGCATAGCGGAAACTGCGGTGCATCTCCTCTCCCTTGAACACGACAGCCTCGCCGAAGAGCGCACCTACCTTGGTACCACCGATGTAGAATACGTCGCACAGTCGGGCAAGGTCAGCTATGGTAAAATCGCAGGCATCGGACTTAAGGGCATATCCCAGTCTTGCACCGTCGATAAACAGATAGAGCCCATGGGAATGGCAGAACTCGGAAATTTCCGTCAGTTCAGCCTTGCTGTATATCAATCCATTCTCGGCCGAACATGAGAGATAAACCATGCCCGGCTGCACTGTGTGCTCATGCGAATGGTCGTTCCAGTGGTTGTGGTAGCACTCTGCAATCTGCTCAAGCGAGAGACGCCCGTCAGGTGAGGGCAGGGCAATGACCTTGTGCCCGGTAGCCTCGGGAGCACCGGTCTCATGCACGTTTATATGTCCGCTGTCAGCCGATATCACGCCTTGATAACTACGCAAGAAGGCATCGATAACTGTCACGTTGGCCTGTGTACCGCCTACAAGGAACTCCACACCTACAGTATTATCCTTGCAATGCTCGCGGATGATGTTCCGCGCACGCTCGCAATATGTGTCACAGCCATAGCCTACATGCTGTTCAAGATTGCTCTTTACAAGAGCCTCGATGATTGAGGGATGCGCTCCCTCTATGTAATCGGAATCGAATCTAATCATAATAATATCTTTTCTTTTTGCGAAGATAGTGAAAAAAACGTTCAATGCATAATCAAGTATTCCGTTTGGACAATCAACTGCATCTTTAAATGTTAAATAGATGTTAATTTCGCCATGAAGTATTGACTTCCGTTTTTTTATGATATTATATTTACTGCACATTTTTTATTTGTGCATTATGGATTTCTACGTAAGCGAGCAACACGAAAAACGGAGGAGGATGTTCCCCCATTACAACTACGGCGGCAACAGCGAGTACTATATCTTTGTATGCGGGCATTGCAAAAACGAGAAACGTGTGAGGAAGATGCCATACACCGGTAATATGTGTACATACTGGTCGGACGGCAGGATAGAGGCATGCAATGACTGGCAGATATCATACATGCAGCGATGTCCGCACTGCGGCAACTACTATTTCGTGGATATCAATGAAGCGGAACGCGGCTTCGGCAGCGAGCCGCTGGATGACGGCCGGGTGGATATTGAAGAATACGCTGCCGTCTGTTCCGATAGGGAGTTCATGGAATCGCTGCCGCCAGAGGTCATGTCATTTCTTTTCATGCAGTATGTCCAGCAGTACAACGACACCTACCGTCGCGCGTCGCAGGCTGAAGAGGAGAAGAAGGCGACATATGAGCAGTCGAGAATGTTTACAGAGGCAGTGCTGTTCCTTACAGAGTTTTGCAGGATACCGGAAATACTCATTGCCGACCTCTACCGTCAGGCAGGAATGTTCAGGAAGTGCCTTGAATATGCTGCCGACAATTACAACAGAATAAAAGAGGAAGACCTCGAGACTCTTGACAGGACAAGGCTGCTTGCCATTCAGGGAGAGACGGCACCGTTCATAATAAAGAGAGAAGATATGAAATAACCCCAATACAGACAATTCAAGTTTTTGGTCACTTGTTGCGGATACTACCCATATGTACCCGCAACAAGTCTGTTTTTTCAATTCTTTACAGTAAACTGTGAAGATATACTGCACTCGCTGTAAAAAACATTGAAGTAAACTTCATGTTTCTCGCTCGTTTGTTCAATTCTTTGCAGTAAACTGCGAAGATATACTGCACTCGCTGTAAAAAACATTGAAGTAAACTTCATGTTTCTCGCTCGTTTGTTCATATCTTTATAGTATCTTTGCACTCCGTGCAAAGGTCGCACGCACAAACATTGTAATATACCATAACGATAAAGAGAAACAATCTTACTAAATTTTAACCATATGAGAAAAATCAATTCACTATTGCTGCTGGTGGCGGCTCTGCTCATAGCATTGCCCTCCATTGCACAACAGAAAGGTGAGCAGCTTCCTGTCGACCCTTCGATAAGGATAGGCAAGCTGAAGAACGGACTCACCTATTACATCCGTCACAACGAGAACCCTGAGAATCTTGTGAACTTCTACATCGCACAGAAAGTGGGTTCAATACAGGAAGAGGAGAACCAGCGCGGTCTGGCACATTTCCTTGAGCACATGTGCTTCAATGGAACCGACCATTTCCCCGGCAAGTCACTCATCAACTATCTTGAAAGCATTGGCGTGAAGTTCGGAGCCGACCTCAATGCATACACCTCAATCGATGAGACTGTGTACAACATCAACAATGTACCAGTAGATGTTGAGGGTGCCATTGACTCATGTCTCTGGATTCTCCGTGACTGGGCCGACGGCCTTACACTCGCAGGCGAAGAGATTGACAAGGAGCGTGGTGTAATCCATGAGGAGTGGCGCGGTCGCAACACTGCGATGATGCGTATGCAGGAACGCATGCTTGCTGACATCTTCCCGGGCAGCCGCTACGGCAAACGCCTTCCGATAGGTACAATGGAGGTTGTCGACAACTTCCCGCATCAGGCTCTGCGCGACTACTATGAGAAGTGGTACCGCCCCGACCTGCAGGGTATTATAATTGTCGGCGACATTGACGTTGATGATGTGGAAAAGAAAATCAAGAAGATATTCAAGAAAATAAAGAAGGCAAAGAACCCCGCCGAGCGCATATACTACCCTGTAGAGGACAACAAGGAGATGATTTTCTCGCAGCAGATTGACAAGGAGCAGCAGAACTACATATTGCAGTTCATGTACAAGCACGATGTCCCGTCACGCGACCAGCGCAACACAAAGGAGTATATCCGCGACAACACAAAGCGCTCTGTTGCCATCTCATTGCTCAATAGCCGTTTCTCTGAAATCATGAGCAAGGAGAACCCGCCATATATGCGTGCCGGAGTAGGCTACAGTGGTTTCGGCGTGACAGAGACAAAGAAAGCGTTTACCATAATGGTGCAATGCAAGCCCGAGCAGGTGCTCGAGGCAATTCCCATGGTATTCACCGAGGTTGAACGTGCACGCCGTTTCGGTTTTACCGAGCCCGAATTAAACCGCATGAAGGAGAGCATGCTCGCAAGAATGGAATCATGGTATGCCGAGCGTGACAAGCGCACCAACGACTACTATGTTGAGAACTGTGTGCGTCACTTCCTCGATGAGATTGACATGATGGCTCCCGAGATGGAGTACCAGCTATCGATTGATATTATCAATTCACTCACACTCGATGAAATCAATGAGGTAATACCTTCTCTGCACCGCGAGGACAACCGCGTGGCTGTCTCATTTGCTCCGGAGCGTGAAGGCATGGTATACCCCGGCAAGAACGACCTCGAGATGCTCCTCAAGATGGTCGGTAACGCAAGAATCACTCCATACGAGGATAATGCCGTTGATGCGCCTCTTCTCGAGAAAATTCCTCAAGGCGGCAAGGTCGTGAAGAGCGAGGAGGGCAAGTGGGGTTCAACAATCTGGACTCTCTCAAACGGCATAAAGGTTGTGCTTAAGCCAACAGACTTCCAGGCCGACAGAATCAACCTCAGCGGTTACAAGGTAGGCGGTACAAACCGTTACCCCGACAGCGAGAAGGAGAACATCGGCATGCTCTCGGCGCTCTCATCAATAGGCGGCTACGGTGCATTCGACGCAAACCAGCTCAGCAAGAAGATGAGCGGCAGCACTGCTTCGGCAAACGTAGGCAGCGGTTCGTTCTACGACGTAATCAGCGCAGGATGCTCGCCCAAGGATGCCGAGGAGATGTTCCAGCTCATGTATTTGAAGTACACATCGCCACGCAAAGATGAGAAGGCTTTCGAGTCATATACCACCCGCATGCGCAACAGCCTCAAGGACAGAAACCTTAACCCCAACACAGCGCTCAGCGATACCATGGTCGTGGCCATGTACGGCAACCACCCGCGTGTAAGACCTTTCGTTGCTGCCGATGTTGACAAGGTGGACTATGACCGTGTGCTCGAGATGTACAAGGACCGCACAAGCGATGCAACAGGCTACATGTTCTTCATTGTAGGTAACGTTGACCTTGAGACAATAAAGCCTCTTGTCGAGCGCTACATCGGTGCTTTGCCATGCAACGGCAGGGTAGAGAAGATTGAGAAGACTACAGTTGAGACACGCACCGGCGTTTACCGCAACAACTTCAAGAACAAGATGGAGAACCCGACAGGTATCGAGAACATCATCTACAGCGGTAAGATTGAGCCTTCGCAGAAGAACAAGCTCATCATGAGTTTCCTGAACCAGGTGCTCAACATTGTCTACACCGAGGAGGTGCGTGAGAAAGAGGGCGGTACATACGGTGTAGGTGTACGCGGCTCAATCTCAGAGCTTCCCGAGGGAGAGTATTCCCTCATGGTCAACTTCAAGATGGCGCCCGAGCGTCGCGAGGAGCTTGCAGCAATAATCGTACGCGAGTTCGAGAAGATTGCAGAGCAGGGCCCGGTCGCAGAGCACGTAGAGAAGGTGCGCAGCTATATGCTCAAGTCATTTGAGGAGAGCCAGAAGAAGAACGGCGCATGGATGAACTGGCTGTATGCCTATTACTTCGAGAACAGGGATACATACAGCAACTATGAGGATATTGTAAAGAACATCACAGTGGAGGATATCCGTCAGCTTGCGAAATACATCCTTGACCAGGGTAACTTCATTGAAGTAAGTATGACTCCTGCTGAGTAAAGAAATAATACTTGTACAAAAAACAGAGGTTCACTATTTGAAGTGAACCTCTGTTTTTTGTACTCAGAATGCAAGTCCTAATCTGAATCCGATAGAATTGAGTATATCCTGTTTATAGGTCATCAGATTACACTTGTTCGTGGCAAAACTGTAGTACAACGCAAAGTGGAATCCTATGCTGTTGGCCCATGGGTACCAGTTGAATCCCACCTCGGGCGACATGTAGAACCCCCATCGGTCCTGACTGCTCATGAATATGTAATAGTAGTTGTTGAACTCGGAATAGCATGCACCGAGTTTCATTCCCACATAAGGCTGGAGGTCAGCCTCTATGAACCTGTAACGCACAAGTGCACCGAAAGGAAGTGTAAACATCTGATGCTGCTGCGAACTGTTCATCGATAGGGTGTTGCTCAACTCCAGCGTCCTACGGGAGAAGTACTCGTTATTGGTGTGGAAATTAAGGAAGGCACCGACCGCAATCTGCGGAGTAACGTAGTAACCGCCTTCAAAGTTCATGCCCCATCCGCTCGCACCATTGGAGAAATCGTTTCCAAGCGGTATGTTGAACTGCCAGTCAATGTTGTAATAACTGTCAAGCGATATCTGCGCCTTGCCCCTCGAGGGCACTGCCAATACACAGGCAAACAGCGCAATGCAGAATAATTTGCTTATAGTCTTCATAAATGATTGTTTTTAGAGATTAACACTATTCAGGCATATACTCCTATTTCCCAAGGTAGGGCGACTGCACAAAGGCCTGGTTTATTGCGTCCATCGTGCGCGAGAGGCTCAGGTTGTTGCCGTTGAGCAGTCCGCAGATGTAGGAGTTCCAGATGACCGTCAGCTTGTCGTTCTGCGGATTGGGCGCATTGGTGTTGACAAGTTCCGCAATGATGGAACCGGTGCTGTAGCTGTAGTTGAAGGTGTAAGGGTAGTACCACCCCCAACCTCCCCAGTTCCAGTAACCGGGATAACTGCTCCACCATGGGCCGGGGCCGAACGAGGAGAAATAATAGGTGTTGTTGATGTAGCTCAGCTGCAGTATTACATCGGCTTCATCGGCAGTAGGCACCATGATGTAACCACACCCTTCGAGCTTGTCATTGTAGGCGTTCACAATCTTCTGCGAGTTGCTGTTGTTCCAATAGGCAGGTTTCTCGCTGTTGCCTATAATCAGGATACTGTCAATGACATAGAAACTCTCAATAGATTTGAAGTCGGTATTGCTGTCGTAATTGGTGTAGACAAGATAATGGTTGTCCAGCTTGTCAGTGTCGGGGTCTTTCTGGCACGAAGCAAGAACAGCACACACTGCAGCAAACATGATGAATGTCAGTTTTCTCATAAGATATAAATTTAGGGTTAATTACTTCTTCAGATTAAGCTTGTGCGCAGGGTTCTTACTTGCGGGCTTACCGTTTTTGTCCATCTTAACCAACGAGCTGTCCTGTTGCATCATGAAACTGATTGTCGGTCCCATGTTTGCCGACACAAGCTCTATGACGGTCATAGTACTGTCATTGCCTGTGATGATTACCGCCTCGCCATTGTCATTCTGTGTAGCAAGCCCTTCATCGACATAATCGGTCGTGATGCTGTAGGTACCGTCGCTGTTCAGATTTACTGTGCTGATGGCAAGCAACACGTTGGCTACGGCGTTCCCGTTCATGGGCGATGTGCCTTCAAAAACGAATGTCTGTTCATCGACAAGGGCAGAATCGCCCACCATGTAGATGCTGTCGGTCTCGATAATAACGCCTTGCGGAGCGCTCCCGCCGCATGAGTTGCACGATGACATAAGCAGCGTCGCTGCTGTTGCTGTGAATAGAAGAATCTTTCTCATCTTAATTGGATTTTGGGGTTATTTGCTAAAATAACACAGCAACAAGGCAGTATGTTTTAGAAGCTGTTTAAATTCCTAAAAAATATATTCTTATAATAATACAGAAATAGGAATTCCGGTGCATAGGCACAGATAAGCAGGGATAAAAAAAAGACATCCTTTCATCGTTAGTCACAATGGAAGGATGTCTTTCAATTATTTAAGGAAACTATCTTAAATATCATCGGGAAGAGAGCCGTTAACGATAAGATACTCGATATTACGTAGAATATATTCCTGTTCGCTGCCGAGTTTGTGCAGACGCTCTTTCTCCTTAAGCTCATCAATAGGGTAGTCAAGAGCTATTCCTGTGCGTGGAAGTTCCTCGCCATCGGAAGAACAGATGAGCGCTACGGCAGGGTTGATAGAAAAACCGTATGGCGAATCGTATCGCTCTGTATGCACATTCGCACCTGCACTTTGCGCACCCATGACAATGACATCATGCATTCCTCGCGAAGCGTTTACCGATGCCACGAGCATTTCGGCAGCTCCCTTGGTATTGCGGCCTGTGATGAAGAACAGCCTCTTGTCACTTAGGTTTACAGGTTGTTCTGTGTAATGAGATATTGAATCCCCATCCTTGCCTTTAAGGGTAACAAAAGGAGTCCCGACAAGCGAAGAGGGAACAAGAGCACTCGCCATGGCATTCGCATTCTCCAATGTACCTTCGTTGCAGTAACGCAGGTCGACAACGACATCGGTCACATCAGCAGTAGCAAAACCGAGCAACGCCTCCTGCATCCCATCGGCGAAAGAGGCTCCGTTAAGATTGTCGCACACAATATATGCTATTTTGCTGTCGCGTACATTATATATAGTATCGAGGTATATCGCCCGGCTGTTGAAGAGACGTGATGCAGACAGCTGAATGGTGTCGCCATCAACCCAATAGTGACTCCCGTTCTCATCATCGTAGTCAATGTAGCTTGTGGTTAACTCAGTAGCCTCGCCCGACTGCAGGAGCTTGCCGCTCGCCGAGTTCATTGTACTGCCGTTGACAGTAGATATCCATTCACCGCGCTCGATACCGGCTGTCTCGGCGGGAGAACCGGGCTTGACATAAAGCACCAATGCATAGTAACGGCTTGCCTTGACACCGAGCGGGTCACGCATGAGCGAGAATGTCAACCCGTAGGAACCTGTCGATACGGAATCGGTAAAATAGGATGAGTTGTCATTCTTGTGCAACAGCGAGGAGAAGAACTTCGACGTTGTATTGAAAAATTGTGAACGCTCGGGTTGCTTTATCTCATCGGCCCACAGATAGACATCCTTCATCATCGAGTAGGTCCATTGGTTCTCCTCGGTCTTCTCAAAGAATTCATGTGTCCTGTCCTCGCCGCACGATACTGCCACAAACGTAGCCACAAGCATAAGGAGCAGGGTATATGTCCTATAAATTCGCATTTTGGGAAAATTTTCGTATTGTTACAAACAAAAATAGTTCAATTATTGCTATTGGCAAAACATGCCTTGCTAAAAAAACGGAATATAAGGAATGTTTGCCGCAAAACAGCTATATTAGCGACAGCAAAGAGCAAGCATCATGAAAGGAACATTCAATATTGACTCGCCGATAGGCATGCTGTGCATAACCGTTGAAGAACGCTGTGTTACATCCATTGCCGTTGCCGATGGTAGCATCTGCGAAGAACTGCCGACGGATGAATTCGGGCAACAGGTCAAAGATGAACTGGCCATGTACTTCGCGGGCAAGATTGAAGAGTTCAGTTTCCCGATACGGATGAACGGCACGCCATTCCAGTTGAGAGTGTGGGAAGAGCTGAGGCGTATCCCATACGGCGGTGTAGCCACATATGGCGGTATTGCGAAGCGCATAGGTGCTCCCAAAGCCGCACGCGCAGTAGGTATGGCATGTAACCGCAATCGGTTGCTGCTTGCGGTGCCTTGTCACAGGGTAGTGGGCAGTGGCGGCAAGATGACAGGCTTCGCAGTCGGAATTGAGAGGAAGGAATTCCTGTTGAATCTTGAAAAACAAAAATCCCGCCAACCTTTCGGATGACGGGATTATCTTGAGCATTACTGCAAGAAAGTGTCTCGCAAATTAAGCCTCTGCAGGAGCCTCTGTAGCCTCCTCTGCAGGTGCCTCTGCCTCAGCAGCAGCTGCTGCCTCTGCCTCAGCCTTTGCAAGAGCCTCGGCAGCCTTCTTGTCTGCTACCTTCTTTGCAATAGCTGCGTTAACCTCTTTCTCTGCCTCCAAACGTGCCTTCTTGCTGTCACGCTTAGCCTGCTCCTCAGCGCTCTTGATACCGTTGAGAGCACTTACCTTAGCTGTCTTCCAAGCCTCGAACTTAGCCTGAGTAGCAGCCTCGTCAAATGCGCCCTTCTTTACACCGCCCTGGAGGTGCTTCATCAAGTACACACCCTCGCGAGAAAGGATACCGCGAACAGTGTCAGTAGGAGTAGCACCGTTGTTTACCCAATACAATGCGCGCTCGAAGTTGAGCTCTACAGTTGCAGGGTTAGTGTTAGGGTTGTAAGTACCGAGCTTCTCAGTAAACTTTCCATCACGTGGAGATCTCGAATCTGCAATCACGATAGAGTAGAATGCGTAGTGCTTACGGCCTCTTCTCTGAAGTCTGATTTTTGTTGCCATTTTCTAATTGATTTTTAATGGATTAATGATTTGAGTCAGCCCATATCCCGTATGAGCGGTGCAAAGGTAATACTTTTTTGCTTAACTTGTTTATTTTTTGGCGATTATTTTTCTTTTTACATTCTTACTTTCTACTTTTTTGTGCGGTTGATTATTTTAATGCGAGAAGCATCAATGTTCGTGTGCAAAATATGCACACTTTTCCCAAAAAAGTATTGAAAAGCCTTTTTTCTCTTGCATCGGATTGTTGTGCGGCATTAACTTCGTGATGAAAACAATAAAAGCCGTATGAAAAGAATCAATACCATAATGCTGCTGTTGATGCTTCCGGTGTTTATCCATGCACAGCAGACAATGACACTCACCGATGCCATAGAGATTGCAAAGCGTGGGTCCTATGCGTCAAAATCGGCGGGGCTCTCTTTCTTGAGCAGCTACTGGAATTTCCGTCAATATAAGGCATCGTGGCTTCCGTCGCTCAACCTCTCGGGTAACCTGATGAACTATAACCACTCCATTGTGGAGGCGCGTGACGCGCAGACGGGACGTGTCACTTATGTTGACAATAACTCCTTATATAACTATGCGACTCTTTCTTTGAACCAGAATCTGCCTTGGGCGGATGGTACAGTCTCATTGCGTTCCGACCTGTCGCGCTTCGACCAGTTCGATTACAACGAGACTGTTTATAACACCACGCCGTTGCTGCTTTATTACAACCAGCCTCTGCGCAGCTACAGCTCCATGCGTTGGAACAAGCGCACGCAGCCGTTGCAGTTCGAGTTTGCCAAGCGCAGCTACATGGAATCGATGCAGAGCCTGACAATAAATGTGATAAGATACTATTTCAATGCCTTGTCGGCACAGTCGAACCTCAAGCAGAGCACAGCAAAACACAAGGACCTCTGTACTCTCTATGAGAAGACGCGCCGCAAGCTCGAACTGGGACTTGTGACTGAAGGTGAGCTGCTGCAACTTGAACTGTCGATGCTGAATGCCGAGATGAGCATCAGCTATAACCGGCTTGCACTCGAGAACAATCTCTTCAGCCTTTTCTCGTATCTTAACATAACTGACTACAAGGATATTGAGCTTGTGGCTCCCACCGAGCTGCCGGATATCTCAATTGACTGTAACGATGTCGTCAGCCGTGCCTTCACAAATTCCACACACTCCGTGGAGCAGGAGCTCAAGATGTTGAATGCCCGCCAGAACCTTGCGTACGCCAAGGCCAACAGCGGTTTGCAGGTGAGTTTGCAGGCACAGGTGGGACTGACAAAGTCGGCCGACGGCTTCAGGGGTGCCTACAGCAACCTGAAGGATAATGAGATTGTGGGTATCACATTCAGCCTGCCTATCTGTGATTGGGGAATGGGCAAAGGCAAGAAACGTGTGGCAAAGGCCCAACTTGAGCTCACACGCATACAGGTTGAACAGGCCAATATTGACCTTGAACAGGAAATCCGTACCACGGTGATGTATTTCAACAATCAGGCTGCACAGTGCCGTATATCACGTCGTGCTCTTGAGATAGCCGAAGAGACATATCTCATGGCCTACAAACGCTACGAGAAAGGGGCGATGAGTGTCACAGACTTCAACACTGCAAACAATGAACTCGAGAGTGCACAGGCGCAATACCTGTCGCAATTGAACACTTATTGGTCATACTATTACACGATACAGAGAATGACGCTGTACGACTATGTAAACAATGAGAATATCGAATGTGATTTTGATGAATTGGTAAAATAAGTAAAGTGATATGGACAGAATAATTGAACAGAAAAAAGGGTTGAAGAAGAAACATATTCCTTTTATTGTTGCCGGAGGATTGTTTCTGTTGCTTGTCGGCTGGTTGCTGTTTGGCGACCACAGCAGCAAGATGCGTGTGGACATCGCCGGCATAGCTGTGAGCACGGTCGAGAAGGGTGCATTCAATGACTACATCCGTTTGAGCGGTCAGGTGCAGCCAAAGACCTCCATTCTGCTCACATCCCCGGAAGGTGGAGTGGTGGAACGCCTCATTGTCAATGAAGGTGCCATAGTGAAAAAGGGTGACACGCTCTTTGTGCTGCGCAACCCTGAGCTGCTAAAGCAGGTAGGCGACATCGAGGCGCAATATATCGACAAACAGAACAGCAACCGCGATGCGGAGATTGGGCTCGAAAAGGAGAAACTGAATATGCATCAGCAACGGCTGTCGGCAAAAATCGAGGCTAACCGCGCCCAGCGAACATTCGAACAGCAGCAGTCTCTTTACAGCGACGGGCTTACCACGCAGGAGGAGTATCTGCGTTCCAAGGAGAACCATGAGCTTGCACAGACCAATCTGCAACTGCTTGTGAAGCGTCTCTATCAGGATTCGCTCTATCAGCAGATACAGCGCATGAAGATGGCACAGGCTCTTGAGAATGTCCACAAGGAGGTGGAGACGGCCCACAGACGCGTGGCGGACCTCAATGTATGTGCCACGCACGACGGTCAGCTGAGTTCGTTCAACATGCAACTGGGGCAGGTTGTAGGAGCCGGGGCAACCGTGGGCCTTATAAACAAGCTCGATGAGTACAAGGTACAGGTGAGCATAGACGAGCGTTATATTGACCGCATTGCCACAGGACTTGACGGTGTGTTCGAGCGACAGGGTACCGAGTATGCGGTAGAGGTAAGCACTGTCTACCCCGACGTTAGGGACGGACAGTTCCGTGCCGACTTCACCTTTGTGGGTGAGACTCCGCGGAACATACGTGTGGGACAGACATACTACATCAATCTGCAATTGGGGGAGCCGCAAGAGGCCGTGCTTGTCGCACGTGGCGGTTTCTTTGCTTCGACCGGCGGAAAATGGGCGTATGTGCTCTCGCCCGATGGCAGTGAGGCTGTGAAGCGCCCGATAAAGATTGCACGGCAGAACCCTCAATATTATGAGGTCATTGAGGGACTTGAGCCTGGTGAGAGGATAATAACTTCTTCCTATGACAACTTCGGTGAGAGCGAGAGGCTGATACTCGATTGAGTCATGTATTACCTGGCTGTCCCCGAAATATCATGTCTAAAAGAAACTGCTATAATTGGTGTTGAAAATGAAAAAGATATTACATAATTTCCAAGTGACATTACGCAGTAACCCGTTAGTGGTGGCACTGAACATCATTGGATTGGGTGTTGCCATAGCCGTTGCATATATGATTGCCGTGCAGGTACAGTATGAACTGTCGTATAATAAGGATATAAAGGATGTAGGGCGCATTGTGCGCATTGAGGCCCGAGGGTACAACGAACACGATCCCCATAAGTGGCAAGCTGTCCACTCCAAGGAGTTGCTCAAGGCGATAAGCGGAATCCCCGGAGTTGAAGAATTGGGAGTACTCAATATGGATGAGGCACACAACATATTCGCAATCGGCGATGCAGATATTCCACAGTCACTCTCGTTTGCCTCGTATGAAGCACTCAGGTTATTGCCATTTGAGATTACGGATGGCAGTATTGAAAACCTCCAGACATATCACAGTATTATAGTAAGCGAGAGCTTTGCTGAAAGATACGGTTTGAAGCCCGGTTCATATATACTACTAAAGAACACGAAACTACATCCTGTATTTATCAGTGATTCTCATTTGATTGTGGCTGCCGTCTTCAAGGACTTTGAGGACAACTGTGATTTTGCTTCGCTTGATGTCATTGTCTCGCTGGGTGAATTGAAAGATTTGCAAATAGAATCTGCAATGCAGGAATGTTATGTGGCATACGCCGCGCTTGCACCGGGATTTACTGCGGATGAACTCACCAAAGCAATGAATGGGCTTATTGCAACGGAAACACCCGAAAAAGCCATCGAGATGCGTGCAATGCCTTTGGAAGATTCGCACTTCAATGGCGCCGAGCTCAAAGGAGTACATAAGGGTAGTTTCACCGGTACAATTGCGCTCATAGCCATTGCTGTGGTGATATTGAGCATTGCTTTTGTAAATTACCTTAACTTCTGCCTCTCGTTGATGCCGCGACGCATACGCAGTGTCAATACTCAAAAAATTATGGGTGCATCGGTGATGCAGTTGCGTGTCACTTTCATTATCGAGTCGGTTATGATGGTGCTTCTGTCCGTTACAATAGCCTCGTTGATCGTTTCTGTAACAGACGACAGTGAACTGTCTTCACTCTTTTCCGCAAGGCTATCCTTGTGGGAGAATAAGGGTGTGGCATCCGTTATGCTGTGTGCATCGTTGTTGCTGGCCGTGGCTATATCAATATATCCGTCAATTTACGTGACATCGTTCACTCCGGCACTGGCATTGAACGGTGACTTTGCACGAAACAGGCGTGGAATGAGGCTCCGTCTGGTACTTATTATAATGCAGTTTGTAATTTCCTTCGTGCTCATCATTGTTGCGGTGTTCATACGCACACAGAACAACTTCATGCTTGATGCCGATGTCGGCTTTGACAAGGAGGCAGTGCTTGTTGCCACTCCCAATATTCCCTATATACAATTGACTGGTTACCAATCTTTCAGGGAAGACATCAGTGCGCACCCCGATATAATTGATGTTGCATTTGCAGATCAAGATTTCATCTCATTTTCTCCAGACAAAGAGGATGTTGCCATAATAGGGGAGTCAAAAGAGGAAGAAGGCTACCGCAGGAGCGACAAGGCTAAAATTGTAAGACTGAATGTGTCGTGGAATTTTCCACAGGTTATGGGGCTTGATATTTACGATGGACGTGTTCTCGGGTATGAAGAACTACCGAAGTTTACAATGACAGGAAACACAGTAGAGTTCATCCCCGGTGGATATATCTGTAACGAACAGGCCCGCAAACTGTATTCGCTCTCGATTGGGGATTGTATCGACGATACAAGAACACCTGTCATCGGATTCTGTCGTGATTTCAATTTCAGGCCGCTTCAGTACGAGGTTGAACCGTTGGCTGTGGGACTGAGCCGCGAGATATTGAATATCTCCATTTACGTTCGAGCGGCGCCGGGCTACAACATGAAGGAGGTTGCCGAGCATATCCGTACTGTTTCGACAGAGCATTTCGAAACAGACAATTCTACTCTTGAGGTGAAGCTGATTGATGATGTCATGCGCAGCGAGTACAAGGACGAACAGTTGAAGGCATTGCAGATTTCTGCCTTTGCCGTCGTTGCGATAATAGTCTCTGTCATGGGCTTGCTGGCCACAGTGCTCTTTGAGGTAAGATACATGGAGCGCGAGATTGCCCTTCGCCGCGTAAACGGAGCGACTGTGTGGAACATGATAAGGTTGATAAACAGGAAATATCTTGATATGGTGGCATTGAGTTTTATCGTGGCATTGCCTGTGGCCCTGTATGTCGTGAACGAGTGGCTGAGCAACTTTGCCTACAAGACCGCACTGCATTGGTGGATTTTTGCACTTGTACTGTTGCTGGTGTCTGCCGTGGTGGCTGTTGTTGTGACGGTGACTGCTTGGCGCACGGTAAACCGCAATCCTATTGAGGTGCTGAATAAAGGATAAACGATAAATTATAAAGTGAAATATGAGAAATCTATTACGTAATTTAAGGATGACACTGCGTGGGCAACGTCTGTCGTCGGTGTTGAATGTTGCCGGGCTTGCAATTGCCATTGCTGTCGCATATACGATGCTTGTGCAGGTGAACTACGATTTCAGCTACAATCGTGGTATAAAGGATGCCGGACGGCTTTTTAGAGTGGAGCATAAGTTCATTCAGGATATTGATTGGACTTATATAATCACGACTCCGTTGGCCAGGATTATGGTAACGGACAACCCTGCTGTCGAAGGTTATCATTTCGGGTACTTGCAGAACCGTGATGTCGACCACACTTTCGAGAAGTTCCCCGACGAGCCTATTGTCCTTGCCGGTACCGAGCTTTCCGACGGAAGCATCACGGCATTGGGCATTGAACTTGTAGAGGGCGATTTTGAGCCTGTGCTCAAACGCAGCGCAATGGCATTCAGCCGTTCGGTGGCACAGAAATATGGCCTGGAGATAGGTGACCGCGTGTGTTGGGGTGGCACATACAACGCAGAAGTCTCACTCACTGTGGGTGCCATATTCGAGGACCTGCCGCAGAACAGTGACATTGCAGGGCTTGAAGCTTTCTATGGGCCGTACTACGACAAGATGGAAAGCAATGAATGGAGCAATTGGAACGAACCCCTGTATGTGCGCCTGAGAAGCGAGGATGACACGGAGGCTTTCCTTCAGCATGCATCGGCACAGATTATGTTGCTTGAGGATAATGAACGTTTTAAAGAAAAGACAATCGATGAACTGAAGAAAAACATACGTCTGACTCCGTTCACCGAGACTTATTTCACTACCGACATGGAGTATTTTGACCTTAAAGTGGGTAACCGCACGACAACATTCACTATGCTTACATTGGCTGTGGTGACACTGCTCATTGCTTTCATAAACTTCTTCAATTTCTTTGTGGCGCTCATTCCCAAACGTATACGCAACATCAACACGCAGAAGATTCTGGGTGCGCACGGCATCTCATTGCGTGTAGGAGTATTCTTTGAGGCGGCAGGCCTGTTGGCAATAGCCATGCTTGTATCGTTGCTGTTGGTGAATATGGTGGAGAAGAGCGCCTTCAGGGAACTGCTGTCGGTATCGTTGTTTGCTCCTGAGAATATGTTGGTTGCAATAGGTGTTGCTTTGGCAACGCTGCTGATGGCGTTGCTTACTGCCGCCTATCCTGCGTGGTACCTCACATCTTTTGCTCCGGCATTTGTGCTCAAGGGCAGTTTCGGTGCAACAGCCAAAGGTCAGGCTCTGCGTAACATACTCATAGGTATGCAGTTCGTGCTGTCATTCCTTTTCATCATCGTAGCAATCTTCATTGCCGTACAGAACAGCTTTATGAAGAATCATGATATGGGATTCGACAGGGATTGTATTCTTAAGTACAAGGTTTACAATGTGTATCCTGAAAACTACATTGACCAAGAGCAACGTGAGACACTGCGCAATGCTCTGTTGACTTCTCCTTTCGTCGAGGCGGTTACCTTCTGCAGCCATGACATTGTAGGTGACAGGAAGGACGGCTGGGGACGCGAATGGTCACGTTCCGAGGAGGGAATAAACTTCAGGGTTCTTCCTGTTGAACCGGGGTTCATGGAGACAATGGGAATAGCTGTCCCTGATGGCGTCGGGTCTGATGGCGATGCAGGGGTGTTTGTCTTTAACAATGCTGCAAGGAAAAAGTACGGGATGGAACTTGGCGACAAGATAAACCACAATGGAAAATGGTACGATGTGGTAGGTTTCTGCAGTGACATCAATGAACGCAGTATGCAGCACGCCGTTGAACCGTTTGCGTTCTTTGTAAATCCCCAAGAGAAGATGCCTGTCTGTTATATAAGGATAAAGAAGGGTAGTGACTTGGCTGTCGTACAGCAGCAGATAAGGGATATTACCGAGAAACTGGTACGCAACGAGAGTATCGGGTATGCGATACCTGTGTTGCTTGACGAGATAATCCAGAAGGGCTTCTACGAAAAGGAGGATAACCAGCAGTCCGTGATAGTCGCGGTATCGGTATTTTCAATTATAATTTCTCTGCTGGGAGTGTTCGGGCTTGTCTTCTTTGAGACAGAATACAGGCAGAAGGAGATTGCCTTGCGACGTGTGAACGGTGCACTGGTGGGGAGTATACTGTGGCTCTTCAATAGCCGCTTCCTGAAAGTGCTGCTTGTATGCTTTGTGATTGCTGTTCCCGTTGCCACATACCTTGTGATAGGGTGGCTTCAGGAGTTCGCCTATAAGACTCCGCTGCATCTGTGGGTGTATGTGCTTGCGTTTGTGATAGTGGCACTGCTCACTATGGCAATTGTCATGGCAAGTGCCTGGCGCACTGTCAACCGTAACCCCATTGAGGTGCTGAATAAAGGACAATAATAAGCTGTTTGAAATAACCTTAAAACATGATATTATGAAACTGAAAACTGAAAATCTTGAAAAAGTATTCCGTACGGACTTGGTGGAGACTGTGGCACTCAACGGTGTATCGATTGATGTCAATGATGGTGAGTTCGTGGCAGTGATGGGCCCGTCGGGTTGCGGAAAGTCGACTTTGCTCAACATCCTTGGACTGTTGGATAACCCTACGTCAGGCAGTTACAGGATAGATGGGGTGGAGGTGGCCCAACTGAAGGAAAGGGAGCGTACACTTTACCGTCGTGGCAAGATAGGCTTTATCTTCCAGTCGTTCAACCTCATCGAGGAGATGACGGTGGAGGAGAACATCGCATTGCCGCTTACCTATCTTGATTACTCGTCGGCCGAGCGTAAGAAGCTGGTTGAGGAGGTGATGATAAGCCTCAATATAGCACACCGTGCCAAACATTTCCCTAACCAGCTCTCGGGTGGACAGCAGCAGCGTGTGGCGATTGCACGTGCGGTGGTTACAAAGCCGGGGCTTATACTTGCTGATGAGCCTACCGGTAACCTCGACTCAAAGAACGGCCGTGATGTGATGACCACGCTCAAGGCGCTCAATGATGCCGGTACAACCATTGTCATGGTTACCCACTCGCAGAAGGATGCACAGTATGCCAACAGGGTAATAAACCTGTTCGACGGTCTTGTTGTGGATTCTCTCAAGGATAAAATGTAAGAAACTAAAAGCCGGTTGGTGGTTCTCCAGCTCAGGGATACGTTGCATACGATGCTGCTGGCCTTCATTTGCAAGGTGCTTTAAACGTGGAAACAAAATATTAATTAAAATGCATCATCGTGTATGTGGCGTATCCCGATTTTTATTGATGTGAGGATGGTTTTGATTTTACTGCTTTGTGAGATTTATCCTCCTTGCAGTCATCGAAATGACAAAACAACGTTTTGTTATCGACGAGTTTTGCAGCAATAGATCAAACGCAGCATAGCCGCAGGTTATGCCGTTTGGGTTGCGAAAAGCAAAACGAGTCAATGACCTTTTTTTTGTTATCGACGAGTTTTGCAGCAACAGATCAAACGCAGCATAGCCGCAGGTTATGC
>JAGBFX010000013.1 GCA_017936265.1 Bacteroidaceae bacterium | reverse complement strand
CCTGTTTGATTTTTGGAAAAAGTGCGAGGCCTGTTTGACCGCTAGTTACACGATTGCTTGCAAGCGGGTAACTGAGGGAGTCCCGCAGCACCCAAAAATCAAACAGATAGATTAAACGGCAAAATCTCTTTGACTGAAGGATATTGCCTCAGCAATTCCTGAACAAAAAAGAGATTGACTGGAATTTCCGTGTGCCGGGACCTTTTGCGTACTTTTCAGTCATGAAAAGTATGTGATAGAACGACAACAAGAAGAATAAACGACAACAGATTAAGGGTAAAACAAACCAAGGAATAATAGTTTTATTTAGTTGAGTTATTTCGTCCACACGAAATTTCTACTGAACCGCAAAGACCGTTGCCCGTGAATAGTTCCAAAAAAAGAGAGTAGCCACACGACTACTCTCTTATATTATTGAAACCTCTCGGTTTTTTATTACTTCTTCAAAGACTCATCAGCCTTGCTCTGTACCAACATCTCCTCAGCGAACATGTAAGCACCGGTCTTAGGTGATTTAACCAACTTTACAACCTTTACGAATTTCTCCTTATCACCAGTCTGGAGGGTTGCCACTGCTTTCTTAGCCATCTTCTATTACTTAATTTCTTTGTGAACGGTTACTCTCTTCAAATATGGGTTGTATTTCTTCAACTCCAAACGCTCTGTTGTGTTCTTACGATTCTTTGTAGTGATATAACGTGACATACCGGGAACACCACTGTTCTTCTGCTCTGTGCACTCAAGTATCACCTGAACACGGTTACCTTTTACCTTCTTAGCCATAATTACTCCTCCTTTAATTAATCGAGTACTTTAATTTCCTCCCAAGCAACGTGGCCGTTCTTAACTGCACTCTTGAGAGCAGCATCAAGACCTACTCGGTTGATAATTTTTAACCCCGCTGCACTCACGCGCAACTGAATCCAACAATCCTCTTCTACATAGAAGAACTTCTTAGTAAACAAGTTCACGTTGAAAAGACGCTTTGTTCTTCTCTTTGAGTGTGATACATTGTTACCCACCATTGCTTTCTTACCGGTGATTTGACAAATCTTAGACATCTCTATATATTTTTTTGTTTATTCTTTTGATACCTACTCAAAACAGAGTGCAAAGATATAGGATTTCGGACAATCATGCAAACAAAAGACCAATTATTTTTTGAAACTGATTAAGAATCTGTTTAAAATTCCAAAAAATCTTTTCCAGGGCAACCGTCATTACCGTTCAAGCATGTCGCATAAAAGCCCAAGCACCTCATTCACACAATTATCAATATTGGCATCTCTGCCTTTATCCCCTAAACAAAGGAGCTGCGTCCGCACCACATCAGCCACTTTCAGAGCCACCCAGACGGTACCTACAGGCTTATCGGCTGTGCCGCCACCCGGCCCCGCAATACCAGAAGTAGCCACCGCACAATCGGCACCGGTAAGAGCGGAGACCCCGAGCGCCATCTGCCGAACAACAGGCTCGCTTACGGCGCCATGCTCGGCAAGCAACTCCTCGCCCACGCCGAGAACCTTAGCCTTTACGCAGTTGTGGTATGCCACCACTCCACCGAGCATTACTGATGAGCAACCGGGCACAGATGTTATAGCAGCAGCCAAGGAGCCCCCCGTACAGCTTTCGGCCGTAGCAATGGTCAGCCCGCGGCTCTGCAACAGTGCGACAAGCCTCGCCGCACGCTCTCGAATTTCGGTTACAATGCTCATCATGTTACAAATTTATAATGTCGTGCGCGAGAATGCCGGTTGGTCCATCGCGCAGAAATCATTGTCAAGGTACTTGTAATACCCCACAATACCAATCATCGCCGCATTGTCTGTCGTGAAGCCGAACTTGGGGATATAGATTTCCCAACCATAACGTTTTGCATAGTCATGATAAGCCTGCCGCAGTGCCGTATTCGCCGAGACGCCTCCCGACAGAGCTATACGTTTGATACCTAACGCCTTTGACGCCTTGTACAATTTATCCATGAGTACCGCGACCACTGTTGCCTCGAACGACGCAGCCAAATCCTCTTTATGGTTCTCGACATAATTCTCATCCTCGGCCACTAATTTACGCAACGTGTAGAGGAATGAGGTCTTAAGGCCGCTGAAACTGTAATCGAACCCCGGGATATGAGGCTTGCTGAAGGCATACGCTTTGGGATTACCCTGACGCGCCAGACGGTCGATGATTGGACCGCCCGGATAACCGAGCCCCATGACCTTGGCACATTTGTCCATAGCCTCGCCCGCCGCATCATCGATTGTCTGACCGATGATTTCCATATCCTTGTAACTGTTTACCTTTACAATCTGTGAATTGCCACCTGACACCATCAGGCAAAGGAACGGATACTCAGGAGCATTGTGCTCCACCCCTTCTTCCTTTATAAAATGTGCAAGGATGTGTCCTTGCAGGTGGTTGACCTCAACCATGGGGATATTCAACGACGCTGCAAGACCCTTTGCAAAGGAGACGCCCACGAGCAACGACCCCATAAGCCCCGGACCACGCGTGAATGCAATTGCACTGAGCTGTTCTTTCTCAACGCCTGCCCTCTTGAGTGCCGCATCGACCACCGGTACAATGTTCTGCTCATGGGCGCGCGATGCCAGTTCGGGCACCACACCGCCATACTGTTCATGCACAGCCTGACTCGCAGTGACATTGGATAGCACCACATCGCCACGCATCACAGCCGCCGAGGTGTCATCGCAGGACGACTCTATCGCCAATATAAAAATATCTTTATTCTCCATAAACATTTACTTATCCAAATGCCCGTACAACTCCATTGAAACTTCCCTTCACACGATAAATCAGCATCCGTGCGGCCTTGATAATTCCCAAATAAGGTTAACAGGCAACTTTTTACATGCGCGAAGATACAATATTATTTCTTTTTAGTTAACTTTACATGGTGAAATCTTACAAAAAACGGGGAGCCATGCGCATAGTCATATACACCAAGAGCACAGAATTGCCAGAACTGGCAGAGGGTTCCATACTCCATTCGGCTATGGCGTTCCGCATGTTCGAAATGAGCAGCATGTGCAAGCCCTACATGCTTGTAGCGTATGACAGCGGGGATGCCGAAATTGGTCATCTGCTTATTGTCAGGAGGCACAGCATACGTCTGATACCGCCGGTGTTCAGCGTGCGCTACTCCATTCAGGGCGAAGGCACATATACCCCCCGATGCAGCGACAGGGAGGAACTCTTCGGCATGTTCCTCGAGAAAGTGTTCGACATGTTCGGTTACCTGCACACGTTCATAGAGATAAAGAACATCGAGGACTCGCGCTTTGCCTACGGAACGCTCTACAAGCACCATTTTGTACCTTTGCGCGACCACCGCAACTACATCTCACTGCACAGCAAGGAGCCTCAGGCGAGGCTGTCACGCGCATACAGGACACACATACGCAAGAGCGAGGAACGGGGAGTAACATTCCGTCGCGCCACGAGCGACGAGGAGATAAACGAAGCGTTGCAACTGATGAAGAATTTCTACCGCAGCAAGACCAGGAAGAGACTCCCAAAGAGAGAAATTCTGCTTGAGATGCTGCACGACAGCGACGGCACGCTCTCGGAGAAAGCCAAGATGTTCATCATTATATACAAGGGAAAGATAATAGGCAGTTCCATTTGCCTATATGAAAAGGAGCGCACCCTGCTTGCATACAGTTGCGGTCTTCGCAAGAGCTATCCGTTGCAATACCCCGGCATAATGGCTATCTGGGCGGCGATATCCGACGCATACAAGAGCGGCTATTCTCATTTTGAATTCCTTGAGGTAAGAGGTCTCTCGCGTCTGCGCAAGAGTTTCCTGAGTACCATATACAACTTTGGAGGAAAGGAAACAAGCACTCTGCAATGGTACCACTTCAGATGGAACTGGGTAAACAAATTTTTGCGGTGGATATACGTTTAGCCCAAAAGTCGCGTTATAGTATTAATACAATAGGATATAGCGCAAGCACAGGATAATGAGACTCAGAATATACATAACATCACTGCTACTTATATTGCTATCGCAGGCGGCAATGGCACAGAGGGTAACCATAAAAGGAAGAGTTACCGACCTTGACCACAAACCCGTAGAGATTGCCAACGTATCGGTAGAGGGCAAGCCCATAGGTACCGTATGTGACCTCAACGGCAACTACACACTGACGTGCGAGAGCGATGACAGCCTTGTCATATCATATTCCATGATTGGCTATCAGACAAGGAAACGCACATTCAAGAACCCCACCGACACAATCATCGCCAATGTTACCTTGCCGCCGATGGACATACAGCTTGCCGACGCGGAGATTGTCCACAAGGAGCGTCAGATGACAACCACCCAGCAGATTGAGATGCCCGACAAGCTGAGGCTCAACCCCTCGGCAAGCGGCAACGGCATCGAGGAGATAATAAAGTCACAGGCAGGAGTGAGCGCACACAACGAGCTCAGCTCGCAATACAATGTACGCGGTGGAAACTTCGACGAGAACAGTGTTTATGTCAACGGCATAGAGATATACCGTCCGTTGCTCATCAGGGCCGGGCAACAGGAGGGCCTCAGCTTCCTCAACCCCGACATGACCGCCTCGATAGCATTCTCTACCGGAGGATTCGAGGCGAAATACGGCGACAGGATGTCATCGGTCCTCGACATCACATACCGCAAGCCGAGAGAGTTCGAGAGCACCGTATCGTTGAGCATGCTCGGAGCGAACATCTATGCCGGCTGGGGAAACAGCAAAGTGAGTTTCTCGAATTCGCTCCGCTACAAGAGCAACCGCTATCTGCTTGGAACACTCGACACGAAAGGAGAGTACAACCCGGCCTTCATCGATTATCAGGCACACTTCGACTGGCGTATAACAGACAAACTCAACCTGAGTTTCATAGGCAACATAGCCCACAACGAATATGAGTTCACCCCGAGCGACCGCAAGACAAGCTTCGGAACACTCGAGAATGTAAAGGAGTTCAAGGTCTATTTCGACGGCTGGGAGAAAGACCTTTTCCGTACCCTGTTCGGTGCAGTGTCACTGAACTACACGCCAAACGAGAACAACAGTTTCACGTTGCAGACATCGGCATTCAATACCAACGAGGAGGAGACATACGACATTGTCGGCGAGTATTGGCTCAACGACATAAACACCGATGAGACAATGAGCGTAGGCGGTTACATGGAGCACGCCCGCAACTACCTCGAGGCGAACGTGCAGACAATAGCCTTGAAAGGCAACCACTACATGGGAGCCCACAATCTTCGATGGGGCGCCGAATGGAAGATGCAGAAGTTCAGCGACAACCAGCGCGAATGGGAGTTGCGCGACTCGGCGGGCTACAACGTCCCGATACACCCCGACGGGTTACGTCCTGTCTATAGCCTCAAGTCAAAGACATCGAGCAGCAGCAACATACTGTCGTTATATGCACAGGACACATACAAGTTCAACAGCAGCCTCGGTGTCGTTTCAATAAACGCCGGAGTAAGGGTATCACACTGGAGTTGGAACAAGGAGACTATTATCTCACCGCGCGCCTCGGTAGGCCTCATACCCAAGTTCAACGACAGAATGACCTTCCGCTTTGCTGCGGGAGTCTATTACCAGACCCCATTCTACAAGGAGATGCGCGACACGACAAGCGTAGAGGGCATCGCATCGGTCACACTGAACAAGGATATAAAGTCGCAGCGGTCGATACATTTCGTGCTCGGGTACGACTACCACTTCAAGATGATGGACCGTCCGTTCAAGTTCACAGCCGAAGCCTACTACAAGAAGCTCGACAACCTAATTCCCTACAATGTGGACAACGTGCGCATTGTCTACTATGGCGAGAACTGCGCCCATGGATATGCCACCGGACTCGACATGAAACTGTTCGGCGAATTCGTAGCGGGAACCGACTCTTGGATAACATTCTCGATAATGGACACCAAGGAGAAGATCAACGGCGGCGACTGGATTCCGCGCCCCACGAACAGCCGTTTCAACGCCTCGCTCTACTTTACCGACTTTTTCCCCGGCACAGAACGCTGGAAGATGAGCCTTCAGGGAGTATATGCCGACGGATTGCCTTTCGGCCCGCCACACACAGGACGCGAGAAACAGCGTTTCAATGCCCCTGCGTACAGACGCGTGGACATTGGAATGTCATACCGTCTGCTCAACAACGAGGAGAACATCTACCGCACAGGAGTATACCGATACATCAGGAACATCTGGCTCGGGCTCGATGCATTCAACCTGCTCGACATCAACAACGTGAACTCATACTACTGGGTAAGCGACGTGAGCAACAACAACTACGCCGTGCCCAACTACCTCACAGGCCGACAGATAAATTTCAGAGTATTGATTGAGATGTAAACAGACAGCATACAGTCCTAAGATGATAAGGCAAAAGATGCCTGACACGCCGGCGTGTCAGGCATCTTTTGTACACAATTGGAATAAATTATAAAATATTATTATTACATTCGCAGAATATAGTCAACTGCAAAACAAAAAAACAATCATATGAAAACAAGGATTACTCTTATTTTATTTGTACTGGCAGGGCTTTTCACCGCGCCTGCAGTCAAGGCACAAATGCCGAAAGCGACTCCGCAGGAGGCTATAGAAGCCCTCTTGAACCGTATCGGTGGCGAAGGTGCCGCCGACAAGTTCGAGATTGTCATCGACGGCACGCTCGATGATGCCAACGGCAAGGATCTGTTCATCATCACATCGCAGAACGGCAAGCCATGCATCAAGGGAAATAACCAGCTCTCGGTTGCAACAGGTATCAACTGGTACCTGAACCACCATGCGCACATCAACCTCACATGGAACAACCTCACTACCGACCTTTCACAGGCAACACTTCCCGTTCCCACAGAGGAAGAAAAGCATGAGTGCAACACCACATACCGCTACGATTTCAACACCTGTACATTCTCTTACTCAATGGCTTTCTGGACATGGGAGCGTTGGCAGAAGGAGATTGACTGGATGGCACTGCACGGCATCAATGCACCGCTCAACCTCGTGGGTCTTGATGTGGTGACACGCAACTTTCTCAAGGAACTTGGCATCAGTGACAAGGATATTGCCGACTACATTGCAGGTCCAGGATTCATCGCATGGTTTGCCATGAACAACCTTGAGGGCTGGGGCGGAACCATTAATGCAAAGGATGTTGTCATGAACGGTAACCCCGAATGGTGGTATGAACGCCAGGAGCAGCTCTGCAAGAACATGCTCCAGCGTATGCGTGAGCTTGGCATGCAGCCTGTAATCCCAGGCTTCAGTGGTCAGGTTCCCAACTGCATAACAAAATACACAATCAACGGTTTCAGCAGCAGCCATGTAATAAACAACGGCAACTGGGCTGGAGGCTACACACGCCCCGACATTCTGAACCCCGCAAGCACAAGCTATGCCACACTGGCGCCTATATATTACAAGCATCTCGAGGCCGTCATGGGCGTGTCGGAGTTCTACAGCATGGACCCCTTCCACGAGGGCTCGCTCCCAGGAGGCGTGACAAATGCCAACTGCTACCCCAACATAATGAAGCACCTCGACAACTACTACAACGCGGTTGACGCAGATACCAAAAGCAGTTTCAACGCACCTGCTGAACCGAAATGGATTATCCAGTACTGGCAGGGAGTACCACAGAGCGACGCATTCAGTTCAATGAGCAATTACGGCGACCGTTTCATAGGGCTTGACCTCTTCTCGGACGCACCGGGCAAGGCACAGTGGAACACGAACTATTTCCAGGGACGCCCGTACATATTCTGCATGCTCCACAATTTCGGCGGGCGCAGCGGATTGCATGGCCGTCTTGAGACAACGATTAACGACTACTTCCGTGCGCTTGCAAAGGGGAACAACATGCAGGGTGTGGGTGCTACTCCCGAGGGAACGGAGACAAATCCCATTCTCTATGACATGCTGTTCGAATTGCCATGGATGAACCCTACAGACCGTCCGACAGCCGATGAATGGCTAAAAGAGTATGCTCATGCGCGCTACGGTTTTGAGAACGGGACAGCCCTTGCCGCACTGCAGAACCTGAAGAATTCCGTCTGGGCATGCCCTACCGACCAGCAGGGAACATCGGAGGCAATCATCCTTGCACGTCCGTCATGGGCGCCTGACCGTGTATCAAGCTGGAGTACTTCGGCCATATACTGGGACACACAGGACGTACTTGTAGCAGCAGACCAGTTGGTATCAATAAGTGACCTCGTTACTACACGTGACGGCATAAACAATTACAACTATGATGTCATCGACGTGATACGTCAGGCAATGGTCGACTACGCGGCCGAACTTCTGCCGCTCATAAACAAAGCACGCACAGAGGGCAACACCGGGGAGTACACCCGACTCTACAGGCTCTATCTGCAGCTGATGCTTGACCTTGACGAGATGCTCTCATACGATGAGAACTTCAAGCTGGAGCGTTGGACAAGCCTTGCGCGCAACATCGCCGATGAAGCCGACGGCACCACCGTCAATGACCGCAACTGGCTCGAGTGGAACGCACGTACACAGGTAACAGTGTGGTCAAAGGGCAACACCGACCTGCACGACTACTCCAACCGCTGCTGGGCAGGCCTCATAAAGGATTACCACTATGCACGCTGGAAATATTTCTTCGAGAACAACGGTGCCGCACCATCGGGTGGCTGGTACAATGGTTTTGAATATCCCTGGACAGTGAACTACACCGATTACGACTACTCTGAGGTTGTAATCCCGACAGACATGACTGCGACCGAGAAAGCCGTAGAGACATTCGGAAACTATTTCGGCAGAGTCAAGGGAACGGCAAAGAACTACATCTTCCCTATGGGTGTAGCACGCAATGCGACAAAGAGCGATGTCACTCCCGAGATTTATCGCGGACAGGCCGTAGCCCTGCCTCTTGAAATCGGCAAGGATGTTGACATAACAAGCATATGGATTGACCTCAACGGAGACGGTGCAGCAAGCAATAATGAGAGACTCCAGGCCGACGGCATGAACGTTGCAATCCCTGCTGACGCCGAGATTGGCAAGGCGACGGCATGCGTCGAGTTCAGTGACGGCACAAGCATCACATTCAACCTCGCTATCGTTGAGGAGATTACCGAGGAGCGTACAGTGACAGCCGTTGCCGGCGCAAACGGAACCGTCGCCATAGAGGGCTGCGATGAGCTTACCGTAACAAACAAAGAGGCTGTAACAATGGTTGCCACTGCAAACACCGGCTATAATTTCAGTCACTGGAGCGACAAGGAGGGCAACAGGGTAAGCAACGACAACCCCTACACCTACTACGGCAAGGCAGATGCCACATTCACAGCCAACTTCATCGAGGACAAATGGGGAGTTGTAGAGGGAACGACAGGCAGCTATCCCGATATAGCGTCATACAGCCAGTTCGTGCACAATATCTCATTCTCATACTACAACCGTGAACCCAAGACAATTTACGAGGCGACATCTGCACCCGTGAATATATTCACAACCATCCCGCAGATAATTGATGTGCCACGAGGCGCAAGTTTCAACTTGGAGTACGACAACGGAAGCAAGGACGGACTTAAATACTGCTATATGAGAACATTCATCGACCTCAATGCCGACGGCGACTTTGAAGACGAGGGCGAACTTGTGAAGAGCGCAGGTTCCGTTGACGCAATGAACACAGCCGCATGCTCTGGCAAAATAAACGTAATACTCCCATACGAAACCCCATTGGGCATAACGCACTTGCGTATGCGCTTTGACGGGGCATGGGACAACCCGACAGCCAAGGGAGCGAAGGATGCATCGATACGTCCTGTATACGATATCATAATAAACGTTACCGAGTTCTCACAGACAGCATCGCACATCACGGTCAAGAGCAACAACAGCAGTTGGGGAACCGTTGCCGTATGGACCGATGAGACGCCCGACGGCTCTACAGCGACAGAATGGGATGTCACACGCGGAATACCTTTCACAATCAAGGCCGAGCCTGTTGACGGCGCAGAGTTCATCGGGTGGAAGGACCAGTACGGACGCACATTGGGCACAGAGCTTGAAATCACAAGATACGCAGGCGAGGATGCGGAATATACAGCAATCTTCAACAAAGGCGAGAACCGCAAGATGCTTGGAGCATTAGTTGAAGAGGTAGAAAAATTCATCAACAGCATTGCGACCGTCGAGCCCGAAGGCAGGAAAACCGCCCTGCCGCTACAGACAACAAACAAGAATGCCGCATACTACCTGTGGTCAAACGCTCCAGACCCGCAGGAGGGAAGTATAGCTCATCTTGTCGACGGCATCATAGGCAACAACAGCAATTTTTTTCACTCGAACTGGCACAATGCCTCGACTGCAGATGGTTATCACTACATTGAGATCGACATGAGCGCAGATAATGTTTATCAGAAGTTGCAGTTTTCGTACCACACACGTACAGGCTGTTCGAATGACTTTCCCGACGCAGTAACGGTCATGGGGAGCTACGACAAGAGCAAATACACCGACATCTACACTGTAGAAGAGGGGCTGCCACAGGCCGTAAACCAGACATACACATCAGAGTTCTTCAACTGCGGCAAGGATTACAGATACCTCCGTTTCAAGATAATGGCAGAGCGTACATACTGGCACATGGGCGAGTTCGACATATACGCAAAGAGCGCCAAGGCAACCGTAAAGAGCGATTTCAGCAGCACCGCCAAGGTTACCGATGTAGAGTCACTGTACAACATGATGGTCATTGCCAAGTACCTGTATGACAACAGCGTCGACAACAACGAAATGGATGCTGCATACAACAAGCTGAAGACGCTCTACGACGCGCTGCTAAAGGCTACCGGCATTGAGGGAATTACCGCCAATGCAGCCATTGGCTCGATATATGACCTCAGCGGACGTTCACTTTCGGACGTCAGTAAGAGCGGCATTTATATCGTAGACGGGAAGAAGGTGCTGCTCAGGCAAGAGCAGTGACTGACAATAGATTTTACCTGAAATATACAAACAGCAAGGCCCGGACAAATTGTCCGGGCCTTGCTGTTTTAAAGATTGAATACTTACTTGAAAGCATCAAGGTTATGCTGCTCATAGAGGTTCTTGCCCTCGGCTGAATAAAGGATATCGATACGCTCCTTATAGAACTTCTCCACCTTTCCACGAACCACCTTCATGGTACTGTTCATCATGCCGTTCTGCTCGGTGAATGCCTCGGGGAGAACAGCAAAGCAGCTTGGCAACCAACGCTCGGGGAACATACCTGCATGCTCGCCACCCTTCTTAAACATATCGACGTCGGCTTTGACAAGGTCACATGCAGCCTTGCGTCCCTCTTCGGTTGTAAGGTCAAGACCCTTGGCCTCGAGCGCACGCTTGATGTTATCCTTGTTAGGAACGATGAGCGCGATTGTATAAGGAGACTGGTTGTTGTAGAGGATAACCTGGTCAACTGTAGGACAGAGGCTCACGAATGCCTCCTCAATACCCTCGGGGCTGTACTTCTCGCCGTCGCTTGAGATAAGAAGGCTCTTGAAGCGTCCCTTCACATAGAGCAGATTCTCCTCGGACATGTAACCGAGGTCGCCTGTGTAAAGATAACCGTCGCGTACTGTCTCGGCTGTAGCAGTCGGGTTCTTCCAGTAGCCAGCCATCACATTCTCGCCCTTAACGACAATCTCGCCGAGTTCTCCGACAGGAAGTTCCTTGCCGTCGGCATCACATATCTTCAGTTCGATTGGCTTTACAAGTTTACCGCTTGAACCGAAACGATAGAGGTCGGGACCGTTTGAAGAGATTACCGGAGTTGCCTCTGAAAGACCATAGCCCTGGAACATAGGCATGCCTACGCCAAGGTAGAAGTTCTGCAGCTCCTTGTCGAGCAAGGCACCGCCACCGACGAAGAAGCGGAGCTCGCCGCCGAAGTTCTCGCGTACCTTAGAGAAGATGAGGCTGTCGAACAAGGCTACTAGTGGTTTGAGTAATATGCGCATTCCCTTTGAATCGAGGCTGCTCTCGCCATAATACTTCTGGCGTACTGCCATACCCCAGTTGAAGAGAGTCTCGGTAAACTTGCCCTTCGCACGGATAGCTCCCTCGATATTCTTCTTGAATGTCTTTGCCAAAGAAGGAACAGAAAGGATGAAGTGAGGACGTACCTCCTTGATGTTCAACGGTATGTTCTTGAGAGTCTCAAGACCTGTGCGGCCAACCTGAACCGTTGCCGCTGTAGCACCACAAGACATCATGATATAGAAACCAACAACATGTGCAAAGCAGTGGTCGAGCGGAAGGATAATGAGTGTGCGCCATGTCTGGTCTATGGGAACGAGTGTCAGCGCCTGCTCTACGTTTGCAGTGTAGTTACGGTGCGTAAGCATAACGCCCTTAGGGTCGGCTGTAGTACCGCTGGTGTATGTAATTGTTGCAATATCATCGTTGACGATAGACTGGCCCACAGCGAGGAACTCCTCCATTGAGTGTTTCTTTAGGAACTCATCGCCCATCTTCAGGACATCATCCACGTGAATCTCGCCCTCCTGAAGCTCGCCGGCATTGCCGAATACGATAACCTTCTGGACCTTCGCAAGCTTATCCTTGATTGCACGTACCTTCTTCAACTGATAGTTTGATACAAACACGAATTTCACGTCACCATGATCGAGACGGAAATAGAGGTCATTGCTCTCTTCGAGCTTGATAGAAAGAGGTACATTGACTGCACCGGCATAGAACATTGCAAGCTCACCGATAACCCACATGTTGCAACCTTCGCTCAGAAGAGCCATATTGTCACCCTTCTTTACACCAAGAGCCTGGAAACCTGCGCCAAGACGGTAAACCTGCTCCTTTACCTGAGCATAGGTTGTCGGCTTGAAGCCCTCTTTCTTGTCAGTTTTCTCAAGGAGGAATGTATTGTCAGGATATTTCCTTACTGATTCCTCAAAAAGATCTACCAATGTTTTTTTCATATCTTTTCTGTTTTATTGACAGGCAGATACGCCTGTCCGTTTTTTCATGCTGCAAAGATACAAAAAACAGAGAGATATGCGGTACAAAATCTTAAATTGTTTCACAATTACACAATTATACGCACAAAAAGGACAAGAAAGAGAACAAGATGTTTCAAAAAATTATTAAAAGAGTAACCAATCTTACTTAAGGTGCAAAAAAAAGGGAAAAAACAGAAGTAATCGGTTTATTTGGTTATCTTTGCGGTAGAGCGCGGATATGTGTTGCGGCGGACATGCTGCCCTTTCGCGGCCTGATTACACAAAAGAAAATATTTCATTATTCAATAAAGGACTATGAAAATTTCAAAAATCGAACATTTAGGAATTGCAGTCAGGAGCATAGAAGAGGCATTGCCCTATTATGAGCAGGTGCTGGGATTCGAGTGCTATAACATAGAGACTGTAGAGGACCAGAAGGTGCGCACAGCGTTTCTGAAGGTCGGCGAGACAAAGATTGAGCTTCTTGAAGCGACATCTCCCGAGAGCACAATCGCGAAGTTCATAGAAAACCGTGGCGAAGGCATACACCACATTGCCTACAAGGTTGAAGACGGAGTAGCCAATGCCCTTGCCGAGTGCGAGCAGAAAGAGGTGCGCACAATCGACAAGGCTCCACGCGCCGGCGCCGAGGGATTGAAGATAGCATTCCTGCACCCAAAGGCAACAAAGGGCGTGCTGACAGAGCTATGCGAGGAGTAAAGGTTGATTGTTGAATGTTGAATGTTTAACGTTTAATGTTTACAGTCCCCATTAGCCCATTAGAGCCCTTAATGCCCTTAGCCCCCTTAGAACCCCTAGAACCCCTATTAAAAAAAACACTAACAACAAATACTTATGAGCAAGCAATTTGAAAAAATCAAAGAGCTGGTTGCCCTTCGCGCCAAGGCACGCATGGGCGGCGGAGAAAAGGCCATCGAGAAACAGCACGAGCGCGGTAAGTACACTGCACGCGAACGCATAGAGATGCTGCTCGACAAAGGCAGTTTCGAAGAGATGGATATGTTTGTGACACATCGCTGCACGAACTTCGGCCAGGAGAAGAAACAGTTCCTCGGCGACGGTGTCGTGGTGGGATGCGGAACAATTGAAGGACGCCTTGTCTACGTCTTCGCACAGGACTTTACCGTTACCGGTGGTTCACTGAGCGAGACCATGGCACAGAAGATATGCAAGGTCATGGACATGGCCATGAAGGTGGGTGCCCCGGTCATCGGCATCAACGACAGCGGCGGTGCACGTATTCAGGAGGGTATCAACGCCCTTGCAGGATATGCCGAGATTTTCCAGCGCAACATCATGGCATCGGGCGTAATCCCGCAGATTTCGGGAATTTTCGGCCCATGCGCAGGCGGTGCCGTATATTCACCTGCACTCACAGACTTCACAATAATGATGGAGGGTACAGCATACATGTTCCTTACCGGTCCGAAGGTTGTCAAGACAGTTCTAGGCGAGGTTGTCACACAAGAGGAACTTGGCGGCGCGAGCGTACACGCAAGCAAGTCGGGCGTCACACACTTCACCGCACAGACCGAGGAGGAGGGTCTTGCTCTCATACGCAAACTCATGAGCTATATTCCGCAGAACAACATGGAGAGCGTCCCCGACATTCCATGCACTGACCCCATCAACCGCACAAGCGACATACTGAACACCATAATCCCCGACAATCCCAACCAGGCATACGACATGTACCGTGTGATTGCCGAGATTGTCGACAACGGCGAGTTCCTTGAGGTACACCGCGACTACGCCCAGAACATCATCGTGGGCTTTGCCCGCATGAACGGAAAATCGGTGGGCATCGTCGCCAACCAGCCATGCAAGTATGCAGGTGTACTTGACTGCAACTCATCGCGCAAGGGTGCACGTTTCGTACGTTTCTGCGACGCGTTCAACATTCCATTGGTGACACTCGTGGACGTTCCGGGCTTCCTCCCGGGTACAGCCCAGGAGTACAATGCTGTCATCCTGCACGGAGCAAAGCTGCTCTACGCATTCGGCGAGGCTACAGTTCCCAAGGTAACCGTTACACTGCGCAAGTCCTATGGCGGTTCGCACATCGTAATGGCCTGCAAGCAGCTGCGTGCCGACCTCAATTACGCTTGGCCGAGTGCCGAGATTGCGGTCATGGGTGCAGCCGGCGCAGCCGAAGTCCTCTACGCAAAGGAAGCAAAGGATGCCGAGGATCCCAAGGCATTCATCGCCGAGAAGGAGGCAGAGTACAACCGTCTGTTCGCCAACCCGTATCAGGCAGCCAAGTACGGCTACATCGATGATGTCATCGAGCCGCGCAACACACGTTTCCGCGTGATACGCGCACTTGCACAGCTCGAGAGCAAGCGTCAGGAGCTCCCAAGAAAGAAACATGGAAATATTCCTCTATAAAATAATTGTATCATGGAAGACAACAAGAAGATTGACAGCGCTGTGGTTGCAGCCATTTCAATGGCCTTGGCAGCCTACATGGGCGACAACGTGCACGACAACGAGAGCGGCGTGCTCACAATAACCTACGTAAACAAGCATTGGAACAACCTGAACAAATAATTTTTGAGTCATGAAAGAGTACAGATATACAATCGACGGCAACAAGTATGAGGTTGCCATCAACGAAGTGAACGATACAACTGCAAAGGTAACCGTCAACAGAGCCGAGTACACTGTAGAGTGGGAGAAGCCGGTTGAGGAGAAACCAGTAGTCAAGGTTCAGCCTGTAGCGGCAAAGCCTGCCGTTGCGGCAGCGGCTCCTGCAGCAACACCTGCAGCGGCACCTGTCAATGGCCATGCCATAAAGACTCCGCTCCCGGGTGTCATCATCGACGTTAAGGTAAACGTTGGCGATGCTGTAAAGAAAGGCGACACAGTCGTAGTCCTTGAGGCAATGAAGATGGAGAACAACATCAACGCCGACCGTGACGGCAAGGTAACCGCAGTACAGATTGCCAAGGGCGACACTGTTGCCGACGGTGCAGTGCTTATTGTCATTGAGTAAGGACAATAAGCATTCTCATTCAATGAAGTGGGTGACCCAATTGTGAAATGGGTCACCCACTTTGTAGGGAGGTTGGATAAAAAGAGCTATTTTTAGGCTTGCGAAGCCCGAAAAAACGCAGTTTACTAAGCGTAAATGAGTATTTTTCGGGCAAGCGTAACAACAAAAGAGCCTTTTTAGTCAGTCTCTTGAATAATTGCACTATATCCTATTATGTCTGTCAGGGATGATGACCTTCGGTTTGAATACCATTGCTTCCTCGGGTGTCATCGAAGCATAGGCCATTATGATTGCCACATCTCCAGGAGAGAACTTGTGCGCAGCAGCGCCATTCAGACAAATCACGCCCGAGCCGCGCTCGCCCTTGATGATATAAGTGACTATGCGCTCGCCGTTACTGTTATTGACAACATGCACCTGCTCACCCTCGAGCATGCCGGCAGCCTCCATAAGAGTCTCATCAATGGTAATGCTTCCCATGTAATGCAAGTTGGCCTCTGTAACCGTAGCGCAATGAATCTTCGATTTAAGCATCTGCAACAACATATCAGCCTCCTTCCTTAACCTTTATACTTTATGTTATCGATAAGACGGACATTTCCGCAGAAGAGCGCAATGCAACCCACGACATAGTCACTGTCGCTCCACTTCCCTATCTCCTGCAATGTATTTCCGTCAACAATCTGATAGTACTCCAGTTCGAGCCCGGGAGTGTCGTTTATCATATCCTCGACAAAGGCTTTTGTTGCCGCAAGCGTATTTATCTTTGCAAAATCAGCACTTGCAAAGAGTGTGCTTGAAATGGTCAGCGCACGTTCACGCTCATCCTCAGAGAGCAATGTATTGCGGCTGCTCATGGCAAGGCCGTCCTCCTCGCGCACGATGGGACAACCCACAATCTCGAGTCTCATATCGAGCTGACGCACCATTTCGCGTATGATTGCAAGCTGTTGGAAATCCTTTTCGCCGAAATAGGCCCTGTCAGGCTCCACCGCATAGAAGAGCTTGCTCACAATCTGAGCGACGCCATTGAAGTGCCCAGGGCGGCAAGCGCCTTCCATTACAGTATCAAGCGGGGCGAACGAGAACTGTCTGTTATCCTCCTCGGGATACATCTCCTCTACCGAAGGTGCAAAAGCCACCGTTGCACCGATTCTCTCAAGAAGAGCACAATCGGCATCAAGCGTACGCGGATAGTTCTTCAGGTCATTCTTGTCATTGAACTGTGTAGGATTCACGAACACACTGACAACAACGACATCGTTCTCTTTCACGGCACGCTCCACCAGCGAGGCGTGACCAGCATGCAACGCACCCATTGTGGGCACCAGTCCAACACTCTTGCCCGCAGCACGGGACTCATCGAGCAAAAGCTTCAAATCCTTTATCGTGTCTATTATCTTCATCTGTGTCATAATTTAAAGCGTAACAGCTTTTACGTATTCTATCTTCATGTAAACTGAAGAGAAGTCCATCCGCATACACGAGACAGATTTTCATACGGCGGTGCAAAGATAGCACAAAACAATAAACAACAAACCAGAAAACTGAATAAATAAAATAAAAATCACTCTTTGTACTGCATTGTGAGCGTACTCTTTATATGAGGCAACAAATCTCGGCAAAAACGCGTTAATATCTGTAAATCAAGCCTCTTTTATCAAAAAATCCCTTAAAAAAAGTTTAAGGCTTGCCAAGTTGCCTTTTTTTTAGTAATTTTGCGATGCGCGGACTTTATCCGTGGTTGATTAGAAAGATGAAAGCGAACAAAATTTTATTTATTACTCAAGAAATTACACCGTTTGTCCCAGAGTCTCTGATAGCGAACACAGGGCGTTACCTGCCTCAGGCGACACAGGACCTCGGCAAAGAGATCAGAATCTTCACTCCGAAATGGGGAATCATTAATGAAAGACGCAACCAGCTACATGAGGTAATACGCCTTTCGGGTATGAACCTTATAATTGATGACACCGACCACCCGCTGATAATCAAGGTTGCATCATTGCAGGCTGCACGCATGCAGGTCTATTTCATTGACAACGATGACTATTTCCACAACCGTTCAATGACAACAGATGAGAACGGCAATGAGTATGAAGACAACGATGAACGCACGATATTCTTTGCACGCGGAGTTCTTGAGACTGTTAAGAAACTGCGCTGGTGCCCCGAGGTAATACACTGCCACGGATGGATATCGGCACTTGTTCCGCTTTTTGTAAAGAGAGCTTACAACGAAGAGCCTTCGTTCCGCGACTCAAAGATTGTAATCTCACTCTATGATGACAACTTCAACAACACACTGCCCGACAATTTCCTGCAGAAGATGCTCCACAAGGAGATGCAGGAGGATGCTGTAAGCGAGGTTGCGACACCAATCACATACAATGAACTTGCCAAGTTGGCCATCAGATACAGCGACGGCATCATAATCAATGGCGACAATGTATCACAGGAACTCATCGATTATGCGAAGTCGCTCGGGAAGCCTGTACTTCCAAAGCCAGCCGATGAGGAGTACCACCAGGCATGCAACGAGTTCTACGATACAGTATTTGAATAAAGATATTTTCCAAGCAACCCCTGATGGAGTTGCTTGGAAACTGAATGAGCATTATTAACAAATTCCGACACCAACAAGAGTAATAAAGAACTTATGAAGAGACTATTCTCATGTTTTTTATTGGCCATGGCAACAGTGCTTGTCTTCACACAGTGCGATGACACCACCGACTCGATAGGCAGCAGCGTTGTGCCCGAGAATGACAAGATAACAGCCAGGACAGACACACTGTTCGCCACCAGCAGGACCATAATGGCAAACGATTCGATTCTTGCCGGCTCAAGCGATGTATATCTCGGTCAGCATACCGACAGCGAGAGCGGCACCACATTCGTATCCAGCTTTGTCACACAGTTCAGCTGCGCCAAGGACTTTGAGTTTCCCGAGGAGGGCGTCATCGGCGACAGCGCGTCGTATACCAAACTGCGCCTGTATTTCAACGAATACTACGGAGATTCGCTGAACGCCATGCGTTGCGAGATATACGAGCTTGACAATACCCTTGAGGAGGGAACGCCATACTACACCAACCTTGACCCCGAAGAGTTCTATGATGTAGAGAAAGCACCTTTGGCAGCAAAGACATTCAACGCTATTGATTTCAATCTTCACGATACAATACTCAACAGCGAGGACTATACAAGACACATAGAAATTGCGCTACCCAACAGCATCGGCAACAGGTTCATCAGCAAGTTCTACGAGACCGATGCAGAAGGCAAGAACACAGGTAAGGCACACTTTGCGAACTCCGAGGCATTCATCAACGATGTCTTCAAAGGAGTATATGTAAAGTGCACTCATGGCGACGGGACCGTGTTGAGGATATACCGCACACGTCTGGATGTCGGTTTCAAGCGCAAGATTACCATTAGCAGCAGCGATGGCGAGAAGGACTCTATACAGGCTCTCTCTGCCCCATTCTACTCAGGCAAGGAGGTATTGCAGGCAAACAAGTTCGACAACAACGACCTAAAGCCCCTTGTCGACGAGAAGGAGCACACATACATAAAGACTCCGGCCGGGCTCTTTACCGAGGTGCAGTTGCCTATCGTAGAGCTTGTCGAGGGCAGTGATGACATCAATTCGGCAAAGATGTCATTCACACGTTACAACGAGAAGAGCGGCTTTGCCACAAAAGCACACAGCAACCTGCTGATGATAAGGAAGAGCGAACTCTACAGTTTCTTCCTGAAGAACAAGCTTACCGACGGCAAGACATCGTTCCTGACCACTTTCGACAACAGCACCAACGAGTACACTTATGCCAATATAGCCAACCTGTTCAAGAACTGTTACGATGAGTACATCAAAAGCGGGCTGAGCCTCAGCGAATGGGAGACCAAGCACCCCGATTGGGACAAGGTCGTACTCATCCCTGTAACAACTACCAAGGATTCCAACGGCAATGTCGTCAAGATTGTACATGACATAAGCATAAGCAGCATGCGCTTACGTGGTGGTACAGAGTACCGGATACCGATTGAGGTCGTGACAAGCAAGTTCAACAAGTGATCGGCCGACAGCCAAGATAAAACAAGTCCGCTGCATATTCCGGAATATGCAGCGGACTTGTTTATACCTCAACTACAATCGCTGTATACCGGCATGAACGCCTCAAGCATGCATGTATTGCTTCAAAGGTTTTCAAGGCATTACGTCCATACAACAAGAGAGGGCAAAAAAAAGAACAGAGACGGTGCATGCGCCGTCTCTGTCAATATCATTGAGTGATGCGATTATTCAGCCTTTGGCTTTCTACCACATTTTCTCTTTGGCTTCTCCTCTGCTACAGGCTCCTCAGCAGGCTCTTCCTTCTTGGCAGCCTTCTTTGCCTTAGTAGCGAGCTTTGCCTTCAACTGCTCAACCTCAGCCTCAAGCTGTACAATCTCAACCTCCTGGTTGTCGATTACCTGCTGCAAAGCACCTAGCTCCTCGTTGTCCATATCGGGATACTGTGCACGTACACGTGCGAGGAAGTCGCCCAGAATGTTCATGTAGTTGGTGAAAGCATCGTATGGAGACTCGTAGATGCAACGCTCTGTGATGATACCGTTCTGCTTTGTAGTCATGAAACGGAGGTTCTCAGCAGCCTGCAAGTAGTCGAAATCCTGCTTGAGTTTCTTGTCATCGGTAAGCATAATACGGTCTGCAACGCTGTAGAGCTTGTTGAAAGCCTCACGCTGCAATGTGTTACCCAACCATGAACTTGCATCGCGCTCCTCATCCATCCAAGAGAGTGGATACGGAACTTCAAGCGGACCTACTGACTTGTGGTTGTCAATAATCTCTGATGGGGTTGCGAAGATGATACCCTTTGCAGCAGCGCAAGCAGGGATAGCCTTCAGGAAGTCGAGGATGTGTGACTCCAATGGCTGTGCCATACCGATAGCAGAGAGGTTCATGAAGATGTTGATGACATTCTCCTCCTCGGGAAGCTGTGCAATCCAGTCGATGTATGTCTCGGCAAAGAGAGGATACTCGCTCCACTCAGGATTTGAGAAACGGAGTGAAATATCATCGGACAGCTTATAGTCGCGGAGCAGGAGCTTCAGGTTCGAAGCAAGCGCGCAGTTGTATACGAAGTGAGGGCTCTTCCATGCGAGGATGTGCTTTGCACCCTCTGAAAGCATACCCTTGAAGCCCATCTGCGATGCCATCTCACCAATCTCATCAGAATAGATGAGACCTGAGTTGCGCAATACCTTTGGTTTTTTGCCGAAGAGTTCCTTGATCTTGCGGTTCTGACGCATAACCTCTTCCATGAACACCTCCTTTGAAGCCAAAGAAGAGAGACCGTGTGAATAAGGTTCGCAAAGGAACTCGCAGCTGCCTGTCTTGTTAATCTCGTGCAGCAATTCAATCACCTGAGGAGCATAAAGCTCAAGCATCTCAAGACCGACACCTGATACAGAGAACGCAACCTTGAATGCGCCATTACTCTCCTTGATCATCTCAAGCATGGTCTGCAATGCAGGAACATAAGATTTCTCTGCAAGTTCTATTGTCATGCTCTCGTTAGCATAGTCATCATAGTAGTAGTGGTCACTACCGATATCGAAGAAACGATAGCGTTTCAACTGTCTGATCTGATGCAACTCGAAATAGAAACAAATTGTTTTCATATTATTTCTTTGATTTTAATTATTACCAACCCAATACTTTCTCATACATTTTACGCAGTCTCAATGCGACATCCTCCCATGTGATGCTGTCAACCTCCTTGCGGCCCTCTACCTTCAGGTACTCATACAACGACTCGTTGTTGCAGATTGAGTAGATAGCGTCGGCCATGGCGTTGATATCCCAGTAATCGGTCTTGATACACTTGTCGAGGATCTCGGCACAACCGGACTGTTTTGAAATGATTGAAGGAACGTCACACTGCATAGCCTCGAGCGGAGAGATACCGAACGGTTCACTTACCGAAGGCATGATATACACATCACTTGCCTTTAGGCACTCGTAAACCTGACGGCCACGCATGAAACCCGGGAAGTGGAAGCGGTCTGAGATGCCGCGCTGTGCCACCAGGCGAATCATGTCGTTCATCATGTCACCGCTACCTGCCATACAGAAACGGATGTTCTTTGTCTTCTTGAGAACCTGCGCAGCAGCCTCAACGAAGTACTCGGGACCCTTCTGCATTGTGATACGTCCGAGGAACGTAACGACCTTCTCGCCCGGAATCTTCTTTGGAACAATATCCAGAATATCCTGTGAAAGCGGAGTTACCGCATTGTGCAGTGTAGACACCTTATCTGGGTGCTGATGATACTTGTGGATGACAGTCTGGCGTGTCAACTCACTCACGCAGAAGATATGGTCAGCATTGTCCATACCATTCTTCTCGATAGCATACACTGTGGGGTTGACATTACCACGGCTACGGTCAAAATCGGTAGCATGAACGTGGATAACCAGTTTCTTGCCTGATACCTGCTTTGCATGGATACCAGCGGGGTATGTCAGCCAGTCGTGTGAGTGGATGATATCGAACTCCTCGGTACGTGCAACGACACCTGCTATGATTGAGTAGTTGTTAATCTCATCGTGAAGATTGTCGGGATAGCCGCCCGCGAACTCCATACAACCGAGGTCGTTGGTGTTCATATAGCTGAAATCGCTGTATATGTGCTCTCTGTAACGGTAGTACTCCTCGGGAGTCATAACCTTGCCGATGCGTGAATTTACGTAGTCATGGTTGACATCTTTCCACACAATGGGCACAGAGTTCATCGCAACGATTCTAAGGAAACTGTTGTCCTCATCACCATATGGTTTGGGGATACAAAACTTAATCTCCACATCGCCCTGCTGAACGAAGCCTTTAGTAAGTCCGTAACTTGCAGTGCCGAGTCCACCCGAGATGTGAGGGGGGAACTCCCAACCGAACATTAATACTTTCATATCTTATCCCTCCATTTTTGATTCATACTGTTTTAGTATCTGGCTTGTGCGCAGAATTGCAGCCACGTTCATAGCGAATGCCACAGCACCACGGCCCTTGAATGGCGGGTTGCCGTCGAACACCTCGGGAATTGAACCGATGCAATGCTGTACAATCTCATCCTCATAGCCAATCATCTGGCGCTGAACGAATGAAACGCCGCTGAGCTTGTATATCTTGAGGTAAGCCTCATAGTAGAAGCCACCGAGCCAAGGCCATGCTGTACCCTGATGATAAGCATAGTCACGCTGTATCTGAGGACCTACATAGTTCGGATTGTAACCTACGCTCTTGGGCGAGAGTGAACGCAAGCCGCGTGGAGTAAGCAACTCCTTGGTAACCGTATCGAGCACTTTTTTCTTCTGCTTTGAGTCAAGCGGAGAGTGGTCGAGAGCTACGGCAAAAATCATGTTCGGGCGAACACTCCAGTCAACATAGTCGCCATCGACATAGTCATAGAGGTAGCCATGCTCATTGATGAACACCTCGGTAAATGCCTTACCTGCAAGTGGGATGAGACGTGCCAAAGAAGCCTTGACATCCTCATTATGTGTGAGCTCAGCCATCTCCTCGATAAACTTGAGGGCATTGTACCACAAAGCGTTGATTTCCACCACATAGCCTGTACGTGGAACGACAGGACGGCCATTGGCAGTAGAGTTCATCCATGTGACAGCCTTGTCGCGGCCATATGTAGCAAGCAAGCCGTTCTGTGCAACGCGCAGGTTGCTGTGGCGGTTGTTGCGTACAAAGTCATAGATGAGCATCAAGAGGTCGCCATACTGATCACGGCAAGCCTCCAGACCACACTCGTTCGCGTACTGCTGGATAGCCCATACCGCCCACAGGAGGACATCGGGATGCTCCATTTCATATATCTTGCACTCGCTTGGCCTGTCGTTGATGTAATCCTCGACAGCGATGCGTGCAGTCTTCATTACCCTTTCATACTCCTCGACATTTCCCTGAGAGAGTGTAAGACCCGGCAGTGACACGAAGAGGTCACGTGCACGGCACTTGAACCAAGGATAACCTGCAAGAATGTATGTGTGTTTGCCCTGAACATTGAAGAACTGGTTACCCGCACACTTCATGCAGTTCATGAAATCATCGCGCAGGAAACGGATCTCCTCCTCATGCTCAAACGCAGCCTTCATGGTACGTGATGTCATCGGAGAGACGCCGCCCGAGAAGACAATGCTCTCGCCCGCCTTCATCTTTACCTCGAAGTAACCGGGAACGTAAAGGTCCTCGTTGAAGTCGTAACCGCGCTCGAGTTCCTTCACATACTCGATACCGCGATACCAGTCGGGACGGTAAACGAACTCATTCTTCTTGTTGAGCTGCATGTAGAGATCGGGGTAGTCGGCATACATGCGCATGCTTATACCGTTCTCAACCTCCTTGTAGCTGCGGTCGGCGATATTGTTCTCGTGTGTGTACTCACGCACGCTGCGGAATGCACAGAACGGACGCAGACGCAGTGTAACTGCAGTGTTCGCCTTCAAGAGGGTGTAACGAATAAGGATTCTGTTCTCGTGATGTACAAAGGCTTTCTCTTTCTTAAGCCATACGCCGCCCACATTATAGATAGTAGTCGGCACGCGCTCCCAGGCAAACTCGCGAATGTATTTGTTGCCTCGTGGACTGAAGTTGTCTCCATTGTACTTGTGCAGACCCAAGTTGAACTCCGCACCATGCAAAACTACAGTCTCATCGAGCGACGACAGCAACACGTGGTTCTCGTCATCGAGTTCGGGGATGGGGACAACCAACAGGCCATGATACTTACGGGTATTACAGTCAACAATTGTCGAACAGTGGTAAGCACCCGAGCGGTTAGTTCTCAGAATCTCCTTTTGCAACGACTCTTCCAAGTTCGTCATCAGCGTTTTTTCGAATCGCAAATAACTCATCTCGTACGAATTTATATATTAAAAAACAAGTTTCTATAACTCCCCAAATATAACAAATATTAAAATCAACAGCAAGCAAGAGAGAGTAATTTTTTAAAAATTAATGAAAAACGGCAAAAAAATCACTCATCGAAGAGCGAAAACGACACCTTATAGCCTATTTTATGGAAAGAAGCCCTTTCAAAGCCCACAAACAGTCCGATATTCACATAGGGAGTCTCCACACCATAACCACACTCCCAGTATGGCATGAGGTGTGAAATGAAGAGCATATTGGCATACAGGGACTCGTTCTTTATGAACCGCAACGAAGGCAATGCGCGCTGCAGAAAAAGGAACGGCGACTCATAGCTCGCGTTCATACAGAAATATTTGTCGGCCGAGCCATACCACTCTCGTTCGAGCAGTTGGAAAACGCCGCTAATCTCATCCTCCCTGTCAAGCGGGAGGAGGGAGTTCCGCAGGAAGGCATAATCGACAAAGTATATATTGTCGGCAAGGAAATAGCCGCCACCCGCGACACGCAGATATAAAGAGGCTGCAGAAGAGACACGACGCCTGTGCTGTGCCTCGAGTTCAACTCGTGTGTAACGCCCTTTGCAGGCGAAAATGCCGCTTACCCCCTGCTCCACATCCAACGAGAAACGCGGAGCCAGCGAGCCGAGATTTACTTTTTTGCCGCCCGCTATATAATAATACATTCCAGGCTGCCAGGTCACACGCAGATGAGGAGCGAAACGTCTGTAGTATCTGTCAAGAGGCACATCATCCTCGCCGGCATCAAGCACGCTCCGATAGAGGGAGCGCCGGTAGAAGTTCGCACCGAGTTGCAGTTCAAGGCCATTCAGAAGCTCAAACCTGACATCGGTCTTGACATGGAAATCTCGGTAATAGACCATCGGTAGCCTGTCAAAGCGCAACGAGTCTAGCGAACTCTCCTTTATATAATCGAGCACGCGGCTGCTATATGCACTAGTACCGCGTCCTATGTCGAGTGTAAGGGCTGCACGCCTCAAAGGAGCAAAGAAAAATGCGCCATAGACATTCCAGTACGGCTCACGATACTTGAAGTTATACCCGAACATGGGTTTTACCTCAATTGAACGCCCCGATGAAAAGCGGCTCCGCATATTGACCGCTAGCTTGTAAGAGAGGCCTTTGCTTGAACTATAGGATAGATACGAAGGATTTATCAACGGCGATATCTTGAGGTCACTGCCACCCCATGCAAGGGTATGGCTGCTGATAGCCGCATCACCCACTCTCCACAGCAAGTTATTCATATTGTCCCCACTGTCCCTTCGAGAGCCGGAATCATGATTACCATGAGGCATAATGCCTTTCGAGAGATAAAAAAGAGAATCGGCATAGGAAAGCGGAATAGGCCTGAGCGAATCGACTGAAGCCTGCCCGGCGTCTGCCGACGCAAAAGATGAAGAACCGACATCATAGTTACGGCGGCGATGGTTCTTGTCCTCATATGGCAGAAGACGGCTGTACCTGAAAACACCATCGGCTACTATACCGATATTGTTCCTCGCGAACGAGTAGTCTATCGAGAGTGATACCGAATCGACCACCAAGCCCTTGAGCGCACCGCCAGCCATTGCGTACGACACCGAGAAATGGAACTGCTCATTACGCCCCTGCATGGAGACCTCATACAACAGTGTGTCACTCCTGCCCACTACAAACGAGGCTGTTTCAAGGAGCTGTATGTTGTCATAACGGGGGAGAGCAAGCACACGCACCCTGCCCGGCACATCATAGGCATCATCAACGGAAAAATCATAGTAGTCGCTGTTCGAGCGCGATAACGGCGAGAGATACTCCTCATTGAACAGCCTCTCTCCCGAGAGCTGCGGCGTCATGAATTCAAGCACACAATCCATCTCGCCGGTGCTCCTGCCGAAAGTGGAGAGTTCATCCACGCGACGTATTTCGGGCAGGCGGCTGTGTATATACCTTACCTTATAAAGATATTCCGACAGATATGAGTTCTCATCCTTGTCGAAACGTGTCATATTAGGGAAGTAGTTGACCAGCAGGTTCTTTTTTCTTGCCTCGACACGTTGTTTGAGGTAAAGCTCCGCATCAATGAGTTCCATGGAAGTGCGTTCTCCACAGAGATAGAGGCGCTCCATGATGGAGAGCGCCAGAGAATCGGCCGTCGCCGCTAGCGTAGCAAGCAACGGCAGAAGCAAGAAAAAGAGTGTGGTCAGCGTCCTTCGCATAGACAAAAAAGGGTGTTCAAAATAACAATTTCTCACACCCCATTTATTATTATATCAAATTTTCACTTCAAAGCAGCCTTTATCTTCAGCAGACGGTCGAGCAACCCTTCGAGGAGGTCAAGACGAAGCATATTGGCACCGTCACTCTTCGCCACCTCTGGATTCTCGTGTGTTTCGATGAAGAGGCCGTCAGCACCTACTGCAATGGCTGCCTTGGCTATCGTCTCAATCATCTGAGGCATACCGCCTGTAACACCGGCAGTCTGGTTAGGCTGCTGCAATGAGTGCGTGATATCCATAACCACCGGGTAGCCGAAACTCTTCATCTGGGGAATACCGCGGAAATCCACTACAAGGTCCTGATAGCCGAAGGTGGTACCACGCTCGGTAAGCATCACATTGCCTGCGCCACCCTCCGAAACGACCTTCTCGGCCGCAAACTTCATCGCGTCGGCCGAAAGGAACTGGCCTTTCTTTATGTTCACTATGCGTCCCGTCTTGGCTGCCGCCACAAGCAGGTCGGTCTGTCGGCAGAGAAATGCCGGAATCTGCAGGATATCTACAAACTCGGCAGCCATCTCAGCCTCCTCGGCAGAGTGGATATCGGTCACAACAGGGATATTGAACGTTTCGCGCACCTTGCGGAGAACACGCAAGGCATTCTCATCGCCGATACCTGTAAAGGAGTCAAGACGCGAACGGTTGGCCTTGCGGTACGAGCCTTTGAAAACATAGGGGATATTCCTCTCTGCAGTCATTGCCACTACACGCTCGGCTATTCTCATTGCCATCTCCTCGCCCTCAATCACGCAGGGACCAGCCAAGAGAAAGAAATTCTCGGTAGATGTTAACTCTCTGATTGTCATGATTTCTTATTTATTTTTGAAGGTATTATCAAATTAAGTGACTCCGGCTCCACGACCACGCGCAACGGAAATTCCGGTTTGAACGGACGTCCGTCGATACCTATTCCGGCCCCGCCCACATCCTCAATGAGGATATCAGTAGTCCTGAACGGCTCAACGAGCTTGAAGTTGAGGATTCTACGGCGCATGAGCATATGTATGCCCTCGAGTATTCCCAGGAACTTGGGCATCCTTATTGCCGACACATCAAGCCACCCGTTATAAGGAACGGCACTCGGGGTCATTCCATAGCCACGGGAATTGCCGATGAAGAGCATCATCAGTTTCTTGTCAACGGTCTGGCAATTGAGTCTGAACCTCATGTGATAGTTCTGCCTGCTGAAGAGCAGGTGGAAGAAACCGAGCACACGGTATGCCAGACTGGCAAAGAACGTCCTCTTCTTGTTCGCCAGCTCCACGATATATGCCGACACGCCTATGTTAAGTACGTTCAGGAAGTAGCGTCTCTTCTCATCACCATCGGAACCGTAGATACAGCAACCGACATCAACCTTACGTACTCTGCGGGTCATGATGCAGTCTATGGCACTCTTGTAGTCTCCCTCCGACAACCCCCAGAAACCCGCATAGTCGTTGGCGATGCCGCATGGCACAATGCCGAGTGACACCATAGAGCGGTTAGGAGATGCCATTATTCCGTTCACGGCATCCAGCAGAACGCCATCTCCGCCGACCACCACGATGGTCTCATATCCGTTGTCGGCCAACATTCTTGCGTGACGCTCTATGGAGTCGAAATTCTCTGACTGGATAAAGTCATACTCTACACTTTTGCTTGCAAGATACTCGCGGATTTCTTTCCATCTCTTCATCGGCCGCAATGAACCTGCCTTGGGAACATATATTATTCCCCAACGGTGCCTGTTCCTGTTCACGTTCTCATTCATAGAGCATCCCTTTTATCTGTTCAACCACCTGTCCACGTTCAAGTGAAGCATCAACCCACCTTATCGGCACCCCGCGTTTCTCCATTCCGCGGAACCATGTCATCTGCCGCTTGGCGAACTGATGTATCGCTATCTCAAGAGCACGCACCATTTCATCATATTCCATGGCTCCGGTAAGATACAGCGTCAGGAACTTGTACTCAAGACCGTAGTAAACCAACTGTTCTGAAGTTACTCCGCTATCGAGCAAGCCGCGCACCTCATCGACCATGCCCTGTTCGAGACGCTCACGCAGACGTCGGCTTATCCTTTCACGACGTATCTCCCTATCGACAGACACACCCACTACAAGAGCGTTCAGCCGAGGGAAAGAGCGCTCCTCCACCGGGCACGATAGATAGTACTCCTCAATCTCAATGGCACGTATCGCACGTTTTTTGCTATCGGTATCGGTATTGTTATGCAGCTGCTTGTATGTTGCGAGTATCGCGGTCAGTTCTTCGAGACTCTTTTCCTCAAGTTCCGCACGCAAGACAGGGTTCTCGGGTACCGGCAGAAGGCGATAGCCCTTAAGTACAGACTCCACATAGAGACCGCTTCCGCCGCACATTATGGGAAATGGGCCGCGCGCCTTTATATCTCCATAAGCAACGAGGAAATCGCGCTGGAACTCGAAAAGATTATATTTTTCCCCTGCATCAACGATATCTATAAGGTGCGACGGGACAGTTACCCCGTCACGTGTATATTCGGCGATATCCTTGCCTGTTCCTATGTCCATGCCACGATACACCTGACGGCTGTCGGCACTGATAATCTCGGCACCGCCAATGGATAGTGCCAAATCAACCGCCAACGAGGTCTTGCCGCAGGCTGTAGGGCCGACGACTGCAAGGATATCATATTTTTCTTTCCGTTGTTCCATAATGAAAAGTGCAAGCAGAAGAGGCCTGACAAACCATTATCATAGCGCGAAGTTAATGCAAGTTGAGCGCAATAACAAAAGATGTTGTCTAATTTTTGTTATTAGCTCTCCTTTAGTACAAAAAAAGAGAGACACCGGCTACACATGCGCGTATGCGCGCGGACATTAATATAAATATAAAAGAGAATAGAGCCGGATGCCGGCTCTATTCTCATATTATTACAAAAGCGAATTACTTAACAATCTTGAACGAGCGGATAGCCTTACCCTCCTTGAGGATAACAACCACATATACGCCGCTGTTCACATCAGCTACAGAAACCTCGCGAACCTCGCCTGCACGTACCTCGAAGGCATTGTTGGCAACAACCTTACCGTCAGCAGCGAAAACTGCAACCTCAAAGAGACCGTCCTCGGCAAAGAGCACATTCGCCGTGCCTTCAAAAGGTTTCGGATAAACCATGTAACCGCCTTCGCCGTCAACATCCTCAATAGATGTTACAACGATATAATCACTGATAGTCTTTGTTGCAGAACCCCAGGAGTTTGTAGCAACAAGAGTTACCGGGTATTTGCCTTCAGCACCTGTGTATGTAGCATTTGCTGTTGTAGATGTAGAAGCATTCAAGCGCGCACCATCAACCATCCATCTCGAAGACTCATAGTTGATTGGGTAGCTGCCTGCGAGCATTGGAACACCGAGAGTTGTTGTCAGCTGGTTCTGCTTGTAGTCGGTAGTCGTGCCGTTCTCCTCCTTGCCGGTTGTCATGTAACCGCCGGGAACTGCAGCAGCATTCTTACCTACATTAGGGAAGTAGATATAGCCCTCAGCATCGGTCTTCTGTTCCTCGAATGTGAAGTAACCCTCAAGGTTTGCAGGAGCTGTCTTGTAACCCTTCATAGCCTCCTGCACCTCAGTATCGGAGAGAGCCTTGCTCCATATCTGCACCTCATCGACCCAACCGGTCAAACTTGCAAGGTTAGTCATCGAACCGCCGACATAGAACTTGGCACCATTTCTCCAGTTATAAGGTCCTCTACCGCGTGAAGTTCCGCTTGCAATAAGCTTGCCGTTAAGATATAGTTTCAATGCCTTGCCGCTCTTCACAGCACATACATGATACCACACACCCGGCATAAGGCTATAGCCATCGGAAAGGATATCGACATCGTTGTTATGCTCGTAGTTCGGTGTACCTGCAGCCGGAGCATCGGTACATAGCGACAATTCGTTGTCGGCATTGTTACGTCCGATGTTATTCTTTGCAGCATAGCCTTCGGGACGGATAGCAGTCCACATCTCGCCCCACACATTGTCAGTCCATGAACCGGTATATGCAGCATGATTGCGGTTAACCTTTGTCATAAGCAGTGTACCCAAAGATGCGTGCTCGAACTTCTCGACCTTGAACCAGAGTGCGAATGACGTATTCGTGTATTCGCTCATGATAGCAGCATCAACAGTAAACTGATATGGCTCGCTCATGTAAAGAGACTGGGAAACAGTACATGGAGCACCGTTGTACTCAGTACCGGTTGCAATATCGGCCGTGAAGTTCACCTCATTGTCACCGCTTGTAACCTCGGTCACATCGGATGTTATCTCATTAATCTGCGGCAGACGGCCTGTCTCCTCAGGAGTAACGAGGATGAGAGAACGGTTCATCAATGTATTGCCGTCTGTAGTAACCTCAACATCGTAACTGCCTATTTCGGGAAGAGACGTTGTCATTGTAAGGACACCGCTTGCGCTTGCAACCAACTTGTTTGTCAAAGCATTGTATATCTTTATGTCGGCAACAGGGTGGTTAGGATCCTCGAAACCGATTGTAAACTCCTCGTTCGGTTTGATGATATCCTTGTCAACAGTAAGAGTCTCAATCATTGTAAGAGGCTCCACAATCTCCTGGCTCCATACGATATTGCTCATTGCACGACCGTCCTTGCCTACTGCACGTACACCAATCTGCAATTTCTCCACCTTAGGAATAAGAGCAGCATCCACTACGTAAGCAGCCCAGGATGTAGTTGTCGTAAGCAGTGTCTCCTGGCCCTCCTGCTTTACATAAATCTCATAATACCATGCACCTACCTCCTCATTATATACAGGACAGCCCTCATACTCGGCCGGGCGTGATGCCGGTGTAGGCATGTTGAATACCACCTTAATATCGGCACGGTTATAGAAACGCTTCATCACCTCGGCATGAGTGATTGTCGGAGTCTGCGGTTGCTCGTTGAAAGCAGCAGGAACGAATGCGAACTCACCCAAAAGAACCTCATAGGCAGCAGTAGTATTCTTAACCGAGAGACCTACGCAACCTATTACGTCACCAACCTTAAGACCTGCCTCCGAAGCCTTTATCACTACCTCGTTCCACTCGCCGGCCTTTATTTCACCTGCGACAGGGATATACACGAAACTGTTCTCGCCACCCTGCTTTGCAACCATAAGCTCAAGGTTCGATGCCGCAGCCTTTGGCTTGAACACAAGACGGAACTCATCGTCGGCCGAAGCAACATTCCACTTAGTAGCGAAGAGACGTACATCGGAACGCTTTGTAGCACCGTGAATCTTCAAGCAGGAGCCTGCAAACCAAGCATCGTCAAATGTAAAGTCGAGAGCCACAGCATCGGCAGGAACAGTCTTTCCGTCACCGTTGTCGACCCACCATCGCCATGTAGGCAGAAGATCCTGCATACCGTAGTTGTACCATTTGTGATTCCATGTAGTAACACCCTCCTTATTGAAGAAGCGGCCGTTACCAAGGTTGAAACGTGTTACAAAAGGAAGCTCATCGAGTGTAGAACGCTCAATTACAGCACTTGCATAGCCATGCCACTTGCCAAGGTCGCTATAAGAAGAACCGATATTCTCATCGGTTATAGCCGGCAAGTTGAGCACGTTGCGGTTACCTCCGGAGAAGAGCATCTCCTGCTTCTTCTGATACTCGTTCTGCACGGCATAGTCGCTCTGTCCGCCCTCTGTTGAAGATATATAAAGCGCATTGCGGTCGTGCGCACCCCACACAACAATGCTGACAGGCTGACGCATCAATGCCGACCAACCGGCATTGCCATACTTGCCGTATCCACGACCCTGCATGTCAAAGCCTGCATATACATCGAATGTAGAACGTCCAAGGCCCTCAGCTGTGGCTGCACTTGTGGACAAGTCAGCCTCATCCCAGTTATAGTTAAGGAAAAAGACATCGGTAACAGGCTGGCCTGTAGATTTATGATGAAACCAGTTTTGGTTGTTTGCATCAAGTTTGCAACTATTGTCGCTAAGATCACCAGAATTTGAAACGAACGCATACCAATCGACATGGAAAGGATGGTTCAGTTCCTTGGCAATTTTGTGACACTCGGCCAAGAAAGGAATGAAACGGTTATACACCTGGAAGCCCCAGTATCCCTCGGGATTGAAGCAAAGACCGTCAATACCGTAATATTTGAGGAATTGTATGAGCTTTCGTGAATACTTGTACTTGTCACCATATGAGTTGCTGCCTGTAACTGCAAGATCATAAAGGGTCTTTCCCGGCTCATCCATTGTATTCACGCTCATACCCCAGTCAATGAAGTATGTACAGCCGGTCTTTACACCGTTCTTGTGCGCAACATCGTTGAACGCACCCGGGACACGCCAGAAGCCGTTTGTCCAGTTAGAGTGAATATCCACATACTGCCACATATTGAAGTTATCACCGTCAAAGTTGTAGCGTGGCAATGCACCCCATGTCTTGGTCATCTCACCGGTTGGAGCCATCCAGCAGAAGTTCTTGTTGTTGGTGTCATTGAGGGCATCGTTCGCCTGGTCACCCGGACGGAAACGGTCCTTCAACGGCACACGTGAAATCCAGAAGTTCTCATCAACATAGGCACCGTTGCCGTTCCACGGCTTACCGGGTTCCCAATTCTTGAGAGCCTCAACAATGTTTTCAGGTCTACCGTCATCCACATACTTGTCATGTGTAGGCACACTCTGAGCCATGGCACCTGCTGCAAACAGAGCCATGACAAACGATAGTAAATGTCTTTTTTTCATATTATGGAATTAAAAAATAAATGCGTTCTAACCAGCGGTACACCCAAAAGCACCATTCATGATTAAACTTTGCTAATATATATATTTTTTTCAATGAAAGTAATACTTTTTACCTTAAAATTAAACAACCGTCCGGAATTATAGTCTTATTACATGTGAAAGCTGAATATTACATGAAGCGGTAACGTAAATTTCAACCCAGGGAAATATGCGATACCACAAAAAAGGACATCAGAGGAACCATTATGTAATATACCGGAATTGATTAGGTTAAAAAAACAAAAAACAGCCCAGACAACACACTATTTGCCAGCGGGGATAGTTATATCATTATGTAAAAACGGATAAAAATGTACGAAAATCTTTTACGTCTGCCATACTTCCAGGGCATGAGCAAGGATGAAATAACATCAATACTCGACAAAGTGGCGTTCGACTTTCAAAACCTGTCGGACGGCGACACAATATGCGACACCGGTGAACGGTGCGACAAATTCATCATCGTAACAAACGGCGAGGCACTATCTACCGTCGTTGCTCCCGACAGCACCTACTCGCTGACCGAGAAGATAGAGGCGCCATACGCCATTGAGCCATACTCCCTGTTCGGGCATGACACCACATTCAAACGCAAATATACGGCAAAGGGCAACTGCACAATCCTTGTCATAGACAAGCAATACCTGTTCAGCGAACTCACGAAGTACGAGATATTTACAATAAACTTCCTAAACCTCATCAGCCGCAGAGCGCAGATGCAGAGCTATGCCATATGGCACTATACCCCATCGAGCATCAAAGGACGTATAGTGCAATTCATAGGCATGCGCTGCAACAGCATCAAGGGAGAGAAGAGCGTGCAGATAAAGATGGAGCGTCTTGCCGGCATCCTGTGCGAGACACGCCTTAACGTATCGAAAGCACTCAACGAGATGCAGGATGAGGGCTACATAGAACTCCACCGCAAAGAGATTATCGTACCCTCGCTGAAGAAGATGATTGAGGAAATCACAGAATAGCAACAATAAGAAGCTGTTTAAAACAGCTTCAAAGATTTAATGTGAAAAAAGCCGAAAAATCTTTGGCACAACAAAAGAAACACACTATCTTTGCACACGAAAACGGACAAACGTAACGTTTTCACACATAAAGGTCGGTTCCGTAGCTCAGCTGGATAGAGCAACGCCCTTCTAAGGCGTGGGTCAAGCGTTCGAATCGCTTCGGAATCACGAATGATTGCAGCGGAATCACAAAGGGGAAAGTAAGTTATTTATCTTACTTTCCTTTTTTTATATGCTTAAAACGAGGTAATTAAAGGAATATCAATAGTTTATTTGTTAGATAGCCGTAACTTAAATTTATTTTTTGTTTAACTATT
>JAGBFX010000012.1 GCA_017936265.1 Bacteroidaceae bacterium | reverse complement strand
TACCTCAAGTCGCATCGTGGGGTAAGGGGATGGTGGCTACATATTGATGTTGTGCTGTTGCTTTTTACTGAAAGCTGCTACTAACGACTCATAAATCTACCCTTAATCGTGTATTGGATGATAGTTGCGGATTTTAGGTTAAATTACAGTTCCATAGTTCTGCAATCAGCTTGCTCTTACCACGAGATAACGTGTTACGCTCCAGAACAGTCTGTTATCTATGATCTTCAATGTAAGCAGACCGTCCTCGTTCTCCACGATTGTATAAGAACCTTCGGGGTGGGTCGTGAGCACCTTGGCTTTCTTTGTACCAAGAGCGATATCACTTGTATTCCTGATGTCCACCTGTGTGAAGTTCTCCTTATTCACAGAAGCATCCTCCATGACATCACCTTTCTTGAAGAGGCCTGTGTTGGTAAGGATATTCTGCTCCTTGAGTTCCTTCTTGCTGCCGATAATATACCATGCAGCATTGAGGGCTGCATCCTGCGCAGCGATGGTGTTGTTGCTCTCGGCATTCTGTGCCACGAGATCCTCCTTGATGGCTGTGAGTGAAGCCACTGTCTCATCGAGCTCCGTGATGCGGATGTTCTTTGCTGCAAGTTCCTCCTGGAGGGCCTTCACCTCGTCGGCCTTCGCTGCAAGGTCCGCGGTAAGCGAAGCGACAGCCTTCTTTAACTGTGCGGACCTGTTGTTGCTTTTGTCAAGCTTAGACTGCAGCTCCTCGATCAGAGCTTTGTTCTCCTGCATTCTGCTCTGGATGAAAGCAAGGTCGGCCTTTATGTTCTCTCCCAAACCTGCCGGAGCATTCTCAAGAGAACCACTCTGCACAGCTATGCGATCCTCAGCCTCGTTTATCTTGCGAAATCCTTCCGACACCTCGTTGAATAGACCCATGAACTCATTTACCTCATTATTTGACTTGTTGAGCTCTATGTTCAGTGAGTCGACCCTTGCCGTAAGCTCCTCTTTACTTGGACCGTTGTTACATGATGCCAAAAATGCAACACCCAATGCCACCAAGGCTAATCTCTTTGTTCCACTTATGAAACCGTTCACATAGTTCTTTCTTTCAGTTGTCTTTTTCATGATTGTTGCTTTTAAATATTATAATTAATCTATTTTCTGTTACCTGAAGGCAAGCGCCTACACTATATATGGCACAAAAAGCGTGCCAAAAAATCATATAATTTCATAAGTTATTGAAAATCAATAATTAAAATTTTATTCCATATTCCAAAGAGTGTGGAAAAGTGTGGATTTATGTGGAACAATATGTGGAAATTTTCCACACTCATATGTATAAACGGCTACTCGAGACCATATATCTTGAGTTTATTGTAGAGTGTCTTGCGGTCTATACCCAGAAGCACTGCCGCACGACTCTTGTTGTTTCCGGTGCGTTTCAGGGCATCGATTATACGGTTCTTCTCGTCCTGCTTGTCGAACAGCGGCCTTGCCACGTCAGCGGCAGATGGCTGTATGTCAAGGTCTGCTGCCGTTATGAAACCTCCCTGAGCCAAAAGTGTAGCACGCTTGACCACATTCTTGAGCTGGCGCAGATTACCGGGCCACGTGTATTCCTGTAGAAGAGCTGTCGCTTCTGCATCAAAGCCTACTAGCTCCCTACCCAGTTCACGGTTGGCATGGTCAAGGAAAAAGTTGGCAAAAAGCATTATATCCTGCTGACGCTCCTTGAGTGAGGGCATGCGCAAGGTGAACTCGTTGATGCGATGATACAGGTCCTCACGGAAAGTACCGTTCTCTATAGCAGCCTGAAGGTCCTCGTTTGTAGCGCACACCACACGCACATCGACATCGATCTCTTTTGTAGAACCCACAGGGCGCACACGTCTCTCCTGCAGTGCACGCAGCAACTGCACCTGGACCTCATAACTGAGGTTACCTATCTCATCAAGGAAAAGCGTACCGCCGTCAGCCTCCACAAAAGCACCGGCCTTGTCGGTGACTGCACCCGTGAATGCCCCCTTGACATGACCGAAGAACTCCGATGCTGCAAGTTCCTTGGGTATGGCACCGCAGTCAATGGCAATGAATGGCTTATCACTGCGTTTGCTCAGCCTGTGTATGCGTTTGGCCACAAACTCCTTTCCTGTGCCGCTTGCCCCGCTTATGAGCACCGACATAGGTGTCGGGGCAACAAGGGAAACATAGTTGTAGAGTTGCCGTGCAGGCTCGCTCTTGCCTTCCATGAACTCATTGTAATCCGTTGCCACGGAGGGTGCAGTCCTGCCTTTTGATGCAGTGACAGGAGTGGATTCCTTGGGTTTTATGGCATCCTCTATCTTTTTGAGTAGTACGTCGGGATGGACTGGCTTCGACACATAGTCACATGCACCGTTTTTCATGGCATTCACCGCGCCTTGTATATCGGCATAACCCGTCATGATGATGATGGGTATAGACAGACTTTTCTCCTTGGTCCATCCAAGCAGGGATGTACCGTCACCGTCGGGCAGACGAAGATCAGAGAGTATCAGGTCAACACCTGCCTTGTCCAGCTCCTTGCATGCCGCACCCACACTACTTGCCGTGAATACATCGAAGCCCTTTCTCGCAAGCCACGTCCCCATCATGGTAGAGAAAGTCAAATCATCCTCAACTAACAATATACTTTTGGACATAATATCAATTTATAACTGATTATTATTTAAATGCCTCGGCACCGGCAACAATCCTGTCCACGACACCAAGTATCAATATTATCTTTTCGTCAGCACCGGCAGGATATTCCTGTATACCGCGCCTTGACTCGAACCACTCAAGCTCTTCCTTTCCCTGCTTGGCACTAACCATGGAGAAGACCGGAAGCAGCTGATGTGTCATCTGTGTCACCGTGGCAATATCCCTTTCCACCATTGCACTATGCAGGATATCCCTCTTTCTTCTGGTCTCGGCAATGAAGGTACCCATAATCTGTGCCAAGGCGGCATCATCTGCAGCAAATGCTGTAAGCTGCTCAAAATCGAAACGCATTGCTGGTACCAGACCCGACAGCACATCAAGGAATGCCCTGCGTGTAAAAGGCTTATGCAGGCATGCAGCAAAGCCATGGTGCGAAAGCAACTCATTGTCCATGTCGCTCCTTGCCGTCATGGCTATCACCGGAATACCGTCAAAGCCTGGCATACCATGCAGCTTTGCTATAAGCTCTATGCCATTCATGGCAGGCATCTGTATGTCTGTTACCACCACATCGAACCTTTTCTGTTGCAGATACAGGAAAAATTCATCGGGGTGCGTACAGCAGACAACCGAGACAGATGTCCCTTCAAGCAACGAGGCTGTCATCTCGAGCTGTAACCTGTCATCATCTATGAGCAACAGCTCAAAGGCAGGCACAGCATGGGGTTCATCCATGCCTGGCGCAACAGTAGTACCGCTGACACCGGAATACTCAACAGGCAGTGTCACATGGAATTCTGTTCCCTCACCCACACTGCTCTCGACCCATATTGTGCCACCAAGAAGCTGCACGAGCTTGTTTGTTATGGCAAGACCAAGCCCGAAGCCCTCCTTACCCTGAGCATTCGGCAGCCTTATGAACTCCTTATATATAAGTTCCTGCTCCTGTGGCGTCATTCCGCAACCGCTGTCGCGCACACTGAAACTAAGCATGCCGTCCCCACTCTCAGCAGTGAGCTGCACACCACCCTCCGAGGTAAACTTAAGAGCATTGCTAAGTAGATTTTCGGCCACTTGACGTATGCGCAGCGGGTCACCGACAAAAACAGCATCGAGGCCGTCATCTATGTTTCCCGAAAGGGTTAGCCCCTTCTCCGTTGCCTGCGGGAGGAAGCTGCCCAATATACCCCCGAAGAGCTCCTTTGCGTTGAAAGGAACCGACTGTTTCTCTATCTTGTCCGCGTCGAGCCTGTGGAAGTCAAGCAGCGAGGTGACAAGGCTAAGCAGATGATTGGCAGACCCCTGCATGTTATGCAAGTAGAAGCGCTGACGGTCACCTGTGGTTATATTGTCGAGCAGTTCCACATAACCAAGTATGGCCCCTACAGGAGATTTTATATCGTGCGTGATGGTGAGCATCAGCTTCTCCTTTGCATCCAGCAGTTCCTCGGCACGCCGCTTGGCATTCTCGAGCTCTGTACGATAATGGTTGCTACGTGTTATATCACGCCATATGAAATAGAGGAATACGGCAGCCAACAGAAGCGAGAGCAAAGCTATGCAGGATATTACAAGTACAATCCTGCGGCGTATCCGATCATTGCCGGCGCTCTGCTGCATAAGATGCCTCCTGCTCTCATCCTCTATAGTATTGAGCAGTTGCTGTACCTTGCCGTTGAGTTGCAGACTGCTGTAACTGAGGCTCTGCATCTGCCAGTTGAGCTTGCGCATACGCTCTCTTTGGCTGTCCGATACACGAAGCTGCATATCCTTAAGTATATCGGCTATAGTGTCGGACAAGGCCAGTTCACCAGCAGGCACATAAGACGGTATCTCATATATTGTGTCATTTATAACTGTAGAATCGCTCAAGGATGGAGAAAAGACCTCACGCACACGCCTGAAGAAACTCTTGCGCTCACCAGGTACCTTGGTAGATGTTGTCTGAACGACAATCCTACCCTTCCCCGATTCCAAAGCAGCAAGTGAATCCTGCAACAAAATCATGGCCTCTATCTCCTTACGGTATATGTCATCACTGTTGTCATTACGGATTATGGCCATGAGACTGCGCATGTTCTTGTCCTTCTGTGCCATTAGCATGGCAACAGTGTCAAGACGGGCAAGTTGCAGGGTATCATCGGTCATGCGCCGCAGCGAGTCAATATAAACATCAGCATTAGACATGTTTTTCTTGTACTGACTATATTTTTCCACCTGCCCCACAGCGATGGTCTGCCCCACAATCTCGGCATGGTTAAGCTCATTTATTATCCCGTTCGTTATGCGCCGCCTTATGGCTATCTGACTGTCAAAGTCATCGCTGACGGTCATGCTCTGCACACCACGGTAGATGAACACCATGGTGACAACAAGCAGCAGCACAAGCAGCACAAAACCGGCCGTAACCTTATAACGTATGGACATTTTAACCATGTTTATCCTTTTGACAGAACAAAGTTATCATGATTGAATATATTGACACCTATAATAATGTTAAAATTATAAAACCTTACAGCAACAAAGACAGATAATGCTAATTTTGCATAGAGTCATGACAAATGCCACAAACAAAACAATGAACGACTATTTCTATTTTACCAAGAGCCAGCGAAGGGGAGTAATACTATTCATTGCATGTATTGCCGTAGCTGCTGCGATAAAGTGGATTCTTTAGTCTTAAAAAAGAGGCTACAAATTTTAAAATAACCGTCCTGTACACTATTTTTGCAATATGAATGGAGATTTCAATATACGCGGCAAGAACAGCGACAAGGAGTTCGAGAATGCTCTGCGACCCCTATCCTTCCCCGACTTCAATGGTCAGGAGAAAATCGTGAGCAATCTAAAGATTTTTGTCCAGGCGGCAAGGATGCGTGGCGAGTCACTCGACCACGTGCTGCTACATGGCCCCCCGGGACTGGGAAAGACAACACTGAGCAACATCATAGCCAACGAGCTTGGAGTAGGATTCAAGGTAACATCGGGCCCTGTGCTCGACAAGCCGGGAGACCTCGCAGGCATCCTCACATCACTGGAGCCCAACGACGTGCTCTTCATCGATGAGATACACCGCCTGTCGCCCATTGTCGAAGAGTACCTCTATTCGGCCATGGAGGATTATCGTATTGACATCCTCATTGACAAAGGACCGTCGGCACGCTCAATACAGATTGACCTGAGCCCATTCACGCTCATAGGCGCCACCACACGCAGCGGACTGCTGACAGCACCTTTACGCGCCAGGTTCGGTATAAACATGCACCTTGAATATTACGATAGCAAGACACTCGCAGGCATCATAAGCCGTTCGGCACAGATTCTTGGTGTCACATTCGATGAGGAAGCGACATACGAGATTGCACGTCGCAGCCGCGGTACGCCACGTATCGCCAATGCTCTGCTACGCAGAGTGCGTGACTTTGCACAGGTAATGGGCAACGGACACATAACCAATTCAATAGCCAAGATGGCTCTCGAGGCACTCAATATCGACAAGTACGGCCTCGATGAGATTGACAACAAGATTTTATGTACCATCATCGATAAGTTCAAGGGTGGTCCTGTGGGAATAGGAACTATCGCCACAGCACTGAGCGAGGACACCGGAACCATAGAGGAAGTGTACGAGCCCTACCTCATTAAGGAAGGATTCATCAAGCGTACCCCACGCGGACGCGAGGTGACCGACCTTGCATACAAGCATCTTGGTCGCAGCCGATTCAACAACGGCGAGCAGGGAACATTGTTTTAAACGGATATATAAATTGTAAACCGTTAATAAAACCGGGAATTAATAACGGGAATTAATAAAAAGATAAAATACAAGGCTTGCGAAACTCTAAAAATCCTCATTTACGCTAAGTAAACTGCGGTTTTTAGAGTTTTGTATAACGCAGTAGTTTGCTTTTTATTAATTTCCCATAATTGTAAAATATGACTTATGGGCAAACTGCAATCACTACTAAAAGACACAGCAATATATGGCCTCAGCAGTATAATAGGACGATTCCTCAATTACCTGCTCGTGCCGCTGTACACCGCCAAGATGAGTGTCGAGAGCGGCAACTACGGCATTGTGACAAACGTATATGCATGGACCGCGATATTGCTTGTATTGCTCACATTCGGGTTCGAAACTACTTTTTTCCGTTTCGCAAGCAAAGAGAATGCCGATATAAAGAGAGTCTTCTCAATGTCTATGCAGGTCATCGGTGCGTTGTGCACAGTTTTCCTGCTGCTGGTGTTCATGTTCCTGCCCGCAATATCCGAAAATCTGGGCTACGCACAGAACCCCGAGTTCATAGGCATGATGGCCGTAGTGGTGTCACTCGACGCATTACAGGCTATCCCGTTCGGACTGCTCAGATTCCAGAAGAAACCTTTGAAGTTCGCATCGTTGAAGCTACTGTTCATAGGAATGAACATAGCAATGAACCTGTTCGCATTCGTACTGCTGCCCAAACTCGCAGCGTCGCATCCCGACACATTCGGCAGCCTGTACGACCCCCACAACCAGGCATTCTATGTGTTCCTGATTAATCTTGTATGTACCTCGCTCATAACACTGTTCTTCATCCCAGAACTCAAGATGTTCCGCTTCACGGCCGACAGACAGCTGCTCAAGAACATGCTCAGCTACTCATGGCCGCTGTTGCTGTTGGGTGTTGCAGGAATACTTAACCTCAATGCCGACAAAATCATATACACATACCTTGTACCCGGACAGCAAGGAATAGAGGAACTCGGTATCTACGGAGCATCGGTAAAGATTGCAGCCATAATGGCAATGCTCATGCAGGCATTCAGGTATGCATATGAGCCGTTCGTTTTCGGCAACAGCAAGGAGAAGGACAGCAAGGAGCTCTATGCCAAAGCGATGAAATACTTCATTGTAATGGCAATGACAGCCTTTCTTGTGGTAGTGTTCTACATGGATATCATACGCTACATCATAAACCCCGACTATTGGGAAGGGTTAAAGGTGGTACCAATAGTAATGGCTGCGGAGATTTTTATGGGAATATACTTCAACCTCTCTTTCTGGTACAAGCTCAATGATGAGACATACTGGGGAGCAATATTCTCATTCATAGGCTGCGCGGTACTCTTTGCCATGAACATTCTGCTGGTACCGAAGTATGGATATATCGCATGCGCCTGGGCTTCGTTTGCCGGGTACTTCACGGCAATGACCCTGTCATACTTCATTGGGCAGAAGAGAAATGCAATAGACTATGACCTGAAGAGCATTTTCATATACACCATGCTGTTCGCGGTAATATATGGTGTTTCACTGGCTATTCCCGTTGAGAACAGCATTGTAAAGATGGCTATCAATACAGTGCTCCTTGCATTGTTCGTAGCTTACTTCATCAAGAAAGACCTGCCGCTCAAGAGCATTCCTGTGATTGGCAAGTACTTCAGGTAATATAAACCGAGGATTACAGACAGTACCATATTCATCCCGAGCGAGGGGACTAATAAACCGCGAACTTGTCATTCTGAGCAAAGCGAAGAATCTAAACTGTATTTTCCCTATTACAGTTAGGGAAACCCCTCGACAGTAATAGGGAAATATTTTTGCCTGTTACCGTCATTTGTGGGTATTTTTGCAACAGAAGAAACATTATTAACCGTCAAAAACTCCACTACCATGAAAAACATGAAGAACATAATGCTCATAGCATTAATGGCATTGATGATTATACCAATGTCCCAACAAGCCCAGGCTCAAGAGAGAAAAGCTGAAATAAAAATAGAGAAACGCGAAAGGAAACCACGAAGAAAACCTGTGAACCTGCGTGCCATGTGCGACAATGACTTTTCACTGGTTTACAAGGTTGTGAAGAACGCCTCCTTTGATGACAAGAAAATAGACATCATCCGGGTGGCATGCATTGGGAACTGTTTCAGCAGCAAGCAGTGCGCACGCCTTCTCTCGCTGCTCTCTTTCGATGACAACAAGATTGAGGCACTAGAGATTATTGCACCAAGAATGATTGAGAACGAATATTACAACAAGATACTCAAACAGTTCTCATTCTCATCGAACAGGGAGAAAGCCGCAAAGATATTGATGAAAAGATAATATAAACAAAAAATGCTCTTCAAAATTGAAGAGCATTTTTTGTAGCGAGACCCGGGATTGAACCGGGGACCTCATGATTATGAATCATGCGCTCTAACCAGCTGAGCTATCTCGCCATCGCATTTTTGCGGTGCAAAGATATGTCTATAATTTCAAACAGACAAATTTTTTTAATGTTTTTCGCAAAAAAACTTATCCTTGAATCATTTATTGTCACTTTTTATTGAACATACAAGCATGTTCGCATGAACTGAACATCATTTTTGTACGAATACCAGATACACAGGAATGATATATTTCAAGTTGAAAAAAAAGTCAATTTTGTATAATATATTCAATATTTCATAAACAATAATTGCAAAAATAAATTTTAATTTATATCTTGCACCTGAGATACAAAGAGTTACACACTTATAGTAAACTGTTTTTTAAAGATAATGGGTAAAGAGAAAATCTACATTGAATATCCTATGAAGGGAAGTGCATCAATGATATGGAAATACATTGGTACATCTGCCGGGCTTTCGCCATGGTTTGCCGACAGGGTTGAGAATTTTGACAAGACTTTCAATTTCTACTGGGGAAAGACCGAACATAGGGTGGCACATCTCATTGCACAGCGTAACGGTGTGTATGTCAAGTTCCGCTGGGATGATGAGAACCAGAACACCTACTTCGAAATGAGGATTGCCTACAACGAACTGACACGTGAGCATACTCTCGAGGTCACTGACTTTGCCGACAAGAATGAGGTTGATGACCAGAAGGACCTTTGGGATTCTCAGATAGAGAATCTGAGACGCCAGTCGGGAATGTAGTCTCGATGATGACTCCTCGTGGATAATCCGGTATCGTGAAACACATACATCAATTGTGTTTCGTGTAACTTTGCCCGAAAAGTAATGATAACTGTCTGTTTTTGAGTTATTTTAATAAAATTAAAATAGTTTCTCTATCAGTAGGGAGTAAAATCACTTATTTTATACTAACTTTGTACAGAAAAGCATTCTCTTGCATTTTGAGAGTATGTTTTTCTGTATAATTTTTGTAAATGGTGACTGCCTGCGCATATAACGGCGTCAGTGGAACCGTTTACAGGAAATGTTTGTTAGCCCGCGGTATATGAGATTTCTTGACCACTTCAAAATAAAGAAGCTTGATCTTTTCATAATAAAGACCTTTGCCACAAACCTTGTGGGAACCTTCTTTATTTGCCTGTTTATCTTCATAATGCAGTTATTGTGGAGATGGATTGATGACTTCGTTGATAAAGGCCTCGACTTTACTGTACTTGCCAAATTCTTCATGCTTGGTTCAATCACTCTTGTATCCCAAGCACTCCCTCTTGCAATACTACTGGCGTCACTGATGACATTCGGTAACTTCGGTGAGAAGCTCGAGCTGCTTGCCATGAAGGCTGCCGGCATACCTTTGTTCAGGATAATGACACCGCTGATAATATGCTGTACCATATTGGGTGGCATATCATTCTATTTCCAGAATGTAGTGAGCCCCTATGCCCAGATGCAGCTATACACGCTGATGTACTCAATCAAGCAGACATCGCCCGAAAGCGAGATACCCGAGAAGACATTCTATGACAGGCTCGAGGGGTATAATATTTATGTGGGAGAGAAAGACAAGGAGACCGGTGTTCTGTACGATGTTGTCATATATGATGTATCGGGAGGTTTCGAGAACACAAACATCTTGCTTGCCGACTCGGCTACCATTACAAGCAGTGCCGATGAAAGGAACATGATACTCAGCATGCACTCGGGAGAGCAGTTCTCAAACCTTCAGGAACAGAGCATACAGAAGAAGAATGTACCTTATCGCCGCGAGACTTTCAGGCAGAAGGATGTAGTCATTGAGGTTGAAGGCGGGTTCGAGATGAAGGATGCATCCATAATGAAATCCAATGCCGACAGCAAGAACATTAAGGAGCTTGAGGTTGCGATAGATACTCTTTCAATGCAGAGTGACAGCATAGCCGATAGCCATTGGGTAAACCTAAAACGCACTACATACAACGTAAATACCAAGCTGAACAAGGAAGACTCGGTAAGGATGCAGAAAAACAACCTGTTCAGCATCAATGCCGACAGCGTCTACAACATCGCGACAAGAAAATCAAAACTGGCGTGGAAAAAATCCCAGCTCAACAGAGTCAAACAACTGAAGGTAGACTACGAGATAAAGCATAATATTCTGCATGCACGCGAGAAGAACCTGAACAAACATAAGATATCATGGTGGAACAAGTTCACACTGTCGGTAGGCTGTCTCATATTCTTCTTTATTGGAGCACCGTTGGGAGCAATTGTAAGAAAGGGAGGATTGGGTTATCCTGTACTCATATCGGTAGCAACATTCATCCTCTACTACATTTTCAATACATCGGGCTACAAGATGTCTCGTGAGGGAGAATGGCACATATGGTTCGGAGCATGGCTCAGTACCATGATTCTTGCACCGCTGGGAGCATTCTTCACACTGCAGTCGAACAAAGATTCCGAGATTTTCAACAGTGACTCGGTAAACAAGTTCTTCAGGATGCTCTTCGCTATTCCCGAAAAGAGAGTTGTTACACTCAAGGAGGTTGTTATCGATGACCCCGACTATAGAAAGTCGGTAAACATTCTTTCCGAACTCCATAACGAGGCGCGGGAGTACAGAAAGAAAAACAGGCTCAAGAGAATACCTTCGATAAAGAGTGTATTCTTTAACGAGGATGACAACACTCTCGACAATTTCAATGAAAAGATGGAGACACTCATCGAGGAGATGGGAAACAGCAAGAACAGGAAGGTCATCATCATGCTCAACGGATTCCCCATACTGTCGCCTCACGCAACAGTCTCGCCATTCAAGAGAAGGTGGCTCAATATACTCTCTATTATTCTGTTCCCAATAGGAATAATCATATACATGAGAGCTGTGAAGTTCCGTCGCAGGCTTGTGAAGGACCTTGTAAAGATTGAAAAGATTACAAAACAGACAATAGATACAATAAAGAAGGAAAAACTTATAGAAACTATATAAACATAATATGGATAATTTCAAATTAAATAGTATAGAAGAGGCTCTCGATGATTTCAGAGAGGGTAAATTTGTTATCGTGGTGGATGATGAGGACCGCGAGAATGAGGGTGACTTCATAATCGCAGCCGAGAAGATTACGCCGGAGGCTGTCAACTTCATGTTGAAGAACGGACGCGGAGTACTCTGCGCACCTATCACTCTGTCACGTTGCAAGGAGCTGGAACTCGACCCGCAGGTAAGTTCAAACACAAGCCTTCTCGGTACACCGTTCACAGTTACCATTGACAAGGTAGAAGGTTGCACCACGGGCGTATCTACAGCCGACCGTGCAGCTACCATCAAGGCACTTGCCGACCCTTCAAGCAAACCCGAGACTTTTGCACGTCCGGGACACATCAACCCGCTCTATGCCCAGGATAACGGTGTTCTGCGCCGTGCCGGACACACCGAGGCCAGCATCGACCTCGCACGTCTGTCAGGATTGTACCCTGCTGCTGCACTCATAGAGATAATGAATGAGGACGGCACTATGGCACGCATGCCACAGCTTGTAGAGATAGCAAAGAAACATAACCTGAAGATTATATCAATAAAAAACCTCATCGAGTACCGCCTGAAGCAGGAGTCACTTGTCGAGAAGGGCGAGGAGGTAGACATGCCTACAGCCCACGGACATTTCCGTCTTATCCCTTTCCGTCAGAAATCGAACGGACTCGAGCATATAGCACTTATAAAGGGAGAGTGGAAAGAGGATGAACCCATTCTTGTACGTGTACACTCATCATGCATGACAGGCGATATTTTCGGTTCACAGCGCTGCGACTGCGGTGCACAGCTTCACGAGGCAATGGAGCTCATAGACAAGGCCGGAAAGGGTGTGATTGTATACCTTAACCAGGAGGGACGCGGTATTGGACTCATGAATAAAATGCGCGCATACAAGCTCCAGGAAGAGGGTATGGACACTGTCGATGCCAACCTGTGTCTCGGTTTCAAGGCCGATGAGAGAGATTACGGTGTAGGAGCGGAGATTCTGCGTCAGGTGGGTGTACACAAAATGCGCCTCATTACCAACAACCCTGTAAAACGCATAGGACTCGAGAGCTACGGACTTACCATTACCGAGAATGTGGGTATTGAGATTGCGCCTAACAGCCATAACTCACGCTATCTGCACACCAAAGCAGAGCGCATGGGACATACGTTGCACTTTGAAAACTGAGCCGAAGGCGAAGTTTCGACATCACTTGCAGCGATAGGTCACGTGAAGCACCGCACTCGTGGTGCCACGTGGGGCGCGAAAAGCAAGGGATGTCAAAAGTACAATGTGAAACACATACCTGTCATGCTGGAGCGTAGCGAGGCATCCCATTAAAAAGTAAAACTATAACTAACTACAAAATAAGAAACTTCTAAAATGAACAAGCTATCAGACCGCGTTAACCGATTGGCGCCGTCGGCAACACTGGCAATGTCACAGAAAAGCCAGGAACTTAAAGCACAAGGCGTAGATGTTATCAACATGAGTGTCGGCGAACCCGACTTTAACACCCCCGATGCCATCAAGACTGCAGCAAAGCAGGCAATCGATGACAACTGGTCACGTTACTCTCCCGTTCCGGGCTACCCTACCCTGCGCAAGGCTATCGTAGAAAAACTGAAGAATGAGAACGGTCTTGAGTTCACCGAGGCACAGATTTCTGTTTCAAACGGTGCAAAGCAGGCTGTCTGCAACGCTATCATGGCGCTTGTAAACCCGGGCGATGAGGTAATTGTACCTGCACCCTACTGGGTAAGCTACCCCGACATGGTAAAGCTCGCCGACGGTACACCGGTAATCGTAAGCGCAGGCATTGAGCAGAACTTCAAGATTACAGGCGCACAGCTCGAGGCTGCCATTACACCGAAGACAAAGATGCTCATCCTCTGCTCTCCGTCAAATCCTACAGGTTCGGTATATACAAAGGAGGAGCTCAAGGATCTTGCCGACGTACTTGTAAAGTACCCCAATATATTTGTAGTGGCCGATGAGATTTATGAACACATCAGCTACGTGGGTAAACACCAGAGCATTGCACAGTTCCCCAAGATAAGAGAGCGTGTAATCATCATCAACGGTGTTTCAAAGGCATATGCCATGACAGGCTGGCGCATTGGTTATCTTGCAGCTGCCGACTGGATTGTAAAGGGATGCAACAAGCTCCAGGGACAGTACACCAGCGGACCATGCTCTGTATCACAGATGGCATCACTCGAGGCATATACAGGTTCTCAGGAGCCTGTAGAGGAGATGCGTAAGGCGTTCCAGCGCCGTCGTGACCTCATTGTCAAGCTCGCAAAGGAGATTCCGGGACTTGAGGTAAATGTTCCTGAAGGCGCATTCTATCTGTTCCCGAAATGCAGTTCGTTCTATGGAAAGAGCTATAACGGAACAGTTATCAACAACAGCGATGACCTTGCAATGTACCTGCTTACCGAGGCACACGTTGCGGCTGTCGGAGGAACATCATTCGGTGCACCAGAGTGTTTCAGAATGAGTTACGCCACAAGCGACGAGAATATCATCGAGGCTATACGCCGTATAAAGGAGGCTCTTGCAAAGCTCGCATAATAAGACTTAACAATTATAACATAATAAAACAATGGCCGGTGTTCTCAACACCAGCCATTGTTTTTGTACTTTATATGCATTAAGTCACTAAATTTGAATTGGGGTTGTTCTTTAAAAAAGAAAACTCAATTGTTACACATTAAACACTAAACATTAAACATTAAACACTCATCGTTGAACAACTGTTGATAACCTGTTGAAAACAGTATAATAAATAAAATAAAAAAAATGGCATTTAAATTTTGTCATATGCAATTTTAAAATAAGTCTTGTCGATAATTAAAACACCAAATTATTTCACCACTTTTTAACCTTTATTTTTCAATTGGGTTTTGAACAGTTTTAAACATGTCAACAAGCTTAAGTTTTCAAATAAAATGCATAGACATCAATTGTTGATAAACATACATAACGCACTGGTATACAATAAAAACATCCTGTTTATAAAATATGAATAACTTATTCTCTTCTACTAATAAACTAAAAAGCAAATTTAACCGCAGTTTTTTCTCTACACTTTCAACTGACTTTATTGTTGTTTTTTATCTTTTTAAATTTTTAAAAAGGATATATGTATAAATAAAACCGGTTGAAACGGTGGAAGGATGAATGTTTAATGTTTAATGTTTAGTGTAGTTTACTACATTGACAGTGCGAACAGCGGTTGCTGTCAATATTTAGTGTTTAATGTTTAGCGAACACGCTCCTCATTATACATTAAACATTACACTTTACACATTAAACATTTTATCTGCTCTGATTGGTTTCATTGAGTTAATTTAACTCTAATAAGAGTCCCATTTGTGCGTTTTGTAGTTATCTTCGCAAATAATAATAGAACACAATGACCAAAATAATCACTACTGTATTGGCGCTTTTGATAGCTTTGCTCGATTTCATCGCTTACAGGCGTCTAAAGCGTGAAGGAGCGGGCAAGACGGTGCGATACTCATTTGCAGGAGTCATACTTTTCTCTTACCTTCTTATAATACTTGTTCCTCTGTTCATGTTTGCATTCATAAATGCCGGGAACAGCCAGCCGATGATGAAATTTTCAATGGCGATATTGACCGGGTATCTCTTCTTTACCATATCGAGATTGTTCCTTTATGTTTTCTGGTTGCCTACAAAAAGGAAGTGCTGGATGTGGACAGGTGTTGTAGTGTCATCATTCCTTTTGCTCTCATTTGCTTATGGAGCGTTCGTTACACGTACCGATTACAAAGTGAAAGAGGTGGAACTATCTTTTGAAGGTCTGCCCGAATCGTTCGACGGTTACAGGATAGCCTTTATTTCAGACATACATATTGGTTCAATGTGGAACCCCGAGTCGGAGCTTGAAAAGCTTTCCTCGGTAGTGAATTCTACAGGTGCCGATGTTATACTTTTTGGCGGGGACCTGGTAAATCTTCATCACAGCGAACTATCGCAGCCTATATTGGACAGGCTTTCTGTAATAAAAGCCCGTCACGGTGTTTTTGCGGTTATGGGTAATCATGATACCGGTTCCTATGTAAAAGGCTCTACAAAGGAGTTTAGAGCAGAAAATATGGCATCTTTGGCAAGAAGTGCATCATCATGCGGGTGGACATATCTCAGAGATAGTACCGTATATATAAATAACGGTACCAATTCAATAGCGATAACAGGAATAGACTATTCCGAAAAACTCCAGGAGTACAAGCACTCTTTCAAGGCGATAGACAACTTCGATGTCAGCCATATATATGAAAATGTTCCCGATTCGGTATTCAATATAACAATATCACATCTGCCTCAGTTGTGGTATTCACTCTGCGACAGCGGTTACAGCGACCTTACCCTTGCCGGCCACATACACGCCATGCAGATGAAAGTGGCAAGTCTTTCTCCGGCAGCACTGGTGTACGATGAGTGGAGCGGACTTTACGAACGTGAAAAGGGTAAGCTTTATATCAATGACGGAATAGGCAGCGTGGGCTTCTTTGCCCGCATCGGTGCCCGCCCCGAGGTAACTGTGATAGTACTCAAGAAACCATAACGTACATGCAATTGTCATTCCGACGCAAGGAGGAATCTCAAAAAACGTGGACCTGTCATGCTTGAGCGCAGCGAACCAACGGTCGACGCCCGAAGGGGCTGAAGTCAAGCATCTCTTAATTCGCAGAATCTGTAATTTCAGTAGGTTTTAGTGTCTCGCCAAAAAGAGCCAGTACAAGATTAACCTTATCCAATTGTATTGTAGTCTTGCCACGTTCCAGTTCTCTTGTAAAACACACTCCTACACCACTCCTCTCAGCCAGTTCAATCTGTGTAAGATTATAAAGTTTTCTCTTTTCGCGTATGTATTCTCCCAAGTTTGTAATTAAGCTTTTAATAAGAGGCTGACTAAATGGGTCACCCTCATGAAGATGTTCTGTTATCGTGTAATGAGTATCTTGGTTGCTACTCCTTCATCGCCATTGCTGTCGTATGTGAGTACATAATAGACTCCGCTTGCGACCTTCTCGCCGCGCCGGTTGCGTCCGTTCCAATTGTATTTGCCTCCCTGTGACGTGCCTTCATTCATCAGCGATCCCGCCGAATCAACGATTTTTACGTTGCACCCTGCCGTCAGCCCGACAATTGAGATAACTCCGCTGTAATCGGCTTTTACGGGGTTAGGATAGGCATATACATTATTCTCATCAAGTTTCTCCTCGGCTCTTGTCGCGTCACTCATGTAGCTTACCATTCCCTTGTCGGTACCGATGAACACTTCGCCGCTCTTTCCGTTGATTGCGATGCTTTCTATGCAGTCTGACGGCAGCGGGGAGTTCTCTGTCGTGAAGTGATGTATCGTCTCAAGCCCGTCGGCACTGATAAGGTATATACCGTTGTCGTTTGTTCCCACCCACTTGCGGTTTGCTCCGTCGACCTTGATGCTTTTGATATATGTTCCGCTCAGCAGGTAGTCGGCAAGGCCTGTACCGTCGTTGCGGGGTACCTTAATTTGCTTGAATATGCCATCATTGAAGAATTTCTGCGGGTTGTCAATGACAAACAGTCCTGCATTGGTGCCTACCCACATCTTGCCGTTGTGGTCCTCGGTAAGGGCATATACCTGGTATATATCGTAGCTTGTTCCGTCCTGGTTGGTAAATTTGTTGAGCCATACTTTTGACTCGTCATCGCTTGTGTCAAAAGGTGTGCCGTTGAGTTTTGCACAGAATACTCCTGCCTCTCCCTGCAGTGATGTTATCCAAAGCCATCCTCTTGAGTCTATCATCGGTTCAACCATCGTTTCCAGATACTCTATCGGTTTGTAATGTAGTGAAATCCATGTGCCGTCTTTCTTGAGTATCTTTACAATATCCTTCACTCCGGTATTTATGCACCACAGGTTGCCTTCGTTGTCGAATTTTACCATCGGTACACGTACATATCTGTTGTTCGAAGGTACCACTGTTTCAAGGGGGCTGTTGTGTATGCTGTAGTGGTTCACGAATTTTCCGTTGCGGAACTCATAAATGCCATATCCGAACGAACTTGCGAAGTAGTGCCCTGGTTCTGTAGGGTCCTCATCGATTGAGCACATGTTGACATATCTTAGTCCCGTTGCTTTCTTGACGGTATCTTCGGGGAGGTTGTTCCAGCTGTCATTAACGTAATCGTACTCCATTAGGGTACCATCGTAGAACGTCAAGTCAAAATAGTTCAGTTTACCGCCGGCTACAAGCAACTTGTCATCGCTTGCGAACTGCATGAAGTCGCAGAAGTTCCTTATGGGGCTGTTTGGCAGCAGAGGCCGGTTCTTGGCCACTATGGCATTATCCTCAACGGCTGACTCCACTACTCCACCGTAACCGTTGCAGCACCAGAAAGTATCGTTGTCCTTGAGAATGAAGTTGTATTTCTCTTTAAGGTCGCATATCTTGTTTGTCCCATTGCTGTCAATCTTTACGATACGGCTTGCCGATACAGCTATGAAGCTGTCGCTGTCTCTGTATATGTAACTGTAGTTATCGCTGCTGTCGACCATCCTGAGTTTGTTTGTCTCCGGAATAATCTCCAGAAGCTTTCCGTCACTTGCAATGCAGTAGAGCTTTCCGTCAAGCTCTGCAAGTGCCTTCATTGCATTCTGATGTGCCTTTTCCCAGTTGCTCTTGTCGAGCATATTCTTGCTGGTCTGGCAGTAATAGAGTCCTGACTCTGTTGCTGTGTAGAGTCTGTCCTTGAACAGATATGTATATTTTGTATCAAGCCCTGTATTGTATGTGTTCCTGAACTCGAGGTTTTCAAGATCTACCTCTACAGTTCCGAACTCTGTGGATAGGTAGGCTGTCGAACCCTGTATGTTTATGCTGTTTATCTTCTTTTGTGGAAGCAGTTTGTTCTTGAAGTCCGAGAGATTATATATCTCCTCATCATCATAGAGAACATCGATGTTCGCGTTGCTGTAGACAATGACAAGCGCCTTTATCTCTTTGCAGTAGGCTATGTGTGTTATGTCAATGTCGCTAAGGGTGTTTATCTTGTCATACAGGCGTACCTCGCTGTCGCTCCTGTTGTATGAATAGAGCGCTCCCGAGGCGAGTATATATACCTTGTCGCCAGCAACCTGACAATATGTTGCATTGTGGTATGAGGGATAGAGTCTCCAGTCGTCTATACCGTTAGAACTGAATGCCGTAGACTTGAGACTTAAAACCGATAGTAACAGATAAAGTGCAAATATTCTTTTTATCATCCTTTATATTTTTCCTTTAGGTAATTGCTCAGCTGCTCTGTCGCGCGGTAGCGGTGGCTGATGCTGTTCTTCTGCTCACTGCTCATCTGCGCAAAGCTTTCGGAAAATCCTTCGGGAATGAATATCGGGTCATATCCGAATCCCGAGTCTCCTCTCTTCTCTTCGGTAATACTCCCCTTTACAATTCCGTTGAACAGTTTTTCCTCGCCGTTAATTATTAACGCGATAACTGTGCGAAATTGTGCGTTGCGGTTACTTTTTCCTGTTAAATTATGCAATAATTTCTGCATATTAGCCTCGGAACTGCACTCTTCGCCCGCATAACGTGCCGAGTATACTCCGGGCTCGCCGCTAAGTGCCTCTACCTCGAGACCTGTATCATCGGCAAAGCAGTCGAGGCCGTATTTTTCATATATGTATCTTGCCTTGATAAGCGCATTGCCCTGCAGGGTATCTGCCGTCTCGGGTATCTCATCGTGGCACTCGATGTCATTGAGGGATAACACCTCTACCCTGTCACCGACAATGGCTCTTACCTCATCGAGTTTATGTCTGTTGTTTGTAGCGAATACAAGTTTCATTTTTTCTCTTCGTTTTTCACAAGTTCTCTGGGTTCGTTTGAATCGAACTTGACCTTCCTTGCCTTGGCTTTTATCTTGTCGAAGCCGAGACCGTACACAGCCATGACTTTCGATTGTGACACGAGTGCGTTGGGGTCAATCTGCTTTATTGCACTGAGCAGCTGGTTCGACTGGTTGGCGCGTGTGATGGTTGTGATTACCTTGCTCTCCTTGCCCGAATAGTAACCTACTGAGTCAAGTAGTGTTACACCGCGTTTAAGGTGACGTGTGATGTAGTATCCTATCTCATCGTACTTGCTCGAGAAGATGAAGAATTGTACTGCCTGACGGTTGCTGTTTACCATGTAGTCGAGCGACACGTTCACAATCACAAGGTTTATGAATCCGTAGAAGACCTTCTGAAGGCTCAGTGCCGTGTCGGCTGTAGGGATGATGAAGAAACTGCTTATTACGATACATGCGTCCACATAGAGCATGGCGCGGCCGAAGCTTACATCCTTGTATTTGTTTACAATAGCGGCAATGATGTCTACACCACCCGAGCTGCCATTGCTAAGGAAACAGAATGCCAAACCCAGTCCAGTGAATATTGAACCCACGATACACGACTCGAGCTGCTTGTCAGGGCCCAAAATCTCCGATGCGTTGGGGTATACGTCAAACACCATCTGGAACAGTTGCAGGAAGAGCGTGAGGCATATTATCGCATATATTGTCTTTATGCAGAACTTGAGTCCGAGCTGCCAGATAGCGATTATTATCAGCACCATGTTTATGAGAAAGTAGGTGTACTGTATCGGTATCCCGGTGGTGTACTGTATTATGGCACAGACACCGGTTACACCTCCTGTCACGAAAGTGTATGGCTCCATGAAAAAGTTCCATGCAAAGGCATAGAAAGCAAGTCCGAGAGTGATCATTAGATAGTTCTTTATCTCACTCAGGATTGAAGGACGTGGGATGAATCGTTTAGCCATAACCCAACTTTTTAAAACGGTTAATTTCTAAAGTATTAGATAACTATATTAACAATCTTCTTAGGCACAATGATGACCTTCCTGATAGGTTTGCCGTCAATGTACTTTTGGCTGTTCTCGTTGGCGAGTACAGCTGCCTCGATGTCAGCATTTGCCGCATCTGCCGCAAACTCCATGGTAAAGCGTGCCTTGCCGTTGAACGAGATGGTGTATTTGACTGTATCTTCCTTGAGGTACTCCTCGTTGTATGCGGGCCACTCGGCATCGCATATGGTTGTGTCGTGTCCCATGATTTCCCACAGCTCCTCGCATATATGCGGCGCGAATGGAGATAGCACGACAACGACCTTCTCAAGGATAGCCTTCTTGTTGCACTTGAGCGCAGAGAGTTCATTCAAGCATATCATGAAGGCACTCACTGTTGTGTTGTATGAGAATGCAGGGATATCTTCTGTTGTTTTCTTTATGAGTTTGTGCAATGACTTCAGCTCATCTTTTGTAGGCTCCTCATCTGTTATTATGCAGTTGTCGTTCTTGTCGAAGAACATACCCCACAGCTTGCGCAGGAAACGGTGGCAGCCGTCAATTCCGTTGGTATCCCATGGCTTCGACTGCTCGATGGGGCCAAGGAACATCTCGTACATGCGCAGTGTGTCGGCACCGTACTTCTCGACAATGACGTCGGGGTTAACGACGTTGAACATTGACTTGCTCATCTTCTCCACTGCCCAACCGCAGATATACTTTCCGTCCTCAAGGATGAACTCGGCATCGGCATACTCGGGACGCCATGCGCGGAAAGCGTCAATGTCAAGAATATCATTGGCAACGATGTTCACGTCGACATGCAGCGGTGTCACATCGTACTGTTTCGAGAGGTTGAGCGAAACGAATGTGTTTGTGTCCTTAATGCGGTAAATGAAATTGCTTCGTCCCTGAATCATACCCTGGTTGATGAGCTTCTGGAACGGCTCTTCCTTCGTGCTCACGCCTGTGTCGAAGAGGAACATATTCCAGAAACGGGAGTAGATGAGGTGGCCTGTAGCATGCTCCTTTCCGCCTACATACAGGTCTACATTCTGCCAGTAGCCGTTGGCCTCCTTTGAAACGAGGGCATTGCCGTTGCGTGGGTCCATGTAGCGCAGATAATATGCGCTTGAGCCTGCAAAGCCTGGCATTGTGTTGAGCTCAAGAGGGAATATTGTCGCGTTGTCGATGTTCTCCTTGCTTGTAACACAGTTGTTCACTGTATCCCAAGCCCACATCTTTGCGTGGCCCAATGGCGGTTCTCCGCTCTCTGTAGGCAGGAACTTCTCTACTTCGGGAAGCTCAAGGGGCAGACACTCCTCGGGAATGGGGTAAGGTACTCCGTTCTTGTAGTAGATAGGGAACGGCTCGCCCCAGTAACGCTGGCGGCTGAAGATTGCGTCACGCAAGCGGTAGTTCACTTTCACGCGGCCAAGCCCTGTCTCGGTAACGAACTGCTTTGTCTTTGCAATAGCCTCCTTGACGGTAAGTCCGTTGAGGTTGAGCTTGCAGTCGCTGAACGCAGCTGTAGGCGAGTTGGTCATGATGCCTTCCTTTGCATCGAAACTCTCTTCGCTGACGTCGCATCCCTCGATGAGCGGGCGTATCTCTATACCGAAGTGCTTTGCGAATGCATAGTCGCGGCTGTCGTGTGCAGGAACGGCCATTATTGCTCCGGTTCCGTAGCCCGAGAGAACATAGTCGCTCACCCACACAGGAATCTCTTCGCCTGTGATTGGGTTAATGGCATATGAACCAGTGAACACTCCTGTTACGTTGCGGTCAATCATACGCTCGCGCTCGGTACGCTTCTTCGTGCGGTCAAGGTATGCCTCGACAGCCTCTTTCTGCTCTGCTGTAGTGAGCTGTGCAACAAGTTCGCTCTCGGGAGCAAGTACCATGAATGTTACGCCGAAGATTGTGTCGGCGCGTGTGGTGAATATAGTGAACTGTACGTCGCTATCCTTTACGCGGAACTGCATCTCGGTACCTTCGCTGCGGCCAATCCAGTTGCGCTGTGTCTCCTTGAGCGACTCGGTCCAGTCAATCTTCTCAAGGCCGTCGAGCAGGCGCTGCGAGTATGCCGATACTCTAAGGCACCACTGCTTCATCTTCTTCTGTACGACGGGGTGTCCGCCACGCTCCGAAACGCCGTCAACCACCTCATCGTTGGCAAGCACCGTGCCCAATGCAGGACACCAGTTTACCATTGTCTCGTTGAGGAATGCTATGCGCCAGTTCATAAGCAGCTCCTGCTGTGCGGTCTCGCTCATGCTGTTCCACTCATCGGCGGTGACCTCTATCTCCTCGGTGCATGCTGCGTTGAAGCCCGCACTACCCTCCTTCTCCAACTTTGCGACAAGTTCGGCGATAGGCTTCGCGCACTTTGCGTCGTTGTCGTAATAGCTGTTGAACATCTTGATGAATGTCCACTGTGTCCAATGGTAGTACTCGGCATCGCATGTCCTTATCTCTCGGTCCCAGTCGAAGCAGAAGCCTATCTTGTCGAGCTGCTCGCGGTAGCGGTTGATGTTCTGTTCGGTTGTTATTGCAGGGTGCTGGCCTGTCTGTATGGCATACTGCTCGGCAGGGAGTCCGTATGCATCGTAACCCATAGGATTGAGCACATTGAAGCCCTGAAGGCGTTTGAAACGTGCAAAAATGTCCGATGCTATGTAACCAAGCGGGTGGCCTACATGCAATCCCGCACCTGACGGATAGGGGAACATGTTCAGTACATAGAATTTCTTCTTCTCCTCATTCTCGACTACGCGATAGGTCTTCTCGTCCTTCCATCGCTTCTGCCACTTCTGTTCAATCTCGTTAAAGTTGTATGCCATATGTTTTTGTTTATTATTTCCAAATTAGCAATTATAATTCTGTAATTTAATCAATATGCATTGTCATTTCGAACGGATGTGAGAAATCTCCATTAACGTTTAAGATTCCTCGTCGCTTTGCTCTGTCGGAATGGCAAAACTTAATTTTGTTATATGACTTTGAAGTTATAACAACATCTACATAGTAGATGCAATATCTTGCAAAAATATATAAAATTCGGATGATTATTTGTTTTATGCCATGAAATTGTTACCTAACTCTCTTTTTTCTTTTTTCTCCCCCGAAATCGGATAAAAATCGCTATCTTCGCATAATTATTTCAAAGTGAAAACAAAAGCGATATATGGCAGAAAAAGATATAGCTGCAACGCCAATGATGCGTCAGTTTTATGACCTCAAGGCTAAGCACCCCGATGCGATACTGCTGTTCCGTTGCGGCGACTTCTATGAGACATACTGTTCCGATGCTGTGATAGCCTCGGAGATTCTCGGAATAACACTTACCAAACGCTCTAACGGAAAGAGTGATGCCTCAAAGGCTATTGAGATGGCGGGATTCCCTTTCCATGCGCTCGACAACTATCTTCCAAAACTTGTGCGTGCGGGAAAACGTGTGGCCATCTGTGACCAGCTCGAGGACCCCAAGATGACAAAGAAACTCGTCAAGCGCGGTATTACCGAACTTGTCACCCCGGGAGTCTCAATCAATGACAATGTGCTTGACTACAAGGAAAATAACTTTCTTGCAGCCGTTCATTTCGGCAAGCCTATGTGCGGTGTGTCGTTCCTTGACATATCAACAGGCGAGTTCCTTGTTGCCGAGGGTACATTTGACTACATCGAGAAACTGCTGATAAACTTCAACCCCAAGGAGGTACTCTTTGAGCGTGGATTGAAAAAACGTTTCGAGGAGTGTTTCGGCAGCAAATACCTTACCTTTGAACTTGATGACTGGGCCTTTACCGATGAGTTCGCGAATGAGAAGCTGACAAAACATTTCGAGACAAAGAACCTCAAGGGATTCGGTATCTCGCACCTTCGCAGCGGCATCGTGGCGGCAGGTGCCGTGCTTCATTACCTAAGTGTCACGCTACATACACAGATATCGCACATACGCAACATATCACGTATAGAGGAGGAGCGCTATGTGCGTCTCGACAAATTCACAATCCGCAGTCTTGAGCTGCTTGGCAGCATGCACGACGGCGGCTCATCGCTGCTGTCGGTAGTGGATCGTACCCTGACAGCCATGGGAGCGCGTCTCCTGAAACGTTGGATGGTCTTTCCGCTTAAGGACAAGAAACCCATTGAGGAGCGTCTGGATATTGTGGAATACTATTTCCGTGAGCCTGAATTCCGCGAGCTTGTCGAGGAGAATCTTCAGATGATAGGCGACCTTGAGCGTATAATCGCAAAGGTTGCGGCGGGGCGTGTCTCTCCGCGCGAGCTTGTCCAGTTGAAACTGGCCCTTATGGCTGTCGAGCCTATAAAGAGAGCCTGTGAGGCGTCGGGCAACCAGGTTCTCAAGCAGATAGGTGCGCAGCTTGACTGTTGTGCCGACATACGCGACAGGATAGCCAATGAGATTGTCCCCGAACCGCCGTTGCTCCTCAACAAGGGCGGGGTAGTGGCCGACGGTGTAAACGAACAGCTCGATGAGCTGCGTGCCATAGCATATCATGGCAAGGATTACCTAATGCAACTGCAGCAGCGTGAGAGCGAGCGTACAGGCATTCCGAGCCTTAAAATCTCGTTCAACAACGTTTTCGGATATTATATCGAGGTAAGGAACACCTACAAGGAGAATGTACCGGCCGAGTGGATACGCAAGCAGACTCTTGTCAATGCAGAGCGCTACATAACACAGGAACTGAAGGAGTATGAAGAGAAAATCCTCGGTGCCGAGGAGAAGATTCTTGCTCTCGAGACACAGATATTCAACAGCCTGGTGGTTGACCTTGCATCATATATCCCATCGATACAGCTTGATGCGTCGCATCTTGCAAGACTCGATGTATTGCTGTCGTTTGCCAACGTGTCACGTGCCAACAAATATATACGTCCTGTGATAAGCGAGGATGATGTACTTGACATCAAGCAGGGGCGTCATCCGGTCATCGAGCGTCAGATGGCGGTAGGGGAGAATTATATTCCCAACGACCTCTATCTTGACAGCGAGAAGCAGCAGATTATCATAGTCACAGGTCCGAATATGGCGGGTAAGTCGGCTCTTCTGCGACAGACTGCGCTTATCACTCTTCTTGCGCAGATAGGCTGTTTCGTGCCAGCCGACAGCGCTCATGTGGGTCTTGTCGACAAGATATTTACACGTGTCGGGGCAAGTGACAACATCTCGGCGGGCGAGTCTACCTTCATGGTCGAGATGACCGAGGCTGCAAATATCCTCAATAACCTTTCCGAAAAGAGCCTTGTTCTCTTCGATGAGCTTGGACGCGGAACATCCACATATGACGGCATGTCAATCGCATGGGCTATCGTGGAGCACATCCATGAGAATGCAAAGGGTAGGGCACGCACTCTGTTCGCTACTCATTATCACGAGCTTAACGAGATGGAGAAGAGTTTCTCCCGCATAAAGAACTTCAATGTCTCCGTGCGCGAGATTGACGGCAAGGTCATCTTCCTGCGCAAGCTAATGCCTGGCGGCAGTGAGCACTCGTTCGGTATTCATGTGGCAAAGCTTGCAGGTATGCCAAAAAGCATCGTGAAACGCTCCGAGCAGATACTGCAGAAGCTTGAGGCAAGCAATAACCGTGGCGAGCTCAAGGGTGCTCCCACTGTGGAGATTGCCGACAGCCGCGAGGGTCTTCAGCTCAACTTCTTTCAGCTCGACGACCCTGTGCTCTCGCAGGTGCGTGATGAGATTCTGGGCATTGATGTCAACAATCTTACTCCGCTCGAGGCGTTGAACAAGTTGAATGAAATAAAGAAAATCGTCAGGGGAAAATGACTAAAAAGCAAACTGTTACGTTATACGAAGCCACAAAAATCCTCATTTACGTTCAGTAAATTAACTCACTAAGTGGCTTTTCCTCCTCGTAGCTCGGCATAGAATACAAGCATTCTCTGCTCTCGCATTACAGCGTCGGTTGCGGTATTTTGTGGCTTCGCAAGCCTTGCATTTTATCTTTTTATTCATTTCCCAATCAAGGTAATTATGGGAAAATGACTTTGAACAAATTATAGCATAAGGGTGTTGAGAATTCAATTGAATACTTGACACCCTTATATTTATGGATAAAAAATTCTTGACAAATGAGGTCGGTGCTCCTGTTACCGACAACACCAATTCCCTTACTGCGGGGAAGCGTGGTCCGCTGCTGGTTGAGGATAACTGGCTGCTTGAGAAAATGGCTCATTTCGACCGTGAAGTAATTCCCGAGAGACGTATGCATGCCAAAGGAAGCGGTGCTTTCGGAACATTTACAGTCACTCACGACATTACGCACTACACATGTGCGTCACTCTTCTCGAAGATAGGCAAGACGACGGATGTGTTTGTGCGCTTCTCGACAGTCGCAGGCGAGCGCGGAGCAGCCGATGCCGAGCGTGATATCCGCGGCTTTGCAGTAAAATTCTACACCGATGAGGGTAACTGGGACCTAGTGGGCAACAATACCCCTGTCTTCTTCCTGCGTGACCCGTTGCAGTTCCCTGACCTTAACCATGCAATCAAGCGTGACCCTCAGACCAATCTGCGCTCGCCGCAGAGCAACTGGGATTTCTGGACAATGCTTCCTGAGGCTCTGCATCAGGTGACGATTGTAATGTCCGACAGGGGTATTCCTGCTTCGTACAGACATATGCATGGCTTCGGTTCTCACACCTTCAGTATGATAAATGCAAGCGGCAAACGTGTGTGGGTAAAGTTCCATTTCCGCACAGAACAGGGTATAAAGAACCTGAGCAATGCCGAGGCTGCCGCAATCATAGCTAAGGACCGCGAGAGTCATGGGCGTGACCTATTCAATGCCATTGCCAGTGGCGATTTTCCGCGCTGGAAGCTGTACATTCAGGTCATGACCGAGGAGCAGGCAGTGGCTTACCGCGAGAATCCTTTCGATGTCACCAAAGTGTGGAGCCATAAGGATTTCCCGCTTATCGATGTCGGTGTGTTGGAGTTGAACCGCAACCCTCAGAACTATTTTGCCGATGTGGAGCAGGCTGCCTTCAATCCTTCGCACATAGTTCCCGGAATAGGCCTCTCGCCCGATAAGCTGCTGCAGGGGCGTCTGTTCTCCTATGGCGATGCGCAGCGCTACCGTCTGGGAGTGAATCACGACCAGATTCCCGTCAATCGTGCCCATTGCGATGTTCATAGCTATCATCGTGACGGTTTGATGCGTGTTGACGGTAACAGTGGTGCCACAAAGGGTTATTCTCCCAACAGCATAGGGGAGTGGGGTGTCACACAGGCGCACTATGCCTATTCTCCGGTGGCGGGGGAATCAATGCGATACAATCCTTATGAGGAGCGCAACGATGACTGTTTCTATCAGCCCGGTAACCTCTACAGGCTTATGGGCAAGGATAAACGTATGTTGCTCATCAACAATACGGCCGAGGATATGATGCCCGTCACGCCCAATATAAAATACCGTCACGCGGCGCACTGTTATCTGGCCGATGAGGAGTACGGAACACTGTTGGCCGATGCCATGAAACTTGATATGGGCGAGGTAAAGAGGCTGGCCGCGTTGAGCGAGAAGGAGAGGCTTGAGGAAACAGCTAGCAGATAACAAAAAAGACTCCCGCGGGAGTCTTTTTTGTTATCTGCTAGCTTTCCACCTGAAACTGCGGTATATTAGATATCCGCCTGCAATGATAAGCGGAATACTGAGTATCTGCCCCATGTTTATGAGCATGCCGTTCTCAAAGTCCACCTGAACCTCCTTTATGTACTCTATAAAGAAACGGAATGTAAAAATAGTGAACAGGGTAAATCCCGAGAAGAGTCCTGAACCGACTTTGTTGCGGAATTTTCTGTAGAGGAGTATGATGACAATGAATATCACAAGGTATGCCATTGACTCGTACAGCTGCGCGGGGTGGCACGGTACCGTTATTCCTGTCTTTGCAAAGATGACGCCCCATGGCGCATCGGTCGGCAGGCCTATGATTTCACTGTTCATGAAGTTGCCGAAACGCACCATTGCCGCGAAAATGGGGGCTGCGATGCCCAAGCAGTCAAGAACCCACATGAACGACAGCTTTGTCTTTCTTATGTAGAGCAACAAACCTATTATGACACCTATTGTTCCTCCATGGCTTGCCAGTCCTGCATATCCTGTAAACTTCCACGCGCCGTTGATTTCCTTTATAGGCAGCAGCATCTCTATCGGGTGTGCAAGGTAATATTCCGGTTCGTAGAACAGGCAGTGTCCCAGGCGTGCTCCTATAAGTATACCGAAGAAACAATAGAAGAACAATGGGTCAAAAAGCTCTTCCTTTACATTGGAGTCGCTGTAAATTTTCTTTACAACAAAGTATGCCGAAAGCAGTCCCACCAGCCAGCAGAGAGCGTAGTAACGTATCTCGAAACTGCCTATTGAGATTATGCTTTCTGACGGTGCCCAGACAATGGCATTGAAAAGGGGATTCATGGCTTATACATTAAAGCGGAAGTGCATGATGTCACCGTCCTGAACAACATATTCCTTGCCTTCTACACCCATCTTTCCGGCCTCTTTAACGGCAGCCTCCGAGCCATAGGCAATGTAGTCGTCGTACTTTATGACTTCGGCGCGGATAAAGCCTTTCTCAAAATCGGTGTGTATTACTCCGGCGCACTGTGGTGCTTTCCAGCCCTTGCGGAATGTCCATGCCTTAACTTCCATTTCGCCGGCTGTGATGAATGTCTGAAGGTTCAGCAGGGTGTATATTGCCTTGATGAGGCGGTCGCAACCCGACTCCTTCAGGCCCATGTCCTCAAGGAACATCTGCTTCTCCTCGTAGCTCTCGAGCTCTGCGATGTCGGCCTCGGTCTGTGCCGAGATAATCAGCAGTTGTGCATTCTCATCCTTTATTGCTTCGCGCACAGCCTCGACATATTTGTTGCCGCTTGCTGCCGATGTATCATCTACGTTGCATACATAGAGTACAGGCTTCGATGTGAGCAGGAAAAGGTTCTTTGCAATCTGTTGCTCATCTTCGGTTTCAAAAACCACTGTACGGGCCGATTTTCCCGCTTCCAGGGCCTCTTTGTACTGCATGAGTACATCGTATTCGAGCTTTGCCTGCTTGTCGCCGCCTACGCGAGCCTGTTTCTCGACACGCTTTATGCGGTTCTCGATGGTCTCAAGGTCCTTGAACTGCAATTCTAGGTCAATGATTTCCTTGTCGCGTACAGGGTTCACAGAGCCGTCTACGTGTACAATGTTGTCATTGTCGAAACAGCGCAGAACGTGTATGATTGCGTCGGTCTCGCGTATGTTTCCGAGGAACTGGTTGCCGAGGCCTTCGCCCTTGCTCGCACCCTTTACAAGGCCTGCAATGTCTACAATGTCACATGTTGCGGGGACAATGCGTCCGGGGTGTACCAGTTCGGCGAGCTTGTTCAGTCGCTCATCGGGTACGGTAATCTGTCCCAGCTGCGCGTCGATGGTGCAGAAAGGGAAGTTCGCTGCCTGTGCCTTTGCACTTGACAGACAGTTGAAAAGTGTCGATTTTCCTACGTTGGGCAAGCCAACGATACCTGCTTTAAGAGCCATATCTTTTTATTGTTTATTCTGTTTATGATAATTGGAAATTTCCGCAAAATTACTCATTATCTGCGGAAATATCTAATTAAATTAATAAATAATGGGTTTGCAGGCCTTCTCTTAAGCTTTAACATCATCCCAACAGATTTTTATTCTGTAGTATTCTGTAGACCATACAACGCCATCGTGGTCCTCGTATCCGTCAACCTCGTAGCTGAATGATATGCTTGAACCTGGACGCAGCTCCTTCTCTTCATCAAAGAATGAGAATGTGATGCACTCTTTGCTGATGCTTTTTATGCTAAGCCTGTTAAAGCCGTCAATTTTCTCCTTGCATTCTCCAATGACGGCTTCTATTGTTCCATGGCTTCTGAACTCCTTTGTAGAACCTCCTATATCATTTTCTTCGGAGTACCAATCATATGAAAGGTTTATTTTCTCATTTTCCATATTTCTGAATATGACAGTTAGTAATAGTTTTTATGAATCTCTGTAAATCAATGTGCCTCAAGCCAGTTGTTTCCCCAACCATGCTCGGCAATGAGCGGTACGCTCATTGTGAAGGCGTTCTGCATCTCCTCAAGGACCAGTGCCTGCATCTTCTCTTTCTCCTGTGGAACGACATTGAAGTTCAATTCATCGTGTACCTGCAGAATCATTGTTGAGCGCATGCCCTCGGCTTTCATGCGACGGTATATATTTACCATGGCAACCTTTATTATGTCGGCGGCGCTTCCCTGGATGGGGGCATTCACTGCGTTCCGTTCGGCATATCCGCGCACCACTGCATTGTGTGAGTTTATGTCGGGCAGGTAGCGCTTGCGGTGGAATATGGTCTCAACGTATCCTTTTTCCTTTGCCTCTTGTTTACATTTTTCAATGTATTGCTGCACCCCGCTGTAGGTTGCAAAATAGTTCTCTATGAGCTCTTTTGCCTCGCGTCGGTCTACGTTCATCCTCTCGGCAAGCCCGAACACAGATATGCCGTAGATTATGCCGAAATTGGCTACCTTTGCTTTACGACGTTCATCCTTTGTTACCTCTTCAATAGGTTTCTTGTAAACCTTTGCGGCTGTGGCTGCATGAATGTCATACCCGCTGCGGAAGTCCTCAATCATGTTCTTATCCCCGCTCAGATGTGCCATAATGCGTAATTCTATCTGTGAATAGTCGGCCGACAGGAACAGGCATCCCTCATCGGGAACGAATGCCTTGCGCACCTCCTTGCCGTCCTCATCGCGTATGGGTATATTCTGCAGGTTGGGGTTACTTGAACTTAGGCGGCCTGTAGCGGTCACTGTCTGATTATACGATGTATGTATCTTCCCTGTTCTTGGGTTGACCAGTTCGGGCAGTGCATCGACATATGTGCTGAGCAGCTTCTTCAGTCCGCGGTATTGTAAAATATTTTTAACGATAGGGTGGCGGTTCTGCAACTGTGCGAGAACATCCTCGGATGTCACATATTGTCCTGTCTTTGTCTTCTTGGGCTTGTCTACAATCTTCAGTTTTCCGAACAGAATCTCGCCCACCTGCTTCGGTGATGCTATGTTGAATGACTCCCCGGCAAGTGAATATATTTGCCCCTCAATCTCTGCAAGGCGTTTTGTGAATAGGGTAGAGGTCTCCTTTAGCGATGCGGTGTCTATGCGTGCACCGTTGCGCTCCATGTAGGCAAGTACAGGCACAAGCGGCATCTCAATGTTGTAGAAGAGTTCTTCTATTCCCTCTCTCTTGAGCTCAAGCTGCAGGATGTTCTTCAGCTTGAGTGTTACATCGGCATCTTCGCAGGCGTAGTCGCATACAAGGGTAGGGGATACGTCACGCATGTTCTTCTGTCCACGTCCTTTCTCGCCTATGAGTTCTTCAATCTTTATAGTTTCGTAATTGAGGTAAATTTCGGCAAGGTAGTCCATTCCGTGGTAAAGCTCAGGTTGCAGAACATAGTGCGCAATCATAGTGTCGAAAAGAGGACCTCTTACCTCTATGCCGTAATTGGCTAACACCGTGATGTCATATTTCATGTTCTGTCCCACCTTTTCGCTCTCTTCATTTTCGAAGAGATCTCTTAAAATCTGAAGTCTCCTTTCGGTTGCCTCTCTTTCGGCAGGCATGGGTATATAGAACGCCTCGTTCTCTTTTACCGAGAGGCTGATTCCCACCAATTCGGCATCAAGAGCGTTTGTGCTTGTGGTTTCTGTGTCAAAGCACACAGAATTGCAATTTTTTACAGCAGTGACCAAAGAGGTTATATCTTCCTCTGTTTCAATGAGTTTGTAGGTGTGATTGACCTCTTTTAACGTCAAATGGCTCGATTTTTTTTCTTCGCCCGCATCTTCGGTCGGAAAAAAATCAAAGAGAGAGCCTTGAAGAGCTGTACTTTTCGGCTCTTTCTTCTCCTCCCTGGTTTGCATTGCGGTCTCCTCTTCGGCTGCATCAAAAAGTGACGGAGCGAGGTTTGTCTTTTTTACTCTCTCCTTTAGGGCGCGCAGTTCGTAGAAGTCGAGCAGTCGGGTAAGTTCTTCCTCGTTGGGCGCTTCTCTCTTCAAGGCTTCCATGTCAAGCTCGATGGGAACATCGGTCTTAATGGTAGCAAGGAATTTGCTGAAAATAATTTTCTCCCTGTTCTCTTCGACTTTTGTCTTTAGCGCTCCTTTCAGTTCGCCGGTGTTCTCGAGAAGATTTTCGATGCTGCCGAACTGGGCTATGAGTTTCTGTGCTGTTTTCTCTCCGACGCCGGGGCATCCGGGTATGTTGTCACTGGAGTCGCCCATGAGTCCAAGAAGGTCTATTACCTGCAGTGTCGATTGTATGCCGAATTTCTCTTTTACCCTTTCAACACCCATAATCTCGAACTCCTTGTCGCCGTACTTGGGACGGTATATGAAAGTTGTCTCCGAAACCAGCTGTCCGTAGTCTTTGTCCGGGGTCATCATATATGTAATAATTCCCCTTTTCTCCGCGGTTTTTGCCAATGTTCCTATGACGTCATCAGCCTCATACCCCGGAACCTCGAAAATGGGGATATTATAGGCCTTTATGAACTCTTTTATGACAGGTACCGATTCCCTGATTACCTCGGGTGTCTCTTCGCGCTGTGCCTTGTACTGCTCATAGGCCTCGTGTCTGAAGGTGGGGCCTTTAGGGTCGAAGGCGATGCCGATGTGTGTGGGATTCTCCTTCTTGAGCACATCCTCAAGGGTGTTGATGAAACCGAGTATTGCCGACGTGTTGAACCCTTTTGAGTTTATTCTCGGGTTCTTGATGAAGGCATAATATGCACGGTATATGAGTGCGTAAGCGTCTAATAAAAACAGTTTCTCCATTTTCCAATTTATAAGTGAACGTAAAAATACATATTTTTTGCTTTCAAACATATTCTTTTTTATTACTTTTGTATAATATTCAGGGAATAGTGGCCGTTGGCCTGTTATTTCTACAGTATGTTTATTTTTCAACTTTCTTGATATGCTGAATACTATAACGAGACCAATAGAGAAGGAGATGGCGATGTTCAACAGCTATTTCGAATCTCAGTTTAAAAGCGACTTGCCGTTGCTTGACTCGGCTTTGAGGTATGTCAACGAGGGTAAAGGCAAGAAGATGCGTCCGATATTGCTGCTTCTTGTTGCCAAGTATCTTGGCAATGTTAATATCAAGATGCTGGCATCGGCGTCGGCAATGGAAATGTTGCATACGGCAAGCCTTCTCCATGATGATGTAATAGATGAGAGTGACAAACGCAGGGGGCGCCCGTCGGTAAATGTTGCCTACAACAACAGCATAGCGGTTCTTGTCGGTGACTATATCCTGTCGCAGTCGCTCAACAATGCGGCCACTACACGTGACTACAGGATAGTGGAGGAACTTTCAATCCTCGGCAAGGCTCTTACACGCGGCGAGCTCATGCAGCTCGACTTGCAGCGCAACGGCTCATACAGTGAGGAGAACTATATCAATGTTATAAAGTACAAGACCGCTTCATTGTTTGTCTGCTGTTGTGCATGTGCAGTATATTCGGCCGATGCCGATACGGAGATGCTCGAAAGGTTCAAGAAATTCGGTGAAAACATCGGAATCTGCTTCCAGATTAAGGATGACCTGTTCGATTATTATTCCAACGATGTAGGCAAGCCTACAGGCAGTGACATGCGTGAGGGAAAGATTACACTCCCGGCCTTGTATGTGTTGGAGAACAGCAACAACCCTATTTTGGAGCCTATCCGTGCGAAGCTCACGGCATCGCAGTTCCTCGATGAGAACGAGATAGGGCAGCTAATAAGGATTTCAATAGAGGAGGGTGGCATCGGGTATGCCGAGAATATGATTGAACGCTATCGCTCCGAGGCTCTTGCGCTGCTTCCCGATGATATTTCCGATGAGTTGAGAGAGGCTCTGACGGCATATATCGATTATGTCATCAAGCGCGACAAATAATTGACATAATCATATACATATAAAGGCGGCCATGGCCGCCTTTATATGTATATGATTATGCTTGTCTATCAGAAGAATTTTGTCTCCTCGCCGACAATTTCGCTGAGGCAGAGGTTTGCCAGACGGCTTGTTCCGAGGCGGAAAAGCTCATTGGTCAGCCATTCCTCTCCTAACAGCTCTTTTACTATCGTGTAGTACACGAGTGCATCGTGGACGGTGTTAATGCCTCCGGCGGGCTTAAAACCGATTTTACGGCCTGTTTTCTGATAGTACTCCTTGATGGTGCTGCACATTACATAGGCGGCTTCGGGTGTCGCAGCCGGAGATTCCTTGCCGGTGGAGGTCTTTATGAAGTCTGCACCTGAATATATCGATAGAATCGATGCTTTCCTGATATTCTCGGCGCTCTTCAGGGCTCCTGTTTCCAGGATGACCTTCAGGTGTTTCTCGCCGCATACGCTCTTCAGCTCCTGTATCTCATCACACACTCCTTCGTAGTCGCCGCTGAGGAACTTGCCTACGCTCAGTACGATGTCAATCTCTGTAGCGCCGTCGTGTATTGCCATGGCAGTCTCGGCAACCTTAATCTCCTGGAATGTCTGCGAAGAGGGGAATCCGCCCGATACGCATGCGATGCCTACATTCTCAACCTGCAGTGTCTCGTTGACAATCTTTGCGAAGTTAGGATATACGCATATTGCCGCGACATTCTTCAGGTCGGGGTAGGTGTCATCGAACTCGTTTACCTTCTCTGTAAATGCCATTACGCTCTCCTCGCTGTCGGTGCATTTGAGGGTGGTGAGGTCTATGCAGTTGAAAAGGAACTTCTTTACCTCGAGGGTGTTGTTCTCTTCAACCTTCTCCTCGATCAGTCGCTTTACATTGGCTGCAACCTCTTCATCGCTCATTACATTGCCATATTCGGCAATGACAAAATCATATTTGCTTTCCATGTCGGCGTGATGGTGGTGTTCACCATGGCCACAGTTACAATTCTCTCTCATTGTCATATAAGTTTTTTGTTGTTAATATGTCTATCCTTGTCTCTCTTGGTCTTTTTATCGAGGTTCTTTTCAAGAGCCTCGGTAAGGTCTACACCTGTCTGGTTGGCTATGCATATCAGTACCCATAGCACGTCGGCAAGCTCATCGCCGAGTTCTCTCTTCTCGCCTTCCTTGAACGATTGCTCTCCGTAGGTGCGTGCCATGATGCGCGCGACCTCGCCCACCTCCTCGGTAAGGATTGCCATGTTGGTCATCTCGTTGAAGTATCGCACTCCATACTCCTTTATCCACCTGTCGACGCGCTCTTGTGCTTCCTTTATGGTCATGTCACTCTCTGTTCTTTGAGTCAATGAATATCGTTACCGGGCCGTCGTTGAGCAAATCGACCTTCATGTCTGCACCAAAAACACCCCTTTTAATCGGTTTGTTCATGGCAATCTCCATTTCGTTGCAGAACTGCTCGTAGAGCGGTACCGAAATGTCGGGCTTTGCAGCCTTGATGTATGACGGACGGTTGCCTTTTTTTGTGGATGCCATAAGGGTAAACTGGCTCACTGCGAGCACTTCGCCACCAGTCTCCTGCACCGAAAGGTTCATCACTCCGTTTTCATCGTCAAAAAGGCGTATATTTGATATTTTCTTTGTGAGCCACTCGATATCCTCTTTGCCGTCATCATCGCATATGCCGACAAATACCAGCAATCCTTTTCCAATCTCCGATACAAGCTCTCCGCTGACTGTTACCGATGCTCTCTTTACTCTCTGTATAAGTACTCTCATAACGAACTTTGTATTGCGCAAAGATAGCTAAAGGTTTCCATTTTTGAGTGCCTCGAGCACTAATTTTGCCTTTGACTCTCCTATTAATGCCGCTACATCCTCAATGGTTGCCTGCCTTATGCGTTTTATGCTCTTGAAGTGTTGCAGGAGCGCCTGCTTGCTCTTCTCGCCTATTCCCTTTATGCTGTCGAGCTGTGAGGCTGTCTGTCGCTTGCTGCGCTTGTCGCGGTGGAATGTGATGGCAAAGCGGTGCACTTCGTCCTGAATCTGCGTCATAAGGCGGAATAGGGGAGTGTTCTGCTTTAGTCCTATTACCTTGTTCTCCTTGCCTACAAGCAACTCCGATGTGCGGTGGCGTCCGTCCTTTACCAACCCAGCAATGGGTATGTGCAGCCCCAGTTCATCTTCTATCACTGAACGCATGGCCTCCATCTGTCCTTTGCCGCCGTCAGCGATGATAAGGTTAGGCAGTTCTCCCTGCTCCTCAATAATGCGGCTGTAGCGACGCATTACGACCTCGCGCATTGATGCATAGTCATCGGGACCGTTTACGCTTCTTATGTTATATTTCCTGTAATCCTTCTTGCTTGGCTTCAGTTTGCGGAATACCACACATGCAGCTACGGCATCGCTTCCCTGAATGTTGGAATTATCAAAACACTCAATAATCATCGGCATTTTTTCAAGATGCAAAGCTTCTTGAATCTCCTTCATCATGCGCGTTGCTTTCTGCTCGGGATTAAGCTTCTCCTCCTGCTTCAGGCGGTCAACCTTGTACTGTTTTACATTAAGCCTCGAGAGCGCCAGCAGACGTGCCTTCTCCCCTTTTTGAGGGACGGTTATAGTGACTCCTTCAATGGGCGATTCAATGGGGAAGGGTAGTATCATCTCCTTTGCGTTGCTGCCGAATCTGTTTCTCAATTCGATTATGCCCATTGAAATCAATTCTTCATCGGTTTCATCGAGCCTTTTCTGATATTCAATAGTGAATGCCTGGTTTATGCAACCGTTTGTGATGTGCAGGAAATTTATGAATGCACTCTTTTCATCGCTCTCTATCGAGAATACGTCAATGTTGGTCATTGACTGGCTGACCACCTCGCTGCGTGTCCTGAAGTTCTCGATAAGTTCGTATCTTTTTTTGATTTTCTGTGCCTCCTCGAATTCAAGTGCAACTGCTTTTTCCTTCATTTCGACGAGCAGTTTCTCTTGCAGAACCTTTATATCACCTTTCAGAATTGATGTGACTTCGCTTATATATGTGAGGTAACCATCGCGTGAAATCTTTGCGATGCAGGGTGCACAGCATTTCTTTATCTGATATTCAAGACATGCACTGTATTTGCCATCCCTTACGCCCTCGGGTGTTATGTTCAGGTTGCATGTACGCAGAGGGTACAGCTCCTTTATCAGTTCCAGCAGTGCGTGAAGTGCGCCGGCGTTGGTGTAGGGGCCGAAGTAACGTCCGGCTCCTTTTACCGTTTTGCGGGTCTTGAAAATTTTAGGGAAATAGTCGTTCGTTATGCAAATTGAAGGATATGTCTTGTCATCCTTCAACAGAACATTGTAGCGAGGCTTATGCTGCTTTATGAGGTTGTTCTCAAGAAGCAGGGCATCAGCCTCGCTATTCACTACGACATAGCGTATGTCGGCAATCTTTGCGACAAGCAGCTTTGTCTTTAATGTCTGTTGTTCTTTATTGAAGTAAGATGAGACGCGACGCTTGAGGTTCTTTGCTTTCCCCACATAGATTATCGTGCCGCTCTCGTTAAGATACTGATAGCAGCCCGGGGAGTCGGGTAGGTTGTTTACAATCCCTTTCAGATACTCCTCTCTTTCGCCTCTCTTCTCCTTGCCCATTATTTGCCTTCAAGTGTTAGCAGGCACTCTATTTCAGCATCTGCCGGGAATGTGGCTCTTCCTTTAAGCCCCTCAAGTTCGATGATGAAGTTGATCATTACTTTCTTTGGGTTTAGCTTCTTTACCAGGTGGTACGCTGCGAGCATTGTGCCGCCTGTTGCCAAAAGGTCATCGTGTATAAGGACTACGTCATTCTCATCGATTGCGTCTTTATGGATCTCGATTGTGTCGCGTCCGTACTCCTTGCCGTAAGTCTCGCTTATTGTCTCTGCGGGCAGTTTACCTGGCTTGCGTATTGGCACAAAACCGGCATTCAGTTTAACTGCAAGAGCCGATGCCATGACAAAACCGCGTGACTCAATACCTACAATCTTGGTTATCCCTTTGTCCTTGTACATCTCGTACAGGGCTTCATCCATCTCGCGGAGGCAAGCGGGGTTCTTGAATAGTGATGTTACATCCTTGAACTGGATTCCCGGGATGGGGAAGTCGGGGATGTTTCTCAGGTTCTTAAGCAAAAGTTCTTTGTTCATGACTGTGTTGTTATGGTTTAATTTTAGTGTTTAATGTTTAACGTTTAAGGGCTACTAAGGGGGCTAATGGTTGCCAAACTTTTGGTTTCCGGTTTTAACCCCACCGTGGTTGTTGTTTTAAGGCGTTGTTCCACGTGGAACATCCGTTCATTTCCGCACAAGTACAAGCAGCACATTAATGTCGCTTGGCGACACGCCCGGTATGCGGCTTGCCTGCGCAAGCGTTTCGGGGTCTATGGCTGTCAGTTTCTGTCGGGCCTCGGTGGAAAGTGACTCTATGCTGTTGTAGTCGAACTTGCCCTTGATGCGTATGTTCTCCAAGCGAATCATCCTCTCGGCAAGCTCACGCTCACGCTGTATGTAGCCCCGGTATTTTATTTCAATCTCGGCTGCCTCTACAATCTCTTCGCGGTCGTTTCCGAGTTTTTCGAGCTCCCGGCTGAGAGCGTTTATATAGTTTGCTATCGACTCTATCGTTACCTGTGGACGCTCGATTATTGATGCAAGCTTACACCCGCGAACAAGTGGGGTAGTGCCCAACTCCTCGAGTCCTTTATTGATTAGGTCGGCCTTTACCGAGAAGTTTTCAATGAAATCTGTCAGCTTGGCAATCTTCTGCTTTTTGATTTGCAGTCTCTCGTAACGCTCCTCGGTCACGAGCCCGATTCCGTATGCCTTTTCGGTAAGGCGCATGTCGGCGTTGTCCGAGCGGAGCAATATCCTGTATTCTGCTCTTGATGTGAACATGCGGTAGGGTTCATCCACTCCTTTTGTTACAAGGTCGTCAATGAGCACGCCAATGTACGCCTCATCGCGGCGGAGAGTGAAAGGTTCCTTGCCGTCAATCTTGAGGGCTGCGTTTATTCCTGCAATGATGCCCTGACCGGCAGCCTCTTCGTATCCCGTCGTTCCGTTTACCTGGCCGGCGAAGTATAGCCCTCCGATTATCTTTGATTCGAGGGTGTGCTTCAGTTGTGTCGGGTCGAAATAGTCATACTCTATCGCGTATCCTGGGCGATAGGCAACGGCGTTCTCAAGCGCGGGGATTTTCCTCAGCGCGGTCAGCTGCGCCTCCATAGGGAGCGATGATGAGAAACCGTTCACATAAATTTCCTGTGTTGTCTCGCCCTCGGGCTCAAGGAACAGGAGATGCCTGTCGCGCTCGGCAAAGGTTACAATCTTTGTTTCAATGCTCGGGCAGTAGCGTGGCCCTATGCTCTGGATTTGTCCGTTGTAGAGTGGAGAGTCGGCAAGGCTGTCATGCAGGATTCTGTGAACCTCGGGGTTCGTGTAGCACCCCCAGCAGGGTAACTGTTTCAGGCTGCGTTGTGTGTCGCTGTACGAGAAACGGTGGAAATCATTGTCGCCCTCCTGAACCTCGGTCAGCTCCAGATTTATCGAGCGTCTGTCAAGGCGCACCGGTGTGCCAGTCTTCATACGTCCGGCTGTTATGCCGTGTGCCGTGATTGACTCGGTCAATCCTTTTGCGGCGGGCTCGGCTACGCGGCCGCCCTCAATCTGTACCTTGCCTATGTGCATCAGACCGTTGAGGAATGTGCCCGCTGTGATTATTGTGCATGAGGCGCGGAACTCCGCACCCATCTGTGTCCTCACTCCAACGGCTTTGCCGTCTTCGACGATAAGTTCGGTGGCGATGTCCTGCCACATATCAAGGTTCGGGGTGTTTTCAAGAATTTCTCGCCAATATTGGCTAAATTTCATCCTGTCGCATTGTGCACGGGGGCTCCACATTGCAGGGCCTTTTGAGCGGTTGAGCATTCGGAACTGTATGGATGCGCGGTCAGTAACAATGGCCGTATATCCTCCAAGTGCGTCAATTTCACGCACAATCTGTCCTTTCGCTATGCCTCCTATTGCGGGGTTGCAGCTCATCTGCGCAATCTTGTTCATGTCAATAGTCATCAGGCATGTGCGCTTGCCCATGTTCGCCGCAGCCGCCGCAGCCTCGCATCCTGCGTGCCCGGCACCAATAACCAATATGTCGTAATTGAAAACCACTTCTCTTCTTTTGTCTTTTATCGGGCGGCATGCCGCCATATTACCAATCAACAAAAATAATACAACTTTGCGTCAATCACAAAAATTGAAAAAATTATTTGGTGTGATGTTATAATAAGGAGGATGACCCAAAATAGAATGGGTCATCCTCCTTGTGCTTGATTCTAAACTGAAATTAACGTGAGTTCGATATAAGTGTTGTCTAAAGCATTTTTGTCATGCTGAACATAGTGAAGCATCTCTATAGAATGGGTGCAGAGATCCTTCCGCCGCTTCGCTTTGTCAGGATGACAGTTACGCGATTTGGTTGAGTTTATATTGAATTCACGTTAAATTACTTGTTTGTCATAATTGAAAGAATCATCTTGTCGGTCTGCTGCATGCCTTGAGAACCGATAGATGTCAGGTTTCTTATCGACTTGTCCACGTCATCATCGACAATGCCCTCGAGTGATGTCACGCAATGGTGCTCCATTGCCATGACAGATGAGAACATTGCGGTGGATACCGCACTCGCAAGCTTGAGAGCGCAGCTTGGCTTGGCACCGTCACAGATGACACCGGTAAGGTTGGCAACCATGTTCTTTACAGCCATTGCAACCTCATCATATCCGCCGCCCATCAGGTATGTTATACCGCAACTGGAACCTGTTGAAGCAACAACGCATCCGCACAGGGCCGACAGACGGCCAAGGCTCTGCTTGATGTATACAACGGTGAGGTGGCTCAGTACCAAGGCGCGTATAAGGCTTTCTTCTGACGCTTTTGTCTCCTCGGCATATACGACAACAGGGAGTGTAGATGCTATGCCCTGATTACCGCTACCCGAGTTGCTCATGACCGGCATCTGTGCACCGCCCATGCGTGCGTCACATGCAGCCGAGGTGTAAGAGACCATTCTTGTGAATACTGTATCTCCGAAGACCTTGTTGCGTGCATCACCGCTTATTATGCGGCCAAGGCAGTGTCCCCACTCGCCTTTGAGCGATTCCTCGGCAACATTCTTGTTCAACCGGCGTGCCTCGAGGATAAAGGATAGCTCCTCTACGGGAGACTCCATCGCGAATTCCCATACCTTGCGCATAGATAGCTCTACATCTGCTGCATTTTCACTGACAGCGTCTTTCGCTCTGTTGTTGTCCAGAAGCACCTCATCGTTACGCTGCAGGAATACGAAGTTCGTATGGCTGCCCGATATTACGGCAACAGCCCTGTCGGTGTCGGTTGCCGCCTCGACCTCAATGTGCAGCACGTCGCATGCGCCCTCTTTGAGGGATACGTTTATGCGCTTCTCCTCAATCATGCGTCTTCCTTGTTCCACAGCCTGCGGTGTGGTATCTTTCAGTACCTCCAGGCTATATTCACTGCGTCCTACCAATGCGCCAAGAGCTATGGCTATGGGCAAGCCTACCATTCCTGTGCCCGGGATTCCTACTCCCATAGCGTTCTTCAGCACGTTAGGGCTGAGTCTTACTTCAATGCGCTGTGGCACGCAACCCAGAATCTCCACAGCCTTGGCCGTACACAACGACACAGCAACAGGCTCGGTACATCCCATTGCGGGTACAACCTCTCGTTTCAGTAATCCTATAATCTCGTTTCGTGTTTCTATCGGAAGCATAACTGTTTTCTGTTTATGTCGACTTCAAAGGTACTCTTTTTTTATAAAAATGTGGGTGTATCAAATTATTTTTTGATACACCCACTATAGGTTTGTTGAAAAGCCTGTGTATTTACAGACCTCTGTGTAATACTTATCCTATCAGGTTAAATGCAAGAGTCAGGCCTGCCATAACAATGGCTACCATGCTCATAAGCTTAATAAGAATGTTAAGGCTCGGTCCCGATGTATCCTTGCATGGGTCGCCGACAGTGTCGCCTACAACGGTAGCCTTGTGCGTGTCGCTGCCCTTGCCGCCGAAGTTACCCTCCTCGACATATTTCTTCGCGTTGTCCCATGCACCTCCGGCATTGGCAAGGAATACTGCCAACAGGAATCCCGATGACAAGCTACCGATAAGAAGACCAATGACACCAGGAACGCCAAGTACCACACCTGTGATGATTGGAGCCGCAATGGCGAGCAGTGAAGGAAGTATCATCTCCTGCTGTGCACCGCGTGTCGAAATCTCTACGCAGCGAGAGTAGTCGGGCTCGGTCTTTCCTTCGAGGATACCCTTGATTTCGCTGAACTGGCGGCGTACCTCAGATACCATCTTCTGTGCAGCACGACCCACAGCATTCATTGTAAGACCGCAGAACAGGAACGACATCATTGCACCTACAAAGATACCGCAAAGCACCATAGGATTCATCAGGGTCACGTCATAATAGTGCATGAAGTCCACGATGTTTGCACTCATGAGAGGCTTGCCGTTGATAAGCACATCGGGGTTGGTGCGCTCCAGAGCAATCCTTATCTCTTCAATGTATGATGCAAGAAGGGCAAGTGCAGTGAGCGCTGCTGAACCGATTGCAAACCCCTTGCCTGTAGCGGCTGTAGTGTTGCCCAGCGAGTCGAGCGCATCGGTACGACGGCGTACCTCAGGCTCAAGACCGCTCATCTCGGCGTTACCGCCGGCATTGTCGGCGATAGGGCCGTAAGCATCTGTAGCCAATGTGATACCCAATGTAGAGAGCATACCTACCGATGCAATGGCAATACCGTACAGACCCAAAGATACATGCTCGGCACCAAGCTCAAAGCCTGTAGCAAGCAGGTAAGACAGGATGATTCCCACAACTACTGAGAGCACAGGGATAGCTGTTGACAACATGCCCAATCCCATACCCGAGATGATTACTGTTGCAGGGCCGGTTTTTCCGGCCTCGGAAACCTTGCGTGTGGGAGCATAAGACTGTGATGTGTAATACTCGGTAGAGCGGCCGATGACGATACCTACCAAGAGACCTACAACCACTGCCAATGACAAGCCAACCCAGTTCTCAATGCCAAGCATATACAATATTGCGAATGTGGCAGCTACAATCAGCAGCGAAGAGAGGTTTGTACCACGTGACAACGCACCGATGAGGCTCTTGATGTCGGCATTCTCCTTTGTGCGAACCGAGAATATACCTATTATAGATAGTACTATACCAACTGCCGCAATGAGCATAGGAGCAAAGACTGCCTTGGTCTGCATTGCCGAACCGTCGGCAGCGAAGGCCGCGGCACCAAGAGCTGCCGATGAGAGGATAGAGCCGCAATAGCTCTCGTACAGGTCGGCGCCCATGCCGGCCACGTCGCCCACATTGTCGCCCACATTGTCGGCAATGGTGGCAGGGTTACGCGGGTCATCCTCGGGGATGTTGTATTCAGTCTTTCCAACAAGGTCGGCACCAACGTCGGCGGCTTTTGTGTAAATACCGCCACCCACACGGGCAAAGAGGGCCTGTGTCGATGCACCCATACCGAATGTAAGCATTGTGGTTGTGATAATACACAGTTTCATGCCGGTGTCGTTAATGTCGGCAGGAATAAAGCTGTCAAGGATGAGATACCACACCGAGATATCGAGCAAACCCAGGCCTACCACAACAAGGCCCATGACAGCGCCGCTCCTGAATGCCATGCGCAGACCGCTGTTCATTGAAGAGCGTGCAGCGTTGGCAGTACGTGCCGATGCGTATGTAGCGGTCTTCATGCCCAGAAAGCCCGACAATCCGCTGAAGAGACCACCGGTAAGGAATGCGAAAGGCACCCACTCGTTCTGGATTTTGAATACATAGGCCATAATGGCAAAAATCAGTGCGAGAGAGACAAATACTATTGTCACAACCTTGTACTGCTGCTTCAGATAAGCCATTGCACCTTTACGCACTGCCTCGGCAATGTATGCCATGCGTTCGGTACCTTCACTCTCTTTCTTCATCTGCCTGTAGAAATACCAGGCAAAGGTAAGTGCCAGCAACGATGCCGCAGGCACAAACCAGAATAGAACATTGTAATCCATATCTTTTACTTTTGGTTAATATATAAGTCTGAGTATAGTTTTTGTAAATTTAGATTAATTCATTCAAATAGAAATGGATTTTTGAGGAAAATTGTTGAAATAAGTGATGCTGGTTCAGTAGAAATTTCGTGTGGACGAAATAACTCAACTAAATAAAGCTGTTATTCCTTGGTTTGTTTTACCCTTAATCTGTTGTCGTTTATTCTTCTTGTTGTCGTTCTATCACATACTTTTCATGACTGAAAAGTACGCAAAAGGTCCCGGCACACGGAAATTCCAGTCTACCTCTTTTTTGTTCAAGAGTCGCAAGCGACATCTTTCAGTCAAAGAGGTCTTGCCGCTTGAACTTTCTGTTGATTTTTGGGTGCTGCGGGACTCCCTCAGTTACCCGCTTGCAAGCAATCGTGTAACTAGCGGTCAAACAGGCCTCGCACTTTTTCCAAAAATCAAACAGGTTCAAACTGTGGAATTTAACGGTGCCGGTTATCATTGGAATTACCGATGCTAACCGTTGCCACTTTGTTGTAACAAACTCCTCCCCTGTAGGGGAGGTGCCGAAGGCGGAGGGGTACAAAAGTGTAATGTTACTTGTAACATCGACAGTGCGAGCAGCGATTGGTCACGCGTAGCACGGAGTAATTCGTGCCGCGTGGGTCGCGGTTAGCGAGTGCTGTCAATGTGCTGGTGCCTGGAATTAAAAATTTTTGTGCATTTGCTGTAAAAAGTTGTAAAACAACAACTCGCATTGCTGTCTATTAGACTATATTTGTTGTCAATAGCTGATATACAAGCACTAAAATTAAATTTTTATAGTTTCTTGCATTCTTGACCCCTATTGACTACTTTTGCATTGTCAGTGAATGGCCTTCACTGGCAGACATATTAGTTATAGGGCGTTTAGCAAAATTATCCTCAACTGAAATCTGGAAAATTTAAGTCATATGGATAATGAGCAAGAAACGCCCACGTCAATGTTGTATATATACCAGTTCTTGGTATACTGCATACATTCGGCGTGGGCTTTGCTTATTATATATGACGGGCATTCCAGAGCCTCAGTTGAATAATAGCAAAGTTCCCACGCCTTCTTTTTGTTATAATCCTTGCTCAGGGAGCGGGTGGGGGAGATAATCCTTTTGTTATGGAAGAAAATATTTACCATGAACAGAAAGCAGACAACGAAGATTGTTATTGCCTTTTTAAATTAATGGACAATTATTCAGGGATTTACAATAAGAAAATGTCTGAATATGGTAATCAGTCCTATGCTTATGTTAGATATGTAAAGAATAATGGAGACAAGGTGGCATTTTTAGCGTATTTTGATGTAATTGAAAAAGATAGTGACGTCACATTATCTAATATAACAATAATAAACAATAAAGAGAAGAACTGTGTCAATAAAGTTGAAGTACATTATGTCTTCTGTGCATATGCATTATCCTTAGACGTGTCAGACATTTATAAAATTCCAGAATATTCAGACTTCCCATTTAAAAAAGTTATAACATCAAAAGATAAATACCTATACTGGCGTCTTGAAACTATAAAAACAATGATAGATAAAGAGATAGAAAAGATTGTACTAGATGAACAATGCTAAATAATACAATTATGAAAACATTAAAACACTTATTTACTGCATTGCTGTTGATGGTTGCAACAGTTGCAATGGCCCACGATTTTGAGGTGGGTGGGATTTACTACAATATTTTATCTGAAGAGGAAAAGACTGTTGAAGTAACTTACAGAGGAAATAGTTGTAGTAGTTATTCAAATGAATATACAGGTAGAGTTGATATCCCTTCATCAGTTATCAGCAATGGCATAACTTATGCCGTTACAAGCATTGGACGCGATGCGTTCTATAATTGCTCTGGCCTTACAAGCGTAATAATCCCTAACAGCGTGACAAGCATTGAAGATTGTGCGTTCGATGGTTGCACAAGCCTTAAAGAATTACGCATTGAGGATGGAAATGAAACTTTATCTTTAGGGTATAATTATTATGCTAGTAACTATTATGAAATTGGTAAAGGACTATTCTATGATTGTCCATTGGAGACTTTGTATTTAGGCCGCAATTTATCTTATGACGCAGGTTCCAGATATGGTTATTCGCCATTTTATAATATAGAAACACTCAAGAGTGTAACAATCGGCAATAGTGTAACAAGCATTGGGGATTATGCGTTCTCTAATTGCTTTGGCCTTACAAGTGTCACAATTCCTAACAGCGTGACAAACATTGGCTATAGTGCGTTCTTTGATTGCACTAACCTTAAAGAATTACGCATTGAGGATGGTGGTGAGACATTGTCTTTAAGATATAATAGTACTAATGATGAAGGGCTATTCTATGTTTGTCCATTGGAAACATTGTATTTAGGACGTGACTTGTCTTATGGCACATCTTCCAGCTATGGTTATTCGCCATTTTATAATATAAAAACACTCAAGAGTGTAACAATCGGCAATAATGTAACAAGCATTGGGGAAAATGCGTTCAAAAGTTGCTCTGGCCTTACACGCGTAACAATCGGCAACAGCGTCACAAGCATTGGAAGTGATGCGTTCTCTGGTTGCACAGGGCTTGCAAGTATTGAAATCCCCAACGGTGTCACAAGCATTGGAAGTGATGCGTTCTCTTCCTGTAGGGGGCTTACAAGCATAACAATCCCTAATAGCGTTACAAGCATTGGAAGTAGTGCGTTTTCTGGTTGCTCTGGCCTTACAAGTGTCACAATCCCCAACAGCGTCACAAGCATTGGAAGTGATGCGTTCAAGAACTGTATTTAGAAGCCCAAAACAACCAAAAACAACCAGAAATAACCAAACATAAACCTTTAATTATCAATATATTCTAAAATTTTACACTTTCAGACTGCTTTTTGATGGTTTCCAAATTTCCACATATTTTTGAGACATATTTCTGACGTGGAGAATTTGCGGAGCTTATTTTTTGTCATTTCGTGTAGATAGTTGACAAGGGTTTACATCCGTTTACAACGAGT
>JAGBFX010000011.1 GCA_017936265.1 Bacteroidaceae bacterium | reverse complement strand
TTGCTTATAATGCTTGTAATCTTGAAATTCTCAACAAACCCCGAGGGGAGTATCAAACGGGCCAGTTCCAACAATATATTTTCGTCTTGCATCATACTTTTATTTATGATGCGAAGATAACATTTTTATATCAGCCCCCCCAACTTTTGCAGGTGAGCCAGGATTACGCCAAGGCTGTCGAGTGGTTTACCTTGGCCGCAGAGCAGGATTATCCCGAGTCGCAGTACTATCTCGGTGTATGTTATTATAATGGTCAGGGTGTCGCCGAGAACCGTTCAAAGGGTGTCAGACTCCTGCGAAAGGCAAGGAGCGGCGGTTCCGAAGAGGCAAAGAAGGCTCTTGTATATCTGAGCGAATGACTTTAAGCTGAGCCGTAGCGCTGTTTATGGTGGCGTCAAGATTGAAAGATCCTGTAAGCATTTATGCCTCTTTGCTTTTCCACTCAAGTAAAACAACCTCTTTTGTACTGCTCTTTACACAATATGGAGCTGCGGGGCGCTCATCCACAAGCCACACGATTGCACCTGTCGCATCTGTTACCACCAATTGCTGTCGCTTCTCGATGATACTTCTCTTGCGGTCAGTGAGATAATCGCTCACAAGTTTTGTACCGCGCATTCCGAACGGGGAGAAACGGTCGCCCTTGCGTATGGAACGCAGTGTCAGAGGTTTCTTCAGTTTGCTTGCGTCAAGCATAGCGCGGCTTCTCTCTTTGGGAATATTCCCGTCAAATGATAGCTGTTCGATAAGCAATGTACCTCTCCCTGTTTCAACACAGCCTTCAGCAGGCAGTGTCAGAATGTATTCCTCTTGCTCTTCATTCGGGACAATCAGCAGCGTGTCGCGCTCCTTGATGATTCGCCACCTGCTGTTCGTGACTTCGCGGTAGCCTTCACTCTCTATCGCCTCGGAAATGTTCGCGACATGGGTGCTGTTGAAGCCAAGCGGCGATAATATCTCATGCAGCAAGGTCTGTGGGGCTGTCTCCTTCTTCAGAGCGCAGATATTTATGGTATTGCCGCTCATTACCCTTGATGTTGCTTCCTTGATGGCTCTGTTGTATATCTGTTCGGCTTCTCTCAGCCTGTTTGCAGTGGCTGCAAGGCTCTCGAGAACCGAGGGGTTTATCTCTGCAAGCCGCGGGATGATATCAAGCCTTATCTTGTTGCGTGTGTAATCATTTGTGAGGTTAGTGCTGTCTGTTACAAATGTTTCATTGCGCCATTTGAGATAGTCTATTATATCGGCTCTGCCTACGCAAAGCAAGGGACGGACAATATATCCGTTCTTTGGCTGAATACCGCACAATCCCTTTATTCCGGTTCCGCGCAACAGGTTCAGGAGCAGTGTTTCGGCCGAGTCATCGCGGTGGTGGGCAACGGCAATGGCGTCGGCGCCAATCTTTGCCCGTTGCTCCTCGAATGCTGCATACCGCAGTTCGCGGGCTGCCATTTCAATGGATATGCCTTGTTTCTTGGCGTATGCTGTCGTGTCGAAATGAACGGTGCGCATAGGTACATTATGTCTTGCGCAGAGTTCTGTCACGAATAGCTCATCGCGGTTGCTCTCTTCGCCTCTAAGGTGGAAATTGCAGTGCATGGCCTCGCAACGGTAGCCCAGTTTCAAGAGCACAACAAGCAGCGCTACAGAGTCGGCACCGCCGCTGAGCGCAACAAGAACCTTGCTTCCCGGGGTAAGCAGCATGTTCTTCGCGATATACTTTTCTACCTTATGTATCATGATAATTTGCGCGAAGATATGATTTTAAAGCCGATTATGAGTGTAATTGGTTGAATATTTGCTCAAAAATACCCTAAAATGGCAAAAAAGCGGTCTCTTTGTTTGCCGTTCACAAAAAATGTCTTACCTTTGTCATCGCTAAAAGCAACCGGTACCTTGGATGAGTGGCTTAGTCAGCGGTCTGCAAAACCGTGTACGGCGGTTCGAATCCGCCAGGTACCTCAAAAGAGTCTCAGTAGATGAGGCTCTTTTATTTTTTGCGGACACTCTCTCCCGCGTATCTACAACGTTAACCTTGACTTTTATGGCTGATAATTATCTCGAAAAGAAAATGGAGCAGCATCGCGCGTCTGCTGGGAATACCTCTTCCAAGGCAAAGAACAGCTTGTCTGTGCTGCTTGAGAAGAACCGCAGTACGCGTGGGTATGACTGCTCGTTTATCGTGCGTCCCGACCAATTACGACGCATTGTGGCCGTGAATACTAAAGTGGCATCGGCACGTAACAGACAGGTGCTGCGTTTCCGTCTTGTGATGAACGATGAGGCCCATAAGCTCATACCATACATCTCAATGGGGGCGGGGCTCCCTGAAATGAAACTGCCTTTGCCAGGACATGAGCCCAATGCCTTTATCGTGGTATGTTCCGCGATAGAACCGCGTACAAGCACTTATATCGATTTGGGGATATCAGTGCAGAGCATGTTGCTCCAAGCGGCTGAGATTGGGCTTAACGGACTTTGTATACTCTCTTTCGATAAGGATGCCATAAAGGGTGCGCTCGCTCTTGAACTTGAGCCTCTGATGGTCGTTGCCGTCGGGAAGAGTGCCGAAAAACATGCTCTCGTTGAGATAACCGCCGATGAGCCGCATGATTATTACCGGAAGGACGGTGTACATTGTGTACCGAAGGTAAGGCTGGATGACCTTATTATATGAAGAAAGGATTGCAATTGCAATCCTTTCTTCATATAATGCGCTGCTGGCGAAGAGATTCTTGCCTTCGGCGATTATTGTAACGCCCGTAGAGTAACATATAATGAATTCTTGTTACACTCGCTAAATACAATAATTCACATGCGCTCAGAATGACAAAACCGCCGGAGTGCGGTCTTGGGCACCTGCAAGGGGTGTTTTATGCATCGATATTCGCATATGTGGCGTTCTTCTCGATGAACTCGCGGCGTGGACCGACGTCATCGCCCATGAGCATTGAGAATATGTAGTCGGCCTCCTGGGCATCGCGTATCGTTACCTGCTTCAGGGTACGTGTCTCGGGGTTCATGGTAGTGTCCCACAACTGCTCGGGGTTCATCTCGCCAAGACCCTTGTAGCGCTGAATGTTTATTTCCTTCTCGTTGCCGCCTGCATACTCCTGGATGAACGCATCTTTTTCTGCATCATCGTAGCAGTATTTCTTTACCTTGCCCTTTGAACAGAGGTATAGCGGTGGCATCGCCTTGTAGAGGTGTCCGCCCTCGATAACCTCGGGCATATAACGGTAGAAGAGTGTCATGATTAGTGTACCGATGTGCGCACCGTCGACGTCGGCATCGGCCATCATGATAATCTTGTGGTAGCGCAGCTTCTCGATGTTTGCCTTCTTGCTGTCTTCGGGGTCAAGTCCGAAGCGTACTCCGATAGCCTGGATGATGTTGTTTACCTCATCGCTCTCGAATGCCTTGTGCCACATTACCTTCTCCACATTCAGAATCTTACCGCGCAACGGAAGGATAGCCTGGAACTTGTTCTTGCGTCCCTGTTTTGCAGAACCGCCCGCAGAGTCTCCCTCGACAAGGAAAAGCTCGCAGTTTGCAGGGTCTTTGTCGGAGCAGTCGGCAAGCTTGCCCGGCATGCCACAACCGCTCATCGGGCTCTTGCGCTGTACGCTCTCACGTGCCTTGCGGGCAGCGATACGTGCTGTTGCGGCAAGGATGACCTTATCAACAACCATTTTCGCTTCCTTGGGGTGCTCCTCGAGGTAGTATGCGAGAGCCTCGCCCACAGCCTGGTCTACAGCACCTGTAACCTCGCTGTTGCCGAGCTTGGTCTTTGTCTGTCCCTCGAACTGTGGCTCGGCTACCTTTACCGATACGATGGCTGTCAAACCTTCGCGGAAGTCCTCGCCCGAGATTTCTACCTTTGCCTTCTCAAGAGCCTTTGTGTCATCGGCGTATTTCTTGAGAGTGCGGGTAAGGGCACGACGGAAACCGGCAAGGTGTGTACCTCCCTCAATGGTGTTGATGTTGTTGACGTATGTGTGTACATTCTCGCTGTAGCCGGTGTTGTAGATGATGGCTACTTCGATGGGGATATTGTTCTTCTCGGTGTTGAGGTAGATCACATCGCCGATAAGCGGAATGCGTGATGAGTCGATGTAGCGGACAAACTCCTTCAATCCCTCTGTCGAGTAGAATGTCTCACTCATGTAGTTGCCGTTCTCATCGGCCTGGCGCATGTCGGTAAGTGTGATTGTTATGCCGGCGTTCAGGTATGCGAGCTCACGGAGGCGTGTTGCCAGAATCTGGTACTGGTACTCCGATACAACGAAAATAGAGTCGTCGGGCTGGAATGTCTGCTTGGTACCTCTGATGTCAGTGTCGCCCACGCAGTGCACATCCTCGAGTGGCTTTCCGCATGAGTAGTTCTGGACGTAGTGCTTGCCGTCGCGGAAGACCTCGGTCTTCATGTGCTTTGAAAGGGCATTCACGCACGATACACCTACACCGTGCAGACCGCCTGACACCTTGTATGAATCCTTGTTGAACTTTCCGCCGGCATGAAGCACTGTCATAACGACCTCAAGGGCTGAACGTCCCTCTTTCTCGTGCATGTCAACGGGGATGCCGCGTCCGTTGTCCTGAACGGTGATTGAATTGCCTGGGTTGATGGTTACGTTTATGTGTGTACAGAACCCGGCCATAGCCTCATCGATTGAGTTGTCGACGACCTCATATACCAAGTGGTGGAGACCCTTTTCGCTGATGTCTCCGATGTACATTGCAGGGCGCTTGCGGACTGCTTCCAAGCCTTCGAGGACCTGGATGCTATCGGCTGAATAGTTTGCCGTAGAGTTCTTGTTTGTTTCTTCGCTCATAACTGATTTTTGTAGTCAAATAAACTGAACAAAGTTAATAAAAATTGCCCTTATGGGCAAGAGTTTTTTGACTAAAAAATAGCGTCGATGAGGCTCTTTTGACACTTTTTTCTACAGTGTGGCGAGGTTGTGTCCTTGTGTGGCGCGACAGATGTTTGAGAGCGGTTGAACAGGGTGGCCCGGGTGCCGCCCTGGATTGTAGGACGGGTTGTTCGCGGCTCACATGCAAAAATTACGAGGGTACTTCTTGGGATAGTATAATAACATGAATGAGTATTTTCTATTCTTAAATATAACTTACCCTTAATCAGTTGTCGTTTATTCTTTCAGTTGTCGTTCTTGCTGTACTTTTTGACGCAAAAAGTACCAAAAACTTCGGCACTCGGAAAAAATCGTCACAAGCGCCCTTTGCTCATGCCACCATAGGCGAGCATTCGGTCGGGCGCTTGCTTGCCACTCCAGGCTTTCGCTTGTTTGCAGGGTGCTGCGGACCTTGATTAGCGCGGCTATATTGAAAATAATTTATACCCGCGCTAATCTTCAAACATGCCTCGCACAATGGCCTGCAAACAAACGGCCCTGCATTGGATTTTTTAACGGTGCCGTTTCGCTTTCAGCGACGGATTACTCTTTATTGGTTTTAGGAAATTACCTGTGCAAGAGAACAGATCGCGTACCTGTCATGCTGGAGCCCGGGTGCCGCCCTGGATTGTAGGACGGGTTGTTCGCGGATTCTTTGTGCCTACAACACGAAAAGGCTGGATGTAAAATCCAGCCTCCTGTTCGGTAAATATATGTTTCAAAATTTAGGCTAACTTTGCGATTCTGGCGCACAGACCTGACTTGAGGTTTGCAGCCTTGTTCTTGTGGATGAGACCACGCTTAGCCATTCTGTCAAGCATTTTCTGTACCTCTGGGAACTTCGCCAAAGCCTCGTTCTTGTCTGTCATATTACGAAGGCTGCGAACTGCTGAACGCATGTTCTTGCCATAGTAACGGTTCTGAAGATTTCTCTTCTCTGTCTGTCTGATTCTCTTAAGTGATGATTTGTGGTTTGCCATCTCTTTATATTCTTTTTTAGTTTTAATTGTAGCCCATAGGGGAATCGAACCCCTCTTTCAAGAATGAAAATCTTGCGTCCTAGCCGATAGACGAATGGGCCTTCTGTCGTCAAAACCCCTTTTGAGGGCGGTTCAACAGTGTTTAGTTGCTAAAGCGAATGCAAAGGTATAACCTTTTTTTGAATTGGCAAAGGATTTGCTGTTTTTTTTGTAAATTTGCATTCGTAAACGGTTGTAACTTGATAAGTAAGAGTCTCTTTTTAATTGATGGTTGAGAAATTTGACGGTATTGTACTAAGGACATTGAAGTATAGCGACAGTCTGATGATTGCCGACATATACACTCGCTCGCATGGGCGTCTCTCCTTTCTCGTACCTGTCTCGAGCAGCGGGAAGGGCAGGACGCGGCGTGTCCTTTTCCAGCCCCTGTCAATGCTCTCTTTCACTGCGAACTACAAAAAGGGAAAGTCTTTCTCCCGTATATCGGATGTGCAGCCATACATGCTCTATTCGACAGTACGGAGTGATGTTGTAAAGTCCTCAATAGCCCTTTATCTTTCGGAGCTCCTTACATTCGCATTGCGCGAAGAGGGTGGTGATGAGGCTCTGTTCAACTTCCTTGACCGCTCTCTTGTGCTGTTCGACAATCTTGAGAACGGTTATGCCGATTTTCATCTGGTGTTCATGGTTCAGCTGTTGCGATACCTCGGGATATATCCCAATCTTGAAGGATATACCGCACGGAGCTACGTCGACCTGCTGCATGGCTGTGTAGTGAATGAGCACCCTCTGCATCCCGATTTCCTGATGCCTGCGGAAGCTGTTCCGTTCGTGAACCTCTTGCGTACGGGATATGACTCAATGCATATGCTCTCCTTAAACAGGGAATTGCGAGGCACATACCTCGCAATCCTCACTACTTATTACCGTCTGCATATCCCCGATTTTCCGCATCTCAGGTCTATGGATGTTCTCAGGGAACTGTTCGATTAGCTGTTGAGCAGCTGCTTCACGATTGTGGATATAAGTCTGCCCTCTGCCTTTCCGGCGAGCTGCTTTGTCGCAAGACCCATGACCTTGCCCATCTCCTGTGGCCCTTTGGCACCGGTCTGTGCGATAATCTCCTTCAGCACGGCTGTAACCTCCTCTTCGCTCATCTGCTTAGGCAGGTATCTTTCCATTACTGCAACCTGTGCAAGTTCCTCTGCTGCAAGTTCAGGACGGTTCTGGCTACTGTAGAGCTCGGCCGACTCCTTACCCTGCTTGACAAGCTTCTGTATGAGCTTGATTGCTGTCTCATCGCTCACTGTGTCGCCGGCTCCAGGCGCGGTCTTTGCCTCAAGCAGTACCTTCTTTATGTTGCGCAGAGTGTCAAGGGCGACCTTGTCCTTGGCCTTCATGGCCTCCTTTATGTCATTGCTGATAATGTCAAATAGTTCCATATTATTCAAATTTTTCGGTTTCATAATTCTCGTTCTCTTCTGCGGGCTCAACCTCACCTGCTTCACCCTCTACAACGCTCCCGGCTGTCACTTGTTCAGTAACGGCCGAATCGGAAGCCTGCATTACCATGCTGTCTGTAATCTTCTCAAGTTCCATGGTGCTGCGCTTGTATGTCGGGGAGTTGTCAAGCGCTTCGATGAACTCTTCGTTGTACATCTCATCGCCTTTGAATATATAGGTCTTGTACTCCGACTTGTAGAAGACTCCTACCATCTTCTCGAGCTCTCTGTTCTCCTTTTCTCTCTGCATCTGTTCGGCATGTGTGATGGCTTCGTTGGCCTTCTCCTCTTCCTTTATCACTGGTTCCATTCCCGGGATGTCCTTCATTCCGAATCCTGTTGCGAGCACTGTGACCTTTACCGATCCCTCCTCAAGGTTGTGGTCTTTGCTGTATCCCCAGATGAGCTCGATGTCATCCTCCTGGAACTTTGCCATGAATGCCTCTACCTCGGCCATCTCCTCAATGCGGATAGGGGTGTTGGGGTTTTCATATATGTTGAAGAGAATCTTCTTCGACTTGTATATGTCGTTGTCATTGAGCAGCGGTGAGTGAAGGGCACTCTGGAATGCACGCGACACACGTTTTTCGCCTTTCTCTATTCCGTAGCTCATTATCGCCACTCCGCCGTTCTTGAGTATCTTTCTCACGTCGCGGAAGTCGAGGTTGATGGTGCCGCGTGCCGTTATTATCTCGGCAATACTCTTTGTCGCGGTGGTCAGCACATTGTCCACAAGGTGGAAACCCTCGGTAACCTCGAGCTTGGGGTACATGTCAATGAGACGCTGGTTATTGATTACCAGCAGCGCGTCGACATGCTTCGATATCTCGATGACTCCTCTGAGTGCCTGCTTTATCTTTCCTGTCATCTCGAATTTGAACGGGATAGTCACGATGCCTACTGTGAGGATGCCAAGGCTCTTGGCAATCTCTGCCACGACAGGTGCCGCTCCCGTACCTGTTCCTCCACCCATTCCGGCGGTGATGAATGCCATCTTTGTTCCGTCGTTGAACAGACGTGTAATCTCCTCGCGGCTCTCCTCGGCAGCCCTGCGTGCAACCTCGGGGTCATTGCCGGCTCCCAATCCTTCGGTTATCTCCACACCGAGCTGCACCTTCTTCGGGATTGGCGAGTTCTGCATCGCCTGCATGTCGGTGTTACATACCGCAAATGATACGTTGTGTATACCTTTACGGTACATGTTGTGTACAGCGTTGCTGCCGCCGCCGCCCACTCCAACGACCTTTATTATTCTTGGGCATTCAGTAGGTATTGCAAATGGCAGTGTCTTCTTTACCGGTTCATCCATATTCGTACTGTTTTGTATCATTTGTTATTCATCTTCGTTTTCTCTCTCTTGTTCGGGGTCCTCGCGTGTGGCATTCTTTATTATATCTCCTACTGCTCCGAAGAGACCGCCGAACCATCCTGACTTGTCATCCTTCTTGCCGCCTTTCTTGGTACCGCTCTTCTTGCCACTGCTTTTCTCCTCTTTCTTTTCCTCTTGTGGTTTCTCTTTCTGGGTCTCAGTTATCTCCTCTTTCTCTTCCTCTCTGCCGCTCATCGCGTCGTCAGTGAACAGAGTGCCGCCATTTGAGGGGGGCTCCTGTGTCATCTCTTCGCAGCAGTCATCCTTGCCATGGTTGAGCAACCCGTACAACGCTGTGGTAAAGACACCTATCGTGTTTACTCCCGGGCGGCACTCGAATGCGAGTTGGGGCTCTGCGGCAACCGATGTCTTGAAGTCGGGTAAGTACTCCTCAAGCAACAGCGCGAAATTCTTGAGCTTCGAGCCTCCGCCGGTAAAAACAATCCTGTTTATCAGTTCGCCCGATTCTTCAATCTGGTATTTCACGTTCTGCAGTATCTCGCACATGCGGCCGCTGATGATGTCGTTTACGGTGTCGTTGTCGATAGGTTCTTTCTCATCTGTCGCCGAACGGTATCCGCGGCTTATCTTTATCGCTTCGGCCTGGTCGTATGATATCTGTTCAGCACACAGGTCATGTGTTATGTTGCTGCTTCCGAAGGGAATGACTGCCAGTTTGCGCAGACTGTCGCTGTTGTAGACAGTTACCGTTGTCGTGTCTGCACCAATGTTGACCAGTGCACATCCGTTGCGACGGTCATCCTTCGTGAGAATTATGTCGGCATCCATGCGTGCGGCGATAAAGCTGTCGGCAATCTCTACTTTCGCAAGAGCGAAACTTTCGTTGAGCTGCTCAAGATACTGCTTCTTGATGAGTATGTTGAGGAAGTGTCCTTCTATTGTCATAGCGGGGGCTCCTATCGGGGCGCGGTCGGTCTTGCCGTCAATCTTGTACTCCTGTGTTATGGCGTTGACCTTTACGTATCCTTCGGGAATCTGGAAAAGCCTGTCGTTCTCATCCTCAAGTTCGCTGATAACCTCGGCCGTAATCTTTGTATAGTTGTCGAAGTTCTTTGTTACTTTGGACTTGATGCTGCGGAGCGTGAGGCCTGATAGGGATACATAAGCCTTCTTTATCATGATATCCTTGCCGCCGGCATCCTCGCTGATATTCGACTCGAGGCTGTTTATGATGTTTGTGATTGCCTCACTGGTCTTGTCGACATTGCGCACTATTCCTTTTGATATGAATCCGTCCACACGTGTGCTCGCGGTGGCTATTATCTTTATGCCGTTGTGCGTCTCTATGCCTGCTGCGCCGGTCACCTTCGATGAGCTCAGCTCGATTGCTACGATGTAATTGGTCTGTCCCATATTGTTGTTTCTTACTTATTCTTCTTTGTGCCTATCACTTTGTCGTTGAACTCAATGTTCAGTTTCTCATACTTCTCCCAACCCATGCTGCTGAGTCCCTTTGAATAGAATGTGTAGAGTTTGTCGAATTTTTCTGCCGCATTCTCAACAGTGCCGAACTCGATGACGTGACTGCCTACGCGGGGAACCAACACAATCTCTCTTGAGTTGTTGAAGTATACCTGCTCTATCTGTGCGCGCCAGAATTCATTGTTGTATATCGCGCAGGCAATCTCTTTCAGCTCGTTCTTTCTCATCTCCTTTGTGATGTACCCGCTGGCTATCGGGAGGTGGAGCGCCTTATGTATGTCGACGATAGTGTCGCCTTCCGAGTCAATGTAGTAGCTGTTTCCTCCCTCCTCGTGCACTTTCATTATCGGGATGCGGCATTCGATGTCGATATTGACACGTCCTGTGGTGCTCTTGTATACCTGACACTCCTTTACAAGGGTTATGCCGTCAAGAAATGTCTCAATCTTGTGACAGTCGATATCCTCAAGTTTCCTCTTTTGCGGGTCAAGACCCTCGTTCCCGAGCAACTCCATGATATTCTCATCGGTAAGGTTGCCGTTGTCATCGTTGGCAACGGTAATGAGCACTCCCTTGCATTGTCCATTGTCGGGAATGTTGGGGACAATTATGAATGCAAACACCAGATAGCATGCAACTGCTCCCCACAACAGGTATATGAAAATCTTCTTTAGCATTATCTGTTATTGAGTATCTTCTTCATTTCGGGAACATCGTTCTCGATGTCTCCTGCACCGAGTGACACGAGCACCTCGATATTGTTCTTCTCTTCTTCTATTACCTTGAGCACATCAGCGCGGCTGCACATCATCTTCTCGACACCCTCATCAAGGCAGTCGAAGATGAGTTTGCTTGTCACGCCCGGCATCGGCTTCTCGCGTGCGGGGTATATGTCGACAAGTATGACCTTGTCGAACAGTGACAGGCTCTGCGCGAACTCCCTGTAGAAATCGGCTGTACGGCTGAACAGATGGGGCTGGAAAAGTACTGTTACCCTCTTGTCGCTGTATAGCTCCTTTATCGATTTTGCGCATGCCCTAACCTCATCGGGGTGGTGTGCATAGTCGCTCAGCAGTACGAGGTTATCCTTCTTGATGTGGAAGTCGAAACGTCTGTCGGCGCCGGCAAAGCTCTTCATGCCGCGTCTGAGCTCATCGGCAGTGGCTCCGCAGATCTCTGCCATAGCCATTGAGACGACTCCGTTCTCTATGTTTATGCTCACAGGAACGCCAAGCTCTACATCCTCAACCCTCTGCCAGGGCGATACATAGTCGAATATTATTGTTCCGCCTCCGATGCGTATGTTCTCGGCGTGGAAATCACCGCTCTCTCGGCCGTATATGTAGGTAGTGACGTCCTCCTGTGTGCGCGGTACGACCTCAAGCCCTTCATGTATTATAAGATATCCTCCAGGGCGAATCTTCTCGGTAAACTGTGCGAATGCCTCAAGGTAGTTCTCCTTGTTGCCGTATATGTCAAGGTGGTCGGGGTCGGCCGATGTTATCGCGGCTATATATGGCTCAAGATGCAGGAATGAGCGGTCATACTCATCGGCCTCAATGACTACGAGGTCGCTCTTCTCGCTGAGTACGAGATTGCTCTTGTAGTTCTTTGATATACCACCAAGGAATGCTGCGCAGTCTATCTCGGACTGGTGCAGCAGATGTGCTGTCATGGTAGAGGTAGTTGTCTTGCCATGTGTACCGGCTGCGCATACACCTCTCTTGCCCTTTGTAATTATTCCAAGCACCTCTGCTCTCTTCATTATTGTGAACCCGCCGTTCCTGAACAGTGGCCATTCCTTGTGGTCGGCAGGTATTGCAGGGGTGTATATCACAAGTGTCGATTCGGGGCACTTGCATTCGGCGGGTATAAGCTCCACGTTCTCCTCGAAATGCAGTACCGCTCCCTCCTCAATGAGCTTGTCTGTGAGCGGTGATGGTGTACGGTCGTATCCGGCAACGAACTTCCCCTCGTGCAGGAAGTACCTGACAAGAGCACTCATGCCGATTCCTCCGGCACCGAGGAAATAGACCGATTTTATATCCTTTAGTTCCATTATAATCCTCTTATTTCAGATTTTCTTTCTTGCGTCGTGTCTCTTTTTCAATGTATGCGTCGGCGAGCATCATGACCTCATTGGCAATCTCTTCGGCTGCGTTGGGTCTGCCCATCTTCTCGATGTTCTCCTCGAGGCTTCTGAGCAGTGCGTCATCATTGACTGTCTCGATAGCCTTTGCAACAAGTTCATCCTTGGCCTTGCTGTCGGCGACATATATTGCCGCGTTCTTGTCGACAAGTGCCATGGCATTCTTTGTCTGGTGGTCTTCCGACACGTTAGGCGAGGGAACGAGTATTACTGCCTTTCCAATCAGTGCGAACTCCGATATTGAGCCTGCTCCGGCACGCGACACCACAAGGTTGGCCGCGCTGAGGGCATCGGCCATGTTGGTAACAAAGTCCGTAACGATGAGGTTCCCGGGCGCACCGGCTTCGGTGACCCTCTTCTTCATCTCCTCGAAATAGAGCTTGCCTGTCTGCCATACAAACTGTATGTCGCTGTTTTTCCTTATAAGCTCAATCTGAGCCATAATGCTTTCGTTTATGCTGCGTGCGCCCAGGCTGCCGCCGACAATGAGTACACACTTCTTCCCGGCATCGAGCCCCATCCTGTCCATTGCCTCGCAGCGGTTCGAGCGCATCTCGATAAGGCTCTTGCGTACAGGGTTGCCTGTGAGCTTGATTTTCTCATGCGGGAAGAAACGTTCCATTCCCTCATATGCCACGCAAATCATCTTGGCTTTCTTTGCAAGAATCTTGTTCGTTACACCTGCATATGAGTTCTGCTCCTGTATAAGTGTAGGTATGTTCATGCTTGCAGCCATCTTCAACGTGGGACCGCTGGCATATCCGCCCACTCCGACCGCAGCCTGAGGTGCGAAATCTTTTATGATTTTCTTTGCCATGCGCTGGCTCTTGAGTATGAGCCATAGCACCCTGATGTTCTTCAGCAGGTTCTTGCGGTCGAATCCGGCAATGGGAAGACCCACAATCTCATAACCCGCGTCGGGCACTCTCTGCATTTCCATCCTGTTATTAGCTCCCACAAACAGTATCTTTGCCTCGGGATGTTTCGCCTTTATGGCATCTGCTATGGATAGAGCAGGGAATATGTGTCCGCCTGTACCACCTCCACTGATGATTATTCTGTACTCCTTTTTCATGGCGCCTCTGTTTTATTGGTTGTCACTCGTTGCGTTCTCCGCTACGGCCTCAGGTTCACTCTTGTGCGTATGTCGGCTGATGGAGAGCAGCATTCCTATATATATGCAGTTTATTACTACCGATGTACCTCCCTGACTCATGAGCGGCAGTGGCTGTCCTGTCACGAAGTCTCCCACCGAGATATACATGTGCAGCAAGGCCTGCAGGGTTATGATTATTCCTATACCCATTGCCAGATATGCCGAGAAAGCATCCTCGCTGCGGTTGGCAATCTTGCCGCTCCGGTAGAGAAATGTCAGGTAGAGGAGCAGTACCACTACGCCTCCGACCAGTCCCAGCTCCTCTATTATTATGGCATATATGAAGTCGGAGTATGAGTGTGGTATATTGTCGCGCTGCACCGAATTGCCGGGGCCGCATCCGAAAATGTGGCTCGAGGCAATAGCCATGTTTGCATGCGCTCTCTGGTCGTCATCAATCTTGAAGTTGTCGGGGTCTATCTGCTGGTTGTCTCCGATGGCCTCCAGACGGTGCTTCCATGTTACCACCTTGCTGCCGAACCCTCCCTCCTTTGAAGCGACGCTGTCGGGTGTGAGAAGAATCGCCGTTATACCGATAGCTCCCACACAGATGCCTATGCCCGCTATTGACAGGAGCTGCTTGGCGGGACATTTGCCTATGTACATCATCATATAGAGTGCTAGGAGCAGCAATGCCGCTGTCGATAGGTTCTCCTTCAAGATGATAAGTATCGGCAGTATGCTGTATTTGAGTATCTCTTTCAGCGCTGTGCTCTCGGTGCCCGATTCGTTCTGGTGCTCCGACATTATCTTTGCGGTCATCATGACCAGTCCAATCTTGGCAAACTCCATCGGCTGCACGGTAAACAGTCCGAATACGTTAATCCAACGGGCACTGCCGTTTATTCGTGAATTGGGGTCAAACTGCGCCCATATCAGGCCTATGACACCAAGCCAATAGAAGAAAGTGGACATTTTCTTGATATGCTTGGTCTCGAAGTTCTGCATGATGAATATCACGCATAACCCTCCTATGAGGAATGCTGTATGCTTGATTATCGGGAGCCAATAGTTCTCCGTCTCGCTTATCTGGCGGCTGGTCGCACTGAATACCTCCACCCATGATATCGCGCAGATTATGAAGAAGACAGCCCAGATAATCTTGTCTCCCTTGAATAGAATCCTTTTAAGTTTGTCGCCTCCCATTTATAGTTGTCTTTATCTTATAGATGTTTCTTGTTCCTGTTTTTTATCACTCGATATGGATAAGTTCTGTCGGATTCCTGTGCCGTTTAAAGCTTACATACACACTCCTTGAAGATTCTGCCTCGTTCCTCATAGCTCTTGAAGAGGTCGAAACTTGCACAGCATGGGCTCAGAAGTACTGTCTCACCACTTTTTGCGGTCCTGTAGGCTACCTCTACGCACTCCTGCATTGAGTGTGTATCAAATATCGGCAAACCGAAACCACCGAAGAACTCCTTCAGTTTGCTGTTGTCGGCTCCAAGGAATATCAGTGCGCTGCACTTTTCTTTTACAAGGTCGGCAATCTCGCTGTAGTCGTTCCCTTTATCTTTTCCGCCAAGGATAAGGACTGTCTTGCCTTTCATGCTCTGCAGTGCATACCAGCAGCTGTTCACGTTGGTTGCCTTGGAGTCGTTTATGTATTCGACACCATTGACCTTGGCTACTTTCTCAAGCCTGTGCTCTACTCCTGTGAATGAGCTGAGTGCCTCGCGGATGGTCTCCTTGCGTATACCTGCCACATTGGCCGATATTCCTGCCGCCATCGAGTTGTAGAGGTTGTGCTTGCCTGTCAGCGACAATTCTTCAAGCTCCATGTTGAACGGAACAGGCTCGGTGAATACAAGGGTCTCCTCTTGTGTGTATGCTGCGGCCCCTTCGCGCTTCTCCTCGGCGAACGGATAGAGCTTTCCATGCTTGTACTTCGGTAACTCGCTCTTTATTATCGGGTCATCGTTCCAGTACACGAATGCATCATCGGGCTGCTGGTTCTGCAATATGCGGAACTTCGCATCGATATAGTTCTGCATCTCGTAGCCGTAACGGTCAAGATGGTCGGGTGTGATGTTCATGAGTACTGCCACGTTCGCGCGGAACTCGTACATGTTGTCGAGCTGGAAACTGCTTAGCTCAACGATATAATAGTCCTTGTCTCCTTCGGCCACTTGAAGGGCAAGGCTCTGCCCGATATTTCCCGCAAGTCCCACATTCAGTCCTGCCTCGCGGAAAATGTGGTATATGAGCGATGTGGTTGTAGTCTTGCCGTTACTGCCGGTAATACATACCATCTTGGCTCTTGTGTAGCGTCCTGCGAACTCTATTTCCGAAATTATGGGAATTCCGGCTTCTCTAACCTTTACCACTATCGGTGCCTCATTCGGAATACCCGGACTCTTGATGACCTCCTGAGCATTGAGAATGAGCTCCTCGGTGTGCTGCTTCTCTTCCCAAGGGATATTGTGCTTGTCAAGCATATCCTTGTATTTGTCGGCAATGCTTCCGAAGTCCGATACAAAGACGTCGAACCCGAGCTTGTCGGCTAATATTGCAGCTCCGCATCCGCTCTCGCCGCCTCCCAATATGATGATTCTCTTCTCCATTTATCTTATCTTTAGTGTCATGAGTGTCAAGGCTGCCATAATTATGGTAACGATCCAGAAGCGTACTGTAATCTTTGCCTCATGCAACGGACGCTCGGGGCCCTTGAATATATATGTGCAATCCTTGTCAAGTTTCTCGTCCTCTACATTGTAGTGGTGGTGCAGGGGTGTGCGGCGGAAAATCCTCTGCTTGATGCCCTTCTTCTTGCCTTGCTTGAAATATGCCACCTGCATGATTACCGACATGTTCTCGGCAACAAATATTCCGCAGAGTAGTATAAGAAGCAGCTCCTTGTGCAGGAGTATTGCCACTACCGCTATAATTCCGCCTATGGTAAGGCTGCCGGTATCACCCATGAATACCTGTGCCGGGAATGCGTTGTACCACAGGAATCCTATCAGTGCGCCTATGAATGCGAATGTGAATATCACGACCTCTTCGCCGCCCGGTAGGAACATGATGTTCAGATACTCTGCCAATGCGACATGGCTCGAGACATAGGCCAGTATTGCCAGCGTGACGCCTATTATGGCTGCATTTCCTGCCAGCATTCCGTCCATTCCGTCATTCAGATTCGCTCCATTGGAGACGGCCGTTATGACCAGAACGGTTATGACAACGAACAATGCCCAGCCGGCCTCCTCCTTGTAGTCGCCGCAGAATGACATTATTTCGCTGTAGTTTATATTGTGGTCCTTTACAAAAGGTATGGTTGTCTTGTTCTCCTTGGTGGCTTCCTTGCGGTGCTCTACCTGCTCGACATTGTTCTTCTCGACGGTGATATTCTCGCGCATTACGGCCTGTGGACTGAAACATAGCGTGAGACCGATGACAAGTCCAAGCCCGACCTGTGCGGCAATCTTGGCTTTCCCGGGAATGCCGTCCTTGTTCTTCTTGAAGGTCTTTATGTAGTCATCGGCAAAACCGAGAAGTCCGAGCCACACGGTAGTTATTATAAGCAGAATCATGTATACATTGTCCAGCCTGCCGATGAGCAGACAGGGGATAAGTACGGCTATGATGATTATTATGCCGCCCATGGTGGGGACTCCTGCCTTCAGGTTGTTCTTGTCGAACTCCCTCAATGTCTCGGTAATCTGTTTCTTCTTGAAGTATTTTATCAGCGTGCTTCCGAACCATGCTGATATCAGTAACGCTAATACGGCCGAAAGCAAGGCTCTGAATGAGACATAGCTGAACAGTCTCATTCCCGGAATTCCGCTCTCCTGCAACAGGTCATACAAATAGTACAGCATTTTTTCAATTTATCTATGCGTTGAATATTTCCTTGATTATCTCCTTGTCATCAAAATGGTGTTTCACACCTTTGATTTCCTGATAGTCCTCGTGTCCCTTGCCTGCAACAAGGATTACATCGCCTTTCTGTGCCAGGGCACATGCGGTCCTGATGGCCTCCTTGCGGTCGACAATCGATATGACACGTTTCTTCTGCTCATCGTTGAGACCTGCCAGCATGTCGTTGATGATATCCTGCGGCTCTTCATTGCGCGGATTGTCCGATGTGAGTATCACTCTGTTGCTGCCCTTTACGGCCTCGACAGCCATGATGGGGCGCTTGCCCTTGTCACGGTTTCCGCCGGCGCCGACAACGGTAATGACGTTACCGCAGCCCCTGAGCACCTCGTTTATTGTGCCGAGTACGTTTTTCAGCGCGTCTGGGGTGTGCGCGTAGTCTACGATAGCCGATACTCCTTCAGGTGAACGCAGGGTTTCAAAACGTCCTGATACAGGCGTCAGGGTGCTCATGACTCTCAATACCTCTTCAGGCTCCTTGCCAAGTTCAACGGCTGTAGCGTAGATGGCCAGAAGGTTGCTTATGTTGAAACGTCCTGTAAGCAGAGTCGAGAACTCCCTGTTGTTGAATTCAAGTATCATCCCGTCAAGGTGTGTCTCTATGATGCGGGCCTTGTAGTCGCATATTGTTCGGGTAGAGTAGTTCTTTACATCGCCGCGACAGTTCTGAACCATTACCGGCCCGTTCTTGTCATCGAGATTTGTTATGGCAAACGAGTTGCGTGGCAGGTTGTCGAAGAAACTCTTCTTTGCCTTGAGGTAGTTTTCCATGGTCTCATGGAAATCCATGTGGTCACGGGTCAGGTTCGTGAAGATGGCACCGGCAAACTCAAGTCCGCCTACACGCTCCTGTGCCAGCGCGTGTGAACTTACCTCCATGAATGCGTATTCGCATCCTGCAGCTACCATCTCGGCAAGCATCCTGTTCAGTGATATCGCATCGGGTGTGGTGTGTGTCGAAGGATATGCCTTGCCGTCAATGTAGTTGCATACGGTCGACAGCAGTCCGCATCTGTGTCCCATTGCCATGAACAGCTTGTACAATAGTGTCGCTATCGTTGTTTTGCCGTTGGTGCCGGTAACGCCCACAAGTTTCAGTGTCGAAGAGGGATTGCCGTAGAATGTGGTGGCAATCTTTCCTGTCACAGCCTGTGCGTCGGGCACGACAATGTATGCGACATTGGGATTCTGTTTCTCGGGAATGTTCTCGCATACTATGGCTACAGCCCCTTTCTCCTCGGCCGATGCTATGTATGCATGGCCATCGGTCTGTGTTCCTCTGACGGCGATGAACATGTCTCCGCTCTGCACTAAGCGTGAGTCTATGTTTACGCCAAGCACCTCAACCTCTTCCTTTGGAAGAACGAGTCTGCTGTACTGTATCTCTCTTAATAGGTCACTCAGTCTCATATATGTCTGTTTCTTTGTTCTTTCATTCTATTTATGGGCGCAGCAACAGTGTAATCACGTCGCCCTTCCTTGCGCGGTTCCCGGCCTTGATGCTCTGCTCGTATACGGTTCCGTATCCCTGGAGTCTGCTCTCGAGCCCGCAGCTTTGCAACAGGTATACCGCATCCTTCGCTCCCATGCCGGTCACGTCGGGGATGATGCCTGTCTGGGGCTCTTTAGCCGAGAACCTGTATCCGCCCTCTCCGTTTTTGCTTACCTTTCCCCATTCGGAATCCCTTTCCTGCGCCTCCGTTGTCATTCCCAATGTGCTGAGAACAATCACGGCTTCGTTCAGGTTGCCCCTCTTGACGGTCGGCAACGACGGTTTTTCGCTCTCTTGTGGCTCTTCAATCTCTGCTCTCAGCTTCTTGGCCATGATTTTGTCGGCAATCTCCTTGAAGACAAGTGCCGAAGAACTTCCTCCGCCCAGCGGTGTCTTTTCCTCCCTGAAATCCTGCTCCTTCTCATATATTGTCTGTACTAGAAGTGTATACTGCGGATTGTCGGCAGGGAAGAAACCGCAGAAACTCATCATCTTACCGAATCCGTCATATCCGCCGCCTTTAGGGTTCACAAGGTTGGCAGTACCGGTTTTTCCTGCAACCTTCATCATCTCCGAGCGTGCACGCTTGCCTGTTCCGTCATATCGGCCGTCCTTGCCTTTGCCCTCGACAACGTTGATGAGCATTTCGGTAACATCATCGGCCACCTCTTTCGAGAAGAGCGAATCGTTCAGGACTTTTGTAGGGAACTCCTTGTAGATATCTCCATCCTTCAGTACCGCTTTCACTATGCGTGGCTGCATCTGTACACCTCCGTTTGCAATTGTGTTGTAGAAGACCAGCATGTTTATTCCTGTCATCTGTACGGCATATCCGTATGACATCGAGTTCAGGCTCTGCTTGCTCCAGCGCTTGGTACCCGGTGTGGTGATGAACGGTGTAGCCTCGCTCTCTATGAGTTTGTAGTTGTCGGTCATTCCAAGGCGTTTGAGTGTGTTGGTGTACTCCTCGGGACAATCCTCATATGCTTTCTTTATGTACTGCACCATTCCGATGTTCGATGAATACTTGAGCACCTCGCCCATGCTGTACTTCCCTGTGCCGTTGTCGCGGTACATCTCATCCCTGATGACTTTGCCGTTGAAACTGCATGCCTTTGACGCATAAGCATTCACGGAATCCCTGACTGTCAGTTTGCCGTCGGCAAGCATCGCTGTCACAGCAACGGTCTTGAATATTGAGCCCGGCTCCATCAGACGACACAATGCGTGGTTGGGTGTCGGGTTGTTGGGGATGTTGTTGGTTGTCTCAAGGTATACACTCTTGCCGCCTATCTCAGCCTTTGTAAGGTTCACAATGGCCTTGATGTCTCCGCTCTTTGTCTCCATGAGTATGGCCCATCCTGCTGGTAGGCTCTTCTCTATAAGTACCTTCTTCAAGGCGTTCTCGCAAATGTCGAGCATTTCGGTGTCAATGGTTGTCTGTATGTCCATACCGGCAACGGGCGCCTTCTTGACCTTGGTTATGCTGACGCCCTTCCTGTTCGTCTCTTTGCGTCCCAATCCGGGAGTACCGCACAGGAACGAGTCGTACTTCTGCTCAAGTCCGTTGAGTTCCATTGCCAGCATGCTGTCCTTTACTGTCTCCCGGACAATGCCGAATGTGCTCAATCCGATGTCGCCGAATATGTTCTTGCGGTCGGTCTTTACTCTGTTGGCAAGTTTCTTGTTGTTCTTGTTCTTGACAAAATTCTCATCCCTCTCGATGAACAGGCCGCTGTATCTCGAACCCATGCTGAATATCGGAAGTTTCATCAGACGGTTGTACTGTGTGTAGGAAATCTTGCCGTTGTATAGTCTGAAATAACGCTCCTTCTTGTTGAATCCTCTTGTAAGACGTTTCTTGAAACTCTCGGTGCTCTCATTGGGGAATATCTCATGGAGACCTTCGCATACTTTGTCCATATCGGCCTTCCATAGGCTGTCTCTTTTGAAACTTATTCTTCTGGCATCCTCCTCGTTGTCCTTATTTATATATACAAAGTCTATTCGCAGCCTGTAGTATGGCAGGCTGCTTACGATGAGTCCTCCCTTGTCATCGAGGAATCTTCCTCTCTCTGGCTGCAGGACAATGCTGTCCTGTACATATCTTGCCTGTATCCTGTTCCAAATCTCCCTGTCCTTGAACATTGTGGATACGGTGTTGCCTATGATGACCAGTGCCATGGTTATGAAGGCGAAAATCACCAGTATATTGAAACGGAAGATTGAGTCTTCTCGGAATCTGAACATCTCTTTACTGTTTTTTTATTGAATACATGGGTCTGCTGGTTGTCTCAATCTCGCTTTCCCGGTTCTTGAGAATCTTCTCTAGTTCTGTCTGCCTGCTTTTTGAGGTAAACTCGCTCTTCAGGGTCAGAAGGTTGTTCTTCAGTTTGTCTCTTTTTTTTGTGAGTTTTTCTATCTTCATCAGCTCGCGCTCATATTCGTAGCGGTTGCTGACATATATGAAAGAGTAGAAGACAATGAGCGCAATCAGTGCCGCATTCCTGCGTACGAACTCGTTCGCGAAGAGGCTTCCGCCCATAATGGTGTTGATTATGCCTCCTCTTTTCTTTTTCTTTTTCTTATTTTTCTTCTTTTCTTCAGTCTGGACTATGTCTGTGCTCATGATTATTCAGCCTCCTTCTTGATTGCTATGCGCAGCTTGGCACTGCGTGAGCGTGGGTTATACTCAAGTTCTTCCTGTGTGGGTATGATGACTTTCTTTGTCTCGAAGGGCGATGTCACCCTGCCGAAGAAGTCTTTCTCTATAATACCGTCGATGTTGCCGCTCTTCATGAAGTTCTTCACTATGCGGTCCTCTATCGAGTGGTATGTTATTACAACAAGTCTGCCGCCAGGTTTCAGCAGGTCCTTTGCGCTCTTGAGCATCTCCTGCAGCGCTTCGACCTCTTTATTGATCTCTATTCGCAGTGCCTGGAACACTTTTGCCATCTCCTTCTTCTCGCGTTGAGGAGGGCAGAACGGCTTTGCAGTCTCGATAAGGTCATTTACCCGTTTGAACGGCTCTTCGGCTCTGCGTTTTACTATTCTTGCCGCAAGTTTGCGAGCGCAGTTGAGTTCGCCGTACAGCTTGAAAATCCTTGTCAGTTCCTCTTCGCTTGCCCTGTTGAGGAGGTCTGCAGCCGTCTCTCCGCCACGTTTGTTCATGCGCATGTCGAGGTCGGCGTCGAAACGGAACGAGAACCCTCGTGTCTCATCATCGAAGTGGTGTCCCGAGACACCGAGGTCGGCAAGTATGGCGTCAACACCAGCCACACCGTGATAGCGCATGAAATTGTAGATGAACCTGAAATTGCCCCGCACGAACGTGAAACGTTTGTCATCGGGCGCATTTCTCTCGGCATCCTCATCCTGGTCGAAACTGTAAAGGTGTCCGTTACTGTCAAGATGGCTCAGAATCTCGCGTGAATGTCCTCCGCCACCGAAAGTGACGTCTATGCATGTGTTGCCGGGGGCGATTTCCATTCCGTCTACGCTCTCCTTCAGCAACACCGGTGTGTGGTATACCTCTGTGTTACTCATTTACGGCGGGTTTTTCTGTACTCATTATCTTTTCGAGTTCGCTGCTGAATTCATCGGGTGACATGAACGGTTGTTCAAGCTTTTCCTTGGCCCATATCTCAATAGTGTCATCCATGCCGATGAAACGGACCTCCTGCTTGATAGAAGCCATGCCCAGATATCTTTTGGGTAGCAGAATGCGTCCGTTGCTGTCAATTGACAACTCCTCGACATCCGCAACGAACTGTCGGAATATCATCTGATGTTTCGCGTTCCATTTGTCCAGTCTGCTTCTCAGCAGATTGAGCTGCTCGTTCCAGCTTTCCTCGGGATAGATTACAAGACAATCCTGATAGACATCCTTGCGCAACATGACCTTGTCGCACCCTCCTTGCTGAAGGATGCGGCGGAAACAGGCGGGCAGGAAAACTCTTCCTTTGCTGTCTGTTTTTGCCTCTATGTTGCCTATGAAACGCATCTTTTATCTCTAAATTAAATATTTTGTTCCAAAATTACACAATTCCCCACAATTCCCCACAAAATGGGCAGAATATTTTTTGATAAAGTTTTCAACAATCTGTTGATATCTTGTTTCGGAGTTATTTTGCTGAGAATAAATATATTGTTGTAGTACCTTGTGGGGTGGGGAGGAGTGGCTTTTGTAAAGAGTTTGGGAAAAAATATTGCTTTGTGTGAAAAAAGTGCTATGTTTACCGAAAAAATGAATGGCATGAAAAAGATAAGAATAATTCTTGTTCTGTTTGTCTGTACGGCATTGCTCTCAGTTACAGAATCTGCCCATGCGCAGAAGTTTCCGACAAAATGGCTTTCAAGCATTACCGAAGAACGTACCGAAAATATTGTAGGCTATCTTGCAAGCGATATGCTGGAAGGACGCGATGCGGGAACCCGTGGAGGAAACCTTGCTGCTGAGTATATCATTTCAATGTTCAAGGAGTGGGGTATCGAGCCTTTTGACGGGGAATGCTATTACCAGCATTTCCTTGCGGCAAAGAACGGCAACAGTTGGGTTACGGAGGCAGATTTCGACATTTCGGGGCTGGTTGAAGACGGCAACGAGAACCGTTCCATGAAGAATGTGCTCGGAGTGATTCCAGGCAAGGAAGAGGGCTTTGTCGTTGTCGGTGCGCACTACGACCATTTAGGTATTGACTCTACCCTCGTAGGGGATGTCTGCTTTAACGGAGCCGATGACAATGCCTCGGGTGTCGCTGCTGTTATGATGATTGCAAGAGCAATAAAGATGTCGGGCAAGCAACCGCGCCGAACCATAATCTTCGCTCTGTGGGACGGCGAGGAGAAAGGGCTTCTCGGTTCAAGGTTCTTTGTCAAGAAATGTCCCTTTTTATCGGAAATATCCGCCTATATGAACTTCGATATGGTAGGGCGTGGCCCGGCCGAGAATCCCGGGCATTTGAGCTATATGTACAGTGCCGGCAATCCGCTTTTCGGCGAGTGGCTCAAGAGGGATGTAAAGAAGCATGGTTTCAGGTTCGCTCCGTTCTATAATGCGTCGGAGAATCTTATCGGTGGCAGTGACAATACACCGTTTGCAAGAAAAGGGGTGCCCATCGTGTGGTATCACACAGAGGGGCACCCCGATTATCATCGTCCGTCGGACAGTGCCGACAAGATAAACTATCCCAAACTTACCGATATCGCACGTGCAGCCTGCCTTTGTGTATGGCGTTTGGCGAATGTGCGGGAGTATTGAGTATTTTCACTTCTTGTTCTCCCTCGGCAGGTAACGGTTGAGCAGGAAACAACCTATGATTGCCGAAATCAGTGAACCGCAGAGGATTCCCAGTTTTGCCTGGCTCAGCAGTTGTGCTCCGGCTTCTCCGAGCGAAGCATATGAGAGGTCGGCAATGAAGATTGAGACAGTAAGTCCGATGCCGCACAGCATGCATACCGATGCGAAGGCTTTCCAGTTACAACCTTCGGGCAACTGGACAATCCTGCACTTTATCGCAGCCCAGGAGAATGAGAACACTCCAACGAACTTGCCAAAGACAAGACCGACCATAACGGGCAATCCCACGCCTCCAACCACGCTGTCCAGACTCATAGATGAGAGGTCGATTCCCACATTCGCGAAAGCGAACAGAGGTATAACAATATAACCGATAATCTTGTAAAGGTTGTCCTCAAGTTCCTGCAGCGGGCTGATAAGCTTGTCTGCAGCCGATTCAATACACTTGAGTTTATGTATGTCATTGTGCGTCAGAATCATCGTATGGTGCTTGCCGTCAACGCTTGTCACAGGGAAGGTGCTGATATTCTCGCGTATGCGCTCTATGTAGTGTGCCGAGCCCTTGCGCTGCGATGCCGGCACGCAGAAAGCCACTATCACACCTGCTATTGTGGCATGTATTCCTGAATTCAGCATAGCGTACCAGAGCACAATTCCCACTGCCAGGTAAAATGATTTCTTCATTATCTTCATTGAATTTCCAAGGACCAGCAAAGCTATGCATGCCAATGCGATGAGGATATATGAGTATTCAAGGCTTGTGGAGTAGAATATGGCAATGACAATGATTCCTCCAAGATCATCAGCGACGGCAAGTGCCGCGAGGAACATTTTCAGACCCAGCGGTACCCTGCTGCTGAAGATAGACAGTACGCCCAACGAGAATGCGATGTCTGTTGCCATAGGTATCGCCACTCCGCGAAGCATATCGGGGTCATTGGGGCATAGAAGCCAGAAGAATAGCACAGGTATGAGCATTCCGCCACATGCACCGATTATCGGCAGAAGGGCTTTCTGCCGTGTCGAGAGCTCGCCGACAAGAATCTCCCGTTTTATCTCCAATCCTACAGAAAGGAAGAATATCGCCATAAGGAAGTCATTGATGACCTGCATCAGCGTCATTGTGTGCCCGTTGTGGTTGAAGAGATTGAAACTGCCTATTGAGAGCGTTACCTCCTGCTGCCAGAACCTGAAGTATTCATCTTTCAATGGCGAGTTTGCAACAATGAGCGCCAGTATGGTCATTACTATAAGTACGCCGCTTGTGTTGACGTACCTTCTTATCATGCTTATGAAACTGTAGTTGTTTTTCATTCTGTGCTTCTGTTTTTTAATCAAGAATGCAAAAGTACAATCTTTTTTAACTATGTGTCATTTGTGATTTAGAGTTAAAACAGAAGATATCTATCGGCTTTATCAATAGTTGGGCGGACTTAAAGGTGAAACCTGAAATCTGAAAGGTAAAACTGTTTGCGGTTGAGCATTCGGGAATCGGACAGTGATAGGTCGTAGGCTGCGCAGACATCGTTTGTGACCTGCTTGTTACGAAAAGCGAACGAACGAGAGAAACTTTAATGTTATACATTATTACGGAGCAAGAGAGAACTTCTGTTCTCTCTTGCTCCGTAATAATAGCTGCTCGGCTTGTCGATAAATATTGGAAAGCCTTGCTTTTCGCATCCCACGCGTCACAAACGTTGCCTGTGCTACGCGTGACTATTGCTGCTCGGCTTGTCGATAATTTGACAACCAGTTGTCAAATTATTCCTCGGGCATGAACATCGGGTCCCAGGCAGGAAGCATTGTCGGCTTCTCGTCAAGGACTTTAAGAATATTTGCCGGGATATACTTCTTGTCTACAACCAGACGGAACATGTATTCATCGAACCATTCATCGGTCATTATGAGTGTGCCGTGGAATCCTGAGCTTGCGCCCCAGCTGTTCTCTACCTGCCATTTTACAGGGTTGCCCTCCTTGTCAAGGTCAACAGCCTTCAAGGTCATTGCATGTGATGAACCGCTGTCGAAAGTCATCACTCTCTCACGCTTGTCCATGCCGAACTCGATGCCGAACAGCTCACCGTAGTTGTAGTTGTTGATGTCGAGTGTTCCGCGCTTTGAGTCGAGGAACTTGCCCACATCGCAAGAGAAGTACATCATTGTACTGTCCTTGATTGATGCGATGGCCATCTTCTTGATTTCATCAAGAGGCAGGTTTATGTAGAGCCAGTTATGGCCGTCGTACAGATGACGGTCATACTCAATCTCATAGCTCTTCCAATAGGGACGGGTAGGGTCGTTCATGAACATTACATAGTCATCCTGCATGTTTATGTTCAGGAATTTCTCGTAGAAGCTCTTGGGAGTATACAGCTGAGGCTCCTCGCGGTACTTGCCGTTCGCATCCTTAGGTGCCCATGTGAACTCTGTGGGCGGAACCCCGTAAACCTGTGCAAGCATCTTGTATACGACTTTCAGTTGCTCCTTCTTGATGTCGAGCAGTTTCTTCTCCTTTGCACCGTTCTCGTGTGCCTCGCGAAGCTCGAGTCCGAACTCGCGCAGTTTGGTTATGAGCAGTGCCGAGAATGCGCTTGTGTTGTCGCTTGTGTAGCTCTCCTTCATCACGCCCTTGGGCACAACACCATACTTGGCAATGAGGTCGGCAACGCCGGTGAAGGTACCGCCGTCGCTCAACGGGTGTTTGAAGAGCCACTCTACTGTGCGGTCATCAAAAGGCTTCTTGCGTGTGTCGATTACTCCCTGAAGGAAAAGGTTTGACTTCTCCAGCTGGTCGTAGAAGAAATTGTATACCTGTGAGAACTCGAATGCACCGAGGTTCTCGTTGGCAATCATTTTTGCACGAAGCACGTTCATGCCTGTGAACAGCCAGCATCGGCCCGATGATTTCTGGTCGGTAATGCCCTTTGAATTCACGCTGTGGCTGAAGTGGGTGTCCATTTCATTGAGGTTCTCCTGGTTGACCGAAAGAACCTTGACTGAGTTTGCCAGCATTATGTTCTGGAGCGCCTTCTCGGTGCCTGTCGGTGTATAGCTCTCCTTCAGCTCCTTAAGCATCTGTGCGTCAATGCCGCCATTGTTGTTTTGTGCCATCGCGCCTGTCGACAGCAACATCGCTGCAATGCAGCCAAAAAGTGTTCTCTTTTTCATATTGTCGTTTTTGGTTTTGTTTCCTTTTGCGAAGATAGTGAATAATTCATAAAAAGCAAAGAGGCTTGATTTGTTGCTGCATGCTATGTTTAATGAAAAATGAGTGATTTTAATACAGGGCTGAGTTCTGCTAAACATTAAACTATAAACTTTAAATACCAATGCTGTACCTCTTTATCTCTTCAATGAAAAGGAGTGCCGTCTCTACATTTTTCACGTTTTCAACGGTGATTATACAGCGTCCGTCGCCCTCGCTGACCTTGCAGTCGAACGGGCTGTTGGGGATGTAACCCATTATGGTCCCGAATGTCTCGCTCGTGTAGTAGCGTTCATTGCGGGTATCGACAAGGAACAGTTTCATCTTGCCGCCCTTGAGGTATATTTTCTCCACGCCCAGGCTTTGCGCCTTGCATCGCAGGGTCACCATGCGTATAAGCTCCTCGCCTTCACGTGGCATCTTGCCGAAACGGTCGTTCATCCTTGCCTTGAAGGCGTCAATGTCCCGTTGCTCTGTAAGCGAATCAAGTTCGCGGTACAGCAGGATGCGCTCGTTGCTGTCGGGGACATACAGTGCAGGGAATAGCAGTTCAAGGTCACTCTCTACAAAGCACTCCTTGACATAACGTTCCGTTTCGTTTCGGCTCTCCTCTTCTTCGGTAAGGATGTCGCTGAACTCTTCATCCTTGAGCTCACGTACGGCCTCGGCAAGAATCTTCTGGTAAGTCTCGTACCCCAGGTCTGCTATAAAGCCGCTCTGCTCGGCACCAAGCAGGTTGCCGGCACCGCGTATGTCAAGATCCTGCATGGCTATGTGCATGCCGCTACCAAGCTCGCTGAAACTTTCAATAGCCTCAAGACGGCGACGGGCATCTGTAGGCAGCAGTTCTCTCGGCGGTGTGAGCATGTAGCAGAATGCCTTGCGCTTGCCGCGTCCCACGCGTCCGCGCATCTGGTGCAGGTCGCTGAGTCCGAAGTTCTGTGCCTGGTTTATGATTATGGTGTTGACATTGGGGATGTCAATGCCGTTCTCGACTATTGATGTGGCTATGAGCACGTCATAGTCGTGATTGATGAATTCGTAAAGCCTTTTTTCGAGCACTGCTGGTTCCATCTGGCCGTGTCCTGTACATACTCTTGCATCGGGCACATGACGTTCGATCAGCCTTGCAAGCTCATCCATGCCCGATATGCGGTTGGTAATGAAGAAGACCTGTCCGTTGCGGCTCAGCTCAAAGTTTATGGCCTCCTTTATTACTTCGGCATCGAAATTGTGTATCTCGGTATGTATGGGGTATCGGTTGGGCGGCGGGGTCTGTATCATGGAGAGGTCGCGTGCGCCCATAATGGAGAACTGCAGCGTACGCGGGATCGGAGTCGCCGTCATGGTCAGCGTGTCGACATTTACCTTGAACTGGCGCAGTTTCTCTTTTACGGCAACGCCGAACTTCTGCTCTTCATCAATGATGAGCAGACCCAGGTCCTTGAACTTGACCTCCTTGCTTGTGAGCTTATGGGTGCCGATGATGATGTCTATCTTGCCATCTTTTATCTCCTCAAGAATTTTCTTGGTAGTCGCTGTGCTGCGTGCGCGGCTCAGGTATTCAACGGTGCATGGGAACTCTTTCAGACGCTCCTTGAATGTGAGGTAATGCTGGTACGCGAGTACCGTTGTGGGTACAAGCACCGCAACCTGCTTGCCGTCTGTGGCTGCTTTGAATGCCGCACGTATTGCAACCTCGGTCTTGCCGAACCCGACATCTCCGCATATGAGGCGGTCCATAGGGCGTCTGCGCTCCATGTCGCGCTTGACGTCAGTAGTGGCCTTCAATTGGTCGGGCGTGTCTTCATAGATGAAACTTGCCTCTAATTCCGTCTGTAGGTAGCTGTCAGGAGAGAATGCGAATCCCTCTTCCCTGTTGCGCTGTGAGTATAGCTTTATGAGGTCGCGTGCGATATCCTTTATCTTCTTCTTTGTGCGCTCCTTCATGCGCTCCCACGCTCCGGTACCCAGTTTGTTCACCGAAGGTGGCTCGCCCTCCTTGCCTCTGTACTTTGATATCTTGTGCAGATTGTGGATCGAGACAAATACCACGTCATCGTTCTTGTATATAAGCTTGATGGCCTCTTGTGTGGAGTTCCCGTTGGGTATGCGCACAAGGCCCCCGAACTTGCCCACGCCGTGGTCTATGTGTACAATGTAGTCGCCTATGCCGAACTCCTTCAGTTCCTTGATGGTAAGCGCGACCTTGCCGTTGCGCGCGCGGTCACTGCGCAGACGGAAGTTGTGGAAACGTCCGAACAGCTGGTGGTCGGTAAAGAAAGCTCTCTTCAGTGTGTTGTCACAGAACCCCTCGTGGATTGTGTGCCCGATAGGCGTGAACGGGATATCATCGCCGCGCTCCTCGAATATCGCCCTCAGACGCTCTGCCTGATGCAGGTCATCGGTAAGCAGGAACAGTTTGTATCCTTTATCGATGTATCCTTTGAAATTCTGGCTGACAAGGTCGAAATCCTTATGGAAGAGCGGTTGTAGCGATGTCTCGAACTTTAACTTTGTCTCTGCGGTAAGCGAACTGCGCAGTTGCCAATGTCTGATGCTTCTGGCAAAGTTCTCGACCTCCACGGCCGACATAAGTTCGGGCATCTCGGGTAATTGGTTGTCCGACAGTTTTGCCTGTAGAGTGAATCCCTCGTTGCGCAGTTTCTCTATACTCCCTTTGACAAAGTCAATGTCTTTTGTTATGAGAATACAGTTTTTTGGCAGGAATGATGTTATGGCAACAGACTCCTTTCCTGTAACCTTGGGGACAATACTGGCCTCTTCGACACGCTCCCTTGACAATTGGCTCTCGACCTCGAATGTCCTTATGCTGTCGACCTCATCTCCGAAGAAGTCGATACGGTAAGGAAATTCCGATGAAAAGGAGAAAATGTCGATAAGACTGCCTCGTGTGGCAAACTCTCCGGGCTCGTAAACGTATGTCACCTCCTTGAACTTAAGGGCTGCCAATCTTTTCTCAATCTGCTCACGGCTAATTTGGTCGCCTACGGCAATGGAGAGGCTCTTCTCTTCAAGGTCGCTCTGCGACGCGACCTTCTCGGCCAGGGCGTCGGGATGTGTGACAATCATCAACCCCTCCTTGCGGCGGCGGTTGATGAGGCGGCTCATTACCTCGGTGCGCAGTATGCGGTTGGCGTCATCCTCCTGGCCGTACTTCATGGCGCGACGGAACGATGAAGGGAAGAAGAGTATATTGTTGTCGCCCGTTATCTGCATCATGTCGTGGTAGAAATATCCGGCCTCTTCGGCATCGTTCATCACAACCATCATTGTCTGCTCGGGGGCTCTCTGTTTAAAGCCGCAAAGCATCAATGCCGCGCTACTGCCCAACAGTCCCTCGAGAAAGGCCTGCGTTTTACCTCCCTCTTCACGCAGCCGCATCAGGGCATCCACGCCCGGGTGCTGTGCATATATGTGCTGTATCTCTTTGGGCTCCATCATCAACTTCCCCGCGAAGTTATGAATTTTATTGCAAAAAGAAAACAGAGAGTTTAATCGGATGTATAATTTTCCTTAAAAACGGTGTTTATGAATTTATTGTTGTATATTTGCTGTAATAGCGAATATATACTGCACTCGCTGTGAAAATATTCAAGCAAGCTTGATTATTGTCGCTCGTTTGTTGTATATTTGCTACATGTAGCGAAGATTTTTTGCAGACAACGTATTATGGACAAGTATGTTTTTGAGTATGAGATGAAGGTGCGCGACTATGAGTGCGACATTCAGGGTGTGGTCAACAATGCCAACTATCAGCATTATATGGAACATGCCCGTCATGAGTTCCTCGAGTCGCTGGGTGTCAGCTTCAGTGAACTGCACGATGAGGGCATTGACCTCATGGTCTCCAAGATAACCATTGAGTATAAGCGTCCATTGCGTGGCAGTGACAGGTTCGCGGTGCGCATAAACACGGTGCGTAAAGGTGCCAAACTGATAATATTGCAGGATATATATAATCTTGCCGATGAGACACTCTCTGTCAAAGGTGAGGTCGAGACCGTTTGCCTCAAGAACGGACGTCTTACCCGTGGCGAGATATTTGATGAGATATTCAAGGAATTAAAATAGAAGTATGGAAGATATATTCCCATTATTGGCAGTTGTGATTATTTATGCGGTCACGTATGTCTTTAAAAAGTCTTTCTCCAATGGTGACCAGGAGATGGGGGAGGCGTTTCCTCCAATCGAGGTGCTCGGGAGCGGGGAGGAGACTGCTGCTCCGGATGTCGGCGATAGTGCCGTGCCGTCGGATACAGGCCGCGTGGCAACCTCTTCGCATCAGCGCAGTACAGCCCCTGACAGGGAAACGCGTAGGGCGGATGAAGGACGTCGTGCAACTGAAGATGCGGACAATGTTGCGCATGCCGTACATGCAGCCCATGCCGAAAACCGCGATAAGCGGTTCTCTATCAAAGGAAAGTCCGAGGCCAAGCGTGCCTTCATATATTCCGAGATTTTCGGCCGCAAGTACCAATGAAATTCTTCAAAGGAAACAATTATTTACAAGCATAAAAGAAAAATGACATGAGCTACCCTATTATCACAGCCCAGGAGGCTGCAATGTACATCAACAATGGCGATGGAGTGGGAATAAGCGGTTTTACACTTTCCGGAACTCCGAAGACAGTTCTGCCCGAAGTTGCCAAGCGTGCCGAGGAAGCACATGCCGCAGGCAAGCCTTTCAAGATTGACCTCTATTCGGGAGCCTCGACGGGCGATTCCATAGATGGTGTGCTTACACGTGCCAATGCCATCCGTTTCCGTGCCCCGTTCATTTCGAACCCGACGGTGCGCAGTTCTATAAATGCCAAGGAGATACAATATTGTGACCTGCATCTTTCGCTCATGGCACAGGATTTGCGCTACGGCTACATGGGCAAGGTGAATGTCGCCATTCTTGAGGCGATAGACATCACCCCTGACGGCAAGGTCTATCTGACAACCGCCGGTGGAATAGGACAGACAGTAGCCAATCTTGCCGACAAGATTATCATTGAACGTAATACCTATCATCACACAATGGGCCTGCATGACGTGTATGAGCCTCTTGACCCGCCTTGTCGCAGGGAGATTCCTATCTTCAATGCTGCCGACAGGATAGGTAAGCCGTATGTTCAGGTCGACCCGAAAAAGGTAATCGGCATTGTCGAGGTGCACTTGCCGAATGAGCAGGTCGTTTTCAAAGAACTTGACCCGGTCACACGCAAGATTGGCGAGAATGTGGTGGGTTTCATCACACGCGATATCAAACGGGGTATAATTCCTGCAACGGGTCTTCCAATCCAGAGCGGTATCGGCAATGTTGCCAATGCTGTGCTGAAAGGTCTTGAGGATTGCAACGAGATACCTCCGCTTGACCTCTATTCCGAGGTACTCCAGGATTCGGTCATCAAGCTCATGGAGCTTGGCCGCGTGAAGGCAGGAAGCACATGTTCGCTCTCGCTCAGCCAGGAGTGCCTGCAACATGTGTATGACAATCTTGACTTCTTCCGAGACAGGCTTATCCTGCGTCCGTCCGAGATTTCGAACCATCCCGAGATTATTCGCCGACTGGGTATAATTGCAATGAATACAGCCATTGAGGTCGACCTTTACGGTTGCGTGAACTCATCGCACATATGTGGTACACGCCTGATGAACGGTATCGGCGGTTCAGGCGACTTCGCCCGCAATGCATACGTTTCGATATTTACCTGTCCTTCGACACAGAAGGGTGGCATGATAAGTTCCATCGTTCCTATGGTTACGCATGCCGACCACACCGAGCATGATGTCCGAGTGGTCGTTACCGAATGGGGTGTGGCCGACTTGCGAGGCAAGAACCCCGATGAGCGCGCCAAGACAATCATCGAGAACTGTGCGCATCCCGACTACAGGAATCTGCTCTGGGATTATCTGAAGATTGCGAAGAGCGGTCATGTGTCGCATAATGTGGCGGCTGCATTGGGTATGCATGCTACGTTCGAGCGCGAGGGTGACATGAGAAAAACAGACTGGAGCACTTTCGCATGACAAACAGGAAGAAACTGGTTACCGAAATGGGACGCATCGACCGCGATGCGTTCTCCAAGGCCGACAAACTCCGTCTGGTGGTCGTGCTCGACAACGTGCGCAGTCTGCATAATGTAGGTTCGGTATTCCGCACCGGCGATGCCTTCCGTGTGGAGCGTATAATGCTTTGCGGAATAACCGCAACGCCTCCCAGTGCCGAGATACACAAGACAGCGCTCGGTGCCGAGGATGTGGTGGAGTGGCAATACTTCGCCTCCACCATGGATGCTGTGGCGGCATTGCGCAGCGAGGGCTTCAAGGTGTTTGCGATAGAGCAGTGCGAGGGGAGTGTGGCGTTGCAGGATTTCGTGGCGGAGCAGGGCACCCGTTATGCTGTTGTGCTCGGCAATGAGGTCAAGGGAGTTCAGCAGGAGGTTGTCGATGCTTCGGACGGTGCGATTGAAATACCCCAGTTCGGTACAAAGCACTCGCTGAATGTCTCGGTGACGGCAGGGATGGTAATATGGGAGTTCGCAAAGAAACTCGGTCTTGTGAAGTAACGTTCGATTCGTGATGGTATAATGGGAAGGAAAAAGTTTTCACAGCGTGAGATAGATATCATACGCAAACTGTTGGGCAGGAAGATGTCGGGCAACCGCGCGGCCCAGAAGATGGTGCGCCACACGTTGCGCACGGTGTTCGAGTTCAATATCTCCGACTTCAATGTGCAGGGAAAGGCTTTCGGGCCTCTCGACCTTGACGAGTGCGTGCGCAGAGGAAGAATACAGATTCTTGATGAGGCTACAATCGAGGCCATGAAACTGCGTCATGCCGAGAAACGTAAGCACGATGAGTCTCTTGTTCAGGCCGAGGCGATAGCCGACGGCGAGGCCGTTGACTGGCAGGAAGTGCTTGAGGAGTGGAACGAGTATTACGGGAATAATCCTGAGTGATAGATTTGATGACGACAGGAGAGCACGCCATATGCTCTCCTGTCGTCATATGGGGCTTCTAAAAAATGACAACAATTGCGGGTATATGATAAAAAATAAGTACCTTTGCAGAATATTTAATATAAATATTAAATCCGTCTATAACTTATGAAAGAGTTTTTCAAAGTTCTCAAGCGTTTTGTGCCACCCTACAAGAAGTATCTTCTCTTGTCGTTGCTCTTTACTTTCTTGTCGGCAATCCTGAACGTCTTCTCGTTCATGGTCATAATACCTATCCTGCAGGTTCTTTTCAAGATAACCGATGCTTCGGGAGTGACCTTTACCCCATGGAGCGAGGTCACATCGGATAATTTCAAGGAGGTCATGATGGATAACCTCACTTTCTATCTTAACGAGATGACTGCCGATTACGGCGCTTCGATGGTGATGCTTCTGCTCGGTCTTTTCCTTGTCTTCATGACTCTGTTGAAGACTGCGAGCTACTTCGGCTCATCGGCTGCAATCATCCCGTTGCGCACCGGTATCGTGCGTGATATGCGTACAAAGGTATATGACAAGGTTGTCAGCTTGCCTATCGGTTTCTTCTCAAAAGAGCGCAAGGGCGACATCATCGCGCGTATGACAGGCGATGTCTCCGAGGTCGAGAACTCTATCGTGACCTCTCTCGACATGCTCATCAAGAATCCGATATTCATCGTGATATACTTCGGAACCCTGGTATATATCAGTTGGGAGCTTACACTCTTTACAATTTGCGTCATTCCTGTGCTCGGCTGGGTAATGGGCTCAATCGGCCGCAAACTCAAGGCAAAATCGCTTGTGGCGCAGCAGAAACTGGGTGAGACGACATCGCAGATGGAGGAGACTCTTGGCGGTCTCAGAATCATCAAGGCCTTCATCGCCGAGAAGAAGATGTCGGCACGTTTCGAGAAGTGCAGCAACGAGCTTCGCGCCGCAACCATGAAGGTAACCATGCGTCAGGCGTTGGCACACCCTGTGAGCGAGTTCCTGGGTACATGTGTCATAGTGATTGTGCTGTGGTTCGGCGGTACATTGATTCTGGGCGAGAACTCTCCGATATCGGCGGCTGCGTTCATCTACTACCTGACAATCCTCTACAGTATAATAAATCCGTTGAAGGACCTCTCTAAGGCTTCGTACAATATCCCTCGCGGTTTGGCGTCAATGGAGCGTATCGATGCTATCCTCAATGCCGAGAATCCTATCGCCGACGGCGACAAGGGTATTGAGATACCTGACATGAAGGATGGCATCGAGTACAAGAATATAACCTTCTCCTATGATGGAGAGCGTACGGTTCTCAAGAACATCAACCTGAAGATAGAGAAGGGCAAGACGGTGGCTCTTGTGGGTCAGTCGGGCAGCGGAAAGTCGACCATGGTGGACCTCATCCCCCGCTACTACGATGTCGAGGATGGCGAGATTACAATTGATGGCGTGAATGTAAAGGACATGACAGTCAAGTCTTTGCGCGGGCTCATCGGTAACGTGAACCAGGAGGCTATCCTTTTCAATGATTCTTTCTACAACAACATTACGTTCGGTGTGGAGAATGCGACAATGGAGCAGGTCATCGAGGCTGCGAAGATTGCGAATGCGCATGACTTCATCATGGAGACCGAGCATGGCTACGACACCAATGTGGGCGACCGCGGATGTCTGCTCTCGGGTGGTCAGCGCCAGAGAATAAGCATTGCGCGTGCAATCCTGAAGAACCCGCCGATACTTATTCTTGATGAGGCGACATCGGCTCTTGATACAGAGAGCGAGCGCCTTGTACAGGAGGCTCTTGAGCGTCTCATGAAGACACGAACGACAATTGCCATTGCACACCGTCTGTCTACAATCAAGAATGCCGATGAGATATGCGTTCTGCGTGACGGCGAGATTGTGGAGCGTGGCAAACATGAGGAGCTGCTCAAGCTCGACGGCTTGTACAAACGTCTTAATGACATGCAGTCGCTATGATGCCTTCAAAGAGAGTCGCGGTGTTCTGTGCCGCGTCGGAGGAGATTGACCCCCTGTACGGCCGGGCTGCTGTCGAAGTGGGCATGCTGTTGGGGCGCATAGGTGCCGAACTTGTCTATGGCGGTGCCCGCTTCGGACTCATGGAGGCAACAGCAAGGGGTGCAAAGGAGTCGGGTGCTCATGTGGTGGGTGTCGTGCCCATGATTCTTGAAGAGCGTGGCAGGGTAAGCTCGCTCATCGATGAGAAAATCAACTGCAATAACCTGAGCGACCGTAAGGATATAATGCTCAGTCGCAGCGACATCCTTGTCGCGTTGCCTGGCGGAATAGGAACTCTTGATGAGATATTCCATGTGATGGCTGCTGCGACTATCGGCTATCATGGCAAAAGGGTGGTATTGTATAATGTGAACGGTTACTGGGATTCTCTTGTGGCAATGCTCCGCTCTTCGAAGGAGAGCGGCTTTGTACGTGGCGACATGGATAGATACATGGCAGTGGCAGAGAGTATCGGGGAACTTGAAAAAATGATTCTGGAGGCATAGCATATGGGTAGAGTAATAGGTATCGGCGAGACAGTACTTGATATCCTTTTCAAGAACAATCAGCCTGTCAAGGCTGTTCCGGGCGGTTCGGTGTACAACAGCATAATATCGCTCGGACGCATGGGCGTCGATGCCTCTTTTATAAGCGAGGTGGGCGATGACAAGGTCGGTGGCATTATTCTTGAACACTTGCGCGACAGCGGTGTCGACGCCTCTGCTGTGTGCAGTTTCTCGGGCGGCAAGTCGCCGTTGTCATTGGCGTTCCTCAACGAGGAGAACGACGCCGAGTATCTGTTCTATAAGGATTACCCCAACAACCGTCTCGAGGTGGATTTCCCCGAGATAAAGGCGGGCGATATCGTACTCTACGGCTCCTACTTTGTGCTTAATCCTGTGCTCCGGGCAAAGACAAAAGCTTTCCTTGAGTATGCCCGACAGCAGGGGGCGACACTCTACTACGATATAAATTTCCGCAAGACACATATGCATGAGCGGATCAAACTCTCCGAGGCTCTTATCGAGAACCTCGAGTTTGCTGACATCGTGCGTGGCTCGGCCGATGACTTCAGATATCTCTACGATTCTACCGATGCCGACAAGATATATAAGGAGAAGATAATGTTCTATTGCCGTAACTTCATCTTCACAAGCGGCAGCGGCGATGTCCGTCTCTTCAAAGGGAAGGAGAGTGAACGCTATGCCGTGAAGAAGGTCGATGTGGTAAGTACCGTAGGTGCAGGCGACAATTTCAATGCCGGAGTGGTATACGGGCTTTTGAAGTCGGGTGTTGACCGTGACGGGCTTGCAGGGCTTACAATGGAACAGTGGAACGGAATAATCGGCTGTGGCCTTGATTTCAGTGCACATGCCTGTACACTTATCGAGAACTATGTTGACAAGTTGTGGGCTGAGGAGTATAAACTGAAGGCAAAGTTTTAAGATAACAGATGAAGAGTCTCTTCCATAGAATGGCTTATTTTGTGGTACTCATGGCAATGACATTGCTCATGGGCGAGAGGACTGTGCCGCATCATCACTGTGATGAGAGCGCAATCTCGGGCTACTCATCTGCAGGAACCATCCATTTCGGTTATGGCGAGTGCGAGGAGTGTGAACATCGGCATTGCGGTCATGACCACAGGCATAGCGAAGAGAAGTGCTGCGATGATTCGCAACTCCTCTTCAGGATTGCCGAGAACGGTAATGACCTTCTCAAGAAAGTAATCACTTTCAGCAGCAGTTGCTTTATCCTTTTTGAGCTGTCGCCGCTCCCGACCGCTCATCAGCACGGTTACCATACTTTTTATTGTCAGCTTAAGATTCCTGACACAGGAGCACCATATACTGCTCTCAGGGCTCCACCTGTTGCATAGTATACCAGGGGTTACTATGCAGCGGCCTGCGTCGTGCGGGTCGGTTTCACGAACAGGAAAATATATATAACCATGAAAAATACATTATTATCGGCAATCCTTATGATTGCCTTGTGTGGTTGCGTACACAACCATAGTGAGGAGACTGCAGCGGAGCATCAGCACCTGCATCTCCATAATTTCACAGCCTATACAGAGGCTAACGAGTTTTTTATGCAGCACGAGGGACTGGAGGCTGGAAAGGAGTCATGCATTACCCTCTTTGTTACTGCTCTCAATGATTTCAAGCCGTCAACGGCAAGCGAGGTAAAGGCGACACTGAAGGTGGGCGAGAATGCCCAGACAGCTGTTGCAAAATCTTCCACTCCGGGAATATTCAACTTCAAGTTGGTTCCCAAGAGTGCAGGTGCGGCGTCTATCTCCTTTGATGCAGGTGGCGATAAGGCTCATTTCCATGTAGATGTTATGGCACCGGGTGCCGAACATAACCATGTCCATGGCGAGTCTTGTTCGGGACATTCCCATGCCGAGGAGCACTCTCATGGGGCGGATGTCTCATGCGAAGGCCATTCACACGATGCGGAGCACTCCCATTTCCATTCTCATGAGCATGCTCATCAGCATGACCATTCGCATCCGCATACTCATTCTCATGACGCGCATATGCACGCCGGTCATGCGCATGCCGGCCATGGCGAGCAGACTGAGGGTGCATCGGGCGATATCGCATTCGGCAAGGAGCAGAGCTGGAAGATTGATTTTGCAACGGCTGTCGTCAAGGAGTCGCACTTTGGCGGTGCAGTGAAGGTCGCTGCCAAGGTTGCGGCTGTTCCATCCAATTTCACGACTGTAGTTGCGGCTACAAGCGGCAAGGTGCAGTTTGTGGGTAATGTTGTCGAGGGCAAGGCTGTTGCTGCAGGGGAACCGCTTTTCTATCTTGAGGGAGGCGACGTGACAGACAACGATGCGGCAGTCAAGTTTGCCGAGGCCGAGAGCAATTATCTTCTTGCGAAGGCCGATTATGAACGAAAGAAACTGCTGTTTGATGAGATGGTCGTTTCGGAGCGTGAGTTCCAGTCTGCCGAGGCTCTCTTCAAACAGGCCGAGGCACGCTTTGTGAGCATGAAACGCAGCTTCGGAGATGGCAAGGTTGTGCTCAAGGCTGCAAAGGCGGGCTACATCGCATCGCTGCTTGTGGCAAACGGCGACTATGTGGAGCCTGGAACTCCAATAGCTACAATACAATCGGACGGCAACGTGAATATTGCAGCCGAGCTGCCTGTGCGCTTCGCTCAGCAGTTGCAGAACATCGAGGATGTCAACATTGTGTTGCCTTCGGGCGAGGCATTCTCTATGAATGCTCTCGGTGGCAGTGTCGTTGCAGTAGGCAGCTCGGCAAACAGCTGCAATATGCTGCCTGTGACAATTACCGCTGCAGCGATTGACGGCGTGGTTCCGGGTAGCATCGTGACGCTGTATATTGTCTCAAAGAGCAGCGGACATGCGGTGGCAGTGCCGCGTACGGCGCTTGTCGAGGAGATGGGCAACTTCTTTGTCTTTGTACAGAACAACCCTATTTCGTTCGAGAAACGTGCTGTAGAGGTTGGCTCAACCGACGGCATGAGAGTCGAGATTGCCAAGGGACTTGATGCCGGCGAGCGAGTTGTGACAAAGGGTGCGGTTGCACTCAAGCTGTCACAGGGCGCGGCGGCTCTTGACCCCCATGCAGGGCATGTTCACTAATACCGTACCGCTATGCTGAACAGAATAATCAGATACTCGTTGAACAACAGGCTGTTTGTGATGCTTGCAGTCGTGTTGACGGTCATCGGTGGCATATACTCCGCGAAGAATATCGAGGTCGATGTCTTCCCTGACCTTACTATGCCTACGGTGGTAATACTTACCGATGCTTCAAATATGGCCCCTGAGGAGGTGGAGCGTCTTGTGACATTCCCAATCGAGACAGCAGTGAACGGCGCTACCAATGTGCGCCGTGTGCGTTCATCCTCTTCGCAGGGTTTCTCCTTCGTGTGGGTTGAGTTTGACTGGGGTATGGACATATACCGTGCCCGTCAGATTATCAGCGAGAAGATGAGTCTTCTTGCTGGCCAGCTCCCCGATGGCGTGATGCCTATGCTCGCTCCGCAGTCGAGTGTCATGGGCGAGATTCTTTTCATTGGCATGCAGGCCGAGACTACATCAATGATGGAGCTCCGTACGCTTGCCGAGTGGATAATAAAGCCTGCCATACTTGCGACAGGCGGTGTCTCAAACGTTACCATAATAGGTGGTGACTACAAGCAGTACCAGGTGCTTGCCGACCCTGTGCGTATGGAGATGTACGGCGTCAGCATGGCTGAGCTCGAGGCTGCCGCGAGCGCAATGTGCGTGAATATCGGAGCGGGCGTCGTACGTGACTTCGGCAATGAGTACAACTTGCGTGGCATGGGACGCAGCAATGATGTCGATGAGCTTGGCAGCACTGTCGTCAAGGTCGTGGGCGATGTGTCCGTACGTGTCGCCGATGTTGCGGATGTGGTCATTGCACCTGCTGTAAAGCAGGGATATGCAGCGCTCAATGCTGCTCCTGCGGTAATCCTCTCTATATCAAAGCAACCGGGAATCAATACAATAAGTGTGACCGAGAATATCGAACGTAACCTCAAGGACATTGCCCGCTCTTTGCCCGAGGATGTGACGCTGCACACCGAAATTTTCCGTCAGGCCGATTACATACAGTCATCGGTCAATAATGTGGGCCGTTCGCTGGTCGAGGGTGCAATATGCGTCATCCTTGTCCTCTTCCTCTTCCTTGCCAACCTGCGTTCAACGTTCATCTCCCTGCTGGCGATACCTTTGTCATTGCTCGGCACTGTGATTGTGCTCTATCTGCTCGGGATGGATATAAATACAATGACCCTCGGCGGTATGTGTATTGCCATAGGTTCCCTTGTGGATGATGCCATCATTGACGTGGAGAATGTGTATAAGCGCCTGAGGGAGAACCATGCCTTGCCCAAAGAGGAGCGCCGTTCTTCGTTCAAGGTTGTCTTTGAGGCCTCTTCGGAGATACGTGCCTCAATCATACATGCCACGCTCATAATCATGGTTACCTTCATGCCTCTCTTCTTCCTGAGCGGTCTTGAGGGCAGGATGCTCAAGCCGTTGGGCATAGCCTACCTTATAGCACTCGTCATGTCGCTCATTGTGGCTATGACAGTGACACCGTTGCTCTGCAAGCTGTTGCTCTCGGGAGAGAAGTATCTTACAAGGATAGAAAAGAAGACCTGGGTCGAGAAGAGGCTTCTCGGTGCCTACCGTTCATCGCTTGAGTGGGTGCTTGCCCATGCAAAGCCAGTTGTCGGGGCTCTTATGCTGCTGTTCGCGCTCTGCATATTCCTTTTCACGCAGATGGGACGCAGCTTCCTGCCCGAGTTCAATGAGAATGCGCTTACCATTGCGGCTGTGTCGCGTCCGGGCGTTTCCCTCGAAGAGAGCAACAGACTCGGTGCAGCCATAGAGAAAGAGCTTCTGCTCGTGCCCGAGGTTACCAGTACGGCACGCCGCACAGGACGTGGCGAGCTTGATGAGCACTCGCAGACATCTAACGGTGCCGAGATTGATGTGAACTTTGTTCTTGGCGAGCGCAGCAAGGCTGAGTTCCTTGCCGAGGTGCGTGGGCGTCTGTCCAAGATACCAGGTGTGGTAACATCAGTGGGTCAGCCGCTGGAACACCGAATTGACCATATGGTGTCGGGCACACAGGCCGACCTCGCAATAAAGGTGTTCGGTCCCGACCTCAGTACGCTCTTCCGCAAGGGTACCGAGATAAAGGAGTTGCTGGCAGTGTTCCCCGAGGTTGTCGATGTGAATGTGGAGCAGCAGGTGGAGACTCCGCAGCTGCAGATACGTGCCGACCGTGAGAAGTTGGCGCTCTATGGCATTACAATGGAGGAGTTCAACAGTTTCATCGAGGCGGCTTTCCCGGGCAAGAAGGTTGGCAGTGTGTATGAGGAGGAGCGTAGCTTCGACCTTATAATACGTCTTAACCAGGATTACACCGAGAGCATGGAGGGCGTAAGACGTGCCCTCATAGATACTCCCGACGGAAAGGTTGCGCTTGATGATATCGCATCCATTGTCTCTGTAGGAGGCCCCGGAAGCATCAGCCGTGAGAATGTGCAGCGCAAGGTCGTCGTTTCTGCAAACATCGCCAGCGGCGATGTGGCAGGTACCGTTGACCGCGTCCGCGAATATCTTGCAAGGAGCCTGCAGCTCGAGGAGGGCTACCGTCTTGAGTACGGCGGCCAGTTCGAGAGTGCCGATTCGGCATCGCGCACATTGTGGCTCGCTACGTTGGTAGCTATCCTGGTGGTGTTCGTGCTGCTCTACAGCGAGTTCAAGAGTACGACGCTCTCGGCAGTCGTGCTTCTCAACCTGCCGCTTGCGCTCATCGGCGGTATATTGGCTACATACTTTACATCTGCAGTTATGAGCATCCCCGCAATCATAGGTCTTATAACGCTGTTCGGTATCGCTACGCGTAACGGAATATTGCTCGTTTCGCGCTATCAGCATCTGCGCCACGAGGGTGTGTCGCTCGATGAGGCTGTGATGCATGGTTCGGCCGACCGTCTGACACCAATTCTCATGACTGCATTTACCTCAGCATTGGCGCTTGTACCTATGATTATGAACGGCTCGGCATCGGGCAACGAAATCCAGAGCCCAATGGCAGTGGTCGTGCTTGGCGGATTGCTCTCATCGACATTCCTGAACGTGTTCATCATCCCTATTGCCTACCGCTGGATAATAAGACGCGGTTGGATGTAAAAGAGCGATTATCATTCTGATTATCAACGGGCAGAAGATTTTCTGCCCGTTGATTTTTTGTATATGTGGGTTTGTCCTCCAAAAATCCTTTTTCGGCCAACAAAATAAACTGTCTGCCGGACGGTTATTCGTTTTTAACATGCATTAACAATTGTTGCTTCCCTTTTTTGATAGTTTTGCAGCGTATCCAAAAGAAAAAATGGATTTATCATAGCTTTCGAAGTTCTATAGATTATGAGAAGGATTTTTTGTCTATTGTTCTGTGCAGCACCCCTTCCGGGGCTCTTTGCACTCAATTTATGTGATAAAAAAATTGTTGTCAAGAGCAGCAGCGACAGCACCGAGTATGTTGTTTCAGACATAAGGAGCATGAAGTTCAACAACGGTGATGTTTTTATAAACATGAACGATGGCTCTGTTGCCTCTTGGCCCGCAGATGAGATAAATGTAATGTCGTTCATTTACTTTGAGCCTTCGCCTGAAACAGGAATAATAAAGGCCGAATCCTCGCCTTTTACAATATCGTCCGGGGTACTGAGGGTGGAAAGCTCTCTCTTTGTACCGGTCACCTTGTCTACAGTAGACGGGAAACGTTTGTTCAAGGGCTATTGTAGCGGTGAATTGCTGCTGCCGTTGTCTCTCTATCCTGCCGGAGTCTATCTACTTGATATAAATGGAACAATATATAAAATAATCAACCGATGAAAAGAGCATTTTTTGTGATAACATTCTTTTTGTCGGTGATTATTGCACGTGCCGACAAGGATGTGAAGTTCTACATGAATAATGGTGAGGTAAAGTGTGTGGCAACGGAGCGTGTCGACAGCATTTCTTTTGATGAGAATGCCGATATTCTGCGTGTCACTCTTTATGACAGAAGTGCCGATATTCAGCTTTCGTCTGTTGACAGCATTGCCTATGGGACATTGCCGTCGGCAGTGAATGTCATATATTTGGGCGACAGGGCTGTCGTAGAGAATCCTTTTGCCTTCGACTCCCTTGAGGTTGCTGTTGCCGGTGCAAAGGTTGTTGTAAAATGCCGCAAGCAGCAGGAGGTCGATTATGTGTTGCAGGGAATGAGCAGCGACGGATACTTTAAATTGTATGGGCTGAAGAAATATAATCTCTATTTCAACGGCGTTGACCTTACCTGTACCACGGGCGCTGCCATCAATAGTCAGTGCGGCAAGCGTGGCAGGGTGTATGTTGTAGACGGGACGGTGAACCGTTTAACCGATTCGGCATCATATTCCGCTGTTGCGGGCGAGGATGAAAAGGGAGCTTTCTTCAGCGAGGGGCAACTTATATTTGAAGGAGGCAATGGGGAACTGATTGTCAACGGAAACTATAAGCATGCTATATGCAGCGATGATTACATTGAGGTACGTGGCGGTAATATAGTTGTTGAAAAGGCTGCAAATGATGCTATTCATGCGAATGACTCTGTTATTGTGCTTGGCGGTTCCATGGAACTTAATGCCGGGGGTGACGGAATTGATTGTGACGGCACGGTAAGGCTGTCGGGCGGTACACTGAAAATTACGGCACCAAGCGACGATGTCAAAGGTATAAAATCGGCCGGGAATATAATAATCAATGGCTCGGATGTTGAAGTAAACGTTGCCGGCAGTGCCTCAAAGGGTATAAAAAGTAGGGGAGTAATTTCAATAGAGAGCGGAAATGTCAATGTTGCTGCAACAGGTAACACCATTCTTCTTGACGGGGAGCCTTCATATGCAACATGTATAAAATGCGACTCCACTCTCAGCATTGCGGGAGGCTCGGTTACGCTTGTTGCAACGGGCATTGCGGGGCGTGGAATTTCGGCCGATGTTGATGTGGATGTCATGGGTGGCGCACTCAATATCGAGTGTAGTGGCAACAGCGAGATATATGACCCCACGGCAAACGGTAATGTTGCCGGTGGCGAAGAGGAAGAGACAAACAGCTATGTGCTTTATGTGAGCATTCCGTCGTCCACATCAAGTAATCGCCCCGGAGGCGGTGCGTCAAGTGCGTGGAAGAGCATCTATCTATATGAGGGCAACGGCACTCTTGTGGCAACGTTGACAAACAGCGTGGTAGTCAACGGAACAACATTCTACTATTATGATTTTGGCGCCGTGAGCAGTGCGACATATTATCTGGAGAGTGACGACTATTCAAGTTTCCGCGGAACATACACGATACGGAGTGCGGCGTTTACAGGCCTTGGCAGTGACAGGTACTATCAGATAGCATCTTCGTACAGTACATCGGGCACTGTACGTACATATCAGCTGAATGATGTAACATCAAGCTATGCGGGAGGCTCGCTCTCTTCGGGTTCTGCAACAGAGGACTCATACACTGCTGCAGGGGTAAAGTGTGACGGGAATTTTGCAATGTCGGGTGGCGAACACTCTATTACCGTGAGCGGCAGTGAGTCAAAAGGAATAAAGGTTGAGGGCGCAGCTGTCATTGACGGCGGTAAACTTGTAATAAACACATCGGGTACGGCCAAGGTGGTGGCTTATGACCCATCATACTGCACTGCAATAAAATGCGACGGTGCATTGACTATCAATGGCGGCGATATTGATATTTCTGCTACCGGACAAGGCGGTCATGGCATTTCGGTCGATGGAGTACTTACCATGAATGGTGGAGATGTCGGTATTACGATTTCAGGCGCCGGCTCATCATATACCTCGGCAACAGGTACAGACTATTACTCCACTAAATGTCTTAAGGGTGATGTTGCGGTGAATCTCCTTGGCGGAACCCTCAGTTGCACGGCAAAGGGCAACGGAAGCAAGGCTATCGTGGCCGGTGGATTGTTGACTATAGGGAAAGAGGGTGCAGCGGATGATGCACTTGTTGTAAACGCCGTTACTCAAGGTGCGTCACTCGGCACCTTGTCTGGAAGTACAGGCGGCTGGGGCGGTGGAATGGGAGGAATGCAGGGAGGTTTCAATGCTGCTCCTAAAGCTATAAAAGGTGCTGCCGATGTAGTTGTGAACAGCGGAACAGTATATACCGGGACAAAGAGTGACGGTGGCGAGGGTCTTGAGAGCAAGGCAACACTGACAATAAACGGCGGCCACATCGAGTGCGACACCTATGATGACGGCATCAATGCCTCAAGTGCTTTAGTGTTCAACGGCGGCTATGTATACAGCCATGCATCGAACAACGACGGCATCGATTCCAACGGCACAATAACCGTGAATGGCGGCGTGGTGCTTGCATCGGGAACAAATGCCCCCGAAGAAGGCTTTGACTGCGACAACAACCAGTTTACGGTAACGGGTGGTATACTTGTGGGCACAGGCAGTGCAAACAGCTCTGTGACATCATCATCGCAGCCGTATGCTTCTGTTTCATCAGTTACGGTGTCACAGGGCAAGTACCTTACAGTGAAGGACAGCTCGGGCAGTGTAATGTTCTCTTACAAGTGTCCAAACACCGTAAACAGTGCTGCAGTGCTGCTCTCATCCCCCGAACTCACTACATCATCGCACACGCTCATGTATGGCGTTACCTCTGTAACTGGCGAGAGCGAGAGCCATTTCGGTGGGGTGTTCACAGTTGGCGGAACAGCAACCGGAGGTTCGTCAAAGAGTTTTACACCGCAGACAAGATAACAACTGTCTCAGATACACAAAGAGGAACGGGTTACTCCCTGATATCTGTTCCCCACATTAGCTTTTCCTGCAGGTTCTGTATGAATGTGTGTTCACGGCGGCGTATTATGAGTTGTTTGTAGTCGGCCTTGCGCACTGTGATGGTTGTCGCTTCCTCGCAACTCTCGTTGCGTCCGTCAAGGGCTATGAGGTAGTTGCCGCTACGGCTTCTGACCCTGATTCCAATCTCGCTGCTGTCGCTTATTACAAGTGGTCTTGTGCTCAGACTGTGCGGCGCGATGGGGGTAAGTACAAGCACGTTGGCGTCGGGTGCTATTATGGGGCCGCCCACGCTCAGCGAGTAGCCTGTTGAACCTGACGGAGCAGCCACAATCAGTCCGTCGGCCTGATATGTTATCCTGTCCTTGCCGTTGAGCGTGACCTCCAGTGTCATCATTGATGAACTGTCATGTTTCATTACTGCAATCTCGTTGAGGGCGAAAGGGTAGTTCTTGAGTCCTCTCCCGTCTGGAATGGCCTCGATGATGTTATGTCTTTCGATGTCGTACTCCCCTTTGTGTATTACGCTGATGACATAGTCGATATCCTCGTTCGAGGTGGTGGTGAGGAATCCCAACCGTCCTGCGTTTATGCCCAGGATGGGAATCTCCTTGCGTCCTATGCGGCTGGCTGTGCGCAACAGTGTTCCGTCGCCGCCGAAACTTATGGCAATGTCGGCCGAAAAACTGTTGTCCTCAATCAGTTCCTCGGGCTCGGGAATCATGAGACCCTCGCTCTGAAGGAACTCGTAGAATGGCTTGTCTATGGCGAAGGTGTCGCCATGACTGGTGACTGCATTGAACAGTTGCTCAATGCTTCTTGACTTCTTTATCTGGTGTTTGTTCCCGAAAATAGCAAATTTCATAATCCTTTTCTTACTTCTTATGCGGCAGTCGGTTCCTTGTCGTTAAACATCGTGCCTGCCCGAATGTTTTGTCATTGGAGTGGCTGATATTCCTACCCTTTGGGGTACAAAATTAAGATAAATTATATTATAATATTTTTTATTTGTGCTATTTTTGCAAAAAAAATATTGATAAGTTGCATGAATTGTGGCTTGTCAGCGGTAAGAGGTGCTTGATTATGAGAACAAAGCTTAGTGTAAATATCAACAAAGTGGCGACAATCAGGAACGCCCGTGGCGGGAACAATCCCGATATCATCAAAGTGGCGAAGGATTGTGAACTGTTCGGTGCTGATGGAATAACTGTCCATCCGCGTCCCGATGAACGTCACATACGACGTGATGATGTTCCTGCGTTGCAGGCTGTGTTGCGTACGGAGTTCAACATCGAAGGGTATCCTACAAGGGATTTTATGGACCTGGTGCTGCGGGTGCGTCCTTCACAGGTGACGCTGGTTCCCGACAAGCCCGACCAGCTGACATCGAACAGTGGTTGGAACACTGTTACCGAACAGGAGTTCCTGCGCGATATCCTCAACGACCTGCGTGCCGCAGGCATTCGCAGTTCGGTGTTCATCGATGCCGACCCCAGGATGGCCGAGTACGCGGCAATGGCGGGAACAGACCGTGTTGAGCTTTACACGGGCCCCTATGCCCATATGTACCCCACAAATCCCGAGGCTGCAATTGCGCCGTTCCTCGAGACGGCAAAGCGTGTGAAACAGCTTGGTATAGGTCTTAATGCCGGTCACGACCTCAGCCTTGAGAACCTGAAGTACTTTACCGATGTAATCACATGGGTCGATGAGGTGTCGATAGGGCATGCCCTTATATGCGATGCCCTTTACATGGGTCTTGAAGCGACAATTGCCGCCTACAAGAAATGTCTGACAAAATAATTAAAACGATACTGACTATGATTTTTTTGACTGGAGCCGCTGCTGAGGCGGTAAGCGCGGAGGTAACCGGCGCAGAGGTAATTGGCGCGGAGGTTATTACACAGGTCGCAGAGCCTGTACAGGAGACTTTGAACATTCTTGACCTCGCTGTCAAGGGCGGTTGGATTATGATTGTATTGGCGATATTGTCAATATTGGGTATCTACATCTTCGTGGAGCGTTTCATGACATTGCGCAAGGCGATGCAGAAGAATCCTTATCTTCTCGACCGCATCAATGACAATCTGCGTGACAATGACCCGAAGTCGGCGATGAACTACTGCGAGAGAATGAACACCCCGATGTCGCGCATCCTGGTTAAAGGAGTGAAGGATTCCAATCTTGACCTGCCTTCTCTACGCCAGGTGCTCGAGAACAATGCAGCACTTGAGATTGCCGCTCTTGAGAAGGGTCTTCCTATTCTCTCTACAATTGCAGCCGTTGCTCCTATGCTCGGTTTTCTGGGTACGGTGACAGGTATGGTGCAGGCTTTCTGGCAGATGTCGAACGCCGGCAACAACATCGATGTGTCACTGCTTTCAGGCGGTATATATGAGGCAATGGTCACGACTGTGGGCGGTCTCATCGTGGGTATCATCGCTATTTTTGCCTATAACTATCTGGTGGCAAGGGTAGACAAGGCCCAGAACCTTATGGAGGCGGATATAATATCCTTCCTTGAGATTGTTTCTGATATCAGGAATGGCAATTCACAGGAATAAACACAGCTGATATGATAAAGAGAAAGACAAAGGCCATTGATGGTTTCTCAATGTCATCGATGACGGATATCATCTTCTTACTGCTGATATTCTTCATGCTGACATCGACTATCGTTGCGCCTAATGCAATAAAGGTGCTGTTGCCCGAGGGTAAGGCACAGACACACGCCAAACCGATGGCGCGTGTGACAATAGACCAGGAACTGAACATGTTTGTCCAGTGGGACAAGGATGAGCCTGTACAGATAACCGGTCATGAGGAGCTGACCGCATTCCTGTTCGAATGCCGCGAGAAGGACAACGAGATGTATGTTGCCCTGTATGCCGACGTTTCAATCCCTTATGGCGAGGTTGTGAAGGTACTTAACATTGCAAATGATAACGAGTTCAAGATGGTGCTTGCTACGCGCCAACCCGATAGGAAGTGATGAAGGATTTTTCTAAAGAGAAGATATACGGAATCATCGGTACAGCGGTATTTCACATACTGGTGCTGCTTCTGCTCTATCTGCTGGTAATGGAACAGATTCCGCCGCAGCCCGAGAAGAGCAACATTGAGATGCAGGGTGCTGTCGAGGATGTGGCCGGCGAGGAGTTCTTCGAGGCCAAGGTCATTCCCGATGTGAGACCGCAGGAGGTGCCTTCTGCACAGACTACCCCCTCAAAGGCTGTCGAAGAGCCTCTTATCGCACAGAGGGATGAGCAGAGCATACCTGTCGATACCGTGAAGTCCGTAAACAAGGATAAGAAGCCTGTCCAGAGCGAGGCTGACAAGAGACGTGCCGAGGAAGAGAGGCGCAAGGCTGCCGAAGAGGCTGAACGAAGGGCGAAGGAAGAGGCTGAACGCAAGGCAAAGGAGAAGATTGCTAAGTCTGTGGCAGGCTCATTCGGTAAGTCGGGGCAGATAAGCAGCTCGGGAGGCAAGGATGACGGTGTCGGTAACTCGGGTACAGCCGAAGGTGGCACCGACAGAGGATTTGAAACAGGTACGGGCAATGGACACGGCATTGAGGCAAGTGTAGGTAACCGTAAGGTCGTTGGCGAACTGAACAGGAAGATTCCTGTACAGGAAGAGGGTACAGTTGTCGTTTATGTGACCGTAAACCCGCAGGGCCAGGTGATCAGTGCCAATGCAAGGACAACATCTGTTACGCTCAAGCGTGTGGCCGAGAAGGAGGCTATGAAGATAAGGTTCAACAAGGTCTCTGAACTTACAGAGAATGAGAATGGTACCATAACATTCAGGTTTAAAATGAATTATTGATTATGAAGAAAGTATATCTGTTTCTTGCCGACGGCTTCGAGACAGTCGAGGCATTGGCTCCCGTTGACGTGATGCGCCGTGCGGGCATTGAGGTTGTAACAGTCTCTATAATGAAACGCGCCGAGGTCATCTCGGCACAGGGTGTCACCGTTGTTGCCGATGTACTCTATGAGGATGTGTCGCTTGATGACGCTTCGGCTCTGGTGCTGCCCGGCGGTGGCATGGGTACTGACAACCTGTCGGCTCATGAGCCATTGCGCGCTGCACTTGTCGATGCCAATGCAAAGGGGATGCTGCTTGCTGCGATATGTGCGGCACCTATGGTCTTCGGACGCATAGGAATCCTTGAGGGTCGCAAGGCTACATGCTACCCGGGATGCGAGGGTGACCTCTTCGGTGCCGAATATACCGCCGCTCCAGTCCAGGAGGACGGTAACATCATTACCGGTTGCGGTCCCGGTGTCTCTTTTGACTTCGGCTTTGCTGTCGTTGAACGTCTCTGCGGTGCCGGGGTGGTGGCAACACTGCGCTCACAGATGCAGTTCTGATACGGAACGGGCCGCTTGGCCTGTAATTGATCTTAAGCAATGGCGCTCATGGATTTGCCGTGGGCGTACATCGTCCATAATGTAAAGAATCGTTTATGAAAAAATATATTATAGTTGTGGCAGGAGGCAAGGGCCTTCGCATGGGGGGAGAGGTTCCCAAGCAGTTTCAGGTAATTGGGAACAAACCGGTGCTTATGGTTACCCTCGAGCGTCTGCATGCAATAGACCCTGCCATGCAGTTGGTGCTTGTGCTGCCTGCCGAGCAGTTCGACCTGTGGAAAGAGATGTGCAGGCAGTATGAATTTGCCGTTCCTCTTCTGCTTACACAGGGTGGCGCTACACGCTTCCACTCGGTACAGAATGGTCTTGCCCAGGTTGATGACATTGATGAGGCTCTTGTAGGTGTGCATGACGGCGTGCGTCCGTTCGTGTCGCAGAGGGTCATTGATGACTGTTTCCGCGAGGCGTGGATTCATGGTGCGGCAATACCGATGATTGACCTTCAGGACAGTCTGCGTCACATTGTCGGTGCCGATGGCGTGACCGAGGTGGTTCCGCGCGACCGTTACCGTCTTGTGCAGACTCCTCAGGTGTTCAAGCTCTCTGTCCTACGCAAGGCATATGAGCAACGCTTTGTCGAGACATTTACCGATGATGCATCGGTTGTCGAGGCTTCGGGCAAGGATGTTGTCGCTGTTGAGGGCAACAGGGAGAATATCAAGCTGACAACTCCGTTCGATATGCTGGTTGCAAGAACCTTGATGGAATGCTGGATACCGCAACAAGAAATATAAAGTTTCTTCCGGGTGTCGGCGAGCAGCGTGCTTCCATCCTCGGCGGGGAACTGAACATACGTTCCCTGTATGACCTTTTGTACTATTTCCCGTATAAGTATATCGACCGCAGCCGCATCTACAAGGTAAATGAGCTTGGCGGTCATCTGCAGCATGTGCAACTGCTTGGCGAGATACGCTCGTTCGAAGAGCTGGGCGAGGGGGCAGGACGTCGTCTTGTGGCTCATTTTACCGACGGTACGGCATTTGTCGACCTTGTCTGGTTCAAGGGTATCAAGTATGTGAAGAACCGTCTGAAAGTGGCCACGCAGTATGTGGTGTTCGGCAAGCCTTCGATGTTCAACGGAAGGGTAAATATAGCGCATCCTGACGTTGATGACGCTTCCACGCTCCAGTTGAGCAGCATGGGGCTGCAACCCTATTACAATACCACCGAGAAGATGAAACGCCATGGGCTGAACTCCAATGCCATGGCTAAACTGGTACATAACCTCTTCGGGTTGCTCACAGCGGAAATCCCCGAGACACTTTCCGATGATATAATACGCAAGCATGGGCTGATGTCGCTCGATGACGCCTTGCGGATAATACATTTTCCTAAGAACACTAAAGAACTGCAGCTGGCCCAGTACAGGCTGAAGTTCGGGGAGCTGTTCTATATACAGCTCAATATTCTCCAGTATGCACGCGACAGGCAGATGCGTTACCTTGGGCACCGTTTCGCGAAGGTTGGCGACATGTTCAACCGTTTCTATCATGAGAACCTCCCATTTGAGCTTACAGGGGCGCAGAAAAGGGTGGTGCGTGAGATACGTGCCGATGTCAACAGCAACCGTCAGATGAACCGCCTGTTACAGGGCGATGTAGGCAGCGGAAAGACTCTTGTAGCCTTGCTGTCGATGCTACTGGCCAAGGACAACGGTTATCAGGCATGTATCCTTGCACCGACAGAGATTCTTGCCGAGCAGCATTTTGCCACCATACGCCGCATGCTCGGTGACTTGCCTGTCAGGGTGGAATTGCTTACAGGCAGCACCAGACAGAAAGAGCGTACTCCGCTTTTCGAGGCACTTGCCGACGGCGGGGTTGACATCCTTGTAGGCACTCATGCCGTGCTCGAAGATAATGTGTTCTTCTATAATCTTGGTCTTGTTGTCATTGATGAACAGCACCGTTTCGGTGTGGTCCAGCGTGCCAAGATGTGGGCGAAGAACAATATCCCGCCTCATATACTTGTCATGACAGCTACGCCTATCCCCCGTACGTTGGCTATGACGCTCTATGGCGACCTCGAGGTCTCCGTCATCGATGAACTGCCCCCGGGACGCAAGCCGATAACTACAACGCATATATTCCGTAACCGCGCCGACAGCATGTACTCTTTCATCCGCAAGCAGCTGCAGGAGGGACGGCAGGTCTATGTGGTTTATCCTCTCATCAGCGAGAGCGAGAAGCTGGACCTCAAGAACCTTGAGGACGGTTACAAGCAGTTGTGTAACATCTTCTGTGACTACAGGCTCAGCAAACTGCACGGCAAGATGAAACCCAAGGAGAAGGATGAGGAGATGCGCCGTTTCGCCTCGGGCGAGACTCAACTGCTTGTCTCCACGACGGTAATCGAGGTGGGCGTGGATGTGCCGAATGCCTCGGTAATGGTAATAGAGAATGCAGAGCGTTTCGGACTGTCGCAGCTGCACCAGTTGCGTGGCAGGGTGGGGCGTGGAGCATCGCAGTCGTACTGTATACTCGTTACCGACTATAAGCTCTCCGAGGATACCCGCAAGCGTATGGAGATAATGACGACCAGCAACGACGGCTTTGAGATTGCCGAGGCCGACCTCAAGTTGCGCGGTCCCGGCGACATGGAGGGTACGCAGCAGAGCGGAATAGCCTTTGACCTCAAGATTGCTAACTTGGCCCGTGATGAGCAGCTCCTGCAATATGTGCGCGAGGTGGCACGCGAGGTCGTGAATACCGACCCTGAGCGCAATCTGCCTCAATATAAGGTGGTGTGGGAGCGCCTGCGCACAATAAAGAACATGAAGAGCTGGAACTGGGGAGCGATTTCATGACATGCCTGTCAGTATCTCCATAAACCGTTTTTGCCTGCTTTATGATTTCTTAAGTCATTAATTATCGTGAAAATAACCTTTTTTTACTATCTTTGCAGCAAACTGCGGAAACAGACTGCGAAAAACTTATAACCTAACTATAAATCACATGGAAAAAACACTTATTCTCGTGAAGCCCAATGCCCTTCAGCGCGGCATCGTAGGCGATATCATCACTCGTTTTGAACGCAAAGGTCTTAGGCTCGTAGGCATGAAGATGATGTTTATGACCGATGAGATTGTAAACGAGCATTACGCTCATCTGGTAGAGCGCCCATTCTTCCCTTATCTCAAGGCTTCGATGCAGGCTGCTCCAATCATTGCATGCTGTCTTGAAGGTGCCGAGGCGGTTGACACTGTACGTCTGCTTGTCGGTCCGACAAACTCACGCAAGGCTCTTCCAGGTACAATCCGTGGCGATTTCTCAATGAGTGGCGAGCAGAATGTTGTCCATGCGTCCGATTCTGTAGAGAATGCTCTTGTAGAGATTAACCGTTTCTTCGCTCCAGGCGAGCTCTATGACTATGAGTCGGCTGTTACAAAGTTCGAATATGGTGGCGAGGAGAGCCAGAAATATAAATAAGACAGTGAAATATATCAAATCAACACTTTTTGCAGCGCTGCTTGCTGCCACAAGCCTTGGAGCGAGCGCGCAGGACATGCTTGTAGAGGGGGTTCTCGCAAGTGAAACGATGGAGAGAGCCGATTCGATGGCTTTGCATACCATGCTCCTGAACGAGTCGTATGTGGTACCCTCGATGGACATGTATCCCAAATGGGAGAACAGCGGAGTGCATTACACCACGAATCTGCCCGATTCCTTCAGGATAGACCTGACAGGCTTCGTGATGCCTACCACCAGCCGCAAGATTACCGATATCTTCGGTTACCGTCCCCGTCGCAGACGTGTGCATAACGGTCTTGACATAAAGGTAGAGAGAGGCGATACCATCTATGCCGCATTCGATGGCAAGGTGCGTATTACGGCCTACCAGCGTCGTGGTTACGGTCATTATGTGGTTATACGCCACAACAATGGCATCGAGACTCTCTATGCCCATCTGTCGAAGAAACTTGTAATCGAGAACCAGAATGTAAAGGCTGGAGAACCTATCGGTCTCGGCGGCAATACAGGACGTTCGACAGGTTCGCATCTCCATTTTGAGACAATCCTGCTCGGCAAGTGCATAGACCCTGCTCTGCTCTTCGACTTCAAGAACCAGAATGTGACGGGCGACAGCTATGTATACCGCCGTCCCGGTTCAAAGTATATCGAGAACGGCAAGGTAAAGGTTGCCGGTCCCGAGCCCAAGTACCACAAGGTGAAGTCGGGCGATACAATAGGTCGCATTGCCAAGAAACATGGAGTATCGCAGCGCTCGATATTGAAACTCAACGGCCTGACAGCAAGTTCCATAATACGTCCGGGACAAAGATTGCGTGTCCAGTAAGGCGTCTGTGAGAATATACATAAAAGAATCACTCCCCGTAGGGAGTGATTCTTTTATGTATATAAGGTAGTGTTATATCAGAAGATATACGCTACAGATACCTGCCAAACGTTTGTTTTTGACTTTACGCTCTTGTACAGGTTTACAGCACCGTCAATTTCATTGCGGTAATCGCTTGTGCTGCCAAGTGCAAGGTTGTAGTTTGCATGAATCTGGAAGTGGTCGAGGATGACTGCACCGAGACCCAGGTTCAGACTGAGGTTGCTGCTGCGCAATGTGTAGTCTGCCGGGTATACGCCATCTATTGCATCAACAACGAAGTTCTTGTCACCGATGTTCCAGCTCCACTGTGGACCGACAGCGATGAAAGGCTCAAGGAATTTGTTTACAACCGGGAGAGAGAGCTCGTAACGGAGATATACAGGCAGGTCAATGCACTTGCGCTTGATTGTCTCGCCACCGACCTCTGAGTTTGTCTGTGAGTAGAGAAGGTTTGCCTCAAGACCGAGTCCTACAATAGGAAGGGTTACCTTTGCCATAGGACCGATATACCAGCCTGCGTCGCCTTTGGCTGCAGATTTGAGGTCGCTCAGGTTAGATGGCTTTTCTGCGATGTTTACACCGGCCTTGATACCCCAGTTGAACTGTGCGGCAGCAGGAGCTGCTGTAAAGAGTGCAAGTGTCAATAGAATTCCAAAAAGTTTTTTCATGGTCTTTGTCTTTTAATTATTAAACAAAAACAGCATTGAATACGGTTCAGGTATTACAATGCTGTTCCAATACCTATTTCATGTCACAAAAAAACGATAAAATAAGTAAATAAACAAAAAAAACGGTGAAAATGTTGGATTTCGTGGCTTGTGCACCTGAAATGCTTATCGGCGCGTACGGCGTACCGATACCTTTGCTGCTCCACTGTTACCGCCTGACTCTTTCTGTTTCTTCGGCTTGCTCTCTTTCTTTACCTTCTCGGTCTTTTTCTCACGGCTTGCCCTACGGGTAACCTTTTTCTCTTTCTTGTCGGGGTTCTCCGCAGCTGCAATAGAGTCCTTTGCCGCCTCGGCAGCCGCATTTATCGAATCTTGCTTCAATTCGGCAACAGTCTTGGTGTTCCAAAGGTTGGTACGGAAGTCCTTGAGCTGCTGCTCAATCTTCTGTTGCTCCTTCTTTACCTCGGTAGAGTCCTTGCAGTACTGTGCAATGGCTAGGTTTCTCATGTTCACGGTCTTGTATATATCGCCGTTGTATGCACCTTTGGTAAAATAGTCATCCAGTGACATTGATGATACATTGTTGAGACTGCTTGTAATCACCTTCTGCTGTGCAAGCTGCTGTGCGACCTCATCGTAGTTTATCCAGAACATTGGGTACTTTGTCGCCTCGAACGAGAACTCCTCGTTGCGGTGCAGGACTGGACACAGGGCTGTTACGCGCTTGCCGTAGGTTCCTGTCCTGTTGTCATAGTAGTGGCTCTCCTTGATGTAGTAGCTCAGTACCTCGGCGCTCGGGATATCGCTCTTGCCGACAACAATGGCTCCATCCTTCTCTTCAAAGTATATGCGGTAGTCATCGAGCATGGCCTTGAGATCGATTACATTCTCTTCGCCGAAAGACTCATATCCGTCAAGGTTATATTCGTATGCCTTTATATTGCCGTTTATTATGTTGTTGAAAAGGAATGTGAAAAGGTTCATGCTGTTGCCAACCTGTTCAACGGGGTAGTAGAGCGATGCGTTCTCCTCCTTTTGAAGGTCGAGCACGCGATAGACGTCCCTTTTCCACTCAACCTCATCCGGTACGATTACGCCCGGGTACTGGCTCTTGGCTCTCTCGCTGAGTCCTGCGACAGCACTTTCTGCCTTTTTCTCCTGCTTGGCATTCTTCTTGAGGCGTGCAGGTGGCTGCGCGTCGGAGATCTGTGCCACAAACAGGAACGATGCGATGATTAATAGTCGGCTTATGTATTGCATAACTGTATTTGTTTGTTCGTTTTTAGTTAATAATTACCTCAAGTGTGGTAGGCAGCAGACGCTCGACCTTGTCGGGACCCACGGCCTTCACATGTGATATATAGAAACGCTTTCCGCGGCCAAGGTCGCGCAACATATCCTTTTGGCGTGCCGAGAAGTTCGTGCCGTCCGAAATCATTGGCTTCGCGTTGCCCATGTTGTCATAGAATACCGTCTCGAACGAAAGAACCTTGAATCCTATGTTCAGCAAACCGTCATCAATGGCGGCCACAATGCCGTTGGAGCTCATGAGAGCCTGTTTGCTCAGACCCTTGCCTCCGCGGTAGCGCTGTGTGTTGCCATCCTTGTCCTTGTATTCGATGAATGGTGTCGGGTCGGGCAACTGGCGCACGCGGAACGAATATTCGCCCATGCTCTGGCTGTTGCCGGCCTCGTTGCGTGCTGTAACACCTATCTTTATCTCCTCGCCGACCTTCGTGGGCACTACAATATATCCGCCGTTGCCGTCGCTCTTGATGCTTCCGCTTCCCGATGATATGCTTGCCGAGATTCTGTTGGCAGCAACTCCCGGAACCGATATGCTTACGGGGTTTTCGTAACCTGCATAGAATACATTCATCAGTGAAGCGCTTACTGTTGCAGTGGGATCTACAACAGTATATCCTTGCTTGAAGTCGTAGCGTGACTGTGAGCCTGAACCGTCATTTACAAGCATGTATCCGTCGAGCGTATAGTCACCGGTCCTGTTACACTGTACACTGTATTCGCCGTTCTCGGATGTGAGCAGCTCATCGTTGATGTATATCTGCGGGCGTTGTGTCGAGTCTACAGCAGCAAGGATAATTTGCGCCTGGAAGTTCCCACCGCGTACGATGTTCTTTGATGTGGGGATTACCAATGCCTGAATCTGGTTTACGCGGACGTCGCCCATATCAATCTTGTTGGACAGCGCGTGCAATATCTCGCCCTCTACGTAGCGCACGTCGTTCTGTATCTTCGTGAGAAGGGTTATGGCAGCAATGGCCGGCATGTTCTCAAAGTGATACTCCTGCCAGTTCTTCAGCAGTGATATGTCTCTGTTGGGAACCTCTGTGCTCAGGCTTGTCATTATCATCTCCTGCTGTGCAGGGTTGTCCACCATTTCAAGAATCTTTGTGCGATATTCTGTTATGGCATTGTATAGTGCCTCTCCTTCGCCGATGCCGGGAGCGAGCATGACATATGTGGCGGCCTCCAGATCCTCGCGGTTCTTGAGCCTTGTGTAGTCACCCTCCTCGCCGTCGGCCTTCTTGGCAATACGTGTCTTCAGCTCATTGGCATAGTCGTACAGTTCGTTCGAGAGCCTCTTTACCTCCTGCGCACGCTCGTACCACTCGCGCACCTTCTCGGGGTTCTGCTCAAGGCTGCTCTCGAATGCGTTGTATAGTACATCGTTCTGCTTTATGGTGTTGTCGGCACTCTTTGTGAGGCTCTCATCAACAAGCGTGAAACCGTTAAGCACGTCAGAAGATACGTTCAGGGCAAGCATCGCCATCAGAAGAACGTACATGAGGTTAATCATCTTCTGACGTGGTGAGACTTTCTGTTTCTTGACTTTCATTATCTTCCGTATTAGATTTGTTGACGGTTCGTGTTTATTGTCATCGCTTCAATCATGCGGGCATAGAGTGCATTGAGCTCCTCAACCTGCTCTGCCATCCTCTTTGTCTGCTCGTTGACATGGTCAAGCGAGTCGAGCTGTCCGCTCGCGTTGCGCAACTGAATCTCATAGATGGCGTTCACGCCGGTAAGGTTGCGTCTGAGTGTCTCCAACTCTTCAAGATTCTGCCCGAGAGCCTCGGTCTGCTTCGATATCAGCTCTATAGCCTCGTTGAGTGCACGTACCTGTTCTACATACTCCTCAGTAACCTGGTCCATCTCGTTTACCTTCTCGGCGCTGGCAACATTGAACTGTTGCGGAGCACCTTCCGAATATGATGGTCGCGGGTTATCGTGGCCTGGTGTGTAAGGCTCATTGTCCTCGCTATTGTGGCTCACAGTACCGGTTGTTATGTTGCCGTTAATTATTATCGGCTGTCCGCCTGCCACGTATCTGCCCTCTTCCTCCTCGCGCTTTTCCTCCTCGGCTACCTCATATGGGCGTTCGAACGCAGAGAAGAAGAATACGATGACCTCGGTACCCATACCTACGAAGAGCATTATGTTTGCTCCTGCCATGTGAGTGAGCTTGAAGAGGGTACCCAGAATAACGATTGCGGCACCCCAACTGTACAGATAGTTAAGCACGGTCTTTCCGCGCGCCGAGTCCATGAATGCCTGTATACTTCTGATAAAACCTTTAGCCTTTTTCATATCTCTTTTCTCTATTTTTTTCTTTTGAAACAGTCTGTTATCTCTTTCGCTCAGCACCGGCATAGCTGCGTACACAGCGGAATCCTATGTATGAGCGTGACTCGTTCTGGTACTCCGAATTTCTTGTTGCGCCCTGGATGAACTTGACGGGGTCCTTCCATGAACCGCCGCGGATAGTCTTCTTCTTCATGCTGTACGGGTCCTCCTTTGCCGCGCGATAACGCAGGTCGGGATTAATGTCGCTCATCTGCAGCACACCTGCCTCGGTGTATACGGTCGATGTCCATTCAGCTACGTTGCCGGCCATGTCATAGAGTCCGTTTGAGTTTGCCGAGAATATTCCACATCTTGATGTGATGAGGCTGCCGTCCTTGGTATAGTTGCCCTCGCCTGGCTTGTAGTTTGCGTAGTAGCATCCCTGCTCGCTCTTGGTGTCATCCTGCTCCCATGGGAAACGGTTACCCTCCTTGCCACGAGCGGCATACTCCCACTCGGCCTCTGACGGCAAACGGTAGCGCTGTATCCATTTGGCCTGTGCACCCATGCCCTTCAGCAGGTACTCGGTACGCCATGCGCAGAATGCGTTTGCCTGCTCCCAGCTTACTCCTACAACCGGGTGGTTGTCATAGTTGGGATGGCTGAAGTACAACTGCAGGTATGTCTCGTTGTTGGCGTTAGGGAAGTCATTGACCCAGCATGTGGTGTCGGGGTATACGTTGACAATGTATGTGTTCAGGAAATCATATGGGCTTGAGAGTGCACGGTTGATTGTCTCCCTTACTATGTTGCCCTCATCATCGATGTATGCAGTGTCCTTGGAGATTGTCACAACCTCATCGTAGTTTGTAGGGATATCGGTGTTGCGGTTGCGCTCTTCGGGGTTAAGGCGGTTCTTGCGCAGTGCAGCCTGGGTGTAGTCGTAAATCTCATAGCGATAGTTCATCTGTGCGGCGTCAAGCATCTTCTCGCCGGTTATGGGGTTGATGATGTACACGCTCTCGATGGCACGCTGCTCATCCTCGGTAGGCTTCTTCCAGGGGATAGGCTTCTTCCAGTTGAGATAAGGGGTGATAGGCTCTCCGTACTCATCCTCGGTAATCTTGTATGTGTCATCACCGCCATATGCCGGGTCTGCAAGGCGCTCACGGATGATGGAGTCGCGTACCCAGAACACGAACTGACGGTACTTGGCGTTAGAGACTTCTGTCTCATCCATCCAGAATGCGTCGACCGAGATATCCTTTGAAGGAGCTCCTGTGCCCCATAGCGAGTCGCTCTTCTCATCGCCGACCTTGATTGAACCTCTCGGGATGAAAACCATACCGTAAGGAGTGGGCTCGTTGACAGCCGTACCGCTTATTCCGGTAACCTCGCCACCTTGCGAGTTGCTCATTCCTGTACGCGGGCTCAAACATGAGACTGCTGCGAATGAGAGAAGAACCATTGAGAGAAAAACTATTTTCTTCATCATTGTAATACTCTTATACTGTTATGTTTATTCTTTTCTTTCTTGAATATGTCCAGGTTTATCTGGTAGCCCAGGAAAATGTCGTGGCTTCCGTTGGCTGCACCGATGCCTGACGTAAACAGCTCATATCCGTAGCCGGCTGTTATGTTCATCATCTCAAGACCTACAAAGAAGGTTACAGACACGTCGGGGCTGTATGTCAGGCCACCGAAGAACTGCTTCCCGTTGTAGTCGTATGTGCCTCGGGCTGTTATGTCGGCACGCCATGCGACAAAGTCTGTCATCACCTGCAGTGAGGGCTGTACTGATATTAACGTGTTTTTTATCGGTATATTGCCTCCTGCCGTGAAATTAAAGTATTGTGCTATCTCAATTTCATTCTTTTCGCCCAGCAGGATGGTGGGGCTGTTAAGGTGAAGACCCGACACTCCTGCGTAGAAATATTTGTGCTGATACAGTATTCCTGCGCCGAAATCAACAGAATTGCCGTTGGCATTGCCGCTGGGGAAAGCGGGGTCGTTGCTCTCTCCGCCGAACTCGATATCCTTGCTGTCGAAGGCGCTGTTGAGTATGCCTATCTGTGCTCCTGCCGCCAGTCTGCCGCCGAAGAGCTTGAAACCGTATGCGTAATTGATATATATGTGCTGGTTTGTGAAAAGACCTATATCATCATTCAGTGCCCCAATGCCAAGGTTGTGGTCGCCACGTACGAACGGTATCGGGGCATCTATGTTCAGGAGCATGCTCTTGGGATTGTTCTCGAAGCCCGATAGCTGGTTGCTGTATGCTGCATAGGCGAACATCTTCTGTTCGGCTCCTGCGCCGGCTGGGTTGTAGAAGTTGAGCATCTTCCAGTAGTGAGTGAAGTGCACGTCATACTGTGCACGTACAGTTGCGAACGTGCCGATAATAAACAACAGTATGAGTAACCACTTTCTCATTTTGCTCAATAATCCTCAATATCAACGCAAAAAGTGCCCTGATATTATCTTTTGCTTGTCTTTTTGTGAAATTTATTCCTCAAAGAGGTCGCATTTATGCAAATTTCGCTAAAATTTTCAATATAGACAACTGTTGCTGCAAGAACGCTAATGGGATTAGGGGCATGGATATGCAAACAAGGCACCATGCCTTGCGACGTGGTGCCTTATTGTTGTCTATCAGGAAAGAGATTACTTCACAATAACCTTCTTGCCGTTTACAATGTATATGCCCGGGGCTGTGATTGCCTCGACGCGGCGGCCTGTAAGGTCAAAGACAACCTTCTCGCCCTTCTCGCCTCCAATCTGCTCAATACCTGTTACATCCCCGTTGCCGAACTTTACATTGATTACCTGATTAAGGGTTGCGGTCATGTCAATTTTGATGTCGCAATATAGCTTGTATTCGGTCATCTTGCCGGTCATGTCAACAGGAACCTCTCCAATCATCGGACCCATCCAATAATCCGCCTCAACATCACCCTCTACGATGTTTATCTTCTGGTTTACTGCGAAATTTTTCACACCGTCAGCCTCATCTGCTGCAATGTTGTGGATAACGATGTTTCCTACCGGAATAGTACTCTCGGTATCAACGAGCATGAAGTTGTTGAGTGAGAGAGTGTATGTACCGTCGGTCTTCTCATCAACATTGATTTTTGTCTGCTGTGGAGTACTTGAATTGCCGTTGATTGTTACAACAAGTGCATCGGTGTATGTGCGTGTGCCCTTGATGTCCTTGCCGAATGTAACGGCAACCAATCCAATTTCTCCTCCCATGTTGATGTCGATTGTACAAAAAAGTGAACCGTCGGTCATTTCTCCCTTGAGGTCAATGGGCACATCACCCAGGAGTGGCCCCATCCAGTCATCGGCACTTCCTTCGCCGGCTGTAATCTGGATGGTTTGATTTGTAGCAAAACTCTTGATGCCGGCCTCTTCTGTTGCCGAGATGTTGTCAAGGACAATGTTGCCGACATATATCATGCCGCCAAGCACAAAGTTGTTGAGTGAGAGGCAATATGTGCCGTCACTGTTGCTCTTTACATTGATGGTAGTCTCCTGTGGGTCAGTTGCCTCACCGCCTACATTGACGGTAAGTGCGTCGGTGTAGGTCTTTGTCTGTGCTGTTGCGAACATTGCCGTAAGCGCAACAGCGATTGTAAGTAAAAATTTTTTCATAAGCGATTAATTTATGTTTGTAATGTAATTTTCTTGTTTAGAACAAATAAGTGAATCCCAAAGTTCCGTAAATGGGGTAGAGAGGGAATGTCACACTGCCGAAATCGGAGTTGAATATTCCGTTGATGCTCCATTGCAGGTTGGCGAAGACGGCAAGATGCTTGTATGCCCGGAATTCGCCGCCTGCCTGAAGACCCCAGTTGAACTTGAGCAGGTCGTTGCTGAAGTCATACATGGCTCTTGTTACTTCGGCTTTCTCCCCGGCGGGGTTCTGGTCACGGATGTAACCGTCGTATGCCTCGCCTGTGAATTCGCCATCAAGCAGGTACGATGCATATGCTCCTGCCGACACGTTCCAGCGTTCGTTTATGCGGTATACGGCAAGAACCGGGAGAGTGACATATGTGTTCTTTACACTTGTCTTCACTTTTCCTGTGAAAGCACCGACAACCTGTCCGCTACCGTCGGTGTTCCATGCTTCCATATGGTAGTTCTTTGTGTCGGCCTTTGTAGTCATGCCCTTGCTCTCGAGTCTTATTCCCCAACGGAGTCCCCAGTCGCCTTTGCCGAACATCTTCTCTACGCTGCCCTCAATGGCGAGGTTAAGCCCGGGGTTGTAGCTCTCGATGCCGCGTATCTCGCGCGGCAAGGGAAGTGGTGCAGTGCCTCCAAGGTTGTATCCTGCGCTGAGGCGTATGTGCCATCCAAGGAGCGCGGCATTGATAAGGTTCTTGTCTCTGTCGTTGACCTCATTTGTCTTTGCAGGGGCACAGAGTGCTATAATCGATGCAAGAACAGCTATAATAATCTTTTTCATCTCTTACTCAGTTTGCTTGTTGCATGTTACTTGTTGTCCCAGTTAATCTTCAGTTCATCAACATACAATGTGCTGCCGACTGCTCCCTCGAAGAATGCTCCGCCCTTGCTTGAACTTGCGACTACGGTTATTGCATATTCGCCTTTTTCAAGTTTCTGCCAATCGAACACCTTGCCGTTGGCTGGTACATATGGAATCTCGAAACTTGTCCATTCATCTGGCTCTCCAGGGTTCTTCAGCTCGGCAACGAGTACAATCCTGTCACTCGAGAGCACATTCGAACCGTCGAGCGTCACGATGTTGCCCGGGTCTATCTCATAAAGAACCGAGTAGATTGCACATGTATCACGACGGCCGGCTACCTCTTCTTTGGCTTTGTCAGTAAATATCTCGCCTGGAGTATATCTGTAGTGTCCTGTAAGCGTGAGAGGTTTGCTCGGGGCGATGGCGAGTCCGAAGCGTGTGGCGGCAAGAGGTTCCCTCATGGCGTTTGCGCTGATGAATTCTCCAAGGAAAATGTTGCCCGCTGCAATTGGCATTCCTGCCATCTTGCCGAACGAGCCCGTGTCGCGTGTGGTAAGCTTTATGCAACAGCTCTTGAAACCGGTGGAGTCGGCTGCTGTCGGGAAGTCGGCAGGAGTCTTGCCCTTGCCTGTGAAGCTAAAGCCTGCATTTCCGCTTGCCCACCAGTTGAGCCTTGTGCCATTAGCGTCAACTTCGTGCCATACGTTATATTTGCCTTTTGGGGCAGGCTGGTTAAGTTCGAAGTTCTCGAAACCGAAGACTGCGTTCACATCAATCACAGTCTGTTTTGTGAAGGACACCCTGTAGGTCTTGCTCCATGCACCATCTTCCGATGTCGTGCGATAATAGAGATATATTCCGCGGCTGCCGTTCTCCTCAATTCTGTTCTCCTTTACAATGAGTGCACCGTATGTAAGTTCGAATTCAGGGTCAAGTTGCTTGAGTGTCTCAATGCTGGTCTCTTCCTTGACATAGAACATGACATCGTTGTTGCTGATAATGGGGCTGCCAGAAAGAATCTCTTTGTTCGACTCGAGCCATGTAGTCTTTACTGCAATGATATCGCATTCGGCGTTGGGAGCCTCTTCCCTGATACATGATGTCAGCACGGAAAGTATTGTAAGGAGCAGAGCCCCGAATATCTTTTTATTTGTCATATTTGCTCAAAGTAGTATACAATGTGCAAAAATAACTAAAAACAATCTAATTACGCCTCATTTATAAACTTTTTGCCCATAATTTAACATTTATAGACAATAGAAGAGGATAAACTAAAGTGGGGTTGATTGTTTGTATAGTATATTGCTGTTTTCTTTGTCGTGACGGTATTGAAAAAAGAAGGGGAACAACATTTTACTCTTGTTCCCTATATATAATCAGTTGGAATAGTCCTTATGCACATGTTGGTACTACTCGTTGTAAATATGAATATTCCTTTCCTTGTCCATTATAAACTTCTGGCCAATTGGGAAGATATAATGTTCTTCTACTTCTCTTGAATCAAAATCTGCATCAACAGCCTTTATTCTGGAATATGCCTTAACTGTACCTTTGTTGATAAAAAGAAGCGTGGAAAATGAATCAAAATTTGTATTATTGTCGCATTTTCTCCTTAATATATCTGACATTCTCAGGTTGAGAAAATCTTCTCTTTCCGTGTTGAAATATGGATAAACCAAGAATATACTGTCGTATTTCTCTTTGCAATATTCCTGAAATGAAAAGACCTCTTCCGTTTGTTCATTCTTCAGTGGCAAGTCAATTCTTGTTTCACTTGGAATAAGTACGCCTACCATGTCTAAGACAAAATAGATATCGCGTTTTGTATCTTCGCTACAGCTGGTAAACAATATAGCAAGAGCAAAGATTATAGTCCTAAAGTCCAATCTTAAGCTTTCCATTATCTGCTGCATTTGTAAATCTAATCTTCCTGACTGTCTAAATAACCATTGAATATTTTTTTGTGATTACTGTCAATGAACTTACGTTGATATTCCTCTTCTTTGTGTGGCAATAAAGTCGGGTAGTTTATTCCATTGTAAAAATATCGGAATGCATTACGGGAAATTTCCATCTCTCTTGGGAACCTGTTTCTCATGCGGTTGTATATCTCATTGAAGGCCTCTGCTCTTGAACACTCTGTTACTGTGGACCAGCAGAATTGCCAAAATTCCATTTGATGTCCTTTCTTTAATTTCGAGAGGTAATCAAGTACCAGTTCTTCGTTGCTTAAAATGTAACCGACCAGATAATCTTGATAAACTCCGGTACACTCACCGCTTTCTTTCATTCCAATCGTGAGGTCTACTATCTTCTTGCATTTGACGGTGTCATTTATGTGTGACAGCCCAAACAGCGTAGAGATATGCTCTGTGCACAGTTGGCTCATCTCGATGTCGTATTCCTTGTCATCTACATAGCTGTATGTCATATAGAACTCCAACCAAGTAGTCGGGTAGGACTCCAAAAACTCCATCTCGGTCTTTATATTATGCTCTCCACTTATTATTGCTCTATATGCACTGTTCAGCCTTGCTGTATCAATGGGAAAGTACTGGGCTTTTGCAGCAAATAGCACTGTAAGCAATAGCATTGTAAAGGTTATTCGTTTCATATTATTGCGATTCTTTTTTTCATTTCGTTTTGTGGTATCACTTCGTATTCTCCACTCATTATGGCAGTGTCGCTACCATCTCTTTTTGCCCTATTATAATCTGTGCCAGGTTCAAGGAAATATCCTCTCATTGAATCTATGGTGTTGCCTTGTTAGTCGTATGCCGTCGCAAGGAATGTAAAATTTCCGTATGACCTTTCTTGCAAGGTTGCTGAATTGCCACTATGAAACAAATATACAAAACGGGGAGGCGATTGTCAATGGTTCTCAAAGGAAACTCCCTTCTTTTTTCACTTGTTTTAACAAAAGTGAGGAGACTAAAGAAGGTAAGAGAATAAACAGTTTATTCTCGAAACACAATAGATAAACAGCTCTATTCCGCATTTAAACGAAAAAATAAGGGAAACAAGTTTGTTTTCCTTGCTTCCCTATTGAAAATCAACGGTTTAATCAATTGTTTAATCTTAATACTCCTCCTCGTCGAAGAAGTGGATGACGTTTGAATATCAACGATTTAGGACAAAGATTCTTTGAATAAACAAGTTTATTTTACGCTAAAACACGGGAAAATACTATTCCTCGTATATATGAACGTATCTGTTTTCATCTAAAATGAATCTTTGTTCAAAAGAGAATTTAGGTCCGTGATTGGTAATTTCAGGTGTAGCAAAATATGCACTCCAGTTCCCTATTTCTGTATATGCTTTTACAGTGTCATTGTCTATGAAAACGATTCTGACAAATGTATCATCCAGTGTGTAGCTGATTTCCTCTCTTAGCTCTTGTGACATCTTATACGGCAACAACCAAATAACATCCTCGTCATCATAAGGATGTATTAAATACATGCTGTCATACTCTTCTTCACAGTAATCGGCAAAAGAAAATGGTTCTTCAATAGCCTGTTTCTCAAGTGGAAGTTCAAGTATCGGTTCAGCAGGTTTACAACTGACAAATAACAATGTTGTCAATATTGTTATTTTGTCAATATTGTTATTATAATATTATTTAAGCATATATAGTTTCCCATTGTTTGCTTGACTTAAAGAAGTGCGATGTAGTCTGTGATGCTACTTTGTTGAATTGTTATTATTGAAATCCGACATAAATAGTACCCCATTGTTGAAATACTCAAACGCGATTGACATTGTTTTCATTAGATTTGGATATTTTTCTTTAT
>JAGBFX010000010.1 GCA_017936265.1 Bacteroidaceae bacterium | reverse complement strand
ATAAAAGTAGTAATATTTCTTTGTTTATTTCAAACTTGTTCTTATCTTTGCGCTGTAAGACCCTGCTGTCCCTGCTGCAAAGCATACTTCAGGGTTATTGTTTTTTATAAAAATAGGGTTCAAATGGACAATCCTATTGTCTTTTACCCCATAATGTGGTTACTTTCCGTCACGGCCAAGTAACCACATTTTTTATGCACTCGCAGTAAAATTTTACTATTGGTAAGCCCCACATTCTAAACTATAGAGTTCCGTTTATAAACAAAAAAACAAGTGGTGGTCTATCGACCCCACTTGGATAAGAACCAGTGACTCGCTTGGGGCTCGAACCCAAGACCCCATCCTTAAAAGGGATGTGCTCTACCTGCTGAGCTAGCGAGTCTACCTAATTGCCGTTAAGCGAGTGCAAAGATAGGCATATTTTTTGTATCTACAAACTTTTCAATCTGTTTTTTGTTCAGCATCCACATTATCTTCACTGTCAGGAGCAGCCTCTTCGCCCCTTCGGCCGAAGACAGTGGAGTCAATGGCCTCTTTGAATGTCCTCTCTTCGGAATAGTCTGTTGTCGCGGCAATCTCATGATAACGTTTCAGATAACCAAGGATGAGTGTTGTCAGCGGCAACGCGACAATCATTCCCAATAACCCGAGCAGATGTCCCCATATTGAAAGGGAGAGCAGAATGACTGCAGGATGAAGATTCATGCGCTTGCCCATTATTCGGGGCACCAGAAACATATCCTGAATGGCCTGCACAATACCAAGGACCGCCATCGCCATTAGGAATATCACCCAGAAGTCTCCGCCTGTGTTTGCAGCCTCGAGCATGGCAAGGAGTGCCATAGGTATGAGCGACAGCACCTGCAGATAGGGCACAAGATTCAATATTCCGATGAACATACCAAAGGCTATGGCCGCGGGAAAATCGATAATGAGGAAACCTATCGAGAAGAGCACTCCTACACAGAATGCCACGAGTGCCTGACCGCGGAAATACTGGTTCATACCCTCGACAAGGTCGCCCCAAAGCTTTACTGCCACCCCACGCCACTGTTGCGGAATGTACAGAGTCCATGACTCTGAAAGACGCTCAAAGTCAAGCAGGATAAAGAATAGGTAAAGCAACATGATTCCTACCGTGAAGACAGTCTTGACGACATCCACTGTCCCGAAGAGAAGCATCTGCAACTTATCGAAAGCCATGCTGTTTATCTCGACACCCACATTGCTGTTGAGCAACGAGAGTATATCATTGCTCTTTACAAACTCCTTGAAGAAGTTGATTACAGGCGTAGGGATAGAAGAGTTCGTGAGGTTCTTGTTTATGATGGAAAGCGTGAGATCCTTCAAGGCAAACAGTTCCTCTAGGATTGAGGGAACAACGAGCATCAACACTCCATACATTATCAGGCAGATGAACAGCATTGCCACCGCTATCGAGAGCATTCTGAACCTGAGCCCTATTCTGTGCTGTATGAATGAGACAAGAGGCTGCAACAGGTAGGCAAGCAACCATGCAACCGCGAACGGCAACAGCACACCGCTGAGGCTGTCGACCACAAAGTATGCGACAATGGCAACAGCCACAAGCATCACGATACGCAAGAAGCGTCCTAAAGAGATTTCAGTCTGTTTCATAATCAATGGTCATTGCCTGCAAAAAATCAATCATCATTCTCGGGCTGCGCGTCGCCATCGGCGCCGGCAACTACAATAACAAACTCGCCGCGTGGTTCGTTCTTCTTGAAATGCTCTATGAGTTCGGCCAATGTACCACGCAGGCACTCCTCGTGCAGTTTTGATATCTCGCGCACCGTTGCCGCCTGACGCTCGGCGCCGAAAGCCTCGGCAAACTGGGTAAGGCTCTTCAGCACACGATAGGGAGACTCATAGAAAATCATTGTCCGCTGCTCCTGCTTAAGGAAGTTAAGGCGCGTCTGACGGCCCTTCTTCTGCGGGAGGAAGCCCTCGAACACGAACTTGTCGCATGGCAGTGCCGAGCAGACCAGAGCCGGGACAAAAGCCGTTGCCCCCGGCAGACACTCCACCTCTACCCCACACTTCACGGCCTCGCGGACGAGCATGAACCCCGGGTCGGAGATAGCGGGTGTTCCGGCATCGGAGATAAGAGCGACATGATGTTCGCAATCACGTATGCGCTCGGCAAGAGAACCCACTGTCTTATGTTCGTTGAACTTGTGGTGTGAGTACATCGGCACCTGGATGTCAAGATGCTTGAGGAGTTTTGCCGATGTGCGCGTATCTTCGGCCAGCACGAAATCGGCCTCACGGAGTATGCGCACAGCACGCATCGTTATATCTTCAAGGTTGCCCACAGGAGTGGGCACAACATACAATATTCCCATATAATCATTTGTTACATGATGCAAATTAAACACTTTTGTGCCAACTATACGAGAAATAGAACCACTTTTTAACAGCCGAGACCTTATAAGATGTTAATAACTTGATGCTGATAAAAATTTGTTTTCCTGTCTAATTGTTTATCTTTGCATTAATATCACTTTTTGGACAGAAATAAAACACATATACACCAATGAATAGATTTTCGGATTACAACAGAATGGAGATGTCGCGCCGCGGCCGCATTGAGGTCATCTGCGGTTCAATGTTCTCGGGAAAGACCGAGGAACTGATACGCCGACTGAAGAGAGCGAAGTTCGCACATCAGAAAGTGGAGATTTTCAAACCCGCATTGGACACACGCTACTCGGAGCAGGAGGTGGTGTCGCATGACAGCAACCATATCCTCTCGACCCCGATAGAGTCATCGGCAAGCATCCTGTTGCTTGCAAACGACTGTGACGTTGTGGGCATTGATGAGGCACAGTTCTTTGACAATGAGCTTGTAGAGGTATGCAACGAGCTTGCACGCCGCGGCACACGCGTCATCATCGCAGGTCTTGACATGGACTTCCGCTGCCAGCCATTTGGCCCAATGCCCTCGCTCATGGCTCTTGCCGATGAGGTGACAAAGGTGCATGCGATATGCGTCAAGTGTGGCAACCTGGCCTATGTGTCACACCGTCTCGTGAGCAACGACAAACAGGTGCTGCTGGGCGAGAAGATGGAGTACGAGCCACTGTGCCGCGAGTGCTACCACGCGGCCCTGAAGGAGCGCGAAGAGAATGCCGGCAAAGAGTAAAGAGAAAGCGACAACGTGATGCAAAGATACAGGAACCTGTTCATTGACCTTGATGACACGCTGTACGATTTCTCGGCAGCCTCGCGCGAGGCATTCCACGAGACGTATGAGCTGTTGAACTATGAACGTTATTTCGACTCCTTCGACCACTATATGAGCATATACTCTCCATACAATCATGAACTATGGAGGATATACGGCGAAGGCAGAATAACCAAAGAGGAGCTGAACCGCAAACGCTTCAGCCACCCGCTTGAGGTTGTGGGTGTCAACGACACGGAACTTGCCGCGCGGTTCTGCCGGGAGGCGCTGAGCCGCATACCCACAAAGGGCAACCTTGTTCCTGGAGCCGTGGAACTGCTTGAATATCTTCGCCCCAAGTACAGGATGTTCATACTCTCGAACGGTTTTGTCGAGCTGCAGTCGCGCAAGATGACAGCCGCAGGCATTGACAGGTACTTTGATGAGATAATTCTGTCCGAGGAGATTGGAATAAACAAGCCGAGACCCGAACTTTTCGAATATGCACTCAAGAAGACAGGCTCACTACCCGAAGAGAGCATAATGATTGGAGACATGTTCGACACCGACATCAAAGGCGCTGCCAATATAGGTATGGAGCAGATATACTTCAACCCGAAGAATGAGCAGGGACACTCTTTCACTCCAACATACGAAGTAAAAGAGCTGTTACAGATAAGAGAAATACTTTAAAAACTGAATACCATGAGCAGAAAAGAGCACTCATCAATACTTATCATATATACCGGAGGAACCATCGGTATGATACAGAATGCCGAAACCGGGGCGCTGGAGAGTTTCAACTTCGACCATCTGCTCAAACATGTGCCTGAGCTCAAGCAACTCAACATCAATATCGATGCCATAACCTTTGACCCGCCGATAGACTCATCGGACATGGAGCCGGAGCTATGGAGCCGTATTGTATCGATAATTGAAGAGAACTACGACAGCTACGACGGCTTTGTCATACTGCATGGGACAGACACCATGTCATTCACGGCCTCGGCACTCAGTTTCATGCTCGAGGACCTGATGAAACCCGTAGTGCTTACCGGCAGCCAGCTGCCTATCGGTGCACTGCGCACAGACGGCAAGGAAAACCTCATCACTGCCATTGAGATTGCAGCAGCCAAGAATGCCGAGGGTCATCCTATGGTACCCGAGGTATGCGTATTCTTCCACGAGAACCTGATGCGTGGCAACCGCACCACAAAAATCAATTCCGAGAGTTTCGGAGCCTTCGGTTCGAACAACTACCCCAACCTTGCGAAGGCAGGAACAGACATCCAGTTCTTCACACGCAACATCAGGAAATATGTTCCAGGGCTCAAGCTCAAGGCACACCACGAATACAACAGCAACATAGTCATTTTCTCGCTCTTCCCCGGCATACAGCAGGAAGTAGTCGAGAAGTTGCTCGGGGCAAAAGAGCTGAAAGGAATCATCTTCCGCACATACGGAGCCGGCAACGCCCCACAGAAGAAATGGCTTATCGATGCACTATCCAAGGCTACGGCCGAAGGCAAGATTATAATCAACATAACCCAGTGCGCTGGTGGCAGCGTGCATATGGAACGTTACGAGACAGGCCTGCAGCTGCTTGAGGCAGGAGTTATAAGCGGCAAGGATTCAACCGTAGAGGCCGCTCTCACCAAACTGATGTATCTTCTCGGGAAGGACCTGCCAATTGAAGAGGTACGCCGCCGCATGAGCATAAGTTTCGCAGGAGAAATATCTGTATAAGGGACACAAAGAATCGCAGAACAGCTACAAAACACATTAGAGCCCTTAGCCCCTTTAGTCCCCTTAGTTACCTTTACTAGACCTTATATAACAAAAAAAGAGAGCCCCAATTCCTTGGAGCTCCCTTTTGTAAAAGTAGCGAGTTTCCCTTAGTCCCCTTAGTTACCTTGGCTCACCTGCAAAGTCTGGGGGGGCTAAGCAAAAAGTTTAGTCAATCT
>JAGBFX010000002.1 GCA_017936265.1 Bacteroidaceae bacterium | reverse complement strand
CAACATCCCTCGGTCGTTTTATTCTTGCCGTTGTTGTCTTAACGCAGCAAATAAGGGAATGGGGTAACTCGCTATTCACGCAATAACAGCAACAGGATAATCCACCGCTCAAACATCCCCCATTCTTTATCCTTATTTGCCGCTAACAACAACTGTTGCTCACACAGTGCCGGTTTATTTTTGAAAATTACTCTTGTAATGAAAATTCGTTGGACGTTGTCATTCTGGAGCGAAGAGCAACGGAGCGAAGAATCTCAAAATCGAGCTACTGTTCAGAGGGATAATATATAAATAATTCCCCCTTTTCTGACTGGCAAAATTATATGCGTAAAAATGAAATCCCTCAGAATTTTACGTTGAGCCTTACAAGATAGGTTCGGCTCATACCCTGGACATTCTTTTCCCTAAAACAAAAAGAGCCTCAGTATAACTGAAGCTCTCTGTTGGGCTACCCGGACTCGAACCAGGAAAGGCAGGACCAGAATCTGCAGTGTTACCATTACACCATAGCCCAATGCTTAATTGCGATGCAAAGGTACAACATTTTTTGATAAAACAAACATTTTCCCGATTTTTTTATCACAAAAAAAGGAAAAAAGTTCCAATTACCGAGGAAACAGGGCAAAAATGAGGCCTACTGTTTTAATATAGACAAAAAAAAGGTATCTTTGCAAATAGGAAGTTCACTGTAAAACAAGGAGAAGATAACAGACATTTTGTCACACTTTATCAAAGACTGATGCACGGGAACCGTTTGGCATAGTTCTTGTAATACTCCTTTGTGTAATTGAAAACATATTATAAATATATGCAAGAAAAGAAAATTGAAGCAAAAGAACTGATAGAACAGATTATTGAGGGAATTCAGGATAAAAAGGGTAAAGGCATTGTTGTTGTAGACATGCTGAACCTCGGCAACAGCGTGTGCGACTATTTTGTTATATGTCAAGGAAACTCGCCCAATCAGGTCAGCGCCATAACAGACTCCGTTGCCGACACCGTACGCGAGAATTGCGGAAAGAAACCATACGCGATTGACGGCCTGCGCAACAGCCAGTGGGTGGCGATGGACTATGGCGATATTCTGGTACACGTGTTCCTGCCCGACGTGCGCGCATTCTATGACATCGAACACCTTTGGGCGGACGCAAAGACAACCGAGATACCCGACCTTGACTGAATTGTCAAGGTCAAAAGAGACCCAACATAAACAGAACATCTTTTTTTATATGACCAAAATAGGAAAACCTAAATTCAACTTCACATGGTTCTACATCGTTGCAGGCGGAATCCTGATGTCGATACTGCTGTTCGGAGAGGACGGCAAGAACCAGTTCAAGGAAATAAGATACTCCGACCTAAGAGAATACATTGCCAAAGGATACATTGAGGAGATTACCGTAAACGAGAACGGCGAGGCGGAGGCCTACCTGAAGAAGGACTCGGCTGGATATGTATTCCCGAAGGAGCTACTGGATGAGAAATCGCGTCAGATTGTGATAACCACAATAGGCTCGACCGACAATTTCGATGAGTACATATTCGAGATGAAGCAGCCCGATGAGAACGGCAAAGTGAAGTTCGACGGCTCATTGACCTACAAGAAGGAGAATGGCTTCTTCAGCAACTTCCTGTGGAGCGTCGGACCTTTCCTCATTATCATCATCTTCTGGATTTTCATAATGCGCCGCATGAGTGGCGGTGGCGGTGGAGCCGGCGGCGGCGTGTTCAACGTAGGGAAATCACAGGCCAAGCTGTTCGACAAGAACAATACCCCGACGATAACCTTCAAGGATGTAGCAGGACAGGAGGGGGCAAAACAGGAGGTCAAGGAAATAGTCGACTTCTTGAAGAACCCGAGGATATACACCGAGCTTGGAGGCAAGATACCCAAGGGTGCCTTGTTGGTAGGCCCTCCGGGAACAGGAAAGACCCTGCTCGCGAAGGCTGTGGCAGGCGAGGCGAACGTTCCGTTCTTCTCGATGTCGGGCTCCGACTTCGTGGAGATGTTCGTTGGTGTAGGCGCATCACGTGTCCGCGACCTCTTCCGCCAGGCAAAGGAGAAAGCCCCTTGCATCGTATTCATTGATGAGATTGACGCAGTAGGACGTGCCCGCGGCAAGAACCCTTCGATGGGCGGCAACGATGAGCGCGAGAGCACCCTCAACCAGTTGCTTACCGAGATGGACGGTTTCGGGACCAACAGCGGCATAATTGTCATTGCAGCAACCAACCGTGCCGACATCCTAGACAAGGCTCTGCTGCGCGCAGGACGATTCGACCGCCAGATACATGTAGACCTGCCCGACCTCAACGAGCGTAAGGCTATCTTCGGCGTACATATGCGTCCGCTGAAGCTCGACCCGTCGGTAGATGTAGACCTGCTGTCACGCCAGACACCGGGTTTTTCGGGCGCGGACATTGCAAATGTATGCAACGAGTCGGCACTTATTGCCGCGCGCAAGCATAAGAGAGCCATCGACAAGCAGGACTTCCTTGACGCCATCGACCGCATCATAGGCGGCCTTGAGAAGAAGACCAAGGTTCTCACACAAAAGGAGAAGGAGGCTATCGCCATCCACGAGGCCGGCCATGCCACAATATCATGGTTCCTCGAGCATGCGAACCCACTCATCAAGGTTACAATCGTTCCACGAGGCAGAGCGCTCGGAGCGGCATGGTACATGCCCGAGGAGCGACAGATAACGACCAAGGAACAGATGCTCGATGAGATGTGCGCCACCCTTGGAGGACGCGCAGCCGAGGAGACTTTCATCGGCCACATATCCACAGGTGCCATGAATGACCTTGAGCGTGTCACCAAGCAGGCATACGCCATGGTTGCATACGCGGGCATGAGCGACAAGCTCTCGAACCTCTGCTACTACAACAATCAGGAGTACTCGTTCAACCGACCCTACAGCGAGAAGACAGCCGAGGCCATCGACGGCGAGGTACACAAGATGATAACAGAGCAGTACGAGAGAGCAAAGGTAATCCTCAGCGAACACAAGGAGGGCCATGCCGAACTTGCAAAGATTCTTATAGAGAAAGAGGTTATCTTCGCCGAGGACGTCGAGAAGATTTTCGGCAAGCGCCCCTGGGCCTCACGCAGCGAGGAAATCTTCGACAGCAACGTAAACAGCGAATCACAGGCCGGCACGACTCCGCAGGAGAGCCCCGCAGAAGCTGAGGAAGAATAAGAAAAGAAACACTATAAACTGACAAAATGAAAAACTTTCTTACACGCGTAGCGACGGGCCTTGTCTTCGGCATAGTGCTGATAGGCTCAATGTGGTTAGGTAAAAATTACTTCGGGCTATTGTTCCTCATCGTGACAATGCTCTCGGTAAAGGAGTTCTGCACACTTATAGCCAAGCACAAAAAGACCACCTTCAGCAAATGGTGGGCGATACTCGGCGGAGGATACCTCTTTGCAGCATTCTTCGCGGTTTACCATTTGGGCTTTGAACACAAGCTTGCCGTATTCGCGCCGTACATAGCGCTTGTGGTATACGTTTTCATCCAGCAGGTATTCAGCATCAAGGGAAGCAAGCTCGACAATTTTGCCTATTTCACGCTGAGTCAGGTATATGCAGCACTGCCATTCGCAATGCTCAATCTCCTCTCAACAGCAGGGGCTGCCGAGGGAGAGACCTACAACATGCTGCTGCCGCTATGCATATTCATTTTCATATGGTGTAACGACACCGGTGCATTCTGTATAGGCTGTACTATGGGACGTCACAAGATGTTCGAGCGCGTATCGCCCAAGAAGACCTGGGAGGGTTTTGCCGGTGGAGCAATCGTGGCTATTGCCGCAGGAGTAGCGCTCTCATACATCTCGGACATCATGAACGTATGGCAGTGGACCGGCATGGCAGCCATAGTGGTAGCAACAGCAACACTCGGCGACCTTATTGAGTCGTGCATGAAACGCGAGATGCAGATCAAGGATTCAGGCAACATACTGCCCGGACATGGAGGAATGCTTGACCGTTTCGACAGCACGATACTCGCCACGCCAAGCGTGATTGCATACTTGAGCCTCATAGGACAGATTTGATAATCAATAGAATACAACAGTGCAGGACGGCTATTGCCGTCCTGCACTGTTATTGTTTAATGTAGAATGTTAAATGTTCAAAGAGGGAACAGGACCATATTTTTGTTTAATGCGGAATGTTTAAGGTTTAATGTAAAGAGTATAAAGCTAAGTGGAATTACCACTTCATTAAACATTAAACAATAAACATTAACCGCCCTTCCTTTCTTTCAACAACTTTACCATCATACCGGCTGCACGCTCCGACGCACCTGCCTCGCCGAGAATCTCGAGCATGCGGTCATACTCATTGAGCATCGTTTTCCTTTCCTCCCCATCAACAGGCAGAATCTTTGCAAGCTCAGCCTTGACATTCTCGAGACGCATATCGGCAGCGACAAGCTCACGCACGACCTCTTTTCCCGCAACAAGATTGACAAGCGAGACGAACCGGACCTTCAGGAAACGTTTCTTTAGCCATGAGTAGAGACGCGCCATAGGAGTCGCATAACATACTACCTGAGGCACCCTGAATATACCCGTCTCAAGAGTAGCTGTACCCGATGTCACAAGAGCCGCATGGGCATTGTTCAGAATATTATATGTCTCGCCGAAGACAATACATGCACCATCCTCAAGATAAGGCTTATAAAAATCCCTGTCAATGCCCGGAGCACCTGCAATTACCGGCTGATACCCGGGAAAATCCTTCATTGCCTGGAGCATGACTGGCAGATTAGCGGTAATCTCCTGCTTGCGGCTTCCCGCCAGAAGTGCCACGACCGGTTTGTCGGGAATGGCATTACGGCGCATGAATGAGGCACGTTCCTCGGGATTGCCACGCAGAAAGGCATCTACCGCATCCACACAAGGGTTACCTACATAGTTTATCTTATAGTCATGCTTCTTCTCGAAGAACTCGATTTCAAACGGAAGGATTGAAAAAAGCTCATCGACATCGCGTTTGATATTCTTGATGCGGTGCTCTTTCCACGCCCATATCTTCGGAGAAATGTAGTAATATACAGGAATATCGGTATTCTTGTGTATGTATTCCGCAATCGAGAGATTGAAGCCCGGGTAGTCAACGAGTATCAGCACATCGGGATTCCAGGCAACAATGTCCTTCTTGCAGAAACTCATGTTCGAGAATATCGAACGCAGATGCAGCAAAACAGGCACAAAGCCCATGAAAGCCGTGTCACGATAGTGCCTGACACGTTCTCCGCCGACTGCGGACATAAGGTCACCGCCAAAGAAACGGAACTCTGCCGCATTGTCGGCCGCCTTTATCGCCTTCATCAGATTCGATGCATGCAAATCACCCGACGCCTCGCCAACCAGAAGATAGTATTTCATTGTAACACAATTGATTGTAAGTTATTAAAAATTCCACTGCTGCATCTCTTTGAGCAGGCGGTAATCGGTAAAGTCTATCGTTGTCGGGGTTATTGCCACATAATTATTGTTGAGAGCTACGCGGTCGGCCATAGGGTCCTTGTCTTCAACAACAAAATCACCGGTAAGCCACCACCACTCGCCCCCGCGCGGATGATTATGCGATGCCCACTCGTTGACCCAGCTGCCCACAGCCTGACGGCATACCCTTATGCCTGCATAGGAGGGCGAGTCGGGGAAATTCACGTTAAGGCAGCTGCCGACGGGCAGACCCCTATCGAGAACCTGAGCCACCACTTTGCGTATGATATCATAGGTAGGAGTAAAGTCAGCGTCGGCATCATGTGAACAGAGCGAGAAAGCGACAGAAGGAATCCCCTTCATGCAACCCTCAAGCACAACACCCATGGTACCCGAGTAATGAGCATTGACAGCCGAGTTGTCACCATGGTTTATACCACCGACAACAAGGTCAGGCTTACGGCTGAGCACAGCATGACAGGCAAGTTTCACACAATCGCTTGGGGTACCTGTACAAGAGTAAATTTCAAGGCCCGGTTCCGATGAAATCAGGGAGAGCTTTATGGGCGTCTCGCTTGTTATTGCACACCCCTTTCCCGAGCGTCCCGTATGGGGAGCCACTACAACCACATCACCGAACTCACGCAACACACCAACCAGACAGTTAATTCCTTTTGCCAAATAGCCATCATCGTTGGAAACCAAAATCAAAGGTCTTTCTTTCATAGCATCATCTCATTTTCATGTGCAAAGGTACGAATAAACGAGCGAAAGTTTATGCAAGCGAGTGAAATAAATTTATTTCAAAGAGCGTATAATCGCTTTTACATTTTTTAACACAGGGGGGGTAGTTATAAAAATTAATTGACTTATTTTGCACATTAGAGATAAAATGTTATTTTTACAGAATATTCGAGCGAATATAATAGAAATATAACAATCATAACCATGAAAAAAAACCGAATCATGATGTTAATGCTGTTCATAGGCATAACATCCCTCTGTATCAACGCACAAGGCGTTAAGGACGGTGACGTATTCCGTCTCGTGAATATAGCAACCGGAAAGGCAATCACAAATGGCGACGTTGCCACGCACAACACCTATTTGAACATCGCCGACGTTGACAACACGTCAAAAGGTCAGGAGTGGACATTTGTCTCTTTATCTGACCAGGATCCTGTTTTTACGCTTTATAACGACAATTACGGCCAAGCCATAGACATGACAAGCGACCCCGGCAAGCTATTGCAGTGGGAAGGAACATGCAGTGACAACCAGGCTTTCTACTTAAATGTTATAAACGAAACCGACGGCATTGTACAGTTGCTATGCAAGAACGATCATTCATATGCGATACAGGTACAGGATGACGCTTCACTTGTCATGGTAAAAGGGGCAAGCGGAGAGTCCACATATTTCCGTTTGGAATACATCAAGAACAAGAAGGTTGAAAACCTGCCTGTAATGGGACGCTATTTCATTATCCGCGAGAAATCAAGCGGAATGGCACTGAATACCAGGGAAAACAACGCGAATAACGCAAGAATATATCTTGACGAGTATAATGAGAACAGTAGCAATGCAAATTTCGTATGGCAGTTGCGTCGCAATGCAAACGGAGTGGAATATTGCCAATTCTACAATCCTTATTGCAGCAAAGCTATCGATGTATCGATTGGCGGCAAGAACTATCCTCTTCTTTGGGATCCTTCATACAGCAACACGAACCAGCAGTTACAGTTTATCCCCGTAGAGGGCGAAAAGGGAGTGTTCCGCATTAACGCAAAGACAAATACCACCTGGTATGGCATGAAAGCCAGCGGACAGGACCTCTCGATGGCCAATGGATACAACAGCGGTTCCCTGTTCGAGCTTGTGCAGGTATATCCCGACGACATCCCCATGCCCAATGTATGGGAGGATGAGACCTTCTTCGGAGAGAACAAGGAGGGTGGACATGCTACATACATGCCATATGCTTCGGTTGAAAAGATGAAAGCCGATGAGCGCTACAATCTCCCATGGATAGAGCCGAAAAATGCAGAATACCTTAGCCTCAACGGCACTTGGAGCCTCAATTGGGTCGAGACCGTTGCCGAGCGTCCGGGCAAGGACACATTCTGGGGCGATGATGTCGATGTCTCTTCATGGGACAAGATAACCGTTCCTTCATGCCTTGAGATGAACGGCTATGGCGACCCTCTGTATATAAATGTGGAATATCCGTTCAATAACAATCCTCCGATGATTGAAATGAAGAGTGGTCTGCTGAATTCCGTTGCATCTTACCGCCGTGACTTTGACTTGCCTGCAGACTGGGTCAACAAGCGTCTTTTCCTCCATTTCGACGGTATCTATGGAGCAGCCTTTGTATGGATGAACGGTAAATACGTGGGCTACACACAGAGCGGAAACAACGATGCGGAATTTGATATTACAGAGCATGCACGCCAAGGCAAGAACAATGTCTGCGTTCAGGTCATCCGTTGGAGCGACGCCTCTTACCTCGAAGGACAGGATATGTGGCACATGAGCGGCATACACCGCGATGTATATCTGTTTGCCACACCAAAGACCTTTGTCCGCGATCACTACATAACCTCTTCTTTGGATGCGTCAAGCGGTTACACAGCCGGTTCAATGAATGTTGCGGTTGAAATGGATAACCGTAACGGTATTGCCGCAAGCAAGAGCGTTGAAGTTTCCCTCATAGCTCCTGACGGCAGCGAGGTATCAAAGAAAAGCGTCGCGTTTGATTTTGCCGATGGAGAAACATCTAAAACCGCCGATGTTGTCTTTGAGGGTCTTTCGGATCTTCTTGCATGGACTGCAGAAACACCCGACCTTTACACAGTAGTTGTTGTACAGAAAGATGCTGCCGGCAACGAAGAGCATGTATTCTCTACCAAATATGGTTTCCGCCACATTGAAATAAAGAACGGGCTTGTTTATATCAATGGCGAGAAAGTGTTGTTCAAGGGAGCGAACCTGCAGGACACCCATCCTGTGACAGGACGTACAGTTGACATTGAGACAATGCTTAACGATGTAAAGATGTTCAAGCAGGCAAACATGAACACCGTACGCACAAGCCATTACCCACGTCAGGCAAAGATGAATGCGATGTTCGATTACTACGGTCTTTATTGCATGGATGAAGCCGATGTCGAGTGTCACTACAACTGGGATAAAGGCAAGGATATCGGCGGTATAACCAATGAGGACAGTTGGAGAGCACAGTACATTGACCGCACCGTACGCATGGTTTACCGCGACCGCAACTTCCCGTCAATAATTTTCTGGTCACTCGGCAACGAGAGCGGAGGCGGAAAAAACTTCGCCCACACATACGCCGCAGTGCGTGCGCTTGACCCACGTCCAATCCACTACGAGGGCGCAAGCCGTGCAGGTACTGCACATTCCGATATCTATTCCGAGATGTACCCGACTATGACCGATGTAGACCTTCATGCCAATGGAAAAGCCGATACAGATTATCCATACTATGGGAACATCAATGGACAGCCCTATTTCATGTGCGAATATGCCCATGCAATGGGTAACGCAGTAGGTAACCTGAAGGAGTATTGGGATGCAATTGAGAGCAGTAAATACGGTATCGGTGGTTGTATCTGGGACTGGGCCGACCAGTCAATATACGATGCCGAGGATATCAGGAACGGCGATCTTAAAGTAGATGGCATGAACAGATACCGCACAGGCTTCGATTACCCGGGTCCTCATCAGGGTAATTTCGTGAACAACGGCCTTGTTACAGCCGACCGTGCATGGAGCCCCGAGCTGACTAATGTGAAATATGTCTATCAGTATGTCAAGTTTGTCTCTTTCGATGCGGCGACAAAGCAATTGACAATAAAGAACAATTATGACTTCATTTCGCTCGATGGCTTCTATTTGCGTTACGCAGTTCTTGCCGATGGTGTTGAGGTTGAGAATGGTGTTGTTGAGATGCCTTCTTTGGCACCAAATACAGAAGGTGTCGTGACGTTGCCATATAGTGCTGCAGCAGCCGATGGTATTGAACTGATGCTGAATGTGGAAATGTGTTTCAAGGAAAAACAGAGCTGGGTTGATACCGGTTATGCAATAGCTACAGAACAGTATACTCTTGCCGAGCGCAATATCGCCTCTTTTGCTCTCAATGGCAATGAAGAGCTTGTACTTGAAAATATCTCAGGTGGCTACAGGGTGAAGAGTTCTGTAATGGAGATGACATTTGGTAGCAACGGAACAATGAATTCATGGGTTGTCAACGGCAAAGACCTTATCGTCAAGGGACCCGAGTATGACAACTACCGCTGGGTAGAGAATGACAAGCCTACAGAATCGCTCAGCGAATACAATGAGAAGAACGGTATTCAGTCAAAGTCGGCGACATTCACTCTTGCTGCCGACAAGAAATCTGTAAACGTTGTCATCAATGCAAGCGGCTGGTTCTGTAAATACAAGTTCAACTACACAATTACAGCCGATGGTGCTCTGCTTATTGATGCTGCATATAATGTGGTTCCAAAGGATGCACGCCGCATTGGTCTGTCATTGGTATTCCCTGCCGATTTTGAACAGGTGGAGTATTATGCCTACGGTCCGTTCGAGAACTATGTTGACCGCCGTGGCGGCTCATCACTCGGGCGTTACTATACAACCGTGAGCGATATGTTCGAGCCCTACCCGAAACCGCAGAGTATGGGTAATCGTGAGGGATTACGGGATTTGTTCCTATTCAATCCTGACGAGGGATATGGCGTAAAGGTATTGACGCGTGGAAATGTTGCTTTCTCACTATTGCATTATAGTGATGTTGACCTAAAAAAAGCAAACCATACATGGGAGCTTCAGAAGGGTGATGTCTATGCTCATTTCGACTGCGCCCAGAAGGGTATCGGTAACGGAAGTTGCGGAAATGTGGTGACATTGGACAAGTATCTTATTCCACAGGGTGGTGAGTATAACTGTTCACTGCTCTTTACTCCTGTCATGGATATTGAATCAGGTATTGATGATGTCTTGTCTAAAACTATCACATTCAAAGTTGAAGATGGATATGTCTACTGCCAAGGTAACATAAATGCAGGTGCAGAACTCTCGATATATGACATGGGTGGTGTACTTCACTCGGCAAAACATGTTGCAGAGAATTGCGAAAGCATTGCATTGCCTGTGGCGTCATTGCCTCATGGTTCATATATCATTATAGTAAACAACGGTAACGGCAAAAGAGTATTCAAAGTGTCAATATAAAAAAATAAGCATAATATGAAACGTCTATTTCTAATCCTGTCTTTATTCTTATCGGGAATGTGTGTCCACTCACAGAATTTCCCTGAAATCAGCACCGAAGAGAATGCCAAGTGGTATCTCATCCAGTTCATGAACGGCGGCAACGCACTGACAGCAGAGAGTGCCGGAGCGCAGATTACCACAGCAACCGCAACCGGCAGCGATGCACAGTTGTGGAAGATTACCGGTGACGCAACCGACGGCTACACATTCACAAACAAGAAAGGCAACATCCTTTACGTAAATTCTGCAGCAAAGAACCAGATGGTGAATGCGGCAGCAAGCGCAACAGGCGTCAGCAAGTTCTTCATCAATGCCACAACCAACAGCACATACAGCGGCGGCTACGAGATTCAGCCTAAGGGCAACACAGCCATTTCCATGAACCTTTGGGGTGGCCCGAGCGAGAACCGCGGAGTAGGACTTTGGGACAAAGGCGACCAGAATAACCCTGTACAGTTTGTAGAGTACAGTGTATTCGAGAACCTCGGCAACATATCAATCATCCCTTACCCTGCCGAAATGACTGTAGGCGAAGGCAAGCTTGCTATTGCATCACTCAGCGCTATCACATACCCGAGCGAGGAGACTGCAAAATATGTCAGCGACTTTGTCGCAATGCTCGCAAGCACATCAGGCACCACACTTGCCGTAAAGGAGAGCGGTGCCGAGGCTGCAGCAGGCGAGATATGGCTCGCTATCGACGCTTCACTGCCGGCCGAGGGCTACACATTTAATGTAAACGAGAACGGCATTGAGATAAAGGCAGCCACAAAGGCCGGTTTCTTCTATGCCATACAGACATTGAAGCAACTGCTTCCACGCGACCTATTCGGCAAGGAACTGAACAGCGAGGCAAAATGGGAGATTCCTTTCGTAACCATTACCGACCAGCCGCAGTTCGGACACCGCGGATTCATGATGGATGTCGCACGCCACTTCTTCGACAAGGACGAAGTGAAGAAGGTGCTCGATATTATGGCACTCTACAAGATGAACCGCCTGCACTGGCATTTGACCGATGATCAGGGCTGGCGCATCGAAATTCCGGAATACCCCAAATTGACAACAGTGGGCGCCGTGCGTTCAGGCTCTTTCACAAGCCCCGGTGACGGCAGCAAATTCTTCGATGACACAGAGTATGGCCGCGGAATGTATTTCACACAGGACGATTTGCGCGAGATTGTAGCATACGCAGCAGAGCGCAACATTGACATACTACCAGAGATTGACCTTCCCGGCCATATGGTGGCAGCTGTCACTTCTTATCCCGAACTAAGTTGCGACCCCACAAAAGAGTATTCAGTTCGTCTTGACGGCGGTATATCCAAAGATGTCCTTAACATCGGAAAGGATGAGACCATCGATTTCCTTAAATGCGTACTCGACAATGTGGCGGAAATTTTTCCATTCCCTTACATACACATCGGCGGTGATGAGTGCCCCACAGACCAGTGGCAGACAAACGAGGACTGTCTGCGACGCGTACAGGAAGAGGGCCTTGCCGGTGTACACGAACTCCAATCATGGTTGGTTGAGGAGCTTGGCACATACTTGAAGGAGAAACACGGAAAGGATATTGTAGTATGGGACGAGCTGCTTTCACACTGGACAAGCGACAACGCAGTAAAACCGGTTATCATGGCTTGGAACAGCCTTGGAAAAACAGCCGAGGCGGCCAACAAAGGATTCAAGAGCATTGCAACCCCATATTCACACGTATATATCGACTTCATGCAGGTAGGCCCAGACAAGACTGTAATTGACGAACCTTACTACGGCGGTTGGAGCGATACAAACACCAACACTCTTGAGGAGGCATACTCACTTAACCCGGCAGGTTCACTCAGCGGACGCGAGGAGTACTGCATGGGTGTTCAGTGTAACCTTTGGGCAGAGACACTCAACGACAACATTGAGCTTGAGTACCAGTTGCTGCCACGTATGATTGCCGTTGCCGAGACAGGCTGGCTGCCAAGCAGCAAGAAGAATTGGGGCGGGTTCTACCGTCGTCTGCAAAGCCATGACGAGATTCTCGACCTTCTTGGCTACACATACGCAAAGCACTACATTGAGCCAAAGGAATACACTGCTGCCGAAACAGCTGTCATGGAGGCCGAAGAGATTCTTGCAGGCAGCATCCGTGGAGGCGTAGGATACCCTGCAGCAGAAGTATATGATGCATTGCAAGCTGCACTTGACGCTGTAAACGGTGACGATATCACAGAACTGACAACAGCCATAAATGCTTACAAGAACGCCCCGGTTATGCAACCCGAAGCAGGAAAGACATATCAGATTGTTTCGGCATCAACATACTACAAGCGCCAATATGCAGGTTCCACATTGTATGTAAAGGAGAACGGCGTACGTTTCCACTACACTCCGCAGGTTGAACCCGAAGAGTTGTGGCAGTTCGAGGCCGTTGACGGAGGTTACATAATGAAGAATCTCTACAGCGGCAAACAGATTACAATGGACAGCTACAATAGCGTTGTAAAAGTGAGCGATGCAGGAACACCGGTCAGGATTGACAAGGCAACCATTGCCTCACGAAATGTAACATTTGTTCCCGGTGCAGTTACAATCTCCGCTGTAAACGGTTACAATGCAGCAATGACAGGCAGCGTCAAGCGCTTGAGCGCTGAGCCATCGGGCAATGTATATGCAAAGGATGAGGCCGCACTCTGCTATAACGGCACATGGAAGTTTATCGAAGTTACAGACTTTACAGTTCAACTTGCAGGACTTGTAAGGAAATGCGAGATCATAGCCCTGAATGCAAAACCCGGCAAGGTTGGAGAGCCCACAGAAGAAGCTCTTGAGTACCTCCTAAAGAACGTTACAACTCCAGCCGGAGTTGCCGTTAAAGAAGGTGGCGTTACCGAACAACAGTATAATGCATACGTTGCGCTCTACCACCAGTTCCAGATGATGCCACGTACTACAATGGCCGATGCAATTGATACCGGTACATACTACTACATACGTAATGCCTACTTTACAAACTATTATGCAGCGTTCGGCAACAATCGCGTAGAATCAAAGGCAAAAGGCACCACTGACAACTTCTTGTGGAGTTTCACAAAAAACAGCGACGGCACCGTAAACATCTACAACAAGGCCAACGGCCAGCCGGCATACATTACCAGCGACGCCATTGACCAGACCGTCAAGGTGGGTAAGGAATATGCATGGACTCTTAAAGAGACAACCACCGACACCGGCAACAAGGGAATTGCCATTGTAGCAGGTGACGGCGAACATGGCTGGTACACTAACCCAGATGCATGGGGTTATGTGCTCACAAAGCCATACACTTGGGGAGCAAGCGTATGGACATTGGAAAAATCAACAGTTGAGGTTGAAACAGGAATTTCCGAGGTTGAAACGGAAAACGGAAAAGGAAAAACTATTTACGACCCGGCCGGAAGAAGTGTAGACAACCCGACAAAAGGCATATACATTATCAACGGCAAGAAAGTTTTGGTAAAATAAAGTCGTAAATAGTTTCGATAACGTGCGTAGCGATAGGTCGCACGCTGCGCTGACGCAGATAGCGCCGTACGGGTCGCGAAAAACGCACGTTGTCAAAACGGAAAGGTACTTACGACCCAGCCGGAAGAAATGTAGACAATCCGACAAAAGGTATATACATTATCAACGGCAAAAAGACTGTGATAAGATAATACACATTAAATCTGAAAAAACATTATGGTTAATAAGTTCAACCGAGTATTTCGTGCAGTAGCTATACTGGCTGGTGCAATGACATACGGCATATCCAATGCACAGACAGCAGACATCTATCCTGTTCCACAATCAATACAGTGGAGCGAGCAGGTTGCATTTAATAATGATGTCACATACACCATTACAGGTGCCGACACGGCCGACACCGATGCCGTAAACCTTTTCAAAAAAAAATTCAGTACGGACAACGGTAGCGTAGAAGTCATCATCGGCGAAAGGGGCGATGAGGCGGTTACCGCATACGAGAGCCTCATCCCGCAGAAAGCGGAGGGCTACTACCTTGCCATTGAAGGCAAAAAGGTCATCATTGCCGGCAACGACGGCAGCGGAACATTCTACGGTGTGCAGACCTTCATACAGATTGCCTCGCAGCCCGAGGTTATGAATGTCACAGTAACCGACTACCCGAGCGTACCGCAGCGCGGATTAGTGGAAGGTTACTACGGCAACCCCTACAGCAAGGAGAACCGCATGGGACTCTTTGAGATGTTCGGACGTCAGAAGATGAACGTGTACATCTACGGTCCCAAGGATGACGCATACCACAAAAGCAAATGGCGCGAGGAGTACCCTGCTGCGCAGGCCGCACAGATTACTGAGTATGTCAACGCAGCCAAGGCTAACAAGGTAGAGTTCGTGTGGGCAATACACCCGGGAGAGGACATCCAGTGGAACGACACCGACAGGGCAAACATTGTAAACAAGCTCAAGGCCATGTGCAAGCTCGGTGTAAGGACATTCGCGGTATTCTGGGATGACCTGTGGAACGATGACGGTTCACACGGCGATGAGCAGGCCGAGTTGATGAACTACATTGCAGAGCAGCTTAAAGCCGCTTACCCCGACGTAAAGCCAATGATTATCTGCCCCACACAATACAACCGCGGCTGGGCGAACGCAGTATATCTTCCTGCGCTGGGCGATATCATGAACACCGACATCAATGTGATGTGGACGGGCAACAGTGTCGTAGACATGATAAACAAGGGCGACATGGAGTGGATTAACGGACAGATAAAGCGTAAGGCATACATATGGCTCAACTACCCCGTGAGCGACTACTGTATTGACCACCTTCTCATGGGCCCCACATACGGCAATGACCTTGACATTGCAGACATGATGTCAGGATTCGTATCCAATCCGATGGAGTATGCCGAAGCATCGAAGGTATCTCTTTTCAGCATCGGAGATTACTGCTGGAACATGCCTGCATATGATGCCGATGCATCGTGGGAGGCCGCACTGAAATATATAATGCCCGAGAACTACGAGGCATTCCGTTTCTTCTGCGAGAACAACGTAGACCTTGGACCCAATGTACACGGCTTGCGCCGAATGGATGAGTCACCGGAATTCGTTGAGGCAGAAAAAGTCTACCGCATGAACATCGAGAATGACAGAGTTGCGGCATTTGCTGCCATCGCCGGACAGTTCAGCAAGTTTGTCAGCACCACCGAGGCACTCCTAACCACCGATGAAGCCAAGGCACTTACAAGCGAAATCGAGCCATGGATACAAACAATGAAGCATATGGGACTCCGCGGAATGGCGCTAGTTGAGATGAACAATGCCCTTGCCGAAAAGAACCCAGAAAAGTTCATTGAGAACTATCTTAAGTATCAGGAAAACCTTGAAATGCAGTCTGCAATACGCTCACGCAATTTTGTAGGCTCACTCAAAGTCGCATCGCCGACCGTAGGTTCACTCTACGTGGAGCCATTCATCAAGGAGTGTGCCGGCGAGCTTGTCGCAAAGTACAAGGAGAACTACGACTACCGTCTGGATGTGTTCCCGGCACAGGTACTCGAGAACGGCACCTACTATATAATGCACAACGGCAGGTACCTGACCAATACGCAACCGAATGTCGCAAGCAGCGCCCCAATCTTCAAGAGCGCAGTCGACACCATACGTCCACAGCGTCAGGAGTGGAAGATTTCCCTTGATGCAAGCACAAACCGCTACAAGATTGTAAACGTCGAGGACAATCGCTATCTGAACGAAAAAGGCGTATTCACTGTCAGCAACGAGACAAACCCATACGAGGCAGTTTGGCACACATATGAGATTACACTCCTTGCCAACGGCAAATATGCGATACAGAACGGCGGCAGTGCCGGTACTAAGTTCTGGACAGTGAGTGGCACCAAGGTGCAGCAGAGCAGTTCAAGCGATGCCCTGCCCGACAAGTACATATTCGACATCGTTCCGCTCGGCGGACAGCCAAAGGATAAGCTCATAGGCGATGATGAGGTCTACTACATCATGAACGGGAACAAGTACCTCACGAACAATAATGTAAAAGGCAGTGGCGGTACCCCGACATTCAAGGAGGTAGCAACACCTGAGGCTGCCCATGAGTGGAAAATCACAGTTGATGCAAGCGGGAAAAACTGCTACAAGATTACAAGTAACGCCGACAGCAGATACATTAACGAATACGGTGTATTCGGAATCAACCAGTACTATGGCGACTGGAATACCTATCTGCTTACCCTCATGGGCGATATGTGGTCGCTTGCTTGGACACAGTCTGCAGCCAAGAACGGCGTACAGTATCTTGTTGTCACAGGCGACCGCCTTGAGGCAAAGAACGTTGCACGCACAGAAAGCCATACTGTAAAGATTGTACGCAAGGGCGGCGAGACCGCTGTCGGGGATATTACACAGGGCGAGAACGGCATTTCAATTGCCGACGGAACCATTACAGCCGCAAACGGCATAACAGGCATTGCCGTCTACTCAACCGACGGCAAGCTTGTCAAGAAAGCCGACAGCCACACAATCTCCACCGCAGGCATCGCCCAAGGCATATACATTGTAGTAACAGAGAAAGGATTAATGACAGAGCGACATAAGCTCATAATAAGATGACAGCTGGGCACTTTTAATATAGGCCCTTCAGTTATATCATTGTGATAAAAAGTGTTACAGCGTGCTGTAACACTTTTTATCACTTTTCACGTGCGCCTGTTCATAACTAATAAAAAAACTGTAAAAGATATTCCTATTTTTTTCCTACCTTTGCCGAATATTGGATAACACTGCAGTCTCGGTAGCGCCAACCATTACCTTGCGTTCCTTTACTGACGCCTGACGTGTTATCCTCAAACGAAACGATTAAGAAATAATGGGAAAGATAATTGCATTGGCCAACCAGAAAGGTGGTGTGGGAAAGACAACGACCGCCATCAACCTTGCTGCGTCACTGGCAACATTGGAAAAGAAAGTTCTTGTAATAGATGCCGACCCGCAGGCGAATGCCTCTTCGGGTCTAGGCATTGATATACGCAGCATAGAATGTTCCATCTATGAATGTCTCATCTGTAAGGCCGCACCTGAAGAAGGCATACACAAGACATGCGTCGAGGGTCTCGACATAATTCCTTCGCACATTGACCTCGTAGGTGCCGAGATTGAGATGCTCGACATGCCAAACAGGGAGAAAATCATGCGCGACGCACTTGCGCCTATCAAGGAAAAATATGACTACATACTGATAGATTGCTCGCCCTCACTGGGTCTTATAACCGTAAACTCGCTCATCGCCGCCGACTCGGTAATAATACCTGTACAGTGCGAGTACTTCGCCCTTGAGGGTATCAGCAAGCTGCTGAACACAATAAAGATTATAAAGTCGAACCTCAACCCCAAGCTCGATATCGAAGGATTCCTGCTCACGATGTTCAACTCGCGCCTGCGATTGAGCAACCAGGTCTACAACGAGGTAAAGAAACACTTCCGTGAACTCGTTTTCAACACTGTAATACAGAGGAATATACGTTTGGGAGAAGCACCGAGTATGGGTATACCGGTAATCATGTACGACGCAGAATCCACAGGTGCGAAAAACTACCTTGCGCTTGCCGAAGAGATAATAAAGAGAAACAGCTAAGAAACTGTTTAAATTGACGTTTCAGACATAAGAAAACTTTTTTAGAAATTCAAACGGCTTCTAAAATGGCAAAACAGAAATTCACATTGGGACGCGGACTTGATGCGCTTATCTCGACAGAGGCTGTCCGCACATCAGGCTCATCATCAATAGGAGAAATTGAGATTGCAAAGATATTCGCGAACCCTAACCAGCCCCGCCGCGACTTCAACGAGGAGGCGCTGCGCGAACTTGCCGACTCAATCAGCGAGCTCGGCGTGATACAGCCTATTACCCTGCGCAAGATGGAGGACGGCACATACCAGATTATCGCCGGTGAAAGACGTTTCCGCGCTTCACAGCTTGCAGGCAAGACCACTATACCCGCATATATACTCAAGGCCGATGATGAGGACACGATGGAGATGGCGCTCATCGAGAACATCCAGCGCGAGGACCTCAATCCGTTGGAAATCGCCCTTGCATACCAACAGCTCATCGAGCAGCACAACCTCTCACAGGAACAACTCAGCAAGAGAGTGGGCAAAGGACGTGCCACAATCGCGAACTCCCTGCGTCTGCTTCGCCTGCCAGGCACCATACAAGTAGCCTTGAAGGAGAAGAGAATAGACATGGGACATGCCAAGGCGCTGTTATCACTCGACTCGCACAGTGACCAGTTGAACATCTTCCATGAGATTGAGAAGAACCACTACTCGGTGCGCGAGGTTGAGGAGATTGTAAGAAACATGAAGGAGGGCAAGAGCGGTCAGAGTACCGGGAAGAAGGCCGAGAGCAAGAAGCAGGATGCCGTATACCACCAGCTCAAAAAACATCTGACGCAGTTCTTCCAGACCCCCGTACAGCTCACATGTTCAGCGAAAGGCAGCGGAAAGATAAGCATCAAGTTCAAGGATGAGAAAGAGCTTGAACGCATAATATCAATTTTTGACAAACTCAACCGGTAAAAAGTGAAACAGAGCTACTCTACACACATGTTCCATGCAATCATCGCATTGCTGATGTTCTTTGCGGTGCAGCCGACCGCTGCACAGGAGGATGTCACCAATGAGACAGGTGTAGCATATATACTCCCCGACTCTGCTCTTGCCGAGAATACATACAGGGAGATTGACGCGACACTTGCCATGAAAGGTGACCTGTCACCGGACAGCAAGAATGTGCCCAAGGAGATAAAACTGAGAAAGCCCGACCCCATGAAGGCGACCTGGCTTGCGATAATCATCCCCGGCGGCGGACAGATATACAACAGAAAATACTGGAAACTCCCGATTGTATACGGCGGTTTTGTAGGTTGCCTCTATGCCTACAACTGGAACGGACAGATGTACAAGGACTACCGTCAGGCATACCTTGACATCATGGACAGCAACCCGAACACCGACTCATACAAGGATTTCTTTCGTCCGGGATACAATTTCGAAGCAAACAAGGAGTATCTGACAAATGTGTTCAAGAAGAGAAAAGACCGCTATCGCCGTTGGCGCGACATGAGCATATTCGCTTTCATCGGCGTGTATGCGGTATCGGTAATCGACGCATATGTCGACGCACAGCTCTCAAGTTTCGACATTACCGAGGATATCAACCTTACCATAGAGCCCCAGAGGATTAGAGGAGGCAGCGAGTCCTTAAACGAGGATTATTATGGACTTAATTTCAATATTTCATTCTAACGATGCAAAATAGACTCAAGACAATACTACTGACACTATTTACGGCAACAGCCCTGATATCTTGCAGTGCCATCAAGAACACATTCCGCAACAATGACACTGCAGAGGATTCCGTTGAATACATAGAGGAGGGACAGAATGCAGAGCTGACACCGGTTGAAATTGTCACAGACAATGAGCTCTTGATAGACATTGAGGAGATTGAATGCGACTCGTGCCTCTTCGTGGTTCCCGAGAGCATGGATGCAAACACCGACAGCCTGCTGAATTCATGGCAGGCACGCACACTGCTCAAGAAACTCGACTGCAACACAAGCGGTTGGGAGAGCATTGTCATGACAGACACCATGTACGCGAAACGCCTTGCAAGCATGCCTACGATAGTGAAGATGCCTTACAACAACATGGTACGTACATGCATCGACCGCTACGCGAAGAAGATGCGTTCGCAGGTATCGTACATGCTTGGAATCTCGGAGTTCTACATGCCCATAATAGAGGAGGAGATTGACAGGCTGGGCGTTCCACACGAACTGAAATACCTGCCCGTCATAGAATCGGCAATGAACCCAAAGGCCAAATCCAGAATGGGTGCCAAAGGACTGTGGCAATTCATGTTTACCACAGGTAAGCTGTACGGTCTTAGGTCGAACAACTACATAGATGAGCGTTTCGACCCTATCAAGTCGACAAAGGCCGCGCTCAGATACCTAAAGGACCTTTATGAGATGTTCGGTAACTGGGAGCTGGCCATCGCGGCATACAACTGCGGCCCCGGTAACGTCAACAAGGCTATAAGACGTTCGGGCGGCAAGACCGATTTCTGGAAGATATACCCATGGTTGCCACGCGAGACCCGCGGTTATCTCCCCGGATTCATTGCGGCCAACTACATAATGACATTCTACGAGGACCATGGAATATGCCCCATGGAGCCTAACATCCCTGTTACCACAGACACAATCCTTGTAAGCAAGAACCTGCACTTCAAGCAGATTGCAGAGGTGTGCGAAGCGGACATCGAGGAAATAAGGGCACTCAACCCGCAATTCATAAAGGATATCATCCCCGGCGAGAATGAACCGTACGTGCTGCGTCTTACAAATGACGTCATCGCAAAGTTCGTGGAGAACGAGGACAGCATATACAAGCACAACGCAGCCGTCTACTTCCCCGAACAGAGCATAGAGAAGATGCTCAGCGATGCAAAGAAGAACGATGACGGTAACGGCAACCTCATACGCCACAAGATAAAGAACGGAGAGAATCTGGGAAGTATCGCCCGTAAATACAGAGTCACTGTAAAGCAGATTATGAGATGGAACGGCATGCGTAACACCAAGATCCGTGCCGGAAAGTATCTGAAGATATACAAGTAACGCCATGGACAACTACGAGGAAAGGAAGATGATTGATGAGGAAGCTGCCATAAATGCCGCCTTTCAGGAATTGCTTGACATATATCTGGCATCGCAGCACCGCAAGAAGGTAGAGCTTATAACCAAAGCCTTCAATTTTGCCCGACAGGCACACAAGGGTGTCCGTCGTCACAGCGGCGAGCCATATATCATGCACCCCCTCGCAGTTGCACGCATAGTATGCAAGGAAATCGGCCTTGGCTCAACATCAATCTGCGCCGCACTGCTTCATGATGTGGTGGAGGACACCGACTACACCATTGAGGACATAAGGAACCTTTTCGGCAACAAGATTGCCGAAATTGTAGGCGGACTTACCAAGATTTCGGGAGGAGTGTTCGGGGCACACGCGTCGGAGCAGGCCGAGAACTTCAAGAAGCTGCTGCTGACAATGAGCGAGGACATACGCGTCATACTCATCAAGATTGCCGACCGTCTGCACAACATGCGCACTCTTGAGTTCATGCAGGTCAACAAGCAGTACAAGATTGCAGGCGAGACCTTATATATATACGCGCCCATAGCATACCGTCTGGGACTGAGCAAGATAAAGACAGAGCTCGAGAACCTCAGCTTCAAATACGAGCACCCCGAGGAGTATGCCCGCATAGAGAAGAAGATAGAGAAGACCCAAAGGGAACGTGACATACTATACGCAGAGTTCACACAGCCCATCTGCGAGCAACTCGATACTTTGGGATTCGACTACCACATCATCGGACGTGTCAAATCGCCCTACTCCATCTGGAACAAGATGCAGAAGAAGCATGTCGTCTTTGAAGACATTTTCGACATTCTTGCCGTACGCATCATATTCAAACCACGCGAGGGCAAGGATGAGAACAACGAATGCTTCAACATTTATATTGCCCTTACCAAGCTGTACAATGCCCACCCCGACCGTTTGCGCGACTGGGTAAACAAGCCACGTACCAACGGTTACAAGGCACTGCATGCCACATTCATGAGCCAACGCGGAGAGTGGATAGAGGTGCAGATAAGGAGCGAGAAGATGAATGAAGTGGCCGAGAAAGGTATTGCAGCCCACTGGAAATACAAAAGTCTGGGAGAAAGTACCAACGACGACCAGCTCGACAACTGGTTGCACACCATAAAGGAGATTCTTGATGACCCGCAGCCCAATGCGCTTGATTTCCTTGACACCATCAAGCTGAACCTATACGCGACCGAGATCTTTGTCTTTACCCCCAAAGGAGAGATAAAGACCATGCCCCAGAACTGTACTGCCCTTGACCTTGCATACAGCATCCACACCTTCCTTGGTAACCATTGTATCGGCGCCAAGGTAAACCACAGGCTCGTTCCGCTGAGCCACCAGCTCAAGAGCGGTGACCAGGTAGAGATACTTACCTCCAATGCCCCGCGCGTGGAAGAGAGCTGGCTCGAGTTCGCCACCACCGCCAAGGCACGCGCCAAGATACAGGCTGCGCTGCGCCGTCAACAGCGACTGCTGCAGAACGAAGGCGAAGAGAAACTGAACCAGTTCCTTGAAAAAGAGGGTTTGAGCAACTACTCGGGCAACATCGAAAAGTTGTGGAAGCTGCACAAACTGAAGAGCCGCGAGGAGCTGCTTGCAGCCATAGGCAAAGGTACCATCGTACTGGGCACAGAAGACAAGGATGCACTGCTCGGCAACAAGAAGTTCAGCTTCCAGTCACTATTCTCGTTCAACCGCGACAAGAAGAGCGAAGATGAGGAGGTTACACGGTACGAAGATGTCGACCGCAAGAAGGCGCTGAACCTTACCGATGAGAACCTCAAGAGAAGCTTCATCATTGCCGACTGCTGCCACCCCATTCCAGGGGATGATGTCCTTGGCTACTACGATGAGGAGAAGCACATAGTCATACACAAGCGCAGCTGCCCCATAGCCAATACCCTCAAGAGCAGCCACGGCGACAGGATTCTCGCCGCCAAGTGGGAGACACACAAGCAACTGTATTTTGCCGTACCGATACAGATAACGGGAATAGACAGCATGGGCGTACTGCACGAGATAACGACCATTATCTACCAGCAGCTCAATGCCAACATCCAGAAGATGCACATCGAGAGCAACGATGGAATATTCGAGGGGACATTCTGGATAAACGTACACGATGTAGAAGATGTAAAGAATATCTGCGAGAACCTGAAGAAAATCAAGAATATCAAGACTATTGCAAGAATAGGATAAACCATAGCCATAATAAAAGAGTGTGTCGGACATGTCCGACACACTCTTTTATTATGGTATCAGATTTACAGTACTTCGAGCCCGCTCTTTATGCCCAACAGCTCCTCACGTATTGCCTTGAGGCGGTCAATAACCTCGCTCACATTCTCGGCGCTCTCCTTGGGACCACCCGACTTGAACTGTTTCTTTGCACCCGACAGGGTAAGGCCGCGCTCCTTTACAAGATGATATATTGTACGCAAGGTCTTTATGTCATCCTTCGTATAACGGCGTACTCCATTGGCACCCTTGTATGGGGCCACCTGGGGGAACACCGTCTCCCAGTAACGCAGAGTGGTCTCAGTAACAGAGAGTTCCGCAGCTACCTCCTTGATGGAGTAGTACATCTTCAAATCCTTATCCTTCTTGAGTGCCATATGTCAGCATTTATTATAAAGGTTCTCAATCATATATCTTGCCATGGTTTTCGGCCATCTGCAGCATCTGGTCATAACCGTCCGCGTCAAGGTCCATGAAGTAGTAGTTCACAGGATTCACATACTGTCCCTTCACGATTACCTCATAGTGCAGATGCGGGCCGGTACTCTTGCCTGAGTTTCCGCTGAGCGCAATCTGCTCTCCACGGACAACCTTCTGCCCTTTCTTTACAAGGAAATTCTTGTCAAGCAGGTGGGCATAGAGAGTCTTGTAGCCGTAACCGTGGTCAATAACCACCGTATAGCCGTAGCCTCGCTGCCATTTTGCACTCTCCACGACACCGTCGGCCGTTGCATATACCGGGGTCTTCTTGTCACATGAAAAGTCCATTCCCGTATGGAACTTGCGGATGTTGTATACCGGGTCAATGCGGTAGCCATAACCCGATGCGGTACGTTTTAGATCACGGTTGGCAATAGGCTGGATAGAGGGGATATGATGTATCCGGTCCTCGGCCTCTTTGTTAAGGGCGACAATCTCATCAAAGGACTTTACCTGAAGATAAAGCTGTTTTTCAAGGAAATCGAGTTTCTGCGTAGTCTCTACAAGGAGTTCCGAATTATCCATTTTAAGGAGCTTATCATAGCGGTTAGTACCCGCATAGCCGGCATTGCGCACCGCCGATGAGACCGGTTCTGCATCAAGCATGACACGATAGAGATTGTCATCGCGCTGCTGTATATCCTTCTGCACAAGCAACGCGCGGTCAAGACGCTCCGAAAGAATCTGGTACTGTGCCAGAAGCTGCGAATTCTCATGCTGGTATTCCTGAGCACCGGGCCTGTCGAAGATAAGGGAGAAAAGCAGGAACGAGAGCCCGCCGAAGATTATGTAGTATACACAACGACGCACAAGTGTCAGGAACTTCTGCGCAAAGTTCGGATAAACACGGTCGTAGGTTCTAGTATCGGGGTTGAATATGTAATAGACTCTCCTTTTTCCCATTCCACTGCAAAAATAATCATAAACGAGCGAAATATATCAAGCTGCTTGAATATTTTACCGCGCCGATATAGTATATCTTCGCTACATACTGCAAAGATACATACACACGAGCGAGATGTATGAAGTTTACTTCAGATATATCACTGCGAGTGCATTCTATTTTCGCACGTTAGTGCAAAGATAATAAAACATAAAAAAAACACAAACATCGGGTAACTCTTTTAACTTGTAGTAACAAATGAGAGACAAATTCTTGGTTACAGAATGATTTATGCATACTCGCCACCACATTTTTCGTGAAAAAGTTGTACCTTTGCGCTTACGCGCAAGAAAGTCACCCTAAAAGCGGCCGCAAATGCGCGAATAAAGAGTATTAAAGAACAACAAAATCATTTAAATATGCTCACTTCAAAAGAGATTAGAGAATCATTCAAGAAATTCTTCGAGCAGAAGGGCCACCTCATCGTACCCTCTGCACCGATGGTTGTCAAGGACGACCCCACACTAATGTTCACAAACGCAGGAATGAACCAGTTCAAGGATATCATTCTGGGTAATGCCCCTGCCAAGAGCAAACGCGTTGCCGACTCACAGAAGTGCTTGAGAGTAAGCGGCAAGCACAACGACCTTGAAGAGGTCGGACATGACACATACCACCACACGATGTTCGAGATGCTCGGTAACTGGTCGTTCGGCGACTACTTCAAGCAGGAAGCCATCGATTGGGCATGGGAGTACCTTACCGAGGTTGTAAAACTCGACAAGGAGCGACTTTACGTCACTGTATTCGAGGGGGCAGCAAGTGAGGGTCTCGAGCGCGACAATGAGGCTGCAGCAATATGGGAGAAGCACCTCCCTGCCGAGAGAATCCTCAATGGAAACCTCAAAGACAACTTCTGGGAAATGGGCGACACAGGCCCTTGCGGTCCGTGCAGCGAGATTCACATTGACCTGCGAAGCGATGAGGAGCGCGCAGCTGTTCCCGGACGCGACCTCGTGAACGGTTCACACCCGCAGGTCATCGAGATATGGAATCTTGTGTTCATGCAGTACAACCGTATGGCTGACGGGCACCTTGAGGAGCTGCCCGCAAAGGTCATCGACACCGGCATGGGATTCGAGCGTCTATGTATGGCACTTCAGGGCAAGCGTTCAAACTATGATACCGACGTGTTCCAGCCGATCATAAAGACTATCGGTGACATTTCGGGCAAGAAGTACGGCGACAGCGAGCAGACAGACATCGCAATGCGCGTGATTGCCGACCACATACGTACAATATCATTCTCAATCACTGACGGTCAGTTGCCTTCAAACGCAAAGGCCGGATATGTCATCCGCCGCATCCTGCGCCGTGCAGTACGCTACGGATACACATTCCTCGAGCAGAAGCAGGCGTTCCTGTACAAGCTCGTTCCAACACTCATCGACAACATGGGCGATGCTTATCCCGAGCTTGGTGCACAGCAGGAACTTATCACTAAGGTCATCAAGGAGGAGGAGGAGTCATTCCTGCGCACACTTGCGACAGGCATGCAGATGCTTGACAAGATTATTGCTGCCACAAAGGCTGCCGACAAGAGCGAAATCAGCGGTGTCGAGGCATTTACTCTCTACGACACATACGGTTTCCCGATTGACCTCACACAGCTCATCCTGCGCGAGAACGGCCTTGATGTGAACATGGCCGAGTTCGATGAGGAGATGCTCAAACAGAAGACACGCGCACGCAATGCCGCCGCTGTCGAGAATGGCGACTGGGTAACTGTGAACGAGGGCGACTGCACTTTTGTAGGCTACGACAACACAGAGTACAGCACTACTATCCTGCGCTACCGCCAGACAAAGCAGAAGAACCAGACCCTTTACCAGATTGTCCTGAAAGAGACTCCGTTCTACGCAGAGAGCGGAGGTCAGGTAGGCGACACCGGTTATCTTGTATGCGGAGACGAGCGCATCGAGGTCATCGACACCAAGAAAGAGAACAACCTGCCAATCCACATAACAAAAAAACTGCCTGCTGACCCTGCAGCACTGTTCGGCGCCGAGGTGAACAAGGAGAAACGTGCCGCATGTGCAGCAAACCACTCATGCACACACCTTCTTGACCAGGCTCTGCGTCAGGTACTCGGCACACATGTAGAACAGAAGGGTTCGCTGGTTACCCCCGACGCGATACGTTTTGACTTCTCACATTTCCAGAAGGTAACAGATGAAGAGATCGAGCAGGTGGAGCGTATTGTCAACGCACGCATCCGCGAGAACATCTCACTTACAGACCACCGCAACATACCTATTGAGGAGGCCAAGAAACTTGGTGCCATTGCCCTCTTCGGCGAGAAGTACGGCGACCACGTACGTGTTGTACAGTTCGGCACATCGATAGAGTTCTGTGGCGGTACACACGTTCCCTCAACTGGTTGCATAGGCATGGTAAAGATTATCAGCGAGAGCTCAGTTGCGGCTGGTGTACGACGCATCGAGGCCATCACAGGCGAAGCGCTTGAGAACCACCTATACAAGTTGCAGACACTGATGAAGGAGATACACGCGCTCTTCAACAACGTTCCGAATCTGAAGGCTACAATCGCAAAGTCAATTGCAGAGAACGCCGAACTGAAGAAGGAGATTGAGGAGTACGCAAAGGAGAAGGCAGCCTCAATGAAGAACGAGCTTCTCAAGGAGATCAAGGAGAAGGGCGGCATGCGCTACATCAGCGCAATACTGCCTGCTGCACCAGCTACAGTAAAGGATATCGTGTTCATGCTCCGTCAGGAACAGCCTGAGAACCTTCTTGTAGTTGTCGGCAGCGTACACAACGGCAAGCCACAGCTTACAATCTCGGCAAGTGCCGACCTCGTTGAGCGTGGCATCAATGCCGGAAAGATTGTCGGTCAGGCAGCGCGCGAGATGCAGGGCGGCGGAGGCGGTCAAGCACACTTCGCCCAGGCCGGCGGCAAGAACCCCGAGGGCATCAAGGCTGCCATCGACAAGGTATTCGAGATAGTCGAGGGATAAAAAATCTTACGATAATAACGAAGAGAGTGGGTCAATAATGTTTTGGCTCACTCTTTTTCATACATGCTGCAAGCAGCATCAAAAAAGGATACAGCAGTGTACGCTGTCTGCAATCACACTTTCCAGTTCACCAGATAGAGTTTCTCTGTAGCACGGGTAAAGGCCGTATATAACCAGCGGTAGTAATCGGCATTCATCATGTCGGCAGTCACGTATCCCTGGTCGAGAAAGACATGCTTCCATTGTCCACCCTGCGCTTTGTGACATGTGACGGCATAGCCATACTTTACCTGCAAGGCATTGTAATAGGGATTCTTTCGGATTTCCTCCATCCGCTTGCGTTTTGAGCGTATTTCGGGATAGTCTTCCCATACCGATAGAAAGAGCCTCTCGTTCTCCTCGCGGGTAAGTGAAGGCGACTCGCTCATGAGAGTATCGAGCATGATCATCACATCAATCTCGCAATCCTCATAATCGACAAGCGAGAGGGTGACATCGGCATAGCGGAAGCCGTACATCTCCTCTACCCCGCCAACACGGACAATCTCGGCCATATCGCCATTGGCAATGAAGTCAATCTTGTCTAGTAGGCTCTTGTCCTCTTTGCCCAGCAGTTCGCGCCAATAGTAGTTGTTCTTCACGACCATGAGCATGTCGCCACGGTTAAGTTCCTCCTCGCGGTAGAGTATGCGACGCCTTATGCCCTCGTTATAAACATTGGCACGCTTGTTCGAGCGGCACAGGACTATCGTATCCTCGACACCGACAGAGGAGTAGCTTCCTTCGATAGCCTCGATGAGCTCATCGCCCGAGACTGGAGTGATATCGGCAAAGCCTTTCAGTTGGAGCTGAGGGAGAAAGCCGCTCCCGCCGCTACGGATTATCTCGCGCAGCATGGTGGCATTCTGCAATATACCCGAGCCATCGAGCTGACGCATGACCTGGGTAAGCTCCACATGAGTCACATCAAGAAACATAGAACGCATATACTCTGCCGAAAGAGCAGGAGAGAGCAGTTCGCCCACCGGCGGCAGTTGGGCTGTATCGCCGAGCAGCAGCATAGAACACCCCCTTCCTGAATAGACATACTCCACAAGGTCATCGAGCAGCGCCCCCGTACCGAAGCCCGAACTGCCGTCATTGGCAATCATCGAAGCCTCATCGACAATGAAAAGCGTATTCACCGACCTGTTCTCGGAAAGTACGAACTGAGCACCGTTGAGGATTGATTTCTGCCGGTATATCCACCGGTGGATTGTATAAGCGCTCTTTCCCGAATAGGAAGAAAAGACCTTTGCCGCACGCCCTGTAGGAGCCAGAAGCACACACCGTCTCTCGAGCTGTGCCATTGTCTTTACCAGAGCTGATACAAGGGTAGTCTTTCCTGTTCCTGCATAGCCACAAAGCATGAATATCTTACGGTCATCGCCAGAAAGTATGAATTCTGATATTTTTTGAAGAGAAATTTCCTGCTCTGCAGTTGGATTGAAAGGAAAATTTGATTTAATTTGCGAGGCTAAATATTTATTTATCACTTTTACCAATAAAAAAATGTATATAAAAACGTAAATTCGTTTTTATTTCTTATTTTTGCGACACGAAAATACATAATAAAAAAATATAGAGCAATGAAAAACGTACTAAAAGTTATTTTACTTGTTGTAATTGCAGGGTTGGTTTACATCTGCTTCCGCAGCATCATGAACCCTATCGAATTCAAAGAGGTAAGAGAGAACAGAGAAGAGGTTGTCATCAAGCGTCTTGTTGACATCAAGAAGGCTCAGGAGGAATATTACTCACAGAACGGCAAATATGCCGAGGACTTTGAGACTCTCATTGACTTTGTAAAGACCGGCAAAAAGGGTATTGTAAAGAAGACATACGAGCTCAGCGATGAGCAGCAGGCTTATCTCCTCACATTGGCAAACGAGACCATCGCAAAGGAGAACAAGAAAAGAAGGAACAGCGAGAAAGTTGAAGAGTTCTATAGCCTCACATCAAATCAGGCAGACTCTGTATTCCTTGTAATTCTTGCAGAGGCCAAGGAGAAGGATGACTGGAAGGTTTTCGACGCAATCGAGAAGAAGAAGAGCCCACACCAGACTCTCTCACTCAAGGAATTCAGCCGCGATACGACATGGCTCAACCTTCTTGACACATTGTACCACAGCAGACAGTATCCTGTTGACTCTTTGGAGTTCATCCCATTCGGCAACGGCGAGAAGTTTGTAATGGAGACCAACGGCAGAAGCGGTTCAGGTGCTTTGTTCGAGGCATATGCCGATTCTAAGTTCTACCTCGAGGGTATCAGCAAGCAGGAGCTTGACAACTACCTCCTTGAGGTAAAGAAGAACAATCGTCCTGTAAGAAAGGAGTACCACAAGGATGAGGAAGGCAACGTATTGCGCGACACCGAGGGCAAGGAGATTTTCGACGTAATCCCATGTCTGAAGATCGGTGACAAGAAGATTCCTAACAAGAATGCCGGCAACTGGGAGTAATTCCATGAGCGTGGATAAAACAGCAAACAGAACATTATCCATTCGTATCAGTACGAATGGATTTTGTTTTTGCAGCTATACACCGACAGACCCCTCATCCCTGAAATACAGCTATTACCCTACAGACAAGGAGACAAGCCTTGAGGTAAACCTGAGGAAAGCCGTAGACGAGTGTCAGTTCATCACAGGAGAGGGCAACCTGAATGTAAAGGCGATAATCGAGACATCGGAATACACTGCAATACCGGCAGAATTCGACAATAGACAGGACTATAAGGTATTCTACCGTTGCTGTTTCCCCAAGAGCGACAGCAACATCGAGATAATGTCCAACAAGCTCACAGTACAGGGGCTCACTATCATCTTCGCCGTAGACAAAGGCATATACACTATCCTTCAGGAGCTTGGCGACGTTACCTACTACACACCCGCAAGCATTCTCATGGGATACATGACCCGCAACGGGCTTGTCGAGGAGAATTGTATGCTTGCATACCTGCATGGAGAGCATTCGACATTCATACCTGCAAGAGAGGGCAAGATTGGAATATCGAGCAGTTTCAAGGCAGAAAGCGGAGAAGACCACCTTTTTTATATGCTCAGCATCTGGAAGGAACAGGGATTCTCACAAAGCGAAGATACGCTCTACCTGTGCGGCGACAGCCGTGTCGAGGAGCTTCAGATGTTCATCTCCCGTTTCATAAAGAACAGAAAGCGTATAAACCCCAGCGAGCAGTTCCAGTCGAGTCTGCTCAACAGAATAGAAGGAATACCATTTGACCTGCAAGCACTGATACTATGCGAATAATCAGCGGAAAATACAAAGGCCGTCACTTTGATGTGCCGCGCAACTTCAAGGCAAGACCAACGACAGATTTTGCAAAGGAGAACCTGTTCAACATCCTCAACAACATCATCGATTTTGAGGAGACTGCCGCCCTTGACCTCTTCTCGGGTACAGGCAGCATAAGCCTTGAACTGCTCTCAAGAGGCTGCAAGGAAGTGACCTCGGTCGAGATGGACTCACTCCACTTCGCACACCTTAAAAAGTGCGCAGGCGCTTTAGGCGACGCGAACTGGCGTATGGTGCGCGATGACGTATTCCGTTTCATACGCCGTTGCAGCAGCAGATACGACCTTATCTTCGCCGACCCGCCGTACGCGCTTAAAGAACTTAAGGATATACCCGACCTTATACTTGCGGGGGAGATGCTCAACGATGAAGGCATTCTGGTTTTCGAGCATGGCAAGGATTATGACTTCAGCGAGCACCCGCATTTCTTCAGACACATTGCATACGGCAGCGTGAACTTCAGTTTCTTCAGCAAAAGCAAGGAGTAAATACAAGAAGAGGATGACTTTTGAGTCATCCTCTGTACGTTATTGACAATCATAGCAACGGCGAGAACAGCCTTGCCACCGATTCAAGGCACCTCTCCTTGAAAGAGCGTCCTTTCATGAAACCGTTGAGTGACAGTTGCTTGCACGACTTCATATCCTCGAAGAAATTCTCCTTGAGCGCAAGGGCCACATCCTTGCCATAAACGAATGCCGAGACCTCGAAATTATAGTAGAAACTACGGAAATCAATATTTACCGAGCCGACAGAAGAGAGATAGTCATCGCTAACATAGGTCTTGCTGTGCAGGAACCCGCCTCCATAAAGATACACCTTGACACCGGCTTTCATTATATCGACAAGATAGGACCTCGTAGCATAGTCCACCAGCCTGCTGTCGGAATGTTCGGGAATCATCAGCCTGACGTCGACACCCGAAAGAGCCGCGCTCTTTAACGCATGAAGGAACGACTCGTTCGGCATGAAATAGGGAGTCTGCAGATAGGCATATCCTTTTGCCGAAAAGAGAGCTTTTGCCATACCCGTCATTATTGTGCGCACCTCGCCGACAGGATTGGACTGCACGACCTGGACAAGTGAAGCACCGCCTGAAGCCTGCTGCAGGAAATAACGCTTGCCGCAGACAAGGGAGCGGTTGGTAAAGTACCAATCGACCAGAAACGATGTCTGCAGACCGCCGACCGCCGCCCCACGCAGAAGCAGCATAGTATCACGCCATTCGCCCCATTTGACTCCATGCAGATACCTGTCGGCAATATTGCATCCACCTACAAAGCCCACCTTGCCGTCAATTACAACGACCTTACGATGATTGCGGTAGTTGACCTTGTTGGTAAGCAACGGAAACCGCACCTTCATGAACGACTCGACATAAATGCCGGCACAGCGCATGACCTCGAAGAACTCCTTGTTCACACCCAGACAACCCACGCTGTCATATATGACTCGCACCTCGACACCCTGCTTTGCCTTGGCAATAAGATGCTCCCGCAACAGGACACCGAACTCATCATCCTCGAATATGTAGAACTGGATGTGAATATGATTCTCGGCAGCATCAATCTCCTTGTAGAGCAATGATGCGAACTCCCTGGGCGAGAGAATGACCTTGGCTTCGGAGGCACCCAACAGACTTACCGATGAAGAGTTCCTGAAGAATGTCGCCAACGAAGAGTACTCCGGCTCAACCTCATATTGGCCGTCGGAGCCGCAGCCGAGCTGGTTCTTCTGTAGCTGCGACAGGAGACGGCTGCTGATAATTTTCTGTTTGCGGGTATCACGTCCGAAGAAAAAGTAGAGCAACAGACCAAGGAACGGAAGAAAGACAAGAACAAGCATCCACGCCAGTGTTTTGACAGTGTCGCGGTTATTGAGCACTACCTTTATCATCAGCGACACTACGGCCACTATGTATATAAAGTAGAAGAGACCCATCAATGTAATATTACCAGACATCATACTTGTTATGGGGTTTGCGCGAAGATAATAAATATTGCTGAAAAGGAGGCTATGCGGCCTCCTTTTCAGCAATATTTATTTTTCAGGAAGTTCAGAACCTTCCGCCCCCACCAGGCATCACCATTGTACGCATGCCGCCAGGTCTCTCGCCTGGAGTGCCGTAGCCACGCATGCCCTCACCACGTCTGTCGTTCCCTTTACCGGAATCCTTGCCTGTATTGTTGAACTTGTAGGAGACGTTGAACATGATGTAGTTGTATATCGCATTGTTCTCGGTATCCCTACGTGAAAGTGCATCCACAACGCGGCTTATATTGCTCTGCTGATGCAGGATATCGAACAACTGCAGCGAGAATGTCAACGCATTCCTATCGAGGAAGCTTGCCGACAGCTGGGCATTCCAGAGCAGTTCATCGGTATTGGCATTAGGGTCGCTGTAACCCCTTCGGCTGCTCATGGAGATGTTTGTCGACAACTTGATGTTGTACCACGGGAAGGTATAGTTCACACTCGGACCGTATGAGAAGTCGAATACATTCATCTCATCCTCGGGCTGTACGCTTGAGCTTGAGTTAGAGTACCTCACGTAACCGCTGAGAGAGACATCGAAATTGTCGCTACGATAGTTGAAGTTCAGACGCTCACTCAATCCCAGAGTCTTTGACTTGCTCTTGACACTGTTTGCCTGCCTGTTCATGCTTATGTAAGAGACGCTGTTGTTGAAGCTTGCATCGGTGTGCGTAGAATAGGTAAACTTCTTGTTCGCCGGTATCGCCGAATTGAAGACAATGCCTCCCGACAGACGCCAGTTACCGTTTATATTGTCGGGTTGGGTTGTCGTTGCACCCGTAGCCTCATCATATGTAGCCTTGCGGCTGATGCTGTTGAGAGTGTTGTTGAAGTTCGCATATGTGCTGAAACCCCGTTGCGCATCAACATTAAAGGTATTGAAATTGACCATCACATTGTTGCTGAAAGACGGCTTAAGACCCGGGTTACCCTTTGTGATATTCAACGGGTTGGAGTCATCGGTGATATCGAGCAGGTCGGTCATCGAGGGCTGACTCGTAGTTCCGCGGTAGTTGATGTTCAGGCTTGTCTGCTTGGACCAGCGGTAACGGAAGCGGATATTCGGAGAGATATTGTAGACATCACGTTTGAGCAGTGTATCGATTCCGAAGTATTGGTACGACATCTCGGTGTGCTGGGGAATGTAGCTTACACCCGCATTGAAGTTCATCTTGTCGGTAACATAACGGAGCATCAGCTGCACATCGTGTCTTTGCGTACGGTATTCCGAGTAACGGCTCAGGCTGTCATTGAGATACCTCTCATAATTCTCGGGCAGATTCGGCAACAGGAAGTTGTGGTTGAGTGTCATCAGATAGTCTGTAAGCTCATCGAAGACATATGTCGAACGGTCACTGTTGCTGTAGCTGTTGTTGAAAGTGTAATTGAACTGAAGGAAAAGATTCTTCATGAGCGGCTCGGTATAACTCACACGCAGGTCATAGTTCCAATTGTCTGACGGTGTGGTTGAGTAGCGTTTACGGTCGTAGCCTGCACTGCCGGCACTCGCCTGATAATACTTGACACTGTTGACAGAATAACTTTTGCTCTCGCTCTCGCTGTAAGAGAAATTACCCCTGAAGGTTATGTTACGTCCAGGTTTTGCAAGACGGCGGTTTACCTGGAGGTTACCCCTTACCGAGAAATTCTCGCTGTTGCTCATGGACTCACTGCGGTTGCTGTTTATGGCCACACTGTCAAGTGCATCAAACACATCGCCATAGGAGTCTTTCTCGTACAGCCTTACATAATCGAACGGGTTCTCGCGGAATGTTGCCGAAGCACTCTGTGACCAGTTGTCCGATGAAGAGTAGCTCACCGATGGACTGAATATGATGTTTGTCATGGTGTCGGGTTTCCACTCGAGACGGAAATCGGCATTGAAACTTGATGAGCGTCCGAAGCTGTTGCTACGGCTATTGCTGAACTGGTTGCTTCCCAGCTGAGGCATGAAGGTCTCCCTTGAGCTCCAGCTCTTTGAATCGGTATCGCGGTGGTTGGCACGCACGTTGCCGCCAAGCTCAATCTTGCTGTTCTCGTATGCGAATCTGAAACCTCCCTGCTTGGGCGCGACAAGACCACTGCCACCGCCGCGGAATCCACGTCCGCGGCCATCGGAGAATCCCTGACCGTTGAGGTTGTTGGCCGACAGAATCAATGTATACTGCGAGACATCATTGAAGTAGTTTGTCATGTTCTGGAACCTGTAGCGGTCCTTTGTTCCGTAGCCGGCATCGGTATTGGAGAAGAAGCCGTCAGCCACGCCTTTTTTCATCTGCAGGTCGAGCACAGTCTCCTCCTCGCCGTCATCTATGCCTGTAACGCGCGCAAAGTCGCTCTTCTTGTCATAGAACTTGACCTTGTCGACAGCATCCACCGAGATATTCTTGAGTGCCATATCCTTGTCTGTGCCGAAGAAGTCCTTTCCTTTCATAAGTATGCGGTTGACCGTCTTGCCGTTAAGCTTTATGGTGCCGTCATCCTCTATTGTCACTCCAGGATACTTCTTTATGAGCTCTTCGAGCATAGAGCCCTCTGCCACACGGAAAGCCGCGGTATTATACACCAGTGTATCTCCCGAAGCCGTAACAGGCGGAACCTCGGCAACCACCAGAGCCTCATCGAGCAACTTGGCATCCTCCTTGATTGTGATTTTACCAAGTTCGAGGACCTTGCGTGACTCGACCTTTACATCCATCTGCTTGGACTCGTAACCCACATAGGATAGACGCAGCAGATACTTTGCCGGTTTTGCACTCAAAGTGAATGTACCGTCGTGTGAACTGCCCACACCCACCACAAGCACTGTGTCGGGCAATGAGTACAGTGCTATCGAGGCGCCGATAACGGCCTCACCGCTTGACGCATCGGTAACGGTTCCCGCAACCGTACCATTCTTCCTTTGCGCCACAGCGCCGACAGCCAACAGCATCAAAATGAAAGAAAAAACAAATCTTCTCATATCTTATATCAATTTATATTCCGGATTGCACACATTGACCTGGAACCACGTCCCTGACCCACGCTTTTTTTTGACTTATTTTAACGGCAAAAGTTTAACAAGAATCAAATTTATTCGGCAAATCCATGTTTTTGACCCATGAATTATGCAAGATACAATAAGTTTACTAATTTTACAACATGGACAATGAAGAAAAAGAGAACCTGACACAGGTTTTCCAGTCAATTGCAGGCAACGAGCCGCCCCCGCTGTTCGGCGAGCCGTTCATGAGTGCTTTCAAGGCGACATACACAAGCGGAAGCGAGGAAGAGATAACTGCTGCAGCATATATATGCTCACTGTTCCTGTCGGCAATATCCGAAGGGTTCCCCACAGAGAGGCTGCACACTTTTGTCAACTATGTCAAGGAAAGATGCAGCCGTTTCACTTTCGACTGCAAGACGTACGATGCCCTACTTGACAAGATGGAGAACGATTCTCTCAGGCATGTTGCCCTCATAGACAGCAATGCAGACACAGTATTCAGAGAGTGCAGCCGCAATGACATCAAGGAAGCATTCGATTTCTACACAAACCGATGAAAACCGCATATATCCACGGACTTCTCCTGTGTCCATAGCAGCCAAGAGATGACGCCTGTCATCTTTTTAAACATTATTATCCGAAGTTTAACTAAATTTCACATCATTTTTTGTACATTTGCAGTACATGCGACATATGAGTGCATTACTATGGTTTTATTCTTGGTTTACCGTTAAGGGGACCTACAAAACTCCCATTATGACAAAGAGAATTATCTACACACTATTCACCATGCTCACATGCATGGCGGTTGCATCATGCAGCGACAGCGATGATTTCAATCCGTTCAACGAAGCATCGAAGGTTGATTTCGACCCGTCAGCCATAACTTTCCACAAGAGCAGTGACAACATGGAGACCATTGAAAAATGGTCGGACATCGTACGCGACAAGAACGACAAGATTACAGCATACAGCTACACCCGCGAGGTCAAGGGTTATATCAATGAGAAAGAGACAAGAGTGTGCAAAATCGACTATTACACCAACCACGAAGGTCGTGAGAACATAAGGACAAAGAGCGATGTCAGTTTCTACAAGATTGACAGCAACGGCAACGAGGAGAGGTATACCGAGTCTGTTGTAGAAGACGTATATATGAACAAGGATGGTTATATCGCAACAATCTCGACAACCACCGACCACCTTGATGAAAATTCAAAGGAGCCTGTAATCACTACAAGCGAGCGCACCTTTACATATGACGGTGATCTCTGTACCGAAAGCACCTACAGGGACAACCATATATTGACAACATACAAATACAAGTGGAATTCATATCAGCTGAAGAAAGTTACGATAGTAAAGGAAAACAGCAAAGACAACACTGTCGACTACTCTACATATGACTACACTTTCGACAAGAAACAGTTCTACAGATACTCATCGGATGAGATACTGCCATTCGTGCAGAGCGGTTTCCCGCAGATATTTGCATCTATGGGCTACATCGGCAAGTTTACCCCATACGTGCTGGTAGGCGAGGTTCAGGGCGGCAACACCGACTATGGTGACGGTGCAGGCCCACGCCCCAAGATAACAATAAGGAACACATACAGTTTTGACAACGACAACAGCCAGAAGCTCACTTATCTGGGAGCCTCAAACATATACAACGCCTACAGTGTGACATTCAGCAGATAAGCCAATGCTTAAGATTGAAAACAGTTTTGCTCTTTTGAGCGATGAGGAACTCATTGAAAGAATGACCGTTCCCGATGTAGACGAGAAGTTGCATGAATATTTCTTTTATGTAAAATGCGCGCCGATCCTCAAGTATCTTTCGAAGAAACTGTACGGGAGTTGCGACATCACAATCCTGACCGGAGAGTTGTATGAATTCATTGCAAGCAACGACTGGGCTGTTCTAAGGAAATGGGAGAAGAGGAACGAAGCCTCGCTTTTCAGCTACATAGCACGCTGCGCCACAAACTACTTCATAAACAAGGAGAATTCCGAGAAGAAGAGGCAAGACAAGGAGACGCCGACATCCACACCGGGAATAATTGAGCAGATATCATCCTTTACCGAAGAGAACGAGGATGAGTCGTTGCCCATCTGGAAAGCATACAACATGCTCAACGAGCGCGACCGCGAAGTCCTGCGCCTGCTGGTAATCGAAGGATTCCAGATGCTTACAGTGGCAAAAGAGCTATGGAAATATGTAGACAGCAAGCAGGACATAAGCGAGCTCTCTCCAAAACGTATACAGGGAACAATCTCAATGATAAAGCACCGTGCACAACTGGCACTGCTGGAGAATTTAGAAAAGCTGAACAGGAATTAACCCTGTTCAGCTTTTTCCAATTGTAATCTTCATCGTATAATTGTTCGTTTCCTTGAAAGTGAAGCCACATGAGCGGTAGAGCGCATTTGCAGCCTCGCGCGACGGACGCGACGTTAGCATCAGTGTTCCTGGTCCCAAGGTTCGTGCGTATTCAACAGCCCGCTCCACGAGCCGGCGACCAAGCGAGCGCCCACGCATAGCCTCATCAACGACAACATCCTCAATCCACATCTTCATTCCTGTGGGCGCAAGGTAATGCGACAGGGTCAACATACCCGCAACCTTGCCATCAACTTCGGCCAACAGCAGATGCGAGTTCCCTGAACTAACTATCGCCTCAAGTGATGCCATGGAGAAACAACGGGGTGTGGATGACAGCTGCTCCAAAAGACGGTTCACCGCCTCTACATACTTGTCATCTGCCTCAAGCAGCTCATATATGGAAAAATTCTCACTCATACTCTTCTCTAAATCTCTTACCACAGACATCAGAACTTGACCTTGCATTTTACGCCCAATGACTCGTTCTGCATCCTGTCGAGCACTGTAACTACATAAGTAAACTCTCCATCCAGACCTGCAGGCAATTCATAATAGCATTGGCGGGTAATATGTACAATCCTTGAAGGGTCTGATATATTTATCCTCTCTCCCTTACCGAAGCGATAAACCACATAACTGTATGGTTCGTTCATCACATCCTTTACCGGTTTTTTGTCGTTTATCCACACAAGGACATTCTTGCCGTCATCTTCTATGAGCTTTACTCCTTTGACCTTTTTCGGTGCCACATTATCAATAAAGGGATACTGCGGCATGAGTGACGGATAACAGTACATGCCTGCAGCAAGATAATCACGATACCCGCCGACATTGTTCGCCGCCGAAGCAGCATCCCAGAAGCATGAGCCTTTGATATTCTTCTGGGCACGCTGCATTCTATACTTGGGTTCCTGCTGATTGCCGGTCTTTGACGCGGCATCCTTTGCCTTTATCGTACGCTGCACATCCTGACCTATATACAGAGGACGGTTTGAAGCCTTTGCCGCCCACCACTCCACGAGTTCCTCATAGTCGGCAGCCGAATGACCTATCTCCCAATAGACCTGCGGTATGCAGTAATCGACCCAGCCCTGGTTAATCCAGAAAAGGACATCAGCGTTAAGGTCATCGTAACACTGCAATCCCTTTGTCTTGCTGCCGTCAGGGTCACTGCCGACATTACGGTATATTCCGAACGGAGAGACACCGAATTTTACCCATGGCTTCAGCTGGCACACCGTACGGTGGAGCTGATATATCAGATGATTCACATTCTCCCTGCGCCACTCCGCCTTGTCGGCATATCCCTCCTTGGGATAGAGCGCATCATCATCAAACTCCTTTCCCTTGACAGGGTAAGGATAGAAATAGTCATCGATGTGCAGACCGTCAACATCGTAACGGGTTATTATGTCTGTTACCACCTTGCATATGTGGTCACGGTTACTCTGCATCGCAGGATTGAAATAGAGCTGTCCCTCATACTCTATGAAGTTTCTTGGGCGTTTCTTGCTGTAATGAGCGGGAGCCACATATGTAGTTCCCTTGGTGCGTGCGCGATAGGGATTGATCCATGCATGCAGCTCCATATTGCGTTTGTGGCACTCCGTTATCATGAATGCCAGCGGGTCCCAGCCCGGCGAGCGTCCCTGAACACCTGTTATGAAACGGCTCCACGGCTCAAGTTCGGACGGATAAAGGGCATCGCCCTCCACTCGCACCTGAAAGATGATTGCATTCACATTGACTTTCTGAAGGTTGTCGAGCATTTTGACAAGGTAGTTCTTCATCTCCTTCTCGCCCATACCCGAGAATTGGCCGTTAACTGCCTGTATCCAGGCACCACGGAACTCACGCTTGGGCAGAGCGGAAGCATCGTTTAGGACGTCTCTTGTACCTGCACAGGAGAAAAGCAACAGCATAGAGAGAATGGATAATAAATCTTTCAGTTTCATTGTTAAATTTTTGAATTCCGCCGACGAAGGTAGTCAATTTACACGTAAAATAAAAGAGGTAAAAAAAACATTACCTCTTTTCAGGTTCCTGCTCAACAGAAAAAGTAAAGCACAACAATGCCTACCGCTTATATAGAACCGCTTTCCAGTTCTTTTTTTGCCATTTCGTACAACACTTTGAATTCCGTTTTCTCCTCTATGAGTTTTTCGATCTTCACATCTTTCTCCTTCAAATACATTACAAGATCTTTTATGGAATACTGTTCCTGATTGCTTACATTTTCCTGTTCAGGCTTTGACATTTCGCCTACGCCCAAAATTAGCCACTCTGCATTCACCCAAGCAAATGTTTGAAGTATTCTAACTATCAAATCAAACCCCGGCTTATTCCTACGCTGAACAACTATCCCCCTGATTGTTTGATCTACAACACCAACCCTTCTCGCAAAAGAGGCAACATTGAGCCCCTCCCTTTCCATTATTTTTTGTATTCTTTCAATTATTCCCATTGTTTTTTAATAAAAAATCAATCATTTATTTTGCCATTTCAATTTTTTGTTTGATATTTGCACAATCATTTGAACTAGCTAGTGCTAAATTATAAAAAAAGACGGATTAACGGAAACAGATTAAGGAATCATTTATCATTATAAACATATCTAACAAATCTTTTACACCTTATTTTGAATAGAATTGGAACATTTTATAAGAAACAATTTTCCTAGTTTTTTTAATTTATAAATTAAATCAATTCAATTATGATGAACAAAAAATTATTCAGCACACTCCTTATTGGAGGTCTGTTATTCTCCTTTACGGGAGGATTTGTGTCTTGTTCAGAGGACTATGATGATGACATCAAGGGCCTGCAGGCACAGATTGACGCTCAAAGAGCATCACTCGCAGAGATCGAGACATTGCTCCAGAGCGGAGTTGTAATCAAGGATGTCAAGTCTGACACCAATGGCATCAAACTTATCCTCAGCAACGGTAACGAGTACGTACTCACACATGGAGAAGATGGTAAGGACGGTAAAGATGCTGCAGTATGGACTATCGGTACCGATGGATACTGGTATTTGAATAACGAAAAGACCGAGTACAAGGCTATCGGCATTGACGGCGTTGACGGCAAGGACGGTAAAGATGGCGTTGACGGCAAGGACGGCAAAGATGGTGCTGACGGCAAGGACGGTATTAACGGCACAAACGGCAAAGATGGTGCTGACGGCAAGGACGGTATTAACGGCACAAACGGTAAAGATGGTGCTGACGGCAAGGACGGCGAGAACGGTTACTACTATGTACCTAACACCGAGACCGGTATGTTCGACATCTATCAGGTTAAAGATGGTGTTGGCACATTTGTAAAGGCTACAGAAATATCTTGGAGAGCTCAGTGCATGAGCGCCGTATTCACAGGCAACAAGTTGATTCTCACTGGTATTAAGGGTGCTGAGAATGAGTCTGTAACCCTTTATGTAGGTACAGGTCTTGGTTCTGTAGCATTCATACCCGAGGTATACAGTCAGGATTTCTTCCTTCCTACTCCGAAGACTGAATATATGCACATCAACAGCTACGGTAAATGGAACGATATAGTTGCAGGTACACAGTATCTTAAGGCACACAAAGACATAGAATACTCAAACCTTGTAACACTTAGCTATCGTTTGAACCCATCAGATGCATTTGTTGAGAACACAAACTTCGGTTTCATAAGCCGTAGTGTAACAACACGTGCAGCAGGTGACAATACCGGTTCTAGCGCACTCCTTAATTTAGTAGAGAGCAACATCGCCAATGGCGAGGCAAATCTGGTTACAAGATTTAACCGCGTTAGCGGCAAGGGCAACATTGTTGCATTGCAGACTTGGGTGGGTCAGGACTTTGTAACTTCTGACTACATCTACGTTGAAGGCTCAACTGGTATCAATGCATACATTGGCAAGACACAGCAGACAACAAGACTTCCAAAGTATGTACAGCGTACAACCGGAAATGGCAATATCTATAACGTCAATGACGTTACCGTCAATGGTGTGACAAAGGAAAAAGCCACTAGTCTTGCTAAAACACTGTTGCCTATTAAAGATGCCAATGGCAACGATAACCACAACCTTGAGCTCTTGATGAGCGAGACACACAACCTGAACAATTACGTTGACCTGTTCCGTGAAGGCACAAGCGACAAACTTACTGCTCTTGGCTTTGACGGTGAGAAATTCAGCTACAAGTTTACATTGGTTGAGTATATCGGCGAGGACAACGAAACAGAGCAGTCAGTCTTCGCAACACTTGACAAAGAGGGCAATATCGCCATTGCCGCAGGAACTTCAGCAGAGACACGTACTCCTGTTGTTCGTGTAGATGCATATATCACAGACTACAACGACGCAGAGCGCCTCGTAGCTTCGGCATACATTAAGATCAAGTGGGTTAAGGAGAACAAGCCAGACGTTAAAGATGATCCATATCCTACAATAGACTTGGGTTCAAGCAATCATGTTTACCAGACACTTGGTAGCACAGCTAAGCAAATCTATGAGATGCCTTGGATCAAGGTTAACACAGATCTATATAACAAAGCAGGTCTTAACGCAACAAACTTCTGGAACTATTACAATGCTCCTAAATATACAGTTACAGTTAATGATGTTGATAAGAGCTACAAGCCAGTACAGGGTGTAACCGTTAGTTCAAACCTTGCTGATGAAGCTACAGCAACTTCAGCACTCAGCATTGCTCTTGACAACAAAGTTCTTACAGAGAACACATACAACAAGCGTGGAGCTGCAGCTGAATACACTGTAACAATATTCATTGAGTCTAAGGATGACTACGACGGCAAGGGTGACTTCACATTGGTTTACAAGTTCAATGTAAGCGAGAACTGTGAGGCATTCGAACTTAACCCAGAAATGGCTGTAGGCAACACAGTAACTGTAAACGGTGCTGTAGGTACAAACGGTTGGGAGATGATTACCGACATTGCACAGCACTTCAAGTACAACGCTGCTCACGAAGACATATTCACATACTACACCGAGCATAAAAACGTAAAGGCTGGTTCACTGAAGTTCAGCGAGAATATGGCGAACGTTGATATGTCTGGCGACTACAAGCAGATGTGGTTGAACACAGCTATCAGCAAGGATGTAGAAGTACCTGTTAAATATAGCGTAGAGCTTGAGAACGGCGAGGTATGCGAATACAGCTACACTGTAGTATTCGAGAATCCATTTGTCGGAACTACAGGTAAGACCGTAACAGTTTCTCAGAAGCCGGGAGTTAACACAGCACAGGCTGCTCCTTCATTGAAGGTTATAGACATCCACGGTTCTGACATCTACTCTTGGGTAAACAATGCTTTGGCACTAAGCGACGTTGCAACAGGCGATTACCGTCTTGGCAACAACGTAAACGTCAAGTATGAGTTCAAGGGTCAGGATTACAAGAATTTCGTAAGCCAGCTCGATGCTGATGCGAAGTTCGAGGTTAACCCAACAACAGGTGAAATCACTTGGGAGAACAAGACAGTATTGCCAGCATCTAAGACATTCAACCTGACAGTAACTGTAACATTTGACAATATATCAACTGTGACTTGCACAATCCCTGTTACAATTGAAGCTAAGTAATCTGTTAACACTTTGGGAGTACGCTTTAATGGGTGTACTCCCATTTTTTTTGAAAATTTTCATTTATAATTAAATATATGTTTAGTCTCATTATTTAACGGCAGGTAATTATTGCGAGCCTGCCACTTAAACATCAATGGCAAAATTGCGCCCTAACATACATTGAGTAATCTCACTATTATCAATTCGCTGTATTGTAAGTGCATGGGGACGTAATATGCCAAGCGATGTTTCGTGATGTACCCTCTTCGTGAGAAGCGGGTACATCTTTTTTTACTATTAATAGCACGAAAAAGATTATTCTTCCTGAAAAAATGCGTAAATTCGCTGTTTCTAAGATTAGAGAGTTTTATGGCAAGCAGCAGAAATATAACAATCAAGGGAGCGAGGGTCAACAATCTGAAGAATGTAGATGTGGAGATTCCGCGCGGGAAGCTCGTTGTCGTTACCGGCTTATCGGGTTCCGGCAAATCATCACTCGCCTTTGACACCCTCTACGCCGAGGGTCAGCGCCGCTATGTGGAGTCGCTCAGCTCCTATGCCCGCCAGTTCCTTGGACAGATGAACAAGCCCGAATGCGACTTCATCAAGGGTATTCCCCCTGCCATTGCCATTGAGCAGAAGGTCAACAACCGCAACCCGCGCTCTACGGTGGGAACATCAACAGAGATTTATGAATACCTGAAACTGCTCTATGCACGCATAGGAAAGACCTATTCTCCTGTAAGCGGCAAGCTCGTGAAGAAGGACAGCCCCGAAGACCTTGTCACATGCATGAACAGCCGTCCACAGGGCACACGCTTCCTGTTGCTTGCACCCATACCCAAGCGAAAAGGACGCACCCTCGAGGAGCAGTTGCAGATATATCTTCAGCAGGGATTTACCCGTATTGTGCTCGGAAAGGAGATTATCCGTATAGAGGAGTACAGCCACAAGAAGGGGGATACACCCACCCTGCTCATTGACCGTCTTACAGTAAGTGACAGCAAGGAGACGGCAAGCCGTCTGCTCGATTCGGCAGAGACAGCCTTCTACGAAGGTGGCGGCACTTGCCTGCTGCAGTTCATGGATGAAGAGGCACCGCACAGCTTCAGCATACGTTTCGAGGCCGACGGCATAGAGTTCGAGGAGCCGAGCGAGCAGATGTTCTCGTTCAACTCGCCCATAGGTGCCTGTCCCGACTGCGAAGGTTTCGGACGCATTGTCGGCATCGATGAAGACCTTGTCATTCCAAACAAACTGCTCAGCGTATATGACGGAGCGGTATTCTGCTGGCGCGGAGACAAGATGGGAGAGTGGAAGAACGAGTTCTGCCGTCGTGCGCCAAAGGATGACTTCCCCATTTTCGAACCATATTACAACCTTACACAGGAACAGAAGGACTACCTGTGGCACAAAGGTCCATGGATCGAGGAGTACGGCGAGAGTATCTGCATAGACAACTTCTTCAACATGGTAAAGGCCAACCAGTACAAGATACAGTACCGTGTGATGCTCGCGCGCTACCGCGGCAAGCCCATATGCCCCACATGCCACGGCACACGCCTGAAGAAAGAGGCAAGCTATGTAAAGGTAGGCGGAACAAGTATAATCGAGCTCATCGAGATGCCTGTATGCCGTCTGAAGGAATTTTTCGACAACCTCATCCTCAATGAGCATGATGCTGCGGTTGCCAAACGCATACTGACCGAGATACGCAGCCGCATAGAGTGCCTGCTCGATGTAGGGTTGGGATACCTAACCTTGAACCGTCTGAGCAACACCCTCTCGGGTGGCGAGAGCCAGCGAATAAACCTTGTCACATCACTCGGCAGCGCACTTGTGGGATCGCTTTACATCCTTGATGAGCCGAGCATAGGCCTTCACAGCCGTGACACAGGGCGACTGATAAACGTGCTCTACCGTCTGCGCGACCTTGGCAACACCGTTGTAGTCGTTGAGCATGATGAGGAAATAATACGCGCTGCCGACTATATAATCGATGTAGGCCCCAAGGCCGGCTCCTATGGCGGCAACATCGTTTATAAGGGGGATATGAGTAACCTCGAGAGAGGCAGCAACAGCTACACGGTAAAATACCTGCTGGGCGAGGAGACCATCGAGGTGCCCAGGCACCGTCGCACCTCGAACAACTGGATTGAGATAAAAGGCGCCCGCGAGAACAACCTCAAGGGTATAAATGTCAATATTCCGCTCAACCTGTTCACTGTGGTAAGCGGAGTAAGCGGCTCGGGAAAATCGACGCTTGTACGCAACATACTCTACCGCTCGCTCATGCGTCATTTCGGGAACACCTGCGACGCACCGGGGCAATGCGAATCGGTAGGCGGAGCATTGAGACAGCTGAGCGGTGTCGAGTTCATTGACCAGAACCCCATAGGCAAGTCATCGCGTTCCAACCCCGTCACCTATCTGAAAGTATATGATGAGATACGCCACCTGTTCGCCCGGCAGCCCCTTGCCAAGCAGATGGGATTCGGTGCAGGACACTTCTCGTTCAATGCCGACGGAGGCCGCTGCGATGAGTGCAAGGGCGAGGGTACGATAACCGTATCGATGCAGTTCATGGCCGACCTGAAGCTCGTGTGCGAGGCATGTCATGGCAAGCGTTTCAAGAGCGAAGTCCTCGAGGTAAAGTTCCATGGCAAGAACATACACGACATTCTGGAGATGACCATCGGCGACGCCATCAACTTCTTCCAGGAGCATGGCGAGACACGCATTGCCGAGAACCTGCAGCCGCTGCAGGATGTAGGACTGGCATATATCAAGCTGGGACAGTCATCATCCACACTATCGGGCGGAGAGAACCAACGTGTGAAACTCGCCTACTACCTGAGTCGGCAGAGTGACCGTCCGACAATGTTCATCTTCGATGAGCCCACCACAGGACTGCACTTCCACGACATAAAGAAACTGCTTAAATCATTCGAGCGGCTGCTCGCACGCGGGCACTCGCTTGTCATCATCGAACACAATATGGACGTAATCAAATGTGCCGACTACCTTATAGACCTTGGCCCCGAGGGCGGCGAAGAGGGCGGTCACCTTGTCGCATGCGGTACCCCGGAGGAAGTGGCAGCATGCGAGGAGTCGTATACAGGCAAATTCCTGAAAGACAAACTGAGATAAACCACATGATAAGAAAAATAAAAACATTATATTTACGCCATACATAGAAATCCAGTCTACAACCGCCGTGAAATGTCCAAGGAAACTTGATACCCTTCCGCCCGTTTGGAAATGTTACAACCAAAACAGACAATGCCTATGGTAAAATAATTGAATAGAACAGCACACATAAAACACATATAAAAAGCATTTCTGCATTATTCTGTTTACTCAAAAGTTTGGCGACTTTATAACACAGACACGAATATGAGAAAATGCTCACGCCGGGCGTGGGCTTTTAGTTATTCTGTCTGTGAGGTTACGCCAAACACCTTGAGTAAAGAATACTACAAGTGCCACGCCTTTTTTATGTGAACCGGCAAGGCGTGTTTTTAATACTACAAACAACAAACCCTAAACAATCAATACTATGCAAAACAACAGCGACATTTCAAACAGCACAGGCGTAAAGCCCGAAAGAAGCCCGATAATCACAGTCCTCTTCTTTTTTGGAATTGTAATTAACATCGTGTCAGCAATCATGACAACAACCGATTACTACATTTATGAGGCAATTGAGTACGAGCCATTCCTGACAGTAGTCTGTCAAGACATCATCAATGTCGTTTCACTCATACTCCTGCTCTATTGGAAATCTATCGGATTTTACCTTTATGCAATAAACACCCTGATAGCATACATCGTACTTGTCACGCTGACAGGAACAGAATACGAATTGTTTGATATCATACGCCTGATAATAAGCATAATCGTACTTTACGCGATACTGAATATTAAAGAAGAAGGTATTTCATATTGGAAAGCAATGAAGCTCAGGAGATAAAACGCAATTATGGCGACTAAACCATGGTTTAGTCGCCATAATTGCATTAATACCCTTACTGAACCATCTCATAGAACACCCCACCGAAGATTGCTGCAAGGAGCAACAACAGTATCGGGCTGACCTTGAAGAACTTCATCGCCACGAAAGCAGCGACGAAGAGCGCTACGCTTACCCAGAACTGCAACGGTGTATCACCGGGCGAGCCGAAATTCTCCTCGGTCATAAGAAGCAGCGCAGCCGAGGCGACCAGACCCACGACTGCAGGGCGCAGACCTTTGAACACAGCCTCGACAGCAGGGTATTTGCTGAATCTTATAAGGTAACGGCTCACAATGAGCATCAGCACAATCGAGGGCAACATGACTGCAAACGATGCCACCAATGAGCCCATTACTGCAAGCCACTCGGGTGCACCGCTGTTCAGTACTGCCGTATAACCCACATATGTAGCCGAGTTTATCCCTATGGGTCCAGGGGTCATCTGGCTGATAGCGACAATATCGGTAAACTCCGATGCCGACAGCCACCCATGGCGTGTAACGACCTCGCCTTGGATTACGGAGAGCATGCCATAGCCTCCACCGAAAGAGAAGAGGCCAATCTTAAGGAATGTATAGAAAAGCTCCAGAAAAATCATCATGCCTATAAGGTCATATATATCTGTTACCTGTTATCTGTACTCTAATCTCTCCCCCACAGAAAGCCTGCAAAACCAGCAACAATTATCACATAGACAGGCGAGACACCGAATGCCACGATAAGCAGTGCCGAGAGCACAGGAATCCAGGCAGTACCCCACCCCAGCTCCGCACTTTTGGCAAGATTGAATACCGGCACAGCTATCAGTGCTACAACCACAGGCCTTATACCCATAAAGGCATTGTTCACGACCTCGATATGACGGAATTGACGGAAGAAGAGCGCGATGAGCAGTATTATCACGACCGAGGGAAGCACGCATCCGAAAGCCGCTGCAAGCGCACCGCTACAGCCTCTCATCTTGTTACCGATGAACACAGCCATATTAACGGCAAACACACCCGGAGCCGACTGCGCCACGGCAAGAAGGTCTATGAACTCTTCCTTGCCTACCCAGCCGTTCCTCTCCACCACATCACGTTGGATGAGCGGAATCATCGCATATCCCCCACCGAAAGTAAAGAGACCGATGCGGAAAAATGTCGTGAAAAGCTTAAAAAGAGAGGCTGGCATTTCTATTGACCGGGGTTTACCAAAGAGAACTAAAGGAAACCAAAGAACATTAATGCCCTTAGTTGCCTTTAGCTCTCCTTAATAGCCCTTATAGATTTTAGTTTACTTTATTTTTTCATTTACCCAATTGTAAGCATTGCGGAAAATCTCAATCCATGGAGTGACATCATCGGCAAGATGGTCAGCCGGATATGTCGCACACTGCCATGGGAAGATAGCACGCTCGGGGTGAGGCATCATTGCCACGTGACGGCCATCGGCGCTTGCAAGAGCTGCGACATTATAGTCAGAACCGTTAGGGTTGGCAGGATAGCCCTCGTATGCATACTGTGCCACGATATTATACTTCTCGGCATCGTACGGAAGCGAGAACTTGCCCTCGCCGTGAGCTACCCAGACACCAAGACGGCTGTTGGAAAGCGAACCGAACAGGACACTGTTGTTCTCCGGGATGTTCACGCCCACGAACGAAGACTCGAACTTGTGAGAGTCGTTGTGGAGCATACGTCCGCGCTCGCTGTACTCGGGATTGATGAGGTTAAGCTCCATCATCAGCTGACAACCGTTACATATACCGAGCGATAGAGTATCTTCGCGCTGGTAGAAGCGGTCGAGAGCTGCCTTAGCCTTAGGATTGAAGAGGAAGCCGCCTGCCCATCCCTTGGCAGAGCCAAGAACGTCGGAGTTTGAGAAGCCGCCGCAGAATACAATGAAGTTAACCTCGTCGAGAGTCTCGCGACCACTGATGAGGTCGGTCATTGTAACGTCCTTTACGTCGAAACCGGCAAGGTGCATTGCATATGCCATCTCGCGCTCGCCGTTGGTACCCTTCTCGCGGATAATCGCAGCACGTACACCCGATTTCTCGCGGCGGTCGGCCGACATGCCATAGCTTGAGAGCATACCGTTGAAACGTGAAGGCATGCGGAAACGCAGAGGCTGGTTCTTGTAGTTCTTCAGACGCTCGCTTGCGCAGCCGTTGAAGCTCTGTTTGAGGTCCATGAGGTATGAGCTGTCGAACCATACATCGCGGTAGTGGTCGATATCGAAAAGACGTGTACGTCTGTTCTTCGCAACAGCAATATGACGCTTTGCACAAGGAACACCTATCTTCACGAAGCAGATGCCTGCATCATCAAGGATAGCCTGCATGCGGCACTTGTCCTTGTCGGCAACCTGGATAACCAATGCGGGGTTCTCGGCGAAGAGCAATTTGACAATGTCATCCTCGACAACAGAGTCAAGATTGATTTCCATACCGCCTGTTGTGTTAGCGAAACACATCTCGAGAAGAGTTGTGATGAGACCGCCGGCAGAAACGTCGTGACCAGCCATTACGATGCCCTCGTTTACAAGCTTCTGGACAGCGTTGAACACCTCGGCAAAATATTCTGGATTCTCTACTGTAGGAACATCATCGCCGATGCAGTTGAGAGTCTGCGCGAAAGCAGAACCGCCCAGACGCAGATGGTCGAAGCTGAAGTCAATATGATAGAAAGCACTCTTGGGCTCGTTTACCATCACTGGAGAAACGACTTTGCGTACATCGGCAACCTCACCGCCGGCTGATACGATAACCGTGCCCGGGCTTATTACTTTTGTACCGTCGGGGTATTTCTGTGTCATTGAGAGAGAGTCCTTACCGGTAGGCACATTGATATTGAGCGCGCAGCAGAAGTCGCTGAGAGCCTCGACACCACGGTAGAGACGTGCATCCTCGCCCTCCTGTGAGCGGCAAGGCCACATCCAGTTGGCACTGAGCGAGATGCTCTTGATGCCGTTTGCAAGCGGCGCGAGAACGATATTTGTCAGAGCCTCTGACACTGCGAGGACAGAACCCTTTGCAGGGTCGGCAAGACCTGCCTGAGGCGCATGTCCGATGGATGTCGCGATACCCTTCTTGCCACGATAGTCAAGTGTCACTACACCGCAATCGCTGAGCGGCAGCTGAATCTCGCCCTGGCACTGCTGGCGTGCAATCTTACCCGTTACAGAACGGTCTACCTTGTTCGTGAGCCAATCCTTGCAGGCAACAGCCTCGAGACGCAACACATCGGTCAGGTACTCCTCGATGTTCTCGGCATCATACTCAGCATCCTTATAATGACGCTCTACGGTCTTGTCGACCATATATGTCTTTGGTGAAGAGCCGAACATCTGGCTCACAGAGAGGTCGAACGGACGTGTGCCGTCAGCCTGCTCGAATGCGAAGCGTGCATCGCCTGTCGTCTCGCCGACAACATACATTGGAGCGCGCTCACGCTCTGCCACCTTGCGTACATATTCTATTGCATCCTCCTTGATGAGCAAGCCCATGCGCTCCTGTGACTCGTTGGCAATGATTTCCTTTGCCGACAGAGTACTGTCGCCTACAGGCAGACTTGCCATATCAATGAGACCGCCGCACTCCTCGACAAGCTCCGACAGACAGTTGACGTGACCTGCCGAACCGTGGTCGTGGATTGAAACGACAGGGTTATTGTCATCCTCGCAGAGCGCACGCACCACGTTGTAGGCACGCTTCTGCATCTCGGCATTGGCACGTTGCACAGCGTTCAGCTCAATACCTGATGAGTAACGGCCTGTATCGACCGATGATACCGAACCGCCACCGAGACCGATGCGGTAGTTGTCACCACCCATAACGATTACCTTGTTGCCCTTCTCGGGAGCACCCTTGAGACAATCGCGGCGTGTACCGTATCCCACACCGCCCGCGAGCATGATGACTTTGTCATAGCCGTAGACCTCATCGTTCTCCTTGTGCTCGAATGTGAGCACTGAACCGCAGATGAGCGGCTGGCCGAACTTGTTGCCGAAGTCCGAAGCACCGTTTGAAGCCTTTGTAAGAATCTGTTCCGGTGTCTGATAGAGCCACTTGCGCACAGGGAGTACCTCCTCCCACTTACGGTCGTCATATGTACGTGGATATGATGTCATGTAGACAGCAGTACCAGCGATAGGCCATGAGCCCTTTCCGCCGCCCATACGGTCACGAATCTCGCCGCCGGTACCTGTTGAAGCACCGTTGAAAGGTTCAACGGTCGTAGGGAAATTATGGGTCTCGGCCTTGAGAGAGATTACAGTCTCAATATCCTTGATGATGAAGTAATCAGGAATTGAGTGGTCGGCCGGAGCGAACTGCTCGACCACAGGACCCTGTGCAAATGCAACATTGTCCTTGTAGGCCGATATTATGCTGTTGGGGTTCTCCTTTGTTGTGCGCTTAATCATTGCAAAGAGCGATGAAGGCATCTCCTCGCCATCGATGATGAACGTACCGCCGAAAATCTTGTGACGGCAGTGCTCCGAGTTAATCTGCGCAAAGCCGAACACCTCGCTGTCGGTCAGCTTGCGGCCAAGTTCATTCTCTACCTGGTGCAGATAGTCTATCTCCTCCTTTGAAAGGGCAAGACCCTCCTGCTCATTGTAGCTCTCAAGGTCCTCGATGAATTCGATTGGCTTCGGCTGGATGTCAACTGTAAAAATCCTCTGGTCAAGGCCACGATACATGCGCTGCAGCATAGGGTCATAATCGGCATCCTCGTTCTCTACCATAAAATACTCCTCTATGCGGACAATGCCTGCAAGACCCATATTTTGGGTAATTTCCACTGCATTTGTACTCCAAGGAGTAATCATCTCGCGGCGCGGACCGATGAAGTAGCCCTCCATCGCCTCGCTCTCGACAAGAGTAGCCTCGCCGTACAGCCAACATAGTTTCTCTATGTCGGCTGCTGAAAGAACATCATTTGCCTGGGTCGCTATAACCGAACCTGCAGGGGTGCTGAAGAAATAAATCATAAATGATATATATTTTGTGTTACATTTTCAGAATTGTCTATCATGTGCGATTACTTTGCGAAGATAACTATAAAAATTCATATCTGTGGCAAAAAATGTTAACATTTGCGTCGCGACAGCATTATTCTTGCCCCCGATTCCCGCAGTAAGCAAAAAAAACAATATCTTCGCGGGAAAAAGACAGAAGAGATATGGAAATTCTCATAGGACTTACAGTTCCGATGCTCGGCACAGTGCTCGGAGCATCTACTGTGCTGTTGCTGCGCGACAGGATATCACAGATTGCCAACAACGCCATGCTCGGATTCGCCTCGGGCATAATGGTGGCCGCATCGTTCTGGTCGCTCCTTCAACCCGCACTCGAACAGTCGGGAGAGGGCTTGGCGAACAACTGGCCTGTGCTTGCGGGTTTCATCGCCGGAATGGCGTTCCTGCTGCTGCTCGACACATTCATACCTCACCAACATACCGACAGCAAGACCGCCGAAGGCCCCAAGTCATCGTTGTCACGCTCAACCAAGATGATACTCGCCGTAGCACTCCACAACATCCCCGAGGGAATGGCTGTGGGCGTTGTCCTTGCAGGTGTCATCAACGGCGACACCAACCTTACCGTTGCGGGTTCACTCGCTTTATCCATAGGTATGGCAATACAGAACATCCCCGAAGGAGCGATAATCTCGGTACCGCTGCGTGGAGAGGGCAAGAGCCGTGGAAGAGCGTTCCTGATGGGCGCACTCTCAGGAGCCGTGGAGCCTATCGCCGCAGTAGCAACGATTCTGTTCCTTGGAAGCAACACGGGTTCAATGCCGCTACTTCTTGCCTTTGCTGCGGGAGCTATGTTATATGTAGTGGTAGAAGAACTTATACCCTCATCACAGCATGGCAGGCACAGTAATGTAGGAACAGTCTGTTTTGCAGCCGGATTTGCCATCATGATGGTCCTGGACACCGTCATGGGGTAATTTTAAACATGTTTAAACTTCGTTAAATCGCAGAAAAGAAAAAAATTTCGCTTTTTTAGCCATCCACCTATACTCATATTTTGCTTACCTTTGTGGGTGCCGTGTCAAACCAAAACGACATGGCATCTATTTTTATAATACAACTATTTATCAACCAAGGCAATATGGATTTAGTACTGCTATTTACGATGATTATTGCATCGGTCCTCTTTGTAGGAGTGGCCATGCTCATTACAAGGTGGATATCGCCGAGGACCTACAACAGGTTCAAAGGCGAGACCTATGAATGCGGAATTCCGACACAGGGCAGCACCTGGATTCACTTCAGAACAGGATACTACCTTTTCGCTATCCTGTTCCTGATGTTCGACATCGAGGCCATATTCCTTTTCCCATGGGCAACCATTGTCCAGGAACTTGGTATGAAGGCACTTGTCGGTGTCCTGTTTTTCTTATCGTTCCTTATATTGGGACTGGCATACGCATGGCGTAAAAAAGCACTTGAATGGAAATGAAAAAGCCTGTTATCAAATCTATTCCTTACGAGGAATTCAAGGACAACGAGACGCTTGAGGCCCTCATTGCCGAAATAAACAAAGAGCGCACCAACGTCATCGTTGGCAAGCTTGACGACCTTATCAACTGGGGACGCAGCAACTCCTTGTGGTCACTCACATTCGCAACCAGCTGTTGCGGAATCGAATTCATGTCTGTGGGCGCCGCAAGATATGATTTTGCGCGTTTCGGATTCGAGGTCACAAGAAACTCCCCACGTCAGGCCGACCTCATCATGTGCGCGGGTACCATAACACACAAGATGGCACCGGTGCTCAAGAGACTCTACGACCAGATGGCCGAGCCGAAATATGTCGTTGCAGTGGGCGGATGCGCAATCAGCGGCGGACCGTTCAAGGATTCATACCACGTCCTCAACGGCATTGACAAGATTATGCCTGTTGACGTATATATCCCAGGATGTCCTCCACGTCCCGAGGCAATTCTCTATGGTATGATGCAGCTGCAGCGCAAGGTAAAGGTCGAGAAGTTCCTTGGAGGCAAGAACAGGCACCAGAAGCCGGGCGAGATGCATGACGGGCCAATAATTGTAACGAACCACCCTATCAAAAAGGAGGATGAGCAATGATGAACATTGAAAATATCGACATAAAGGAGTTCAGGCAGAAAATGCTTGACTTGCGCGCAACGGGCATGGATTTTCTCCGCGAAATGGTCGGCATGGACTGGAACGAGGAGGGGCTTGGTGTCATATACATCCTTGAGAACAGCGCTACGCATGAGGGGAAAGAGGTCGCTGTGCGTACAGCGAACCGCGAGAACCCGCAGGTTCCCACAATGAGCGACATATGGCAGGTCGCCGAGATATACGAGCGCGAAGTATATGATTTCTTCGGGATCGAGTTCACCGGACACCCCGACATGCGTCGCCTATTCCTGCGCAACGACTGGATAGGATTCCCGTTGCGCAAGGACTACGACGCAAGCGAAGCCATAAACCCGGTACGTCTGGAGAGTGAGACTAATGAGGAGATTCACCGTGAATATGACATAGCCGAAGAGAAGCAGCTTGCCGAACTGGTAGAGAAGATGAAGATTCTGCACTACGACCAGTTCGTGATAAACATCGGTCCCCAGCATCCGGCCACACATGGTGTGCTCCGTTTCAGGCTTTCGCTCGAGGGCGAGGTCGTGCGCAAGGTTGACATACACTGCGGTTACATCCACCGCGGCATCGAGAAGATGTGCGAGAGCAGGACCTACCCGCAGACACTGGCCTTTACCGACCGTCTTGACTACCTGAGCGCTCACCAGAACCGCCATGCGCTCTGCATGTGCATTGAGAAAGCAATGGGTCTGGAGGTTACTGACCGCGTGCAATACATAAGGACCATAATGGATGAGCTGCAGCGCATCGACTCGCATCTGCTCATGTTCTCATGTATGGCAATGGATATGGGCGCGATAACATCATTCATATATGGTTTCCGCGAGCGCGAGAAGATTCTTGACATAATGGAGGAGGTTACCGGAGGCCGTCTTATTCAGAACTACAACATAATAGGCGGCGTACAGGCCGACATAACCCCCGATTTCGCTGCCAAGGTAAAAGAGTTCTGCAACGACCAGAAGCAGCGACTGAAGGAGTACTACGACGTGTTCGTGAACAATGTGATACTGCGGAACCGCACCATAGGTGTGGGAGTCCTCTCGCGCGAGGATGCAATCTCTTTCGGAGCCACAGGCGGCACAGGACGTGCCTCGGGCTGGGCATGCGACGTACGCAAGCGCCACCCGTATGCGCTGTACGACAAGGTTGACTTCAAGGAGATTCTGCACAAGGGAGGCGACTGTTACGACCGCCTGCTGGTAAGGCTTGAGGAGATTGTGGAGTCGATACGCATCATAGAGCAGCTCATCGACAACATTCCCGAGGGCGACTACAAGACAAAGACCAAGCCAATCATCAAGCTGCCCGAGGGGCAGTTCAGTGCCTCGGTCGAAGGTTCGCGCGGCGAGTTCGGTGTCTTCATAGAGAGCCACGGCGACAAGACCCCTTACCGCGTCAAGTTCCGCCCTACAGGCCTGCCTCTGATTGCCGTAGCGCAGAAAATAATGAAAAAGCACAAAGTAGCCGACCTTATTACGATAGGCGCCTCGCTTGACTATGTAATACCCGATATTGACCGATAAAAAGAGGAAAAATGATTGATTTCTCATCCATAAACAGCACTATTGACAGCTACCTTCATTCGGTGCTCCCGGCACAGGTCGCTACACTTGTAGAGTGTGCGATAATTGCAGTGTGCGCAATAGTCGCATATCTTGCATTCGCAATTGTGATGATATTCATGGAGCGCAAGGTGTGCGCTGCATTCCAGTGCCGTCTGGGCCCCACCCGAGTCGGTTTCTGGGGATTGTTGCAGGTATTCGCCGATGTGTTCAAGATGCTCATAAAGGAGATTATCGACATAAAGAACTCCGATTGGGCTCTATACACTCTTGCCCCGTTCCTTGTAATAATGAGTTCGATAATCACGTTCAGCTGCCTGCCGTTCGACAACGGCCTACAGGTGCTCGACTTCAACATCGGCGTCTTCTTCATCATGGCAGCCTCATCGTTCGGTGTCCTCGGCATCCTGCTTGCGGGCTGGAGCAGCAACAACAAGTTCGCCATGATCGGTGCCATACGAAGTGGCGGACAGATGATCAGCTATGAGCTCTCCATGAGCCTGTGCATACTTACGCTTGTAGTACTCAGCGGCACCATGCAGGTAAGCGAGATTGTCGAGATGCAACGCGGTGGATGGTTCATAATCCGTGGACACATACCTGCTGTAATCGCGTTCATCATATATCTTATAGCCGGCAATGCCGAGACCAACCGTGCGCCGTTCGACCTTCCCGAGGCCGAGTCGGAGCTGACGGCAGGATTCCATACCGAGTATTCTGGCATGGGATTCGGATTCTTCTACGTTGCCGAGTTCATGAACATGTTCATCATTGCAGGCATAGCATCGACACTGTTCCTCGGAGGCTGGACGCCGTTCTACATCCCCGGGCTTGAAGGTTTCAATGAGGCGATGGAGTGGATTCCGGGCTTTGTATGGTTCCTGGGCAAGACACTCTTTGTAGTCTGGCTGCTCATGTGGGTACGCTGGACATTCCCGCGCCTGCGTATCGACCAGGTGCTTGTGCTGGAGTGGAAATATCTTGTACCGATAGGACTGCTCAACCTGCTCATAATGACAGTGTGCGTAGTAATGGGTTGGACTCTCTAAAATGTGAAGGATATGAGTTTTTTGAATAATACATACATAGGCAACATACTATCGGCCATAGGCTCGCTTGCCACAGGAATGAAGGTCACTCTGTGCGAGTTCTTTACCAGGAAGGTGACAGAATGCTACCCCGAGAACAGGAAGACACAGCACATAGCAGAGCGGCACCGCGCAATACTCCGCATGCCCCACGATGAAGAGGGCAAGAACAAATGCATAGCATGCGGACTATGCCAGCAGGCCTGTCCTAACGGCACGATAACCATAACCACCAGGAGCGTGACCGATGAGGAGACAGGCAAGAGCCGCAAGGTGCTTGCCGAGTACAGATACGACCTAGGTTCATGCATGTTCTGCCAGTTGTGCGTAAATGCATGCCCCAAGGGAGCCATTGAGTTCAGCAACGAGTTCGAGAATGCAGTCTTTGACCGCAGCAAACTTATAATGAAACTAAACAAATAGTACATATGGAGATAAACATGATTATATTCACCGGATTGGCACTTGTGATGATTGTTGCAGCGCTCTTCGCTGTCACATCAAGCAAAATCATGCGTGCCGCCACCCTGTTGCTGTTCGTACTGTTCGGTACAGCAGGACTCTATTTCATACTCCACTACACATTCCTCGGTGCAGCACAGATAACAGTCTATGCAGGCGGTATCGTGGTGCTCTTCATCTTCGTGGTGCTACTCATCGGTAAAGGAAGCGTCGACATTACACAGACCTCGCTGCGCCGATACCTTGCAGGCGTGTGCACCGCCTTGACAGGAATGGTAATAACGATATACCTCATCAACAGCACTGACTTTTCGGCACTCAACTTTACCGGCAACGGCGTAGGGATGAAAGAACTCGGCACAGCCTTGATGGGAACCGACAAATACAGTTTCATTCTCCCCTTCGAGGTAATGAGCGTACTGTTGCTTGCCTGCACAGTGGGAGCAATCCTGATTGCACGAAAGAAATAGTGCAGACACGACACATTAAACATTAAACATTAAACAT
>JAGBFX010000009.1 GCA_017936265.1 Bacteroidaceae bacterium | reverse complement strand
CGCGTCTACCAATTCCGCCACTCCTCCATAATTATGCAAAACTCATACTCTGTGCCCAGAACAGGACTCGAACCTGCACGTCTCTCAACACTCGCACCTGAAACGAGCGCGTCTACCATTCCGCCACCTGGGCAATTACCTTTGAGCGGAAAACGAGGCTCGAACTCGCGACCCCAACCTTGGCAAGGTTGTGCTCTACCAACTGAGCTATTTCCGCATTTTTGCGAATTTTCTCTTTAGTATCACATTTCCTTGCCAAGGTTGGAAACCTTATTATTTTGCGGCAAGGTTGTGCTCTACCAACTGAGCTATTTCCGCGTTTCTGCAATAGTTGTTTCGCTTAACGGGTGCAAAGGTAGTACTATTTTTTAAACTTGCAAAACTTTTTGAATGTTTTTTTGAGATAAATTTGATTTGTGGTAGGTTTTATATAGCTCCGTTATGTGTATAGTGCCAGTATACACTTGATTTGCTTTGAATTGAATTCATATAAGCATAAATACTTATCCTTTTAAAACTGTATGATTTTGTGTAATATAAATCTTTTGTACAATCTTGCTTTTGTAATTGCTTTTGTAAACCCTACCTAAATTTGATAATATTCAAACAAACTTGATATTTCTCGCTCGTTTGTACTATATTTGAAAGTAATATTAAATTTCGAGACTGTGTATATTATGAAGCCATATATAATCTGTCACATGATTGCTTCGGTTGATGGTCGCATTGATTGCGACATGACCGAACAGATTGAGGGTGGAAACGAGTACTACGAGGCGCTGGAGGCTCTTGATTGTCCTTCTATGCTTATGGGGCGCGTGACAATGCAGATGCATTATGCGCTGCCGGAACCGTTTGTTGCAGAAAACTATGCTCCAATAGGGACCGAGGCGTTTCATGTTGCCCGCAAAGCGCAGGGGTATTGTGTCGGTATTGACACGCACGGTACATTGCAGTGGGGCGAGAACGAGTTCGACGGTCAGACTCTGCTTATTATTACTGATGAGCAGTGTCCTCGCTGTTATCATGAACGCCTGACGGAGCAGGGTATCTCATGGATAGCCACAGGCCAGGAGGGTATTGACCTGCCACGCGCAATCGAGCTTCTATGCTCGCATTTCGGTGTCGCACGTATGGCTGTCACAGGCGGCGGACACATAAACGGTGCTTTCCTTCAGGCGGGGTTGCTCGATGAGGTGAGTTTCATGGTCGCGCCAGGCATAGACGGTCGCGCCGGAATGCCGGCTGTCTTTGACGGTATTGCCGACAGCGGCCGCGCTGCTACGCTGTTGCGTCTTTGCAGCGTAAAGCAAATGGGTGAGACTGTGTGGATGAGATACAAGTTCAAGTAGTGGAAGGCTCTCATCGCAGCCGTTTTCTCTCTAAAAAGTCCGGACCATACTGGCTCATAAGGATTTTTGTATTAATTTTGGCAATAGAAACTAGATTGCTATGAAACCACGCCACTATAAGTTCAACAATTCGACGCTTACAATCATATTCGGAGACCTGTTGCAGTCAAAGGCAGATGTCATTGTTAGTTCCGATGATACCGATGTGTCCATGGGAGGCGGAATATCGGGATGTATCCTCCGCGCAGGAGGTAACATCATTAGAGATGATGCACAAAAGAAACTGCCGGCAAGTGTCGGCGATGTAATAGTCTCCACAGCGGGCGCATTGGAACATCAGAAATATGTGTTCCATTGCCTTACTCTGTCATATGACGGACAAACCGCTTCGCGCGAGGAGAAGTGCATAGGCGATGACCTTCAGACATATATCCTCAAGCATTCGATTGACCGTTGCTTTACTCTTCTTCATGCTTTGGAGGTGCAGAGCATCGCTTTTCCTTGCCTTGGTGCGGGCGTGGCACGTTTTCCGATGGAGAAGGTCGCCGACATAATGGCTGACTCAATCTCGCGCAATCTGTGCAAGACACAGAAGAACTTCAATGTCGAGCTGTATCTCTATGACAGGTTCGAGATGCTGAATGGGATTGACTACATTGACCTGTTCGAAAGGTTCGCGATAAAGTCGGCTTTTGCCCGGCAACGTTCCGATGCTGATTATGGGATGATGGAACAGGAGGAACCTGCTGCCGAAGTTTCGGCAACCCAATTCCCGCACCCTCAGGAGATGAACCATAAGGTCTTTATCAGCTATTCGCGCAGGGATGCCGAGCAGGTCAAGCTCATCACGCAGATATTGGATAAGCATTCAATCCCTTATTGGATAGACAAGGAGGGTATTTACAGCGGCAGTAACTTCAAGGAGGTTATCGTTGACGCGATAGAGAACTCCATGGCTTTGATTTTTGTATCTTCGGTAAACTCAAATGCGTCGTTGAATGTCGCCGTTGAGGTGGAGTATGCAATAAGGCTGAACAAGACAATCCTTCCTGTCATGCTGGATGATGCTCCTTTCTCAAAGCGTATTAGGCTTGATATCTCAAATATCGACCAGATTGAGTTCAATGATATGCTGCACGATGAGTCGAAACTCATTACCAGTCTTAAGTATGTTCTTGACGTAAAGTGACGGAACGGACGTTCTGTTACATACGATAAAGCAATAGGACGGCATTGCCGTCCTATTGCTTTATCGTATGGCTTTTCTTATTTTGCACCAAGAGGCATTACCCTTAACCAAACCTCGCTTACCCAGCTCTCATCCGCGCCGCCGAGGTTATATTCGAGATAAAGTATGTTCGGGTTCTTCTCGTTGAACCTGTAGCGGAGCTGCGAAATGGTGTTGTTCAGGTTTTTGTCCAGATAGTGATTGTTTATGTACTCAAGATAACTGTTCTCGCTGCCTAGTACAATATCTCCCTCCTGTGTTATGAACGACAGCGTGCTGGTCTGCGCCTCCTGCTCCTCGCTCAGCTTGACAGGAATGTTCAACCCGACGATTACATAGTATTTCTTGTCCCAGGTAATGGTCTTGTATATCTGCTTGCCAATGTATGTGGGTTCGCCTTCGGGAGTTGCGATTTCATCGACATACTGCCACACTCCCAAGAGTGGTTTAATCTTTAAATCTTCATTGTTCTGTTGTGCACTTGAAGTTGTTATGCCCAGAAGCATAATGGCGAAAATAAACATGATCTTTTTCATAATAGTAGATGTTAAAGATTATGATTTGTAGTATGTCAGGTGCAATATACGAAAAAAACGAAAAAATGAAATGTTTTTTCGCAAATTTTTATTTGGCGTCTGTTTTATCTCCTCAACGGAGGGATATTTTTACTATCTTCGCAACCTGATTGTATCGAAATTTCAGTGATGAGATATATATTGGCTTTTTTAGGGACCTTGTCGCTTCTGTTGGGCGTTATCGGTATTTTCCTGCCGGTATTGCCCACAACGCCGTTCCTGTTGTTGTCTGCGACACTCTATCTGCATAGCTCAAGAAGATTATATGAGTGGTTGATGTCGCACAAACACCTCGGGCCGTATATAAAGAATTTTCGTGAGCACAAGGCTATCCCTTTGCGTGTGAAGATTGTTTCGGTGAGCCTTGTATGGATAACACTTATGTACTGTACAGTGTTTGTCGCCGAGGTATGGTGGATGCGGGTCATGTTCATCGCTATCGCCATTGGTGTGAGTGCGCACATCCTGCATTTCAAGACACTGCGCAAGTGACCCTCTTATAGCAATTCCACAATCATCTCGAGCCAACGTCGGTCTGTCTCATCGAAAGTGGCAAGATGCTCGCTGTCGATGTCAAGCACTGCAGTGACCTTGCCATTCTTCATTATGGGAACAACAATCTCGCTCTTCGATGCACTGCTGCATGCTATGTGTCCCGGAAACTTGTCAACGTCATGCACAACCTGTGTCGCGGCTTCTTTCCATGCTGTGCCGCACACGCCTCGGCCGTATGCAATGCGACTGCATGCCAATGGTCCCTGAAACGGTCCAAGTACAAGCTCGCCGTCAATGACACGGTAGAATCCTGTCCACCAGAATCCGAAGGTGTGATGTATCATGGCTGCCACATTCGCCATGTTGGCTATTGCGTCGTTCTCGCCCTCTAAAAGTGCGGTAATCTGCTTGTGGAGCAGGGAATATTTCTCTTCTTTGCCTCCTTGGGCTATGTGCAGTTCTTCGGCCATAGTGATATAGTTGCTCTCTTATCCGAAATCGGACATGTCTACCAGTTTGTTCATTATTGCATATACCGTAAGACCCGGTATACTGTTGATGCCGAGCTTCTGTGATATGTTGCGACGGTGCGATATTACGGTATATACCGAGATGTTGAACTCGTCGGCAATCTCCTTGTTGGTCAGTCCCTTCGCTACGGCTGCAAGTATGTCACGCTCGCGCCCCGAGAGCTCGTTAAGGTCGCTCTTGGGCGACTGTGAACTCTCTTCCATGGCATTCTTGAGCTTCTGTATTATGCGGGCATAGTTGTCGTATATACCGATACATTCATCGTACTGACGCAGTACGCTCTCCTCGTAGTTGCTGTGCGTGAGCGCCACAATGGCGACGTTGGTAGCATTCAGGCAGGAGCGGATGTCGAGCCTGTCGTTGTAATCTATTACTGCGGGGTTTAATATGACAATGTCAACATCGTTGCCAGTGGCATTGAAGTAGTTGATGTTGCTGAGTGTCTTGACCACAGCAAACTCGGGGTTCCTGTCGATTATTGCGGCAATGCCTGTCGCTACAATCTCCGATGGCTCAATGAGCACTATCTTGTATTTCCCTTCCTTATTCATGGCTATTCTCCAGTTTCTCAACCAGTGGCACAAGCAGCCTGTCTTCGATGAGCGAGTGTTTGCGCAGGTCTTTTTCTACATTATATATATTGTTGAGCAGCTCGAAGCGTACAGGCGACGAGAACTCCTCGCCCAGATACTTGATGATGATGTTCTTCAGGTCGTTGAGCTTTTCGTTGATGTTGCTGTGGTTATGCCCGAACAGGCTTATGCTGTACTTGCTCCTGTCGCATACTCCTCCTGCTATCAGGCTCTCGATGTACGGGAACACCACCTCTTCCTCATAGCGGAAGTGGTTGCTTACCTCGTTGTCATAGTCGTCGTAGAACTTGTCTATCAACCTGCGGCTCATCTCATCAAGTCCCTCCACAAGTCTGTGTACGCTGTCATGTATTGCAGGGAAACAGACACCTGTGTAGAAACGGTGCGATGCACGCAGGTAGGTCGTGATGCTCTTTATGTCACTCTCGCCAAGGCTGTCTACCTCGGGGCGGTAGTCGCCGAATGAGTATATGTTGCATATGATGAGGAACAGCTCGGCCGATATCCCGTACCTTGCGCACAGCTCGGCAACAGTAGCCTCGCCGAATCCTAACTTTATGTCAAGACGTTGCAGTATCGACAACAGACCGCCGTCATTTGCAAGCAGGTCGGCCACCTTCATCCTTTTGTTGTATATAATCTCCTTGTTGCTCATGATGTTCTTTTATAAGTTGTTCAATAAATGTATGTTATGTCTGTCTTATATTATCATCTCTTTTAAAATAGTCCTCCTATGGTATATACTATGTATCCTGCTAACCAGGCAACAGCGGTGTTGTATATGATGGAGAAGAGCGCCCACTTGCGGCTGCCGGTCTCATCAGCAATTGCCGCTATTGTGGCAATGCATGGGAAGAAGAGCAGGATAAATACCATGAACGCTGCTGCCGAGCGCGGTGTGAAGTCGCCTGAGCTGCGCAGGTCCTGCTGTATGCTCTCCTCGGAGTCACTGCTGTAGAGGACACCCAGCGTGCTCACCACAAGCTCTTTGGCGGGTATGCTTGTTATCAGCGCAATGCTCGAACGCCAGTTCTGTCCCAGCGGTGCAAGTACCGGCTCGACGGTGTGTCCTATCCAGGCAATGAACGAGTTCTCATTGATGCCTCCCTCATCACCGGGCGAGCCGACCTCGCCTCTACAATCTGTAATCATTGCTCTTTGCTCTGTACTCTCTACCGGCCTGGGGTAGTAGCTCAGGAACCATATGACTATTGTCGAGAGCAGTATGACCGTTCCTATCTTCTTGATGTACTGTGCACATTTCTCCCACATATGGCGCAGCGTGGCGCGTAGTGTCGGCCATCGGTAGGGGGGCAGCTCCATGACAAACGGAGTCTCATCCTTCGAGTATTTTACCAGCCTCAACAGGCGTGCCGTAATTATCGCCACAATTATTCCAAGCAGATAAAGCCCTAAAAGCACCAATGCCGCGTGTTCGGGGAAGAATGCCCCCGCGAACAGCACCAGTACGGGGAGTCGGGCGCTGCATGACATGAAAGGCGTGACAAGTATCGTTATCATGCGGCTGCTACGGCTCTCAATGGTGCGTGTCGCCATTATTGCGGGTACATTGCAGCCGAATCCCATAAGCATGGGGATGAACGACTTGCCGTGCAGGCCCATCTTGTGCATCAAGCGGTCCATGATGAACGCAGCGCGTGCCATGTAGCCCGAATCCTCCATGAGTGAGATGAAAAGGTACAGTATGAGTATCTGCGGAATGAACACGGCAACGCTGCCCACACCGCCTATTATACCGTTTACCACAAGGTCTTGAACGGCGCCGTCGGGTATGAACCTTTCGGCCTGTCCGCCCAGCCATCCGAAAAGGGAGTCTATCCACTCCTGCGGATATGCACCGAGCATGAACACCGAACTGAACATTATCCACATCACAAGGATGAATATCGGGAATCCCAGCCAGCGGCTGGCTACCAGACGGTCGATGCGGCGGGTCTTTTTCTGTGTATCCTTGTTTCCCGGCTTGTATGTCTCCTGGAGCGCACCGTTGATGAAGCCGTACTTCGCACCGTTCATGGCGGTCTCTACATCGACACCCATCTGCGATTCAATCTTCCTGGCGCTGTTCTTCGCAATGTGCTCCCAGCGCGGCAGCTCCATGCAGTTCTTCAGCTCCTCCGACGCCTCCTTGTCACCCTCGAGCAGTTTCAGCGCCCAATATCGCACCGAGAACTGTTGCGGAAGGTCCTCGGCCTTGTGGATCTCGGCGGACAGGGGCGCAATCTGTTCCTCGATGATATTACCGTAGTTTATATGTATGTGTCTGATTGTCTTGTTGTTGCCCTCGAAGAGCTCGATGATGGTATCAAGCAGCTTGTCAAGACCCTGGCTGTTCTTCGCGACAGTGGGTATCATGGGAATACCCATCATGGCACCCAGATGCCCGTAGTCAATCTCTGCACCGCTGGCGAGCAGCTCATCGTACATGTTCAGTGCAACGACGGTGCGCAGGTTCATGTCAATAAGCTCGGTAGTGAGGTAGAGGTTGCGCTCGATGTTCGATGCCACTACTGCATTTATTATGACATCGGGTATCTGTTCGAACAGATGTCTGCGTACATAAATCTCTTCCGGTGTGTATGCGGCAATGGAGTATGTTCCGGGCAGGTCGGTAAGGTTTATGCGGTAGCCTTTGTAGTTGAAACTGCCGCACTTGGCACCTACCGTCACTCCGCTGTAGTTGCCCACATGCTCGTTCTGGTTGGCGAGGGCGTTGAATATCGAGGTCTTGCCGCTGTTGGGGTTGCCCACGAGCGCGACATTAATTACATTCTTCCTGTGTGTAGAGACCTTCTTCAGCGTACAGTTGACACAGTTGCTGCCGCTGCATGTCTCGCATATCGACAGGCTGGTATATGTGGGTGCAGGAGTAAGCTCCTTCTTGGCCTCCTCTTCAGGAAGGACCTCAATCATGGCAGCCTCGCTGCGGCGCAAGAGCACGTCATATCCCATGACATGGTATTTCACGGGGTCGTGCATCGGCGAATCGAGTACCGATTTCACCTTCTCGCCTCGTATGAAGCCCATCTCCATTATGCGTTTGCGGAATCCACCATGTCCCGACAGACGTACAATGACTGCTGTTTCTCCATTCTTCAGTTCCGATAATTTCATATATCTGCTCTTGCTTAGGTATGCTTTGCACCGCGGTGTGCGGTGCGCGTGTTATTTTTGCTTGCAAAAATAGTCTACTTTCGCGTTCGTGTCAATAGTTCATTTTTATAAAAATGAAGATATTCTAATTATTTATGACTAAAGAACCCGGCGGTAAGCAAAAAAACTCGCCGAATGGTAAAATGTTGCTATCGCATTGTTGCATAATCGCAATATCTTATTATTGTCCAATATTTTGCTAACCTCTATTTTTGCATCGTTGATGAATGACCACAATGAATTGTATTATCCGTAACCTGTAATGATAACAGGAAAATAGACCGAGGAGAACGTTTAAGCCGTCGTTCTTCTCGGTCTAATCATTTGTTAAGTATTCAAAGCAGCTTCTCTTGAACTTTAACCTAAAAACTTCAATATGAACTCACTTTATTCATTATTATGAAAAGAGTGCTGCTTTTTGTGAAGGTGCTGATACCTTTTTTATCAGTTCGCAATCAATGCTACCAGTGCCGCAAGTCCTAATACCGCTACCGCAGCCTCTGCCGCATCGTTGTCGTAACAGTTCCTGTAGACTACTGCCGGCGGTGGTGGGGGAGGGCATGGGCGTGGTGCAGGGCGGTTGACTACCACTACAGGAGGAGGCACCGGACGATTGTACTTGTAGTTGTACCTTCCCGGCTTCTTGTAGCCTTTGCCTGGCTTGCCCTTCTTGCCTGGCTTGTTCATTGCAAAGCCGGGTTTGTCCTTCTTGCCGGGCTTGTTGAAGTTCATCTCCTTATTGCCGCCCTTGCTGTTGCCGGGTTTCATATCTTTGCGGTTGTCTCTGTTCTCAACTCTTGGCTTCTCGTTGCGGTTGTTCCTCTGAGCCATAATCTGTGCAGGCATAAGCATTCCGCCTATCAACGCTGCGATAACAATCATCTTCTTCATAGTCGTAATCTTTAAATGGTTAAACCTGTTCATTATTCTTTTCAAGAACTCTTTTTCAGTTCTGTTGTCCATTACTTACACCGCAAAGATATGGGCATAATAACCCACTTGCAACGTTTATTCCCTAATCGTTCAAGGGAAAACTCCTAAAACGGGTAGGGATTTCTCCTATACTCTTAAAACAGAATGTCCGAAAATCACTATCTTTGCACCACGCGACATTGCGTGGTGCAAAGATTCTATTATGAAAAATATACAGGAGATAGCTATAGCTGAATACGATTATCCGCTGCCCGATGAGAGGATAGCGAAATATCCGCTCGCTGAGCGCGACACATCGAAACTGCTGCTTTATAATAAAGGTACTGTGAGTGAGGCCTCCTTCTCAAACCTGCCGAACTATATCCCGCAGGGGGCATTGATGGTGTTCAACAATACCAAGGTCATTCAGGCGCGTCTGCGTTTCCGCAAGGAGACAGGTGCCACAATCGAGGTGTTCTGCCTTGAGCCAGAGCAGCCTTGCGACTATCAGCAGATATTCCTCGAGACAAAGGAGTGTGTCTGGCAATGCCTTGTGGGTAACTCCAACCGTTGGAAGGGTGGTGTATTGTCGCAGACGGTTGCTGTCGGCGGCAAGGATGTCACTCTCTCCGTTGAGCGTGTGGGTGGTCCTGCGGCTGTGAATCATGTGCGTTTCTTCTGGGATGGCGGCTGCTCTTTTGCCGAACTGCTTGAGGCTGCGGGCGAGTTGCCTATCCCGCCGTACCTCAACCGTGCGACCGAGGAGAGTGACACAAAAACATATCAGACAGTATACTCCAAGATAAAAGGCTCTGTTGCGGCTCCTACCGCCGGTCTGCACTTTACTCCTGCCGTGCTCGAGGCGCTCACAGCTGCGGGTGTGGAGCGCGAGGAGGTTACCCTGCATGTCGGTGCGGGAACATTTAAGCCTGTGAAGAGCGAGCTTATCGCCGACCACGAGATGCATGAGGAGTATATCGAGGTGCGTAAGGCTATGCTTGAGAAACTGATTGCTGCGGGCGGCAAAGCAGTAGCCGTCGGCACTACATCGGTGCGTACGCTCGAGAGCCTCTATTTCCTTGGCGAGCTGGTAGCTGAGAACCCCGATATCACGATGGATGAGCTTCATGTGGGGCAGTGGACACCATATAGCCGTGAACACTCATTGAGTACAGTTGAGGCTCTTGAGGCTCTTGTCGCATGGATGGAGCGTGGCGGATATGACTGCGTGCATTCGCACACGCAGATAATGATTGCGCCGGGGTACACCTTCCGCATAGTAAAGGCTATCGTAACAAATTTCCATCAGCCAAAGAGTACGCTCCTGCTGCTTGTGTCGGCATTTGTCAAAGGCGAGTGGCGCAAGATATATGACTATGCGCTTGCCAACGGTTTCCGTTTCCTCAGTTACGGCGACAGTTCACTGCTTATTCCTTGATTGCATATGATAACAAAAATAGACAACATAACCTATCTGCTCGACAGCGCCAAGAAGAGCGCTACGGTAACAAAGAGCCTTGTTCCCTATTCGGGGGTAGTGACAATTCCCGCAACCATAGAATCGGGTGGTGTGGAGTATGCCGTGACTGATATCCTCGATGAGGCTTTCATGGATTGTACGTCGCTCCGCTCGGTGGTGCTCGGCGAGAACATCGATTCTGTAGGCATAAGCGCCTTCGAGGGTTGCACCATGCTCTCCCGGGTCACTTTCAACAGTGCGTTGCACATGATTGGCATGCAGGCGTTCAAGGGGTGTGCTTCTCTCGTTGAGGTTCTGCTCCCGCATAACGTACTTGTCATCGGCCGTTCGGCATTCGCCGGATGCGTGTCGCTTGAGAGGGCCTTTCTCCCCGATAATCTCGTGAACATCGAGCCGTCGCTGTTCGACGGTTGCAAGGCGCTTGCCCGAATCTCGGTAGGTTCTCTTGTCGATACCATAGGCGAGTATGCTTTCTGCGGCTGCTCCGCGCTCCAAGATGTGTCGTTGCCCGAGGGACTTCTCTCGGTCGAGGGCTGGGCGTTCCGCGACTGCTCTTCGCTGCGTGCAATCAATCTGCCGTCAACGGTGGCTGCTGTCAAGAAAGGTGCTTTCTGGGGCTGTTCAGCACTCGAGGAATTTGTCCTGCCGCAGGGTGTGAACATGCTCGACCAGGGTGTGCTTGCCAATTGCACCGCGCTCAGGAGTGTCACACTGCACGACGGTGTGTTGAGCATCGGCTATGGAGCATTCTATAACTGCTCATCTGTTGAGAGCATCACATTGCCGGCGGCAGTGGTAAACGTGGGCGACCAGGCTTTCCGCAGCTGCAAGGCGCTCAAGGAACTGCGTGTCATGTGCGAGGCGGCCCCCATGTGTTCGGGCGATATCGCCGATGCCGATGTCTATTCACGCACCCTTCTGCTTGTTCCTGACGGCAAGGTCGGCGAGTATGGTTTCGCACGCGTGTGGGAGCGTTTCGGCAATGTAGAGGAGATTGCCTGATTTTTTTGTACTTTTCGTTTTTTATCCCTATCTTCGCGTTTCAGGAAAAAGAATGGAATATGAAGATAGGCGATAAGGTCCGTTTTATATACGAGAGTGGCGGTGGTGTAGTGACAGGCTTCCGTGGCAAGGATATTGTTCTTGTCGAGGATGCCGACGGCTTTGAGATTCCCATGAATGTGCGCGAATGCGTGGCTGTTGACACCAATGAGTATAATTTCGAGAAGAAGACCGTTGCACCCAAGTCAAAGGATGAGGATGCGAAGCGACGCAATGCCCCGGCTCCTGCAAAGGCTGTTGTCGAAGATGATGAGCCGTTTGAGCCTATTGTGTCATACCGCCCTATGGAGCGTCCCGAGGGCGAACGCCTCAATGTCCTGCTGGCCTTCCTGCCCATGGATGAGAAGTCGCTGAGCAACTCCCGCTTCGAGGCGTACCTCATCAACGACAGCAACTACATGCTCTATTTTACCTATCTCTCGGCGTCGGGCCGCAGCTGGACAGCGCGTGCCAACGGCATCCTCGAGCCCAATTCAAAGATGTTCCTCGAGGAGTTCGGCCGCGAAGAGCTTAATGACATCGAGCATGTGTGCGTGCAGCTTCTTCCGTTCAAGGATAAGAAGCCGTTTGCACTGAAGCCCGCAATGAATATCGAGCGCCGCATTGATACCGTAAAGTTCTACAAACTGCATCTGTTCCGCGAGAACCCCTTCTTTGATGAGGGAGCGCTCATATATGACCTTGTTGTCGATGACAAACCTACAAAGGAAATCTTCGCCGATGCAGAGGAAATACAGAAGGTAATTCTTGAGAAGAAAAAGGGCGATGCCCAAAAGAAACAGGCTCCGCAGCCCAGGATAACAAAAGGTAGCGATATCCTTGAAGTAGACCTGCACATCGATGCCTTGCTCGAGACGACGGCGGGCATGAACAGCTTCGACATGCTCAACTATCAGCTCGATGTGGTGCGCAAGACACTGGATGAGAACCTCAAATATAAAGGAAAGAAGATTGTCTTCATCCATGGCAAGGGCGAGGGCGTGCTGCGCAATGCAATCTCGCAGGAAATCCGCCGCAAGTACCCGTGCTGCCTCTCGCAGGATGCCTCGTTCCAGAAGTACGGCTTCGGTGCCACAATGGTAATAATAAAATAAAAACTATATAATATGAATGAATTTAAGAACAGCATGTTGCAGCGCTTCTTGAAGTATGTGACATTTGATACAGAGTCGTGTGATGATGCTACAACTGTTCCGACAACAGAAGGACAGTTCGTGTTTGCGCGTTTCCTTGAGCAGGAACTGAAGGATATGGGCCTGAGCGAGGTTGTACTTGATGAGAAAGGTTATCTTTATGCCACACTCCCTGCCAACTGCGACAAGGAACTTCCTGTGGTGGGCTTCATTGCGCACCTTGACACAAGCCCCGATATGAGCGGCAAGGGTGTCAAACCAAACGTAATCAACTACCAGGGCGGTAACATCGTACTCTCGGCAAAGGATGATATTGTACTCCGTGTATCCGATTTCCCCGAGGTGCAGAACTATGCAGGCCATGAGCTTGTCGTTACCGACGGACATACCCTGCTTGGTGCCGATGACAAGGCGGGCATTGCCGAGATTGTCACTGCTGTAGAGTACTTGCAGGCTCATCCCGAGATTGAGCATGGCAAAATACGCATTGCCTTCAATCCCGATGAGGAGATTGGCCGTGGTGCACATAACTTCAACGTACCTCTTTTCGGCTGCGACTGGGCCTACACCGTAGACGGTAGCACCGAGGGCGAGCTTGAGTTCGAGAACTTCAATGCCGGCAGTGCACACTTCACAATCCAGGGCCGCAACGTACATCCCGGCTATGCCAAGGGCAAGATGCTTAATGCGCTTCGTGTAGCTACTGAAATCGTGCAGACAGTCCCTGCATTCGAGTCTCCCGAGCACACCGAAGGCTATCAGGGTTTCTATCATCTCATGGGCATCAACGGCGGTGTAGACCATGCCGAGGTGTCATATATAATCCGCGACCACAATGGCGAAATATTTGCAAAGCGTATGGCTTTCATGCGTACCGTTGAAAAAGCAATGTGCGAGAAATACGGCAATGGCGTTGTATCTCTTGAGCTTAAGGAACAGTACCGCAACATGCGCGAGCAGGTAGAGCCCAAGATGCATATCATTGAGCTTGCCAAGGCTGCTATGCAGCAGGCCGGTGTAGTGCCTAACGTGAAGCCTATCCGTGGCGGTACCGACGGCGCCCAACTCTCATTCATGGGGCTCCCCTGTCCTAACCTCTTTGCGGGTGGTGTTAACTTCCACAGCCGTTACGAGTTTGTATCGGTTCAGGTAATGGAGAAGGCGGTAATGACTATTGTGAATATTGCAGCGGGTGTAAAGAACCTCTCTTGATGAAATGACTGAAAAGCATAAACAAATAAAGCGCTCTATCTCAGAGCGCTTTATTTGTTTATAAGGATTTACGACTGTAAAAGGGATGTCTTACATTGGTGTTCATTAGTCCCCTTAATAGCCCTTAGCTCCCTTAAATTTCAGTCGAGTGTGTGCAGTATCTCTTCAATCACATGCGGGAAGTGCTCATACTCCAGTGCGTGTACCTTTGCTGCCACGTCATCGGGAGTGTCGGTGGGCAGTACCTCGCATTTTGCCTGGAAGAATGTCGTGCCCTTGTCATACTGCTCATCAATGAGGTGTATCGTGATACCGCTCTCGGTGTCGCCGCTCTCGACAACAGCCTTGTGCACACGGTCGCCGTACATGCCCTTGCCGCCATGTCTGGGGAGCAGTGCTGGGTGTATGTTCACAATGCGCCCGGGGTATGCCTGGATGAGCTTCGCTGGTACAAGCAGAAGAAAGCCTGCGAGTACTACAAAATCGATGTCACGCTCCTTGAGCATGGCGATGATGGTGTCGGCCTCAATGAACTGCGCCTTTGTGACAACTGCGCACTCGATGCCGAGTCTCTTTGCGCGCTCGATGACATACGCCTGAGGATTGTTGGCAATGATGAACGATACTTCGGCATAATCGGAACCCTTGAAATAGTTGGCAATGTTCTCGGCGTTTGAGCCGCTGCCTGATGCAAGAATAGCAATTCTCTTCACGATAATTGGTTTTAGAAACTGTTTGAATTTTATGTTGTGTCTGTTATCTCTTACGATATCGGTACCAGGCGGCGAAGTACGGCCTCGCCGTATGTCTTTGAGATTGGAATCTCTTTTACGTTGGGCATGCCGAGCTCAAGGAACAGGTTCTCCTTTTCGCGGCGCATTACCTTTACAAGGTCAAGGTTTACCATGTATGAGCGGTGGCACCGTACTATGTTGGTGTCGGCAAGCTGCTCGCTGATGTCCTTCATGGTTATGCGCATGAGCTTCTTCTTGAGCATCTCACCTTTCTGATACCAGATGCATATGTAGTTGTCGGCCGACTCTATGTAGAGCAGGTTCTCCTTGGCTACGGACAGCTGCAACACTCCTCGCGAGTCGCATATCGAGATAAGGCTGCTCGACTTGAACCCGATGTTCTCTCCCATGAGTTCCCTAAGCTTCAGTTTGTTGTTCTGGTACGAGAAATAGAGAATACATATGATGTAGGGGATGAAAAGTATGCAGACGGTGTTCTTGATGGCATTGATGTAAATCTCCATCGGGTCGTTTGTGGCGAGGTTCAGGTTTCCCTTGACAATGAGCGCAAGGACCGTGAATGCTCCCGAGAGCAGCAACAGCTCGACAAAGACCCAACCGGTATATTTGAGCACAGTGATGCTGTGGTTGGGCTTGCGTGAGTACCTGTACATTATGACACGGCTTATGGCGACCACAATCATGCCTATGCTGACAAGCACCGTCGACCACAGGAAGTATATTGTTGTGGTAATGTTCTTGTTGTCAATCCAAGTGTCGGAGCCGAAAGGCTGGAATATGTTGATGAAGGCAACCGCGAATATCGACACGAAAAGCACCATGATAATCTGGCTTCTCTTCTCGAGCAGATATTTGGGGACCTTCTGGAATAGTGCTGAAGTATAATCCATAATTGTAAAATATGTAGGCAGTCGTAGTTGACGGCCGGAATGCATTCGGTTGAAAAACTTTACAAAGGTAACGAAAAAATACTGTATCGCTGTGATTGAAAAAACTTTTTAAAATTATTAATAAAATATAATGTATTTATATACTATTTAAACGGCTTGCAATAACGTGTTTTACAAAAAATATCTCTAATTTTGCAAAGTTTTACAACAAAAGTATATATGCCTGTTATTGATTACAGAAACGTCGATATCCATATCGACTCGAAGGTTATTCTTGAGAAAGTGACATTTTCTCTCGAAGAAGGGGAGTTCGCATACATAGTCGGAACTGTCGGCTCCGGCAAGTCCACATTGCTCAAGACCATTTACGGCGAGGTGGAGATAAGCAGCGGCAAGGCAACGGTCTTCGATGAGTATGATATTCCCGGAATAAAGAACAGGCATCTGCAGATGCTGCGCAAGCGTCTCGGCATCGTGTTCCAGGATTTCCAGCTGCTTACCGACCGCAATGTGAACGAGAATCTTGACTTCGTGCTGCGCTGCACCGGCTGGAAGAACAAGCATGAGCGCGAGGCACGCATAAAGGAGGTGCTCGAGTTGGTGGGGCTGTTGCAGAAAGGTTACAAGCGTCCGCATGAGCTGTCGGGTGGCGAGCAGCAGCGCATAGTGATTGCACGTGCCATACTCAACAAACCGGCTTTGTTGCTTGCCGATGAGCCTACAGGCAACCTCGACCACGAGACAGGCGACAACATCATGAGGTTGCTTCACGACATATGCAGGAAAGAGAAAATGGCTGTGCTCATGATTACACACAACGAGCAGTGGCTTAAAGATTACCCCGGAACGGTCTACAGGTGCGAGAAACAGAGGCTTGTCAGGGTTTCCCCTGTTGCAGCAGAACATGATGCCGCAGCAGAATGAGATTGAATATTTTTGAAATTAAACAAAAAGAATAAATATGAAGGTTTTGAAATTTGGCGGTACATCAGTCGGTTCGGCTGAGCGTATGCAGAATGTGGTAAGACTCATTTCGGACGGCGAGCCTAAGATTGTTGTCCTCTCGGCAATGTCAGGCACGACAAACTCGCTCATCGAGTTTACCAACTATCTTAGGAACGGTAACCCCAACGGTGCCTGCGAGCACTCTACAGTGCTGCAGACAAAGTATATGCAGACAATAAAGGAACTCTACAGCAGCGAGGAGTATGCTGCTGCGGCAACCGAGAAAATAAACAGCGTGTTTGCGCATCTGCGTGCGCTTGCTTTCCAGCCGTTGACCGATGAACTCGAGAAGGAGATTGTCGCTCAGGGCGAGATAATGTCTACAAACATGGTTACCTTTTACATGAAGGAACTCGGACTTGATGTCGAGTTGCTCAATGCTCTCGACTTCATGCGACTGGCAGTGAACGGCGAGCCCGACCTCGGTTACATACGCGAGCATCTGCTTCCGCTCATCGACCTTGAGAAAGAGGGTAGGGTATATATAACCCAGGGCTTCATATGCATGAACCATGAGGGCAGCTACGACAACCTGCAGCGTGGCGGCAGCGACTATACCGCAACACTCATCGGCTCGGCTGTGAACGCTGATGAGGTTCAGATATGGACCGACATCGACGGTGTACACAATAACGACCCGCGTGTGGTGGAGAACACGACTCCGGTGCGTAACCTTCACTTCGAGGAGAGTGCCGAGCTTGCATACTTCGGCGCGAAAATCCTGCACCCCACATGTATCCTTCCGGCAAAGCTCACAGGCACTCCTGTGCGTCTGCTCAACACAATGGACCCCACAGCCGAGGGTACACGCATCGACAACAACCTTACATGTCCGGGCGAAATAAAGGCCATAGCGGCAAAGGACAACATCACGGCAATCAAGATAAAGAGCGGCCGAATGCTGCTTGCCTATGGTTTCCTGCGCAAGGTGTTCGAGATATTCGAGACTCACAAAACATCCATTGACATGGTGTGTACCTCCGAGGTTGGTGTCTCAGTCTCTATCGATGATGACAAGAGACTCGATGACATCGTTGCCGAGCTGCAGAAGATAGGTACCATTACCGTCGACCGCAACATGTGCATCATATGTGTTGTGGGTGACCTCAACTGGGAGAACGTGGGCTTCGAGGCACGTGCCATGGAGGCTATGAAGGATATCCCTGTGCGCATGGTTTCTTACGGCGGAAGCAACTACAATATCTCTTTCCTTGTGCGCGAGGAGGATAAGGTAAGGGCTCTGCGTTCATTGAGCGCTACCATTTTCGATTCAAAAAAATGATACGGCAATGAAGATGCAGTTTCCTGTTGAGGCCTTCAAGGGTATCGAGACCCCCTTCTACTACTACGACGTGGAGTTGCTCCAGGCTACACTCGACGCGGTAAAGCGCGAGGCGGCAAAGTACGAGGGCTTTCATGTGCATTATGCCATTAAGGCGAACTTCAACCCGCGCCTTCTTGAGATTGTGAACAAGGCGGGCATCGGTGCCGACTGTGTCAGCGGCGGCGAGGTAAGGGCTGCGCTTGCAGCGGGAATACCTGCCGACAAGGTGGTGTTTGCCGGTGTGGGCAAGACCGACAAGGAGATAGCCCTTTCGCTCGATGCCGGAATCTTCTGCTTCAATGTGGAGTCGGTGCCCGAGATTGAGGCTATCGAGAGGCTTGCAGCTGAACGTGGGGTAGTGGCTCAGGTGGCAGTGCGTGTCAACCCTAATGTGGGTGCGCACACTCATGCCAACATCACTACCGGCCTTGCCGAAAATAAATTCGGTGTGAACTATGAGCAGCTCGACGGCGTCATTGATGTCATTGAGTCGATGCCGCATATCAAGCTCATAGGCCTTCATTTCCACATAGGCTCGCAGCTGCTGGTAATGGATGACTTCATTGCTCTCTGCAGCCGCATAAACGAGTTGCAGGAATTGCTTATGGAGACACGCTCCCTTGTCCTGCCTCATATCAATGTGGGTGGTGGTCTCGGCATCCGTTATGACTTCCCCGACAAGTATCCTATTCCCGATTTCGAGGCATACTTCGCGACATATGCCAATAACCTGAAGCTACATCCCGGTCAGCAGCTCCATTTCGAGCTCGGCCGTAGCCTTGTGGCCCAGTGCGGAGCGCTAATAACACGCGCAACATATATCAAGAGCGGCACATGCAAGAAATTCATCATCGTGGATGCGGGCATGAACGATCTTATACGTCCTGCTCTTTACGAAGCGTATCATCGCATCGAGAACCTTATGTCGACAAAGGCCGATGGGGTATATGATGTGGTAGGTCCAGTGTGCGAGTCATCCGATGTCTTCTGCAAGGACCGCAGGATTCCCGAGACGCAACGTGGCGATATACTTGCGATACGTTCTGCGGGAGCGTACGGCGAGGCAATGGCGTTCGGGTACAATTGCAGGGAGTTACCGAAGGCTGTGCTGTCGACAGACCTTTAAACTGAAAGTAGACAACGGAGAACTGAAATGTTGGGGCGAACCGATGTGTTCGCCCTTTATACATAACCCTACGCCTTCGGCACCTCCCCTACAGAGGAGGAAATAAACTCTCCCTCTTTTGGGAACTCCTCCACCGCAAACGGTCCCCCTCCTCTATAAACAGAGGAGGAGTTGGAGTACGGCAAAGCCGGGAGGGAGTTTGAACAGAGGAGGAGTTGGAGTACGGCAAAGCCGGGAAGGAGTTTGAACAGAGGAGGAGTTGGAGTACCGAACGACCCTGTCACGCAGCGGTGAGGGGTACGTGCCTGGAGTTGTTTTTATCGCGCAACGTTTAGCAGCGGTAATTCCAATGATAACCGGCACCGTTAGAATTCTACAGCTTGAACAACCGTTCAGACATCGAAACAGGATAAAAGCAGTTTGAGCAGTACAGAAGATTAGCAAAGGTAATCCGTCGCTGAAAGCGAAACGGCACCGTTAAAAAATCCAATGCAGGGCCGTTTGTTTGCAGGCCATTGTGCGGCAGTGCGGAGCCACAGCACTGCTTGCGACGACGTGACCTTT
>JAGBFX010000008.1 GCA_017936265.1 Bacteroidaceae bacterium | reverse complement strand
TCAATGACAGCCAGCGTCAGGCCACAAAGGAGGCCGGTCTCATCGCAGGCCTTGAGGTAAAGCGCATCATCAACGAGCCTACAGCCGCTGCACTCGCATACGGTATCGACAAGGCAAACAAGGATATGAAGATTGCGGTATTCGACCTCGGTGGCGGTACATTCGATATCTCAATCCTTGAGATTGGCGACGGTATCTTCGAGGTACTCTCTACCAACGGTGACACACACCTCGGTGGCGATGACTTCGACCAGGTAATCATCGACTGGCTTGCCGAGGAGTTCAAGGCCGAGGAGGGTATGGACCTGAAGGCAGACCCGATGGCATTGCAGCGTCTGAAGGAGGCTGCAGAGAAGGCAAAGATTGAGCTTTCTTCTACAACATCTACCGAGATCAACCTTCCTTACATCACTGCGACAGCGACAGGTCCAAAGCACCTTGTAAAGACATTGACACGTGCCAAGTTCGAGTCACTCGCACACAACCTTATCCAGGCTTGTCTTGAGCCTTGCAGAAAGGCCATGAGCGATGCAGGCTTGAGCAACTCAAGCATCGATGAAGTTATCCTCGTAGGTGGTTCTACACGTATCCCCGCTGTCCAGAAGATTGTTGAGGATTTCTTCGGCAAGGCTCCTTCAAAGGGTGTGAACCCGGATGAGGTAGTTGCGCTCGGTGCAGCAATCCAGGGTGCAGCCCTGAACCAGGAGGAGGGTGTAAGCGACATCCAGCTCGTTGACGTGACACCGCTTTCATTGGGTATCGAGACTCTTGGCGGTGTAATGACAAAGCTTATCGAGGCCAACACCACTATCCCCTGGAAGGTAAGCCAGATATTCTCTACAGCAGCAGACAACCAGCCCGAGGTAACAATCCATGTTCTCCAGGGCGAGCGTCCTATGGCAGCACAGAACAAGTCTATCGGACAGTTCAACCTCACAGGTATCGCTCCTGCACGCCGCGGTATTCCACAGATTGAGGTAACATTCGACATCGACGCAAACGGTATCCTCAAGGTAACAGCCAAGGACAAGGCAACAGGCAAGGAGCAGGATATCCGCATCGAGGCTTCATCAGGCCTCAGCAAGGAGGAGATCGAGCGAATGAGAGCAGAGGCAGAGGCAAATGCAGATGCCGACAAGAAGGAGCGCGAGAAGATTGACAAGCTGAACCAGGCAGACTCAATGGTATTCCAGACAAAGAACCAGCTGAGCGAGCTCGGCGACAAGATTCCAGCCGACAAGAAGGCTCCGATAGAGGCTGCTGTACAGAAGCTCGAGGATGCACACAAGGCACAGGACCTCGCAGGCATCGACGCCGCAATGGCAGAGCTCAACAGCGCATGGCAGGCAGCAAGTGCCGAGATGTACGCTCAGAGCGGTGCACAGGGTGCTCAGGGCGGCCAGCAGCAGTACGACGGCGGTCAGCAGCAGAGCGGCAGCCAGCCAAAGGATGATGTTCAGGATGCTGAGTTCGAAGAAGTAAAGTAAGTTCTTCGAGATACAAAACAACTGCACGCGACATATTCGCGTGCAGTTGTTTTTTATCCAAAAGATCCTGCGAAAATGGCCAGATGCCAGCACACTACCCCATGAGCGCTTTAATGACCGTGCTGTTTGCCTTATCCACTGCCGAGGACTCAAGTGCTGCAAGATATATCCGGGTGGTTTTCTCATTGTCATGCCCCATTCCTTCACTTATTACAGAGAGTGGCACATTCTTCTGCTTGGCGATACTTGCCCATGAGTGGCGTGCGACATACGTTGTAAGCGGTTGGGATATACCCGCTGCGACACCCACCTCCTTGAGTAGAACATTGGTAGCACATATGGCAGCAAGATACTGCTGCCGTGCATCACATTCCTTTTTCGTTATTATCGGCAACAGGTAACCATCCGCGCCATTGCCATACCTTTCTATTATCGCCTGCATGCACTTCTCCCATCTAATCTGCAACAATTGCCCAGTCTTGCGGCGCCGATATGTCAGCACGCCGTTCCTGAGGTCACTTTTCCTTAGGTATGCCATATCGACAAACGACATCCCGCGCGTATAGAACGAGAACATGAAAAGGTCACGCGCAAATGCGGCTTTAGGCTTGTCCGACAAATCGAGATTCATGATTTTCCTGATACTTTTCAGCGGTAAGGCGCGTTTTATTGTCCTGTCGACACCCGTGTAAACATGTTTGAAAGGAGTACAGTCAGCCACGACTCCAGCATCGACAGCGCGGTTATAGACAGCACGCAGTGCCCTCATGTAGAAGGAACTGCTGTTGCGGCTTATCCCACGCACATCCTGCAGATAGGATTCATATTCAAGAACCATATCAGAGTCTATCTTGTCCAGGCCGACATCCTTCCCTTGGCGGAACTCCATAAAACTACGGAGAGCTGTGAGATAAATCTCCTTGGTACGTTTTTTATTGACAGCATCCATCTGCTCGACCGTCTGCCACATATAACGTATCAATGTCATACGACCGGTTCCCTTTCTCTCTCTACCACCCAAAGCACTATTCATGCATTGTCTAACAGTGTTCTTCATTGCAAAAAATCTTTATGTTATTAATAAATGACCGACATCCACACATTGAATTGATGTCCGAAATTACAAAACATAACGTTTTTCGCGTGACAGGAGCTTATATACGGTTATTTTGACTATCTTCGCAGCGACAGGCAACAGCAGACTTCTGCCGCCCGGTTTTACCACACCACAGGAAATAAACAATTGCAAATGAAAAAGATTCTGATTATCTGCCTAATAGCAGCCATGGCTGTTTCAATGCAGTCATGCAGCACACGTCGTGCAGCAATAAACGACCTTGAGTCGCTTGTAGAGAAAGTTGAGAAAAACGGGGAGGAGTACACCCTTGAGGATTGGGAGAATGTAATCTACAGATGTGCGAAGATAGAGAAGAAGCTAAAGGAACATGAGTACAGCGCCGAGGAGTATAGAGAGATAGGCACGCTCAAAGGGCGCCTTGCCGGCGTTGTCACAAAGGATATTCTGACAAACTCGGCAAAGAAAGTGATAAGCATCAAGGAGCAGCTTGACGGCGGCACCGAAGGATTCCTGGAAGGTCTCCTCAAATAAGGAACCGCCGTCACGCATTAAACAACGAAACAGAGCCAAAAAAATGGAACTACCCAACGACCCGATGATGCTGTTCAGCACAGTGAACATGTACCTGCGCGACCGTTACCAGTCGCTCGATGAACTGTGCGCCGACCTTGACATAGAGCGCAAGGAACTTGAAGCGAAACTGCTTCAGGCCGGTTTCGAATACAGCGAGAAGTACAACAAGTTCTGGTAAAGTCCTTATCTTCTGCGGTATATTACAGCTGCACAAAGTGCCGAGGCCAAGACCGCTGTCACAATGAACGCCCACACATTCACGACACGGGAAACAACCCTTATCTCATAGTCCTTCAAGAGAAAGCGTCCTGCATCGACCTTGAATGCAACGACGCCATCCTTGTATATTCCGCCACCGTCGTCAATAACCCTACCAGGCATGACAATGCTTTCATTGTAATAGAAAAGAAACAAGTAATCAAAAGCTGTAGCAGACAATTTTTCATCTTTTTTCCACTCATCTTCATTAATGAATGGAGAATAGGCGTCGCTACCGAAGTGTGAACTGACGATAGAACGGGCAGTACTGTACTCCAATTTATACGTATCATAAGAAGCAATCTGTTTCACCACATCTCTGAGTTGAGCAATAAACTCATCTTTTGACACAGGAGGCTCCACCACCATATCATATCTGTCGGCAATGCCGGAGAGGATATTATAATAGATATTTGCTAATGCCCATCTATCCGCTTTTTCCTTCAGTTCTTCGAGCATTTCATAATACCTCCATGTAGGTTTCCCGGCATAAAGGTCGGGAGTTCCCGAGAACCAGTAGAGCGCTTCTTCCTCGCTCATGAAGTCTGTTACAGGCACTTTGAAATAATCCGCGACAGAAGAGAACTTTTCTGTAAAGACATAGTCGGTATAGAACCAGCGGAACTCTTTATCAAGCGAGCCATCGGCACCGGCCTGCTCATCAACAAAGAACATCGGCGAACCTGCACACATATCCTCAACAGAAGCATACTCCTTGCGTGCATATACACATACGGTGTCCTTCACTGCCCTTGACGGACCAACTTCCTTTGAAATGGAGTCGTACTTCTCTACAGACATAGGGATTGGGAATCGTGAGTTGTCGCCCTTGTAACCCCAATACAGTTCCCAGCCGTCTTCAATGCGAGCCACATGCGGGTCATCATTGTCATACTTTCCGGTTGTGAGCAACGAGCGGTCCGCATCCACGACAATCTCACGCATACAGCTACCGTCCTCATTAATTATTGTAAGCATCTCTATGTCCCCTTGACAAGAAGAAAGGAGCATCACCATAAAGGCTATCATTGCAAATAATTTACTTGATTTTTTCATAATACATGTTTTTTATCATTGCGAAATTAACACCGAATACACTCTGCCGCTTCTGACGTTCAAAGTAGAGGGCACGCACATCCGCGGCAGTGCGGCACTCCCTAATCTTCTCAAAAGCACTGTAATCGGCATTGGAATATACTATTGAATCATTCTGTGGAACAGTTGCATCACTTGTCACGAAGAAGAATCCGACCGCAACAGCCGCAGCTGCCGAAAGTGCACTGCAGAACATGACCCTCCAAAAAGGCATGGGCTCAACCGTTCTGCCCTCATGCACAGGAAGTTCATCAATACGCGCCATTATGGTATCGGCAAGCTCATCAGCAGCCTCAAGCACAGGCTGCTGTCTTTGCAAGCGTTCCAGAATTCTATCAACTTCATTCATATCCTAACTGTTTTAAGCGTTCACGAATAGTCTGTCTGGCGACATAAAGATTCTTTTTTACCTTATCGGCCGACATTCCTGTTATCTGTTCAACCTCTGCCGCCTCAAGCCCTTCGAAGTGACAGAGGGTAAAGACAAGCCTCTGCTTGGCGCTCAGCTTGTAGGCAAGAAGCCTGGCAATCCTTACCCACTCACTGCTCTCGAGAGCACGATGCGGATCAGTATCATTGACATAGTCGCGCAAAGTCTCTTCATCGCCTGCGAGAGGCATGAAAGGCCTAGCACTCCTCAGGCGGTCAATACAAATGCGGGAAGCAATAGTGTATATCCATGTAGAAAAGCTGCAACGTCCCTCATATGAAGCAATATTCTGCCACACTTTAATGAAGGTATCCTGCAAGGCATCCTTCGCGTCCTCATCACTGCAGAGCATCTTGAGCGATAATGAGTATAGCATCGGCTGATACGCCAACACCAATGAACGGAACGCAGCCCTGTCGCCAGCCTTACATTTTTCTATTATGTCATTGTCAACTTTTATCATCTTTCATTCGCTTACACCCTTTATACGGACAAGAAAGAGAAAAGTCTAAAAACGGTTTGAATTTATTATAAAAATCAAACCTGCAGGCAGGTTTGATTCAATAACAGTAAATAAAAGTATCTTTCAACCAAGACCATTCATCTCGACAAACATCCTGAGCCCGTCCATTGTGCTGCCGAAACAGATTCTGCCGCCCGAAGCACGGAAAATCTTGTCAGTTGACATCGCGAGGTTGCGTTCATGCTCGGGATAACGTTCATAATCGGGCTGCAGCAGAGGCCCCGACTGTAGACCCACCAGCATTTCGCAATAGCAACAGGCAGTCTCATATGTGTCCATAGAACACTCTGCACCATAGTTGTAGACGCCACCCGACAAAGCAAAAGTCGCAGGAAGAAACTCCACGACGTCACGCACCCAAGTAATTCCGCGATACTCGCGCACAGGCAATACAAGAGGAGTGCGTTCCTTTATGGCCTTTGCAATATTCAGCACAAAGTTCGCATGTACAGGCATGCCGTCACGTTCACTGTCATACATCCATGTCGCACGTAGCGCAACAGCCGTAGGGCACATTTCAAGAGCGCGTTGCTCCGCCTCTAGCTTGTGCCTGCCATAGACATTCTCCGGCGCCACAGCCACATCCTCGCTTAGCGGACCGCTCTCGCAGTTGCCGTTGTAGACCTGGTCACTTGAGAAGAATATGAATTTGACACCGTTACGCGCCGAAGCCGCCGCAAGATTGCAGACACCCTCTACATTCACGCGGTGGCTCTCCTCGGGATGCTGTTCGCAGTACCAGGTATTGGAGATTGCCGCCAGATGCAGAACCACCTGCGGAGCATTCTCGATGATATAACGCTCTACTGACAGAGCGTCGGTTATATCCAGCTCGGCATGCGACGGAGCAAGAATCTCAAACTCGTTTCTCCAACGCTCCACAAAACGGCTGCCTACAAAGCCGCCGGCTCCGGTAACTAATATTCTTTGCATAGTGTTATCGGTTATTTTAAAGACATTTATCCTTATTCAATTTAAGGTCTACCAGCAAAACAGCATGTTCTTTCTCTTCTTTCGGAGCATCTTTAGGACGCCATGCAACAATAAAACGAATTAATGCTGCCGATACAAAATATCCCTTTTCTTCCCAAAGCATGAGCTCTCCCTGCATTTTCTGAGACAATTGACAGACCGGTAGATTATTATGGATATCATATAGATAGTTGTTGTCAAAACGCAGCTCTTGTCCTGCACGCAATGCCAATACTTCATTCTTACGTGATTTGAAATAACCAAGATTTACATCTTTATGAGAAAGTTGAAGCACAACCTCATCTGGCATTTCGTAAAGCCTTCTGTCATCACATTTGTAATCAGCCTTGAATGCATCAAACATAGAACAACCAGTATGTATAAACAAACGTTTCTTCGTACGTGTAATACCCACATAATAACGACGGAGAAGATCATCCGTTATGTAAGGCGGTTCAGTAACCAACATATACACATCATCAAACTCCATACCTTTTGATTTATGAATTGTAGACACTACAACATCGGCACTTTGCAAATCACAGAAATCTTCCACAGAAGACTCAAATACATACTCTTTAAAATCTGTCAGATATTTAGCTTTATTTGTATCTTCAAACAATTGTATACATTTCTGCAAATAACACAGACTTGTAGAACTCTCAAATACAGAATATGTTTTTAGCTTTGACTCTTCCCATACCCTATCTAAAATCAAAGGTGTATGTGTGTTTGTTTCCAGATGTTTCAAAAAAAGACGCACCTCTGCCATATTACAGAACCGGAAACCATCAAGACTTTGAATAAGTTTACTCCTCAGACCATACTTTCTAAGAAGTGCTACGATGATAGCAGCTTCTTCATTGGTTTGAGTGAGAACACAAATAGAACCTTGCCCACGATTATTTACCAGATTGTCTACAAGAGGTTTATACATTACAGCAGATGTATGATGAACCACACTAACCATTCCTCTTTCTCGACTCATTGAAACAATCGGAATAGTTTTCATCCTATCCTTTATCTTTCTTACGAATGTATTTGCAAACTCTACAACATGTCGCGTACTTCGATAATTCTCGGTCATCTCAATAAGTCTGCTACCCGGTTCCTTGAGCAACCGACCCATATAAGCAGAATCAGAGCCACGGAATTCAAAGATATTCTGATCATCATCACCAACCGCTATAACACGCATTTCTTCGTTTGCATGCATCAAGGCGTGTACTAATGCATACTCCTCAGAACTCATATCCTGTGCTTCATCAATAACCAAGACAGTCTTTGCTATACGATTCGGTTCTACCTCGCCATCATTAATCATTCTTGCAGCGCGTGATACAACATCCTTCGCATCATCCAGATTTCCGATTCTACCAAGCAGGTCAAAACAATAGGAATGAAATGTCTTTATTTCAACAAAATGTGCAGCATTGCCAATTATCCCCATCAAGCGTTGTTTGAACTCCGTAGCAGCTGCTCTAGAAAAAGTAAGCATCAACAATTGTTCGTGTTTAACATCCTCAAGTAAAAGCAAAGACGCCAGTTTATGCACAAGAACTCTTGTTTTTCCACTACCTGGACCTGCTGCCACCACAATACATCGTGATTCCTTGTCCGAGATAATCTCCATCTGCTTATCGGAGAGTGTTCCAAAAAGTTGCTGGAATTTTTCTGGTGTTATATTACGCTCTATTTCACGCACACGGTCTCCTTTGAAATATTTCGACACAAACCGTTTATAATCCATTTGGAAATAGTCCTGCACATATTGCAAAGCCTTATAGTAATCCTCAACCATCAAATTGGCATATTCGCCTACAATGTGAACTTGCTGAATCTTCTGCTTATAGAATTCATCAAGCATACGGTAATCTTCCTGCTTATAACGCAATCTATTGTCCTTTATACGACGGATATCCATGGCATTATAAAGGACTAAAAAGCCTCCTTCGAGCTTCAAAGCGCCTATTTTGGACAAATAAAGCAGTGCTTCTTCCACATCTTCCAATTGTACATCACGCAAAGTTCCGAACAAACTGGCAACATTGGTTCTCAGATCATTCAACAACTCAACTACTGAGAACTGCACACCTTTCTTCTTCAGTTCTTCTTCACTAAATTTCAGAGTCAGTTTAAAGAGCCATTCTACTGCAAAGCGACAGATCTCCAAACGTTTCTCGAAACGCCTTATTGTAGCTTCCATGTCAGCCTTACGAACTACCTCAATATTATGCGCTGCATCCTCTTTTTTTAAGGTGTACCCTTTTATTGTATGGAAATAAAGTAATGTACGTATGTCTTTTTCTGTTGACGTAGCGATGCCTTCATTCAGAGCATTATCGTTCAATTGCTTACAAGATATTCTTAAGACATCATCTGGTATCGTTTTAAGAATATAACGTTCAAGTTTTGTAAATTTCTCCAATAGACGCTTAGACCTGTTTTCCGATTCTCCAACATCATTCAAATATGCAGAGATATCCTTACTGTCGGCTAATATACCTTCCTGGCGCATACGCTGAACAACAGAAACTACCTCATTCTTATTCAAACCAAGAATGTCGGCCAAATAGTCCACACGCGATTCAGCCATATCATCCTGTGCTTTTGCTATATTTTTTTGCGATATCAATGATTTTATAATGCGTACAGCTTTTTCAATCTCTTCATTTTCAAACAAGACAGATTCTGTAATACGTTTGCGAGCCTCATCAACATTCTTCACTGTTATACCCGTAGCATAAACATGAGGTACGTTATTACCACGCTCCACGTAACCTGCCTGTTCAAGAGCCGCCAACGCAGTACGTACACGCGTTTCGATATCATAGACAGAATCATCCCAACCGGCCTTCCTTGCTATTTCCAAAGCAGAGCAACAAATACGCATGCGCTGTTTTGTCATATCCTTCACAGCTTTCCAAACTTGATTAATCTCACTGATACTAAGTTTTGTCTGATTAAGAAGGATAAAATGTTTATCAAGATCCGAATCGCTATACAAGACATAACAGCGTGCATCAAGATTCGGATCACGGCCAGCACGTCCAGCCTCTTGTACGTAATTCTCCAAAGAATCCGAAATATCATAGTGTATGACAAGACCCACATCTTTCTTGTCAACTCCCATTCCGAAAGCAGATGTAGCAACAATAATGCGTACCTTATCAGTCATAAAAGCATCCTGATTGGCTACTTTCTCATCAGCATTCATTCGTCCATTAAACGGTAATGCCTTATATCCATCACGAGATAATTTCTCAGCCAACAATTCTGTTCGCTTCGTTCGGGACACATACACAATTGTAGGACATGCCGATTCTGAAATCAGCGAACGAAGTTTCATGTATTTATCATCTGCTGAATCTGCATGAATTACTGAATATCGCAGGTTTGTCCTTGAAGCAGTAGAGGCAAAAAGTTGCAATTCAAGACCCAACGTCTTTTTAAAATAATCACATATATCCTGTACAACCTTTTGTTTGGCTGTAGCCGTGAAACACGAAACAGGAATAGGTTCTGTATATCCTTTCTTTTTTTGATATTCGCTGATAAACTTACCTATATAAAGATAATCGACACGAAAATCTTGTCCCCATGATGAGAAGCAATGAGCTTCATCAATTACAAAACGTACTATATGACGCGCAAAAAGTATCTTTTCAATTGTCTTGGAACGCAACATCTCAGGGGCTATATATAGTAATGATGCGTTACCATCCAGCACTCGTTGTACAGCGAGAGAACGGCTTATAGGATCAAGCAGACCATTAATGGTAACAGCATCCTCAATACCTCTTTCTGCAAGATTGTCCACTTGATCTTTCATCAATGACTGCAAGGGAGAAATAACGACTGTCAAGCCATGCACAGTACGACCTTCCATCAATGCGGGTAACTGAAAAGTCAATGACTTTCCTCCACCTGTAGGGAATACTGCAAGCAAGGACTTACCATCAATTGCTGCCTGCGTAGCATTTTCTTGAAGCGGTTCGCCTTCATATGTACGAAACTTATCATAGCCAAAGAACTGCTTCAAGGCGTAATTAGCATCCAGGAACCTATTACAATAATCACAATTATCACTACATCTTGTTTGTCTGAGAAGCTTTACAACATATTCCACTTTGGGATAATTGAATAACACCCAAGCTGGAGTTACTGAACGATAATCCGTTGTGTCTATCAGAGCTAGAGCATATGCCAATTCACACGGGTATTTAGCAATAATACTTTCAATATCAGCATGTGTACAAATTTTACCATGATATACAGAACGTATCAGGCTTGCCAGATGATATTTCTTATCGATTTTTGCATCAACAAATTCAAAGAAGCCTTTAAACTCAAAAATATCATGTAGAAGTGTAGCAAAAATCAATTTCTTTTCTTCAGCCAACAAACTCCAACTGGCAATCTCATCCATCAACAAATCAAGTGCCTTTTCACAATCATTGACTGGGTTATTCATCTGCTCACTTATCAACTTATCATCTTTTAATAGTCGATGATAAGGTCTTTCCGGAAACAGAAGAGGCGAGACATAGAGTGTATCTACCAAAGCCCACTGTGGGGAATTATCTTCAAAAAGATACTTTACATCATGATGAATAATATTGTGTCCACAAACAAAATCTACTCCTTTTAAAAAATCTAGCAAATTGTATTTGCTGGCAGAGTGGAAAATACTTCTATCCCATCTCAACGCACCAATATCATGGATTTTCTTATCCTGAACACCCACCTCTACATCTACAAAGGCATAACGGGACGCATCACGAGATACCTCCCTGAGCGCAACCGTATGGTTATCGATGCCACTTATTGATTCTATGAATTTTCCCCAAAAAGACATATATCAATTTAATTGTCATTCAAAAATATCGTATTATGCAACAGGCTGTTACAGATATTGCCAATATAGTAACAAATGAGCAAAATACATAAAGTTTATTTTAATGTGTTTTACAGCGAGTGCAGGCAATGTTCGCGGTTTACCGCAAATATATGAAGAACTCGCGAGAAAAAGGCAGGAAATTGGGAAATAATGCAATTCGTTGGTAGATTGTTTAATACGCAACGGGCTTCCGTGGTTGTAATGCGGTCCTGAAAGACCGTATATAGATGAGTTAAGATGTAGATTTGCTACTA
>JAGBFX010000007.1 GCA_017936265.1 Bacteroidaceae bacterium | reverse complement strand
GCGTTAAGACAACAACGGCAAGAATAAAACGACCGAGGGATGTTGCTTGCAACTCGTGAGCAAAGTTTTATTCGACTTGTAAACTTTGTGCCGGGACCTTTTGCATACTTTTCAGTCATGAAAAGTATGTGACAGAACGACGACAAAAAGAATATACAACAACAGATTAAGGGTAAGTCGTATTGAAGAACACAAGACAGATGTCTATCCCCATTTCTATGTCATCATAAGAAGCATCCCTCAACTTTTTACGTTGAGCCTCTTTTTTTCTGTACATATGTCGCAGCATTCTGCCGTTATGCCCCCTTGTCAGCTTGGGCCGCTGGTACTGCAAACGTTTGTGGGAGAGTAGTAGCCTATGTCACTCCTTTGGGGAGCTAAAGCTCCCGTCGTCGCAAGCAGTGCTACGGTACCGCACTGCCGCTACTTTTACAAAAGGGAGTTCCAAGCTATTGGGACTTCTTTTTTGTATATATAAGGTCTAGTAAAGGTAACTATGGGGACTAAAGGGCTCTAAGGAAAGCGATTGTGGGTCTCCTTTTTTGTTTTTTTAAGCTCTTTTGGCATTCTTGTAGTTCAAGTACTTGGGTCTCTCATTAGGATTAATGATTTTTTTTTAATATGTTTGCTCATCGTAATAAAACTTAAACTTATAAAAACTTTTAACTTGTCATACTATGAGTAAATACCCGAAAATTGGAATCCGCCCTACTATTGATGGACGTCAGGGGGGAGTCCGTGAGAGTCTTGAAGAGAAGACTATGAATTTGGCAAAGGCTGTTGCTGAGTTGATATCTGCTAATGTGAAATATCCCGATGGTAAGCCTGTAGAGTGTGTTATTGCCGATGGTACTATAGGCCGCGTGGCTGAGACTGCAGCCTGTCAGCAGAAGTTTGAACGTGAAGGTGTTGGAGCCACAATCTCTGTTACATCGTGCTGGTGCTATGGCTCTGAGACTATGGATATGCATCCTCACTGGCCAAAGGCTGTATGGGGTTTCAATGGTACAGAACGTCCGGGTGCCGTGTATCTGGCCGCTGTATTGGCTGGACATGCCCAGAAGGGACTGCCTGCATTCGGAATATACGGCCATGATGTTCAGGATATTACGGACAACTCTATTCCTTGTGATGTCGCAGAAAAAATTCTGCGTTGGGCGCGCGCGGCATTGGCTGTCGCAATAATGCGTGGCGAGAGCTATCTCTCGATTGGAAGCCAGTGTATGGGAATCGCAGGAAGTATTGTCGACCAGAATTTCTTCCAGGAGTACCTTGGCATGCGTAACGAGAGCGTTGATGAAACAGAAATTTTGCGCCGTATGGATGAGGGTATCTATGACCACGAAGAGTATGCCAAGGCTATGGCATGGACCGAGAAATATTGTAAGGTAAATGAAGGCTGGGACAAGAATCGCCCTGAGAAACAGAAAGACCGTGCCGGCAAGGATGCTGATTGGGAGTTTGTTGTAAAGATGACCCTTATAGTCCGTGACCTTATGCTTGGTAATCCAAAACTTCGTGAACTTGGCTTTAAGGAAGAAGCTATCGGACATAATGCCATTGCTGCTGGATTCCAGGGACAGCGACAGTGGACCGACTGGAAACCTAACGGCGACTTTACCGAGGCACTCATGTGTAGTACTTTCGACTGGAACGGTATCCGTGAGGCTTATGTAGTAGCTACAGAAAACGATGCATGCAATGGTGTGGCAATGCTCTTCGGCAAACTGCTTACAGGCTGCGGACAGATGTTCTCGGATGTACGTACATACTGGAGTCCTGAGGCTGTGAAACGTGTTACCGGTAAGGAACTTACAGGCCTTGCTGCTGGCGGTATGATTCACCTTATCAATTCTGGTGCTACGACTTTGGATGCTACTGGTGCAAGCGTTAATGCTGCCGGGGAGCCTTGCATGAAGCCTGCATGGGAGATGACTGAAGCTGACGTAGAGGGTTGTCTCAAGAATACGAACTGGATGCCTGCCGACCGTGACTACTTCCGTGGCGGTGGTTTCTCAAGCAACTTCCTCTCAAAGGGCGGTATGCCTGTTACAATGTCTCGTCTTAACTTGGTAAAGGGGCTTGGTCCTGTATTGCAGATTGCCGAGGGATGGACTGCTGATGTTGCCCCTGAGATACATGATGTACTTAACATGCGTACTGACCCGACATGGCCTACTACATGGTTTGTCCCACGTCTTGACGAGACAAAGGCTCCTTTCAAGGATGTATATTCTGTGATGAACAATTGGGGTGCCAATCATGGTGCTATAAGTTATGGTCATATTGGTGCTGACCTTATTACATTGGCATCAATGTTGCGCATTCCTGTGTGCATGCATAATGTGCCAGAGGATAAGATTTTCCGTCCTGCAGCATGGAATGCCTTTGGTATGGACAAGGAGGGCGCTGATTACAGGGCTTGCCAGAACTATGGTCCTATCTACAAGTAATTTTTTTAAAACAGTTTCTTAATGGGAGAGTGACAGGCCTTGTGCCTGTCTGCTCCTGTTCCTAAATATCTCAACAATGATTACGAATCTGCATATAGAGGAGTTTATAAGGCAGGCGCATCGTGTAGGTGATGCGGGCCTGACAGTCTGCAGCAGTGGAAATCTGTCGTGGCGTATTGGTGAGGAGGCTCTTGTGTCGGGTACAGGCTCTTGGGTCCCTGAAATCCAGAAAGAGAAGGTCTCTCAGTGTGTTATAGCAACAGGAGAGGTTATCAATGGCGTGAAACCTTCAATGGAGAGTGGCTTCCATCTGGGTGTGCTTCGTGCGCGTCCCGATGTGAACGTTGTGCTGCACTTCCAGTCGCCATATGCGACATCGGTGTCTTGTATGAAACAGAAACCGGCAAACTTCAATGTGACTGCCGAAGTCCCATGTCATGTGGGACGCGAGATCCCTGTAATCCCTTATCTGCGTCCTGGCTCTCCCGAACTGGCACAGGCTGTGGTGGAAGCGATGAAGGAGCATAACTCGATACTGCTTACGAATCATGGGCAGGTGGTGTGCGGAAAGGATTTCGACCAGGCTTTTGAACGCGCAATGTTCTTTGAGATGGCATGCCGCATAATCATACAGAGTGGAGGAGACTATTCTGTTCTTACTCCTCAAGAGATTGATGATCTTGATATTTATGTCCTTGGCAAGAAGAGCCCAATAAAATGATACACTGATGAGGAAGGTATATCTTGCAGTCGACTTTGGCGGTGGCAGTGGGCGTGTAATGGCTGGCTGGCTCGAAAATGGACGTATTGTTATGGAGGAGGTTCATCGTTTCGGTAACCGTCAGGTGCGTCTTGGCGGGCATCTCTATTGGGATTTCCCTGCGCTATTCGAGGATATGAAGGCAGGCTTGAAGGCAGCTGCTGCTAAAGGGTACAATGTCGTGAGCATCGGCATAGATACATGGGGCGTGGATTTTGGTCTTGTTGACCGCGACGGTGCGCTTCTTGGAAATCCGGTCTGCTATCGTGATGAACGTACGGCGGGTGTGACGGATGAACTCTCCAAGATTCTTGCGCCCACCGACCGTTATCGTGCCACAGGTATTCAGGCTATGGAGATAAATACTCTTTCTCAACTGTACAGCATGAAGGGTAGCGCACAGCTTGAGGCGGCGGATAAACTTCTTTTCATGCCTGATCTTTTCGCTTACTTCCTTACAGGTGTCGCTAACAACGAGTACTGTATTGCTTCGACATCGGAACTTCTTGACGCAAAGGCAAGAGAGTGGTCATGGGAGACTATAAGAGCTTTTGAGCTGCCCGAGCGAATCTTCGGCGAGGTTGTCATGCCTGGAACCCTGCGCGGGAAACTCCGCCCGGATATTGCTGAAGAGACAGGACTTGGTGAGGTTAATGTGGTTGCAGTCGGCTCGCACGACACCGCATCCGCAGTTGCTGCAGTTCCTGCTGTGGAAAGCTGCGGAAATGTTGCTTTTCTGAGTTCAGGAACATGGTCGTTGCTCGGCGTGGAGATGCCTGAACCGATTCTTACAGAGGAGGCGCGTCTTGCCGGCTTTACGAATGAAGGTGCAGTCGGGGAGAAAATACGTTTCTTGCAGAACATCACAGGATTGTGGATACTGCAGCGTCTTATGAGTGAATGGAAAGAACGTGGCGAGGAAATTTCTTACTCTGAACTTCTTCCTGCTGCAGAAAGTGCGTGCATAGATAGTATAATACCTGTTGATGACGCTGCGTTCATGAATCCTGTGTCGATGGAGAAGGCTATATGTGACTATTGCGGGGCGACATCCCAGTCTGTGCCGCAGAGTAAGGCTGAAATGGCGCGCTGTCTCTTTCTGTCGTTGGCAAAAAGATACAGTGATGCAATAGAAGGTGTGAACAGGATACTTCCGGAACCGATAAAGTGCCTTCACATTATTGGTGGCGGCTCGCAGAATGCTTTGCTTAACCAGATGACAGCCGATGCACTCGGAATTCCTGTGTGGGCAGGTCCTGCCGAGGCTACAGCAATGGGTAATATCCTTGTCCAGGCTATGGCTGCAGGCGAGGTTGAAGGCTTGTCGGGAATACGTGAAACCGTACGTAACAGTGTGTCGCCAAAAGTGTACACCCCCCGAATGTGATATTGTGCGTGAATATTCGTTTTGTTACAGATAGATAATATAAAAAACATGGAAAATCCAAAGAACGGTTATCCCGTACAGGAATATAAAGGACCAGTGAAGCGTTACTGCCAGACACTGGACCTGCGTGATAATCCAGAACTGATTGCTGAGTACCGCAAGCGCCATAGCCGCGAGCATGCGTGGAAAGAGGTGCTTGACGGCATACGTCAGGTCGGTATACTTGAGATGGAAATCTACATTTTAGGTACAAGGCTCTTTATGATTGTCGAGACCCCGCTTGATTTTGAGTGGGAGTCTGCAATGGAGCATCTTTCCACATTGCCCCGTCAGGCGGAGTGGGAGGATTATATGGCTGAGTTCCAGCTTGTGAAGAGTGGAATGTCATCGGCCGAAAAGTGGCAGCTCATGGAGCGCATGTTCCACCTATATTGAAAAATGAGAATTTAATTAGAACAGTTCATGAAATCAAAACTTGTCGAGAAAAGGTATCTTGTAACCTTCATTCTTATTACATCGCTTTTTGCCCTGTGGGGTTTTGCCAATGATATAACCAATCCCATGGTTGCCGCTTTCCAAACTGTAATGGAACTTTCTACATTCGAGGCTTCGTGGGTGCAGTTTGCATTTTACGGCGGATATGCCACAATGGCCGTTCCTGCAGCGCTTTTCATACGCAAATACAGCTATAAAAGTGGTATCCTGCTTGGTTTGGGGCTCTATGCAGTGGGTGCATTCCTGTTTATTCCTGCGGCATATATGCAGAACTTCATATTCTTCTGCCTGTCGCTTTATATCCTGACATTCGGCCTTGCGTTCCTTGAGACAACTGCGAATCCTTTCATATTATCGTTGGGCTCTAAAGAGACATCGACCCGGCGTCTTAATCTGGCTCAGGCATTTAATCCTATGGGTTCACTCATGGGTATGGCTGTAGCATCAATGATAGTACTCCCGTCACTGTTGTGTGATGTCCGTGATGCAAATGGCGATATAATTTTCGGGACTCTAAGTGAGGCAGAGAAGGCCAGTATCCGTCTTCACGATTTGGCTGTTATCCGTGACCCGTACGTGATGCTCGGTCTGGTGGTGCTTGTGATATTCATAATTATTGCCTTCAAGAAGATGCCTCAGACGTCATCTGCTGATAGACAGGATAATACTCTTGCTACGCTTGGTCGCCTTTGGCACAACAAAATCTATCGTGAGGGAGTTGTTGCACAGATGTTCTATGTGGCAGCGCAGATTATGGTGTGGACATTCATTATCCAGTATGCCGATAATCTCGGCATAAACAAGGCTACTGCCCAGAACTACAATATCATTGCGATGAGTATGTTCCTGTGCAGCCGTTTCATAAGCACGTTCCTTATGAAATATATGAATTCCCGCATGCTGCTTTCAATCTTCGGTGTGGGCGCTATGTTGTGCTCGCTCGGTACAATATTCTTTGTGGGAATGCCTGGACTCTACTGTCTTGTAGGAATCTCTGCATTCATGTCACTTATGTTCCCCACAATCTATGGCATTGCACTTGAGAATGTAGAGATATATGATACTTCGCTTGGTGCAGCGTTCCTTGTAATGGCAATTGTGGGAGGTGCTGTCATGCCTCCTCTTCAAGGGCTTGTCATCGACCAGGGTATCATTGCCGGACTGCCGGCAGTGAACGTTTCGTTTGCTTTGCCGCTCGTATGTTTCCTTATTGTGACAATATATGGCTTGCGCTCATATAAGGCGTTGAAAGGCTAGAATTGAAGTTGCTGCCCTGTCACGGAAAAGGAACTTGGGTATTTTCTTCCGCTTTGGACAATAAATTCAAGGCGGAAGAAAATATTCTGTAAAAATGTTGCTTATTCGCGAAATGTTTGTATCTTTGCAATCGCAAATGAGCGGGATGTAGCTCAGCCCGGTTAGAGTACGCGTCTGGGGGGCGTGTGGTCGCTGGTTCGAATCCAGTCATCCCGACAAAGAAAGACTTTACAAGCAATTGTAGAGTCTTTCTTGTTTTCTTCAATACCTTTTCAACACCTTTTGCGCAATAATTATTATCTTTGAGGTAAGCCTCGAAGATTTTCTGCACTCGCGGTAAAAAATATCGAAGCAAGCTTCATATTTCTTGCTCGTTTGTATTTATCTTTGCGTTAAATCGCGAATATAGCCTGCGCTCGCTGTAAGATACATCAAAGTATACTTTATGTATTTCGCCCGCTTGTTCCTATGTTTGAGGAGAAACCCGTTGATTGTCCACTGGTCGGCAACAGCGCTTTTTGTCAAGTATAATTATCTTATCGTTATGAGAAGAGTCTGTAAATATATATTGTTTCTTCTGCTGGCTACAACTGTTGCCTGCAGCTCTTCACATGATGATATATCTTCTGAAGCGGAATCTCTATGTACAAGCCTTTTCAGTGAGAGGTACTGCAATGTCGCACGTTTTGATTCAATTGCGGAGGAGATAGCTGTGATTGCTGACGGTAACAATGAACTGCTTTCCATAGCTGACAATGCTTCTGCTTATGCTGCAATGATGAGTATGGACTATTCGACGGCTGAGCGGATATACACTGCTGTCATTGAGGACTCGAATTGCGAAATTGAACGTCTTGCCGCCGACGTGGGAATGATGATGGTATGTTACCGTACTTCGGAGAACAGGAGCTTCTTTGACTATCGCGCTAATGCTATGGCAAGAATGAAGCGAATCAATGAAGAGACTGCTCTGCTTTCCGATGGCGACATGTCAAGATATATGCGTGCACGTATTGAGTTCGGAATAGTGTCGGTTTGCTATTTTTCGAACTTGAGCATGCAGGATGAGAAGATGCGTGCACTAGAGTTTATTTCCAAGGATATTCATAGGAGCGATGACAAGGCGTTGAAGCTTTATGCCGAGATGATTCTGGCAAATAATGTGTCTGATGCGGTTGAGCGTCTGAAAAGACTCTCCAATGGTGCTTCGGCAGCAAAAGAGGAGGGATACACGTGGCTTGAGTCAAATTATAATCTTCTGTTGGCGATATCACTCCGCGACAGTACAATAATGCAGATGTTCAAAGATACTTTACCTGTTGCATATAAGCTGATGAATGATGGCGGCCTTCCGGATTATGAATTCTTGCTTTCGTTGGCGACAAGGGCTGTTGACGGATTCCATTCGTTTGGCGACAGGTATATGATGATTGAGGCTCTGGCGGTGTCGGCTTCATGCAATATTGAATATGGATTTTATGATGAGGCACTTTATTTTGTAGAGGATGCTCTTGGAGAGGTAAACGGTTATTATAAGGAGTATTATCCGTCTCGGCAAGAACTGTGTCTGAATTCATTGTTTGCATATAACGAGGGGGTATACAGTGGTGGCATTGCCGATAGCGGGGTCTACAATATACCTGAGTGTATGCTCAGTATCCGCAGGGAAGCAAGCTGTGCATTTGCCGGAATAGGGGATATCGAGGCTTCGGACATCAACAGGAATGCGTATATCGAACTGCTTGAGACAACCCGTCTTAACAAACATTTGGAGAGTCGTATGTCTTGGCTTGAGGAGAGTGCATATGAAATGGACTTTCTATTGCTGCTGACACTTATATTGCTTGCTGCAGTTCTTATATATGCAGTGAAGAGCTCGCTCAGCTACCGCAGACACGAGTCACTCTATTCAGACAGCTTGAGGCAGTTGCAGAAGGGATGCCGTAAGCTGCTCTCATCACTGCCCCGTGAAGTTGACAGCAAGGAGGATTTGTGTCTTCAGCTTTCGGGCATACTTAATGATGCCATGGGTGATATTTCTGGACGGACATGTTTTTCGGTCGCGGTGCCATTCTCCGATGATGTTTCTCTGGAGAACAGGTATCAGTTCGCCATGCAGTATATCGGCGGCAGCAGCGAGGACTCTCTTTTTGTGGCAACCGAGTATCCTCTTATCCGGGAGAAGTATTCAGTTGTTGCGATGATTGTCCCGTATGTCGCTGTTGCGATAGATGAGGGTATGAGACTTGCTGATATCTGCGATGAGCGTGTCAGGGTAGAGGAGGAACGCAATGCCTATCTGATATATCTTGCAGAGCACAAGCGTGAGAATCTTCTCAAACGTGTATCGGTGTCTGTCGTTTCCGGCATGCGTCCGTTCATGGACAGGATAACAGGGGAACTGACAGCTTTGGGCTCAGTATCGGGTAATGATGCGAGGCGTAAACTATTGTATATCGCTGAGCTTACAAGAAAACTTGATGAGTTCAATGTCATTCTGGAGAGGTGGATAAAGATGCGTAAAGGGGATATGAATCTTCAGATAGAGAACTTTGCATTGTCGGATATTTTTGCGATAATTCTCAAAAGCAAGCCTCTGCTTGAGAACAAGGGGATATCTCTTGACGTAAAGCCGGCTGATTCTGTTGTCAAGGCTGACAAGGCGCTGACCTTGTTTATGGTCAATACTCTTGTGGACAATGCGGCTAAATTTACCCCGCAAGGTGGTAAGGTATCTGTTGAAAGTATTGAGTATGATGAGTGTGTGGAGATTGCTGTTACTGATACCGGCATCGGACTATCGCAACATGATATTGACCGTATATTGGGCGAAAAGGTCTATAATGCATCGGAGATTGGAAAAGGGAATGAGTCGCTTGACCAGAAAAAGAAAGGCGGTGGTTTCGGGCTTATGAACTGCAAAGGTATCATCGAGAAGTATAGGAAGAGTGGTGGAATTTTCAAGGTCTGTTCAATGAATATCGAGAGCAGGCAGGGCGAGGGTAGCCGTTTTACGTTCCGTCTGCCCAAAGGTGTAATGCGTGTATTATTGATGTTGCTTATGCTCTTCCCTGTTTCGGTATCAGCTTCGGATGATATTCTTGAACGGGTCTCATCGTATGCCGATTCTGTATATTCCTGCAATGTCCGTAATGACTATGAAACAGCTTTTGTGTATGCCGAGCGTGCGATAGGTCTTTTGAACTGCTATTACAGGGAGTGTGTCGGCGGCAGTGACACGCTTTCTCTTATCTCGGGTAATGCAAACGAACTCAAGTGGTGGCGCGATGAACTGTTTGCCGATTCTCTCATTGATGGGGTATATTATAATATCCTTGATGTACGCAACGAGATAGCTGTGGCTTCGCTTGCTCTGCAACGATGGGCTTCGTACAGGTACAATAATCATGTGTATACGACACTTTATCGCCTTGCGCATGAGGATAAAGGCATTTCGGAACGGTATGTTCAGGCAAGGACGGCTCTTAACTACAGGAGCGCAGCCCAAGCATTCCTGATGTTCGCTCTTCTTATTGTAATATTTTACATTGTTGTTACTTACGTGCGTAACAATATCATACGCCGCAATAATGAGCGTATGTTACTCAAGGTCAACGAGAGGGTGCTTCAGGCTGCGACAGGTGCAGAGCGCGCCGATGCCCGTCAATTGCTCCAGGCAATCGTGGACAGGATTTTTGAGTGCATGGGCGAGAATATGCGCATAGGGCGTGTCGCCATGATGCTGCGAGTGGGAAACCATGAGAAACCTATTGTTGCCGAATCGGGAGATACATCCTTGTCTGGACGTAGTGACAATATTTATATGCTTGGTGTCATTGACAGTGGTGAGAGGCTTGTGTCTCCGGACGGCATGACCCACGTGCTCCCTTTGTCCGTTAACTCTGCCGAGGAGCAGACGCTTGTCGGTGCTGTCGAGTTTGTCGCAATACGTCCTTTGATTGAGGATGAGATACTCAGTCTTGAGCTGGTGGCAAGTTATACGGCATCGGTGGCATATCATGCATTGGTACGGGTGGCCGGCAGTTATGAGGCTCTTGATGAGATTGAGGAGATGGCAGAGCGTGTGAAGCATGAGGAGAACCGTCTGCATGTACAGAACATGGTGCTTGACAATTGCCTTTCGGTGCTGAAGCATGAGACCGTATATTATCCAAGCAGAATACGTGACATTGCAGAACAGGCTGCTGTCGGTAGTGGGGAGAAAATGGATGCTGTCAACTCTATGAAAGAACTCATGGACTATTACAGTTCGATATTCGGCATTCTTGGCAACTGTGCCAGAAAGGAACTTGATGACCGTTGCTTTGCTGCATCCAGGGTTGGGTTGCAGCAGTTGTTCGAGGATGCTGCCAAGTATGCGGCACGACTATGCAGGAAGCAGGGCCGGAATATCTTGTTCTCTTTTGAGCCTACAGCAGCCCAAGTGTGTGTGGACAAGGAACTTATAGCCTTCTTGCTTGAATCGTTGGTCGATGCCGCTTTCAAAGTTGATGGAGATGGTATACTGCAACTGCGTGCGGCAGATTCTGAAGATGAGGTAAAGGTTGAGCTTGTGGACAACCGCTATGAACTGGCGAGCGAGGATGCTGCGGAACTGTTCGTTCCTACGGAAAGGAATATTGCAGCCGACGGTTCTATTGAGAGAATGGAATATCTTGTGGTAAGGGAGATTATACGTCTGCATGAGGACAATACCGGTCATCGTGGCAGCCGTGTCGAGGCGCGTTCCGATGTGAGCGGCACCGTGATACTTTTTACTTTGCCTAAATAATGAGAATAATGTTTGATTTGATATGAATGGATTTACTGTTGTTATAGTGGAGGATGCGAGACTGGAACTTAAAGGTACCGAAGAGATTTTCCGTACCGAGATTCCGGAGGCTGAAATCATCGGGGTCGCATCGAATGAGGCGGAACTTGATGCGTTGCTCGGAAAGAGCGTTCCCGATTTGCTTCTGCTTGACCTTGGTCTTGGCGGTTCCACTACTGTCGGCGTGGATATATGCGCAAAAGTGAAAGGCGAGTATCCTGGTATGAAGGTCCTTATATTTACAGGCGAACTGCTTAATGAGAAACTGTGGGCTGATGTCCTTGCAGCCGGGGCCGACGGCATTGCACTGAAGACTGGCGAACTGTTGACAAAATATGAGATATACAATGTCATGGCCGGCAAGAAGAATGTCTTCAACCAACCGATACTCGAGAAAATTGTCGGGCGTTTCCGCGAGGCGGTAATGCGTGATGCGGCCCGTCAGAAATCGATGATAGAGTATGAGATTGACCGTTACGATGAGTGTTTCCTACGTCATCTGGCATTGGGCTACACAAAGGAGATGATTGCCTCATTGAAGACCATGCCCTTTGGTGTAAAGTCTCTTGAGAAACGTCAGGCCGACCTTGTTACCCGCCTCTTCTCCGAGGGCGAGCAGCGCGGAATCAACGTGACACGTCTTGTCGTGCGTGCCATAGAACTTCATATCATTGATGCCGAAAATCTTGAAGCCGATGAGTAACAGAAGAACTGCATATTATCCGGTGCTTGTCTATGCGTCAGTGCTTGTGCTTGTGTGGCTGGCGTCTTGGCTCGTGAGCATTATGCAGATGTTCTCGGCTACAGCTGTCAAGGTACATTCGATAGTCAGTGCCGAGGGCGTACGTTGGGCCTTGCTCAGCATGGATGATTCATTGGACTCTATCCCCTGGGGTAGTCTGTTGCTTCTTATGTTAGTATTGGGGCTGTCGGACGGTTCCGGTATTGCACGCTCCTTGTCCAGGCTGGTGACAGGACACAGGATAAGCGGGAACGAGGGGCGTTCACTTCTTTTCTCGGCTCTGGTGCTCTCCCTTTACCTTGCAATATTGTTCATGTTTACGATTTCTCCTTGGCAAACCTTGCTTGGCGTGACAGGAAACATAATGCACTCGCCATTGGCTCAAGGGTGGCTGTTGCTGCTTCTTGCAGGCGTGCTTGTCGTGTCGCTTGTGTTTGGCTTCATGTATGGCAATTACCGTACCCTTGCCGATGTCGTGGTCTCAGCAGGGGGATATATGACAATTTGCGTGCCTGCTCTTATGGCGATGATACCTGCCGCAGGCATTGTACCATGTCTGGAGTATTCAGGCTTTGCTGCCATGATTGGGATGGATGAAGAGTGTGCGGATATTGCAGTGGAGTTGCTTTGTGTGTTCCCGTTCCTTTACGTGGCAATCCTTTGGGCAATGCAGAAAAGAGAAAGATAGGCTCTATTCGATGAAAATCCCCGAGCCTATGCGTATGTGTGTGCTGCCATGCTCAATGGCAATGGGGTAGTCATCACTCATGCCTGCCGATAGTATCGAGAAACTCTCGTTCCCGGTAAAGAAACGTTCCTTAATCACTTTGAACAGCCTTTGTACAGTTGAGAATTCCGATGCAATCTGCTCTTTGTCTTCGGTGTTGCTTGCCATGCACATGAGTCCCCTTATCTCTACATTCTGGAGCGACCGCCACTGACCTTCCTCAAGCATTTCCATGCATTCCTGTGGCGTGAATCCGAACTTACTCTCTTCCTGTGCAATGTGTATCTGCAGCAGACAAGGTATGCGGCGTCCTGTCTTTGCTCCCTGTTTGTCTACTTCCTGCAACAACTTGAATGTATCAATGCTGTGTATAAGGTGTATGAACGGCGCTATATACTTTATCTTGTTGCTCTGAAGGTGGCCGATGAAGTGCCACCTGATGTCTTTGGGCAGTTCCTGATGCTTGATGACAAGGTCCTGTGCCTTGCTCTCGCCGAACTCGCGGTGCCCGGCGTCATATGCAGTCCTTATGGCTTCGACAGGGTGGTATTTTGATACGGCGATAAGCGTTACCCCCTCGGGGAGGGTAGCGCTCATTGCCTTTATCCTTTCAGCTATGTAGCTGTTATCCTTCATAGTGGAAGATGTCTACTATAGGGCTTTCGTTCACTGATGCGAGGTTGTAGTCCATGATTGAATCCTCCATATGCTTATTGAGGTTCTTTACGGCATTTGTCACATCCTCGGCTTTTACAAGAATTACAACCGATGACTTCTTCTCCTTAGCCGATACTTCATCAATTGTTACCATTGTAATCTTGCACTTGAACCACTTGTCGGCTGTCTCGCTCATACTGTCAACAAGTTCGTTGTACTTCGTACGCTCCATCTTGTTTATGTTGAACTCGCCTGTGACCTGTGGCTGGAGCTCCTGTGTAAGGCGCTTCTCAATCTCTGTAAATGTGAAACCCTGTACAAGATAAACCTCGTTTACCTTTGTGTTAAGGCCTTTTTCCCCTGCACGCTCGTATGTTACTTTGCACTCGAACCAACTCTGTACCATATTCTTTGTATAATTAATGTTTGAAATGTGATTTAGCGGCAATCCCGCAACTGCAAAGTTAGTAAATCCGATAATTTTTCACTCCTTTTTTTACCATTTTTATGTTTGCAGGCAGGTTGATTTTATATGGCCACAGAGTTTTTTTCTTGCAGCAAAATGTTTTTTGATTCCTGAAATCCTAAAAAAGGGAGTTATTTTTGCTATTGCTCTCAACTTGTATTATTTTTGTCTTACTTTTGGTTGAATGTATTAATTATGGAGCAAGAGGCAACTTGCTTTGGCTGATAGATATGAAAAAAAAGAATTCAGGACCCGCAAGCGTTAAAAGGAACGTCATTGTGACTCTTCTTAATCTGCTTGCAATGTTTGTCATAACAGTAGTAGTGCTGTTAGTCACTTTCAGTTGGCTGGATAGCTATACTCATCATAACGTGGCGTATAAGGTGCCCGATGTAAAAGGAATGCAGTTGAGCGAGGCCATTTATGTGCTTGAAGACCAGAAACTCAGTTATGCAGTTCAGGAGTACAAGTACAAGAAAGGTGCCGAAGACGGAGAGGTGCTCGAACAGAGACCGTTGGCAGATGCTCTTGTAAAAGAAGGCCGCAAGATTTATCTTGTACTCAATACCACAGAAGCCCCGAAGCAGGGAATACCTCCTGTAATAGACAACTGCTCTCTGCGTGAGGCACAGTTCCGTCTAAAGGCTGCGGGCTTTCAGGTGCAGAAGGTCGATATCATCCCTGGAGAGCGCGAGTGGGTCTATGGTGTGCGTTATGACGGCATAGAACTTGAGAACGGAGCAGCGATACCCCGTGGCTCTAAGGTTACTCTTGTCATAGGCAGCGGCGAACTGGTCGAGAGTGATACGGTACGTGTCGATGCTGATTTCTTCTGATTACGCTATGATTGAGGAAAAGTTCATCCCCGATTATGATATGGAGCCGCTCGATGCCGATGAGCTCGAGCTTGAAGAGGAATCCCTGTTCCGAGAGATACGTATTATCGCCGATAGGGGGCAGTCTCCCATACGTATTGACAAGTTCCTTATAGACCATGTTGCCAACACTTCGCGCAACAAGATACAGCAGGCTGCCGATGCCGGCTCAATTTCGGTCAACGGCAAGGTCGTAAAGAGCAATTACAAGGTAAAACCTCTTGATGAGATTGTCATTACACTCAATACACCGGTGTATGACAACAGTATAATCCCCGAGGATATTCCGCTTGATATTGTCTATGAGGACGATGTGCTTATGGTTGTGAACAAGCCTGCGGGTCTTGTCGTGCACCCGGGCTGCGGAAACACGCATGGTACTCTTATAAATGCTGTGGCATGGCATCTTAAAGATAACCCCGATTTTGACCCTAATGACCCTCAAGTGGGTCTTGTGCACAGGATAGACAAGAATACCTCGGGGTTGCTTGTGGTTGCCAAGAGCGCGGCGGCAAAGGCGCACTTGGGTATGCAGTTCTTCAATAAGACGACAAAACGTACATACAATGCCGTTGTCTGGGGTAATGTCAAGGAAGATACCGGTACGGTTACGGGCAATATAACCCGCAACCCGCGTAACAGACTGCAGATGTGTGTCTCGGCTGATGATTCTGTCGGCAAGCATGCAGTTACACATTACCGCGTGCTCGAAAGGCTCAGCTATGTGTCTTTGGTGGAGTGTAATCTTGAGACAGGACGTACACACCAGATTAGAGTACATATGAAACACATAGGACATATTCTTTTCAATGATGATGTCTATGGCGGCGATGAGATATTGAAAGGCACCAACTTTAGCAAGTATAGCCAGTTTGTGCGTAACTGCTTTAAACTGTGTCCGCGTCAGGCACTTCATGCCAAGACATTGGGCTTTGTACATCCTGTAACAGGCGAGATGATGTTCTTCGATTCTGAACTGCCGCAGGATTTCCTCGCAATGGTAGAGGCTTGGCGCAAATATTCAAGTGCAAGTGCCGCCTATATGAACGATTAGCATCACTTTGTGAGTTCAATGTAGATTATACAGAAAAGGCCTGCGGAACAAACAGTTTTCGCAGGCCTTATTTTATCAGCATATTCCGTAGAGTGTCAATTCCACCGTTTATTGCATTGATGTCTGTCCTCTCCTTTATGCCCGGCAGACGTCCGATATCGGAGAACTGCCATAGTTTCCATTCTCTCTTGATGGCAGGGTTGTCCACGTAGTAGTGTGCCACCCAAAGGTCGTAGCCATTAAAGAATTCATCATTCAGGTATCTGTTGTAGTATTTGGCATACGAGTATATTATTGGCTTTACACCATAGTGCTCTTCAACTTTCAGGATGAATTTTTTCAGCTCGGCAATGAACAGCTCCCTGTCTTTGGGCTTTTCCTCAATGTCTACCATTGGTGGAAGGTCGCCGGGCTCAAGTTTGACTTTACTGATAAACATCTCGGCCTGTCTATCCCCCGAAGAGGCGGGGCTGAAATAGTGGTATGCACCGCGTGTGAATCCGTTCTCTTTGGCTTTGCTCCAGTTGTCGTTGTAGCGCTTGTCGCTATGGGAACTGCCTTCGGTGGCTTTCATGTAGACAAAACTGATGGGCGGCTCGTCCGGGTTGCCCTTCTTAAGCCTTTCCCAATTGATTTTTCCCTGATGATGCGAGATATCGATGCCGAAAACAGTGTGTCCTTTCGGGAGGCATACCTGATATGCCTTTGCACCGTCGCATACGGCGAAACGGAACAGTTCCTGCTTCAGGAACAGGTGGTATGCAATGAACAGAAACACTCCTGTGACTGCTGCTGCAATTAGAATGTGAAGCCAACGGGGCATGTCACGCAAGCCCTGTTTCCTGTTCTTGCGTGTAGAAGAACGGCGGGCGGAAGAGCTCTTCCGCCCGCCTGTTTTCTTTATTGTCCTTTTAGCTTCAGCCATTTGGCATCTGTGGCTTACTTCTGCTGCTCAAGGGCAAGAGTCCTTGTAGTCTGGTCGCAAACCTCTGATGGACCAAAGTACTGGATTGGACCCGGATAAACATAGCATGTCTCCTTGGCCCACAACTCTCTGTTTGCGGCGAACTCCTTGAACGGTGCGCCGTTCAGGTCAACGAGAGCCTTCTGGATAACAGGCTTCATCTCGCCATGGCGACGTTCCATATTCATCATCATTGTGATGGGGATACCGCCTGCAACCCACTCGGCTGCAGGAGCTGTAGTGTTGCGTACTGATGACATGTAACCTGTCTTGCCGGCAGCGATGAGCTGTGAAGCGTTGTAGCCGAGAGCATAGCAGTAGTCGGCATCGTAGTTCGATGGAGCTGCACAACGTCCCTCGTAACCGAAGAAATGGTGCTGTGGGTTGAACTTGCCTACGTACTTGCCTTCTGCCTTCCATGCAGCAAGCTTGTTGCCTACCATCTCTGAAAGCAGCTTCTCTGTCTCGATTAGAGATACCTGTACGTTGCCGTGTGGGTCGCGGTCCATTGTCAACTGGCGGGCAACACCTGCAGGGAGGCTTGCATAAACCTCTGCGTTGTCCTTTGAGAGGAGGTTGATGATGTACTGGCGCTGTTCCTCAGGTGCAACGGCTGCGTACTCCTCGCCCTTGTGTGCCAACAGGTCGTTGAGCTCTGCGATAAGAGCCTTCATTGCGGGAACAAACTCGATGAGACCCTCCGGGATGAGGACTGTACCGAAGTTGTTGCCTGCTGCGGCACGGTCTGCAACAGCCTGTGCAATTGATGTCACGATGTTGTCGAGTGAAAGTGCCTTCTGCTCAACCTCCTCGGAAATGATACAGTAGTTAGGCTGTGTCTGCAATGCACACTCGAGTGCGATATGTGATGCTGAACGGCCCATGAGCTTGATGAAGTGCCAGTATTTCTGTGCAGAGTTACAGTCGCGCTGGATGTTGCCGATAACCTCAGAATATACCTTACATGCTGTGTCGAAACCGAATGATGTCTCGATGTAAGCGTTCTTGAGGTCGCCGTCGATTGTCTTTGGACAGCCGATAACCTGTACGCCGGTGTTCTTTGCTGCATAGTACTCGGCAAGAACACATGCGTTTGTGTTCGAGTCGTCGCCACCGATGATTACAAGTGCCTTGATGTCAAGCTCCTTGATAATCTCCAGACCCTTGTCGAACTGCTCTGTCTTCTCGAGCTTTGTACGGCCTGAACCGATGATGTCGAAACCGCCAGTGTTGCGGTAAGCGTCCATAATCTCTGCAGTAATCTCCATATACTTGTGGTCAACCAGACCGCCAGGACCCATGAGGAAACCGAAAAGACGGCTGTTGGGGTTGAGTCTCTTTACACCGTCAAAAAGACCTGCGATTACGTTGTGGCCGCCAGGTGCCTGACCGCCTGAAAGGATAACACCTACATTGATTGCAGGATACTCCTTTGCCTCGCCGCCCTTCTCGAATGTTACGATAGGAAGACCATAGGTGTTGGGGAACATGGCCTTGATAGCCTCCTGGTCTGCAACAGACTCTGTAGCTGCACCCTCGCACAATTTAACAGTCTCAGTAAGTGCCTGGGGCAGTTTGGGCTGGTAAGCAGCCCTTGCTTTTTGTAATGCGCTAATTTTCATATCTCTTTTTTGAATAAGTAAATAATGTCCTGAAATGGTTTTATTGGCAAATTTCGCTTTTTTTTATGAAATTAGAAAGTGCTTTGTGCTTTTTTATTTGTCACGTTATAAAATAATCTCTTTTTTATGTTCCATTGTTGTCTGTTTCGTAATAAAAGAGTATCTTTACAAGTGTAATGCGGGTGTGTAGTGAACTCCCGCTGAATTATATTTTTTCTCAATTAAAACCGATTATTATGGCAAGCAGAAGAGATTTGAAAAAGGTTATTACATTCATTGCTGATGATTTGGCTACAGAAGCTTTCATCGTTTCTTATGACTCAAAAGGTGATACAGCTTCATGGGTGGCTGTTTTCGACAAGATATTCAGACTGCGCAAGGAGTATATCGCCCGTGTGAACCATGTTGAACCGGGTATGCCTGCAAAGAAGTATTTCGATGCTCTTTGCGACTCTTTCAATGCGGATGCAAGGGCTATTCTGAATGAGATAAACGAACTTGCTTGATGTACATAATACGTAAGTGTCTGGTTGCTCTTGCAGCCTGTATTCTTGGTGTAACGGTTTTATCGGCACAGGATGTCGATAAAACCGTTGAACGTTCTATATCTGAATATTTCAAGAACTTCAGGTCGGGCAGAACCAATCTCAAACATTCAGCCCTTGACAAACGTCGCAACAAGATTGTGGTCAACAAGAAGAAGGGCAAGGTTACAATATATGCGAATGAGGCTTTTGCGGGTCAGGCGTTTACCCAAGGAGTAGTTGATACAATTTATAGTGATATAAGGAAACTGCTCCCCTCCAAACTCAGGAAGTATGACATTGAGGTTGTCTATGACGGCAGGAGCATTGATGAACGTGTCCCCGGCATATACAGGAAAAAGGGGCACGACCCGCAGAGAATGTGGGGTAGTGTAGAGTATAAAGGCGCTCCATGGGTACGGAATGTGTCGCGTCCTTATAAGATAAAACATGGCCTCGAAGGGCGTCATCTTGCATTGTGGCAGAGTCATGGACGTGTCTATTCGGCCGACAATGCTGTGTGGCAGTGGCAGCGTCCGTCGCTGTTCTGTACTACCGAAGACCTGCTTACACAATCCATTGTCGTTCCGTTGCTCATGCCTATGCTTGAGAATGCGGGCGCAATTGTTTATACTCCTCGTGAGAGGGATTGGCAGCCCGAGTGTGTGATTGTCGACAATGACAGGTGCCGTGAGGGGTCACGCTATACCGAATCCAATGGCCGCAACTTCAAATGGAGGGAGTTTGCCCAAGGGTACGCTGATGCCCGTGAGGTCTACTTCGATAATGACAATCCATTTGCAATGGGTACCTCAAGGTATGTTACATCATCGGTCTCGGACAAGAGGAACATTGCCGAGGCCATGTGGCATCCGTCCATTCCGAAAGATGGCAGGTATGCGGTATACGTCTCATACACGTCATTCGAGAACTCTGTTCCTGACGCTCTTTACAAGGTCGTTCATAGCGGCGGCACGACAGAATTCAGGGTAAACCAGACCATGGGTGGCGGTACATGGGTGTATCTTGGTACATTCCATTTCAATAAAGGTTCGGGCAAGGAGCAGGGGGTCGTTCTGAGCAATGAGAGCAAGCACGCGGGCATAGTGAGCGCCGATGCTGTCCGTTTCGGTGGTGGCATGGGTAATGTGGCACGTGGTGCCGAAGGTATCACGAGCGGTATGCCGCGTTATCTTGAGGCTGCCCGCTACAATTTGCAGACAGGCGGTTTCCCGCCCGAAGTCTATTCGGCCTATTCGGGTGAGAGCGACTATCGTGATGATATACTATGTCGTGGCCATGCTGTCAACTATCTGTCGGGCGGCTCTGTCTTCAATCCCGATACAACCGGCCTTCGTGTCCCTCTTGAACTCTCTTTCGGTTTTCATTCCGACGCAGGATATGATGAGAATGATAACATAATAGGCTCATTGGGCGTCGTTACCACGCGCACCAATGGCGATACATTGGCTACAGGGCATTCGCGTGCGATGTCGCGTGACCTTATATCGTACTTGTTGAACAACGTGCAGGAGGACCTTACGGTGCGTTATGGCAACCGTTGGCCCGTCCGTGGCATCCTTGACCGCAACTACGGCGAGACGCGCGTTCCTTGCATCCCGTCTGTCATACTGGAGTCGTTCTCGCATCAGAATTTTGCCGACATGGTATATGCACATGACCCCGATTTCAAATTCACTTTCGCGCGTGCTGTATACAAGTCGTTGCTGAAACATCTCTGCTTCGTGCATGGAACGGAGTATGTGGTGCAACCGTTGCCGGTAAGCAATTTCTCATTAGAGCTTTCGGACAAGGATGACAAGGCTATGCTCAAATGGTTGCCGGTAATGGACCCTCAGGAGCCGACGGCTGCCCCTGAAAAATATGTTGTGTATACAAGAAAGGGAGACGGCGGTTTTGATAACGGAACGGTTGTTGACCGGAACAGTTTCAGCCATAAGATAGAGAAAGGTGTATTGTATAGCTTTAAGGTAACAGCCTTGAATGACGGCGGCGAGAGCCTTCCGTCGGAGGTGCTTTCGCTCTATCTGTCGAAGCGTGAGGCGGGTAGAGTGCTTGTCGTGAACGGGTTCCATCGCCTCGGTGCTCCGGCAGTCTCTTCTACCATGCAGACAGCGGGATTTGAGATGGAGTCTGACCCTGGTGTCCCTTATGGCTTTTCGCCCGAGTATTGCGGTGTGCAGCTTGACCACTCGCGTGCGGGCATTGGCTTTGAGGATGGTCTCGGTTTGAGCGATGACCGCTATGAGGGCATGCTCATTGCCGGAAACACGTTCGATTATCCTTACGTGCATGGAAAGGCCCTGGCTGCAAATGATGTCTCGTTTGTGTCATGTGGCAGTGAAGCGGTTATGAGCGGGGCTGTCGATATGAATGACTACAAGGTGGTGGACCTTATTCTTGGTGTAGAGAAACAGGGCGAGCCTGGTTCGCTCCTGGGTTATGACAGGCCTTACAAGACGTTCCCCAAAGAGTTGCAGCAGAAGATAAGAAGGTTCTGCAATGCGGGAGGACACCTTTTTGTAAGCGGCGCCTTTCTCGCAAGCGACATGACAAAAACTGATGCGGATAGAGGGTTCTTGCGCGAGGTGCTACGTTGTGATTATGGCGGTACTGTCTCCGATGCTTCGGAGAATCTCATAAGCGGTGCCGGCGGCTCTCTCTTCCGTATACCGCGTACTGCCAATGAGGAGTGTTATGCTGTATCCCGCCCCGACATCCTTGTCCCTATTGATGATGCTTTTGTTTCGTTTGTCTTCAACGGGTGCAGGGAGAGCGCAGGAGTGGCGTATGCCGGCAAGTATCGTGTTCTGTCAACCAGTTTCCCTTTCGAATCGGTATCTGGAGAGAAACAGAGGAGTGAACTGATGGGTGCCGTTATGAGGTTCCTTTTGAAATAGGGGCTGATGTTTGATGTTTAATGTTTAATGTTGAAGGTCGGTTTTGATGTCAACACAAATAAATAAGGGTAACCGAATGGTTACCCTTATTTATTTGATTGCGTGGCAATTACTTCTTCTTTCCGTTGTATTCATCAGAAACTGTCAGCTTTGCGCGACCCTTTGCGCGACGTGCTGCCAATACGCGACGGCCGTTCTTTGTGGCCATTCTCTCACGGAAACCATGCTTGTTCTTTCTCTTTCTGTTAGAGGGCTGGAATGTTCTTTTCATTGTCTTATATTTTTATATGTTTTTCTGTCCAAAAGTACTTTACGTCATTCAGCTTGCAAAATTACTCTTTTTTTTTGTACTGGCAAAGATTTTGGCTGGTAATTTTCTTTGATTTGATCATTTACCTCTCTTTTTTTGTAGTGCAACGGACCGCGTCGGATTGTTTTGCGCTATCTGTTTCCCTTTTACGGTTTTTTCCTCCTGGTTTCAGTTTCTTTTGATATGATATAATAAAAGGAGACAAATTTTGCCTCCTTTTATATCGTATATCCCTTCAATCAGATTTCTGCAATAACCTCAACCTCTACAAGAACGTTCTTGGGAAGAGTCTTGACTGCAACGCATGAACGTGCAGGCTTGCTTGTGAAATACTCTGCATATACAGCGTTGAAAGCAGCGAAATCAGCCATGTCGCTGAGGAAGCATGTTGTCTTTACAACCTTGTCAAAAGATGTACCTGCCTCGGCAAGAACAGCCGAAAGGTTCTTCATTACCTGTGTTGCCTGGTCTGTGATGCCCTCTGCCTCAACATCGCCTGTTGCCGGGTTGATGGGAATCTGGCCTGATGTGAACAACATGTTACCGCAGATGATGGCCTGTGAGTATGGGCCGATAGCCTCGGGGGCATTGCTTGTATAAACTTTCTTAAGCATAATCTTATATTTTTTATGGTTTGTAATTCTTTTAGTCCCAGATTGTGAAGCCCGCTTCCTTTATGGCCTTCTTTATCTGTTCTACATGCTCGAAGTTACGTGTCTCGAGACTTATGCGGATGAAACATCCTGTGATTGCGAGGTTGGCATTGCTGCGCTCATGATGTACACCTATCACGTTGCCACCCAATTCTGCAATGATGCTTGAAATCTGTACCAACTGCCCAGGTTTGTCAAGAAGCTCTACCTTGAGGAGTGCGGAACGTCCCGAAGTCATGAGACCACGCTTTACGACGCGGTCAAGGATGTTGACGTCTATGTTACCGCCTGATACAACGCAGATAACCTTCTTGCCTTCAATGGGCACCTTGTTGAACATGGCTGCAGCTACAGCTACGGCACCGGCACCCTCGGTAATGAGTTTCTGCTTCTCGAGAAGGGTAAGGATTGCTGATGAAACCTCATCATCGGTAACGGTTACAATCTGGTCGACATATTTGCTGCAAAGGTTGAATGTGTTCTCGCCAGGCTGCTTTACTGCAATGCCGTCCGCGATTGTAGATACAGCGTCAAGACGTTCAATATGTTTGTGCTCGACAGAATTCTTCATGCTCGGAGCGCCTGCTGCCTGAACACCATATACCTTGATGTTGGGGTTCAATGACTTTATGGCGAATGCTACACCGGAAATAAGACCACCGCCACCGATAGGTACTATTACAGCGTCAACGTCCTTCATCTGGTCAATAAGCTCAAGACCTATTGTACCCTGGCCTGCAATCACATCCTCATCATCGAACGGATGTATGAATGTGTAGCCTTTTTCATCGCGCAGCTCAATGGCACGTTTGTATGCATCGTCGTATACGCCTGGAACGAGGCAGATGTCAGCTCCGTAACCTTTTGTAGCCTCAATCTTGGAGATTGGCGCACAGTCGGGCAGACAGATAAGAGACTTGATACCGTTCTTTGTCGCTGCAAGAGCAACGCCCTGGGCATGGTTGCCTGCAGAGCATGCAATAACACCCTTTGATTTCTCCTCCTCAGAGAGCTGTGAAATCTTGTAGTAAGAACCACGTACCTTGAAAGAGCCTGTCAACTGCAGGTTCTCGGGCTTGAGATACACTGTCGCATTCTTGTTTACGTTGGGTGCAGGAACGAGCTCTGTGTGTCGTATTACATCCTTCAGTACAAACGCTGCATGGTAGATTTTGTCTAATGTCAACATATTGCTTGGTTAATTAATTGTTAGTGCATTCGCATGAACGCATACGTTGTGATGCATTCATGCAAATGTACAACAAAATATCATATATCATAAGATGCATGCTGAAAAATCTCTCAAAAAATATATTTTGCGCAATTCAGCGGAATGGTGATTTTTATATGCTTGCTGCCGATTCATTCATATGTTCAATCATCTGTTGTCTCTTCTTATGTTTTTCTAGGCTCAACGTAAAAAGTTGAGGGAATGCTTTCTATGGTAATATCGGAATATGAATAAATCTCTATCTTGTATTATCTCATACAATTTACTCTTAATCTGTTATCGTATATTCTTTTTGTTGTCGTTCTTGCTGTACTTTTTGACGCAAAAAGTACCAAAAACTTCGGCACTAGGAAAAAATCGTCACAAGCGCCCTTTGCTCATGCCACCATAGGCGAG
>JAGBFX010000001.1 GCA_017936265.1 Bacteroidaceae bacterium | reverse complement strand
TCTTGTTACGATTTACGCTTGTTTTGATTTGCAACACTAAGATAAGTGAAAAATCTGACATGGCAAAATCCTGAGCAACTTTTTGTTGCTCAGGAACTTATAAATAAAGTTAAATCAAAGTGTTGCGGAATTAAGGTTTAAAATCAATTCTTTGATTTCCTGTGGAGGATGACTGAAAAGTCATCCTCTTTTTGTCGGGGTGAATGAAAAGTAAAATGGGTCACCCTCTACAACTAGTGTTGCCAAATTTCGGGTACTGAATTTACTTTTTAGCCACTCCCCTTGTTAAATCCATATAAAACAGCAGTGTATTGTCCTGTTATTCCTAATTTGTTGTACCTTTGCAAAAAATAAGGACTTGTCTGAGCAATTATGGCATCAGAATTGTTACATACTGTAGAAATATGCTAAAGTACATACTGAAATACCTTAAACGTTACCCGTTGTCTATACTCACGTTCTGTGCTATAGTCTATTTGAGCCTTTTCAAACCGTCTGATGGTATGAAGCTCCAGCTCTTTGAAGGCATGGACAAGGTTGCCCACTTCTGCATGTATGCGGGTCTCTCTTTTATAATATGGTTCGAGTTCTTCAGGGTACATGAGAAGAGGAATAGCTTCAAGGCTTTTTTGGCCATGTTTCTTATTCCGTTAATATTCAGCGGTGTCATGGAAATAATGCAGATGGAGCTTACTACCTATCGTTCGGCCGACATACTCGATTTTCTTTTTAATGTCACAGGGGTGGTTTTTGCGAATGTCATCTGTTTCTTTGTATTGCGGCCAGTTATCGACAGGAAATTAAAAAGAAAGGAAACACTCTGATGTGCTTCCTTTCTTTTTACCAATACTTGAAAGGTATTCTTGTGAGGCTCGAGTTGTAGTAGCGTTTGTCGCCGGTTACCTCTTTCCCGAGGAACGCAGGGCGTTCGAACTCCTCATCCGCGCTTCCGAGCTCCACCTCGGCTACGGTAAGCCCTTCGTTGTCGCCGTAGAACTCATCGACCTCGAAGGTGTGTGCCCCGCATTCAACAAGGTAACGTCTCTTGTCTATGATGCCTCCATGGCATAGCTTCAGGAGTTCCCAGGCTTCGCTCTCGGGAATCTCCTTTTCCCACTCGAAGCGGCTGATCCCGCCGTCCATCGACGGCCCCTTGATTGTTATATATCCTTTGTCGCCACGTACCCTCACGCGTGCTGAGTTGCCGCCTTCACGGCACAGGTACCCCTGTGCAATGCGGTCGCTACGGAACGCCATGGCTTTGTAGCTCTCATCAGTGACAAGGAATTTTCTCTCTATCTCAAGTGCCATATGAGCAGGTTACTTTGCATCCTCGGAGAACTCCATGAGGAATGCCTTGATAAAGCCGTCAATCTTGCCGTCCATTACACCGCCTACATCCGATGTCTGGTAGTTCGTGCGGTGGTCCTTCACGCGGCGGTCATCAAAGACGTAGCTGCGAATCTGTGAACCCCACTCAATCTTTTTCTTTCCGGCCTCCACCTTTGCCTGCTCCTCCATGCGGTGCTGCATCTCCTTGTTGTAGAGGATTGAGCGCAGCTGACGCATGGCGTTCTCCTTGTTCTTGGGCTGGTCGCGGGTCTCGGTGTTCTCGATGAGAATCTCCTCCTCGACGCCTGTGTACGGGTCTTTATACTGATAACGCAGACGTACACCCGACTCCACCTTGTTGACGTTCTGTCCACCGGCACCGCCGCTTCGGAAGGTATCCCATGAGATACGCGCCGGTTCAACGACAACCTCTATACTGTCATCGACAAGCGGGGTAACGAACACCGAACTGAATGATGTCATTCGTTTGCCCTGAGCATTGTAGGGGCTCACGCGCACAAGGCGGTGAACACCATTCTCGCCCTTGAGGTAGCCATAGGCATATGGTCCCTTCAACTCAAGGGTAACAGTCTTTATACCGGCATCCTCGGCTTCCTGAAGGTTGGCAACGGTTACCTTGTAGCCGTTTGCCTCGGCCCAACGCATATACATGCGCATGAGCATGCTTGCCCAGTCCTGTGCCTCGGTGCCGCCGGCGCCTGAGTTTATCTTGAGCACGCAGTCCATGTCATCAGCCTCGCCACGGAGCATGTTCTTGAGCTCAAGCTCCTCAACAGCTGTGAGTGCGCGTGCGTAGGCATCATCCACCTCATGTTCCTCGACCATCTCCTCGCGGTAGAGCTCCATAGCCATCTCGGCCTCCTCGGTACGGTTCTTAACCTCCTTGTAGCCGTCAATCCATCCCTGCAGGGCCTTTACTTTCTTCATCTGCGCTTCGGCTTCCTTGGCATTGTCCCAGAATCCCGGGGCCTGTGTGCGCAGCTGCTCTTCCTCTACCTGGATAATCTTCTCGTCAATGGAAAGGTACTGCTTGAGTGCCTCGGTACGCTCCTTTATATCTTTAAGTTGGTCGGCTGTAATCATTTGTCTTGTCTCTCTTTTTGAAATTCTGCGCGAAGATACAACTATCTTCACAAATAAGCAAGTCTGCGCGCGCGTAAAGGTCTGTTCAGGCTCTTCTTATGTTCCGTTTGTTGATAAATAATCTTCTTTGATTTTGAAAGTGCACTTTTCCTGTTGTACCTTTGCATGCGAAAGAATGAATGTTTTGTATGAATATAAGCGAATCTAATGTAAATCAGGCTGTTGAACTTCTGAAGGTTCTTATCAACACCCCTTCCATAAGCCGTGAAGAGGGCGATGCAACCGACAAACTGCAGCTTTTCATCGAGCGTGGTGCTCCTGTGCAGTGTGAGATACACCGTCATTTAAATAACCTTTGGTGCGTGGCGCCGGGCTTCGATGCCTCACGTCCCACATTGATGCTCGATGCGCACATCGACACAGTGAAGCCTGTCAGCGGCTGGAGCAAGCACCCGTTCACTCCAATAGTGGAGGGCGACAGAATCTATGGTCTCGGCAGCAATGATGACGGAGCTTCGCTTGTTACGTTCTTACAGGTATTCTACAAGATATGCCAGAGCAAGCAGAGCTACAATACCATCTTCGTGGCTTCGGCCGAGGAAGAGGTGTCAGGCAAGAACGGCATTGAGTCGCTTATGAAACATCTGCCGCCTGTCAAGTGTGCAATCATCGGCGAGCCTACAGGCATGCAGCCGGCTGTGGCAGAGAAGGGCCTCATGGTACTCGATTGTGTGGCGAAGGGAGTATCGGGGCATGCAGCCCGCAATGAAGGTGTCAATGCCATATATAACGCCATGAGCGATATCGAGTGGTTCCGCAATTATAAATACCCCAAGTCATCGGAGCTTTTCGGCGATGTGAAGATGACCGTTACACAGGTAAATGCCGGAACACAGCATAATGTCATCCCCGACAGCTGCAGTTATGTCGTTGACATACGCAGCAACGAGTGTTACTCGAACAGCGAACTTCTTGAAATAATAAAAAGCAACGTCAAGAGCGATGTCAAGGCACGTTCAACACGTCTTAACTCATCATCGATAGCGCTTGACCACCCGCTTGTAAAGCGTGCCATTGAGATGGGCCGCAAGCCTTACGGCTCGCCCACACTCTCGAATCAGGCGTTGATTGATGTGCCTACACTGAAAATGGGCCCGGGTGACACAGCCCGCTCGCACACAGCCAATGAGTATATTCTTGTCAGTGAGATACGCGAAGGCATGGAACTCTTCTGCAAGATGCTCGATGGGCTGAGATTGTAAATTTATATTTTAATGCTATTATAAAAACAGAATTAGGTGTGCTTAATTCTGTTTTTATCTCTTTCTTTCCAATTTGATATACAGCCGACAGAATTTTACAATTGGCTGCCCCAGATATGTAGAGGTGTTGTAGTTTTTTGCTTTGGCATATTCAAAAATCTTGTTACGTGTCTCTGCGGGATAATAGATGCTCAATATCTTTTTTTCAAGCAAGGCTTGCCAGTCTGTAGGCTCATCAAAATTACAGATATCATTTGTTTTTCCTATGCCCAATGCCATTGCTGTGAGGCAATGGCAGAAATCGCCTGATTCAGGTTCAGGCTCCACACCCAATGCGCCCCTGACGTCATCAACAAATTCTTTAATGGATAATAAATCTTCATAAAGGTTCAATTCAATAATGAAATGCAATTCTGCTTCCATACATGCAGTGTAGGTATAATATGCATCGCCAAGCAGTTTTTTCAGTCCCCATTGTACTTGAAATTCAAGTGTTTCAATATCTCTTCTTTTCTTGAGAGCATTCTTGCGCTTTTCATCTTTTCTATTAGTCATATTTAAAATATTGGTTCTATATATAAATACGATAACCTTTTGTGTGTTTTGTTTAAAATCACTAAAATGTGTGCAATAATATTGCATACCTGTGCAAATATTTCAGGTCACTGATATTTTCTATAGGTATGCAATTATTTTGCACAGATATTCTTTATTTTTGTGCATAGCATCAATTGGCAAACTTCATAAGTGTCCACTAAAAAATCGAAATAGTTCTTTGAAATGATTGATATTTAATTTGTTACAAGAGATTTTTGAGTCAACGGATTTGAAATTACTTTTGCGGTCATAATCAGACCGTTATGCATAAAGACAAATTCGTT
>JAGBFX010000062.1 GCA_017936265.1 Bacteroidaceae bacterium | reverse complement strand
ATTTTTGGTAATAAAGTACAGTCCCCAGACTTTGCAGGTGAGCCAACATAATAAAAGCCGCCTTGCAAGGCGGCTTTTATTATGTTGATGGACAATCATTCGAGCATTCTCTTCGCGAGTTCCTTCTTCTCATCGGCGCTCATCTCTTTCATTATTGCAGCAACCTCCTCTTCCAGTTCGGCCGCTTTCTTCAAATCGAGTTCCTTGACAGCCTCGGCCTGTTCCTTCTTGAGGTCAATGACCTTGTCCACATTCGATGAACATGAAACACACATGAACATACCTGCAACAAGTGCAGCAAACATAATCTTTCTCATAGTTCCATTATTTGATATTATACATTACTTTATCACTCCAAGTTCCTTACCAACCTTTATGAAGGCGTTGATTGCCTTGTCGAGGTGCTCCTGCTCATGAGCAGCAGACAGCTGGACACGGATGCGTGCCTCGCCCTTCGGAACGACTGGATAGTAGAAGCCTGTCACGAAGATACCCTCCTGAGCCATCTTCTGCGCAAACACCTGAGATAGCGGAGCATCATAAAGCATCACTGCGCATATTGCCGACTGTGTAGGCTTTATATCGAAGCCTGCTGCAAGCATCTTGTCGCGGAAGTAGTTGACGTTGTTCTGGAGTTTGGTATGCAGTTCATCGCTCTCGGCGAGCATCTTGAACACCTCGATAGAGGCACCCACCACTGAAGGCGGCAACGAGTTCGAGAAGAGGTAAGGACGTGAGCGCTGACGCAACATGTCGATAATCTCCTTGCGTCCTGTCGTGAAGCCGCCCACTGCACCGCCGAATGCCTTGCCCAGTGTACCGGTGAAGATATCTATGCGGCCATAGCAACCGAACTGCTCGGCAACACCGTGACCCGTAGCACCCACGACACCAGCCGAGTGCGACTCATCGACCATTACCAGTGCATCGTATTTCTCGGCGAGGTCACAGATTTTGTCCATCGGTGCCACGTTGCCATCCATCGAGAAGACACCATCGGTAACTATTATGCGGTAACGCTGGGCCTGAGCCTCCTGAAGACAGCGTTCAAGGTCGGCCATGTCGGCATTGGCATAGCGGTAGCGCTGGGCCTTGCACAGACGTACACCGTCAATTATTGAAGCGTGGTTCAACGAGTCGGAGATAATGGCATCCTCGGCCGTGAACAGAGGCTCGAAGAGACCGCCGTTAGCATCGAAGCATGCTGCATAAAGTATTGTATCCTCGGTCTTGAAGTAGTCGGCAATAGCCTTCTCAAGAGTCTTGTGATAATCCTGCGTACCGCAGATGAAGCGCACCGACGACATACCGAAGCCACGGGCCTCCATAGCCTCCTGGGCAGCCTTCATCAGACGCGGGTTGTTCGAGAGGCCAAGATAGTTGTTGGCGCAGAAGTTGAGCGCCTTTGAGCCATCCTCGAGTGTAATCTCGGCAAACTGCTGCGATGCAATGTTACGTTCTCTCTTGTAGAGGCCCGCCTCATCAATGGCAGCCAGTTCATTCTGCAAATGCTGTTGAAACTTTCCGTACATGATTCCTATTGTTTTATCAGTTCTTGAATAATCTTGTTCACTTGTAGGCAAATGTACCCTTTTATCAAAAAAAACACAACATATACTAAAGAAAAATATCTTTTTTTAACGCAAAAAACAGAAGACTCATGAGGAATTTTACAAAATTAACTGTAACTTTGAAAAGTGATAAAGTATAATTTTATTGAACAATATTACATTATATAGCATTATGAAGAACGTATTGGTTATCGGCTCAACAGGACAGATAGGTTCTGAGCTCACAATGAAACTGCGCAACATGATACCCGAGGGTAATATTGTGGCAGGTTACATCCCTGGTGCTGAACCCAAAGGTATATTGCTTGAGAGCGGCCCTGCGGCTGAGGCAAACGTAAAGAACGCCCAGCAGCTTGCCGACATAGTAGAAAAATATCATATTGACACGATATACAACCTTGCCGCCTTGCTCTCGGCCGTCGCCGAAGCCAAACCGTTGCTCGCGTGGGACATTCAGATGAACGGCCTCATCAACATCCTTGAGATTGCCCGCGAGAAAGGATGCGCCGTGTTCACTCCGAGTTCAATCGGGTCGTTCGGCCCCAACACTCCTGCCGACAATACCCCGCAGGACACCATACAGCGTCCACGTACCATGTACGGAGTGACCAAGGTTGCGACAGAGCTGCTCAGCGACTATTACTTCACAAAATATGGTGTAGACACGCGTGCCGTACGCTTCCCGGGTCTTATCTCGAACGTCACTCTCCCTGGCGGCGGAACAACCGACTATGCAGTTGAGATTTACTATGCAGCCGTAAAGGGCGAGGATTTCGCATGCCCCATCCAGGCAGGTACATTCATGGACATGATGTACATGCCCGATGCGCTGAAAGCCGCTGTCGACATCATGAATGCCGACCCGTCACGTCTCATCCACCGCAACGCCTTCAACGTGGCATCAATGAGTTTCGACCCAGAAATCATCAAGGCATCAATACAGAAGTACATCCCCGACTTCAAGATGCACTATGAATTCGACCCTGTACGTCAGGCAATCGCCGACTCATGGCCCAACAAGCTCGATGACTCTTGCGCACGCGAGGAGTGGGACTGGGAACCAAGCTATGACCTTGACACAATGACACAGGACATGATAACGACTCTACGCGAAAGATTCTGCAAATAAGTGACATTACCATAAACGAACATCCGGTGCCCGCAAGGGCGCCGGATGTTCGTTTATGGCAACTGCATAAGTAACCACGCATCCGCAAGAGAACAACACATGAGGCGAGCAAACCTTTTCATTGAAAACGATGTTACTTCATAAAAGAGCATTTATTACAAATTCAAAATCATCAATTATGAAGAAAGCCTATCTTGCCCCTAGGGCAGAATCCATCAATGTAGAGACATTCATCATCGCAGCCTCCACCGGGAGCGTCACAAGAGACTCAAACTCCAATAAAGCCTCAGGCACCACAACCATCAACGGATGGGGGAACATCTGGGACAGCTGAGCCGTCATCGCTCGGCATAAATAAAAACAGACAATGAGCACATGTGTGCTCATTGTCTGTTTTTATTCTATACTTTGTCAGCAGCACCACAGCTACAGGCAAAGAATCATTTCGATAGTTCCAGCATCCTGACAATAGGTTTCTTGGCATCCTCGCGCAAGGCCTCATCAAGCTCCACTGTCGGCCACTCATATTTGAGAGTGTTGTAGAGTTTTTCAAGAGTATTCAGGCGCATGAAGCCACATTCGTTGCATGCGCATCCGCCGGCCATCGGCGGTACAGGAATGAAGTTCTTCTGTGGACAACGTTTCTGCATCTCGTGGAGAATGCCGCTCTCCGTCGCCACGATGAAATCCTTTGCATCGCTCTTCTCGGCATAAGAAAGTATTGCAGCCGTAGAGCCTATGAAGTCGGCAAGGGCGAGTACGCCGCTCTTGCACTCGGGGTGTGCAAGCACCTTTGCATCGGGATGAGTGCTGCGCAACTCGACAATCTTCTCTATCGAGAACTGCTCATGCACATGGCAACCGCCATTCCACAACAGCATATCGCGGTGGGTCACAGCATTGAGATAACCACCAAGGTTCTTGTCGGGCGCGAAGATTATCTTCTCATCCTTCGGGAAGCTATCCACCACAGCACGCGCGTTGGTCGAAGTAACCACGATATCCGTCAGTGCCTTGACTGCAGCCGACGTGTTAACATAGGCGACAACCTTATATCCGGGATGCTCTGCCTTGAACTTCGCCAGTTCCTCGGCAGGACAACTCTCGGCCAGTGAACAGCCGGCGTTGAGGTCAGGAATAAGCACCGTTTTATCGGGTGAGAGAATCTTGTTTGTCTCGGCCATGAAATGTACACCGCACATGACGATTATATCGGCAGTGGTCTTTTCGGCAAGCTGCGCCAAGGCAAGGCTATCGCCCACAAAGTCAGCAACATCCTGCACTGCACCATCGGTATAATAATGCGCAAGTATGACGGCATTTTTCTCCTCACACATACGACGGATTTCGGCCTTCAGGTCGATACCCTCGGGGATTTTCTCATCAATGAACCCCTTCTCAATCCATTCTTGCTTTATCATGGTTCTATCTGTTTCTTGAAACTACGCGAAGATAATAAAAAATCCGCATTGCAAAGAGAAACAGCAGCTCTTTTAGGTCTTTTAAGGTTTTTAAGGATACAATGACGTGCCTTGCCATAAATCAGAACTTCATTGAAAAGTAGACTCCGCAGCCGCCTTCATTATTCACGGTAGGAGATACGACAATATCGTGCTTACGGGCAAAGGGAGTCGTAAAGAGCAGTCCGCTTCCCACGCCTATCGCGGCACCGGCAAGCACGTCCCACACGTCGTGACGCTTGGCATACACCCTGCCCCATGCCACATAGCCGCTCACAAGATAGGCAGGCACACCCCACTCCCATCCGTAGCGTTTGAGAAGGAACGTGGCGCCCGAGAACGAGAAGCCCGTATGGTTCGAGGGAAAGGAACGGAAGTCACTGCCGTCGGGGCGCTCTTTCTTTACCGTATATTTGAGCGCATAGCTCACGGCCACCGATGCCACAAGCGACTCGCCGAGCTGAAGCAGACCTTTGTAGTCTCCTTTCACAAACGCGACACCCGCACCGACAGCCGCCGGCGCGAACATTGCTATGTCCGTAGATGTCTCTACCGCCTTACGGCCCTGTGACATTGCCGGGAGTATCGATAGCAACACTACAGAAACAAGGAACAGTATACGTTTCATTCAATTATTAAACTTTAAACATTACACACCCAACATCTAACATTAAACATTAAACATCATTTCCTCCTTGCCCAAGTATAAGTAAGAATGAGATATATTACCACAAGAACAGCTATACCCAATGACAGGTATTCCCTCTCGGCCTCACCACAATCCAAAAGGGCTGCGACCACAAGCCCTATAGTAATAAGGACGAGCAGTGAAGAGACCATCAGACGCAGACGCGGCACGTTATATGTGGCCTTCTTCTCCTCGGATGCAGTATTGTAACCCGAAATGAGGAAATCGCCCTTGCCGAACGCTATTACCACCGCTAGGATAACCAGCAGCAGCGATACTATATAATCATCAATATGTCCGTTCATTATCATTCATTATTATTATTACCGTTCTTCGGCAACCTGCCCGCCTTGCGCAGGGCATCGGTTATTATATACTCCAGTTGCCCGTTGACACTGCGGAACTCGTCGGCAGCCCATTTCTCGAGCGCCGACATAGTTTCGCCGTTTATGCGTAGTACAAAAGATTTCTTCTCTTTTGCCATGGCAGTTGTTTTACTGGTACAACGAACCTGTATTTACCACAGGAGTAGCAGCCCTGTCACTCGTGAGCACCACCATGAGATTGCTTACCATGGCAGCCTTCTTCTCCTCATCAAGCTCAATGATTTCCTTCTGTGACAGCTGCTCAAGAGCCATCTGCACCATACCTACGGCACCCTCAACAATCTTGTGGCGTGCTGCGACCATCGCTGTTGCCTGCTGACGCTGGAGCATCGCGCTTGCAATCTCAGGAGCATAGGCGAGGTAGCTGATGCGCGCCTCCATTACCTCGATACCCGCAATGGCGAGCCTCTCGGCAAGCGACTTCTCTAGCAGGTCATTTACCTCCTCGCCACCGTTACGCAGAGTGATTGCAGCATCCTCATCCTCGAGATTGTCGTAAGGGTAGGCACCCGCAAGGTTACGTATGGCAGCCTCACTCTGTATATCGACAAAACGGGAGTAGTCATCAACTTCGAACGAAGCCTTGAAAGTATCCTTCACCCTCCACACGAGCACCACGCCAATCATTATGGGGTTACCCATGAGGTCATTCACCTTGATGGGCTCGCCGTTCAGATTACGCGCACGCAGCGACACATTCTTTTTACCGGTAAAAGGATTCATGAAGAAGAAACCGTTGTCAACCACTGTACCTACATACTTTCCGAAGAAGGTCACAACAGCGCTCTCGTTGGGGTTGACAATAAAAAGGCCGCACATGAACACAAGCGATACGACAGGTACGATAAAACATATACCCCACAAATCGGAGCCGCCATTGGCAAGCATTGTAATGGGGAGAGCTGCACCGCCGATAAGACCGACAAGGGTCAGGAACAGAGCCACCCAGCCGCTTGAAGGGGTTATAAACTTCTCTTTACCCAGAACCTCAGTTCCAACATTTTTCTTTTCCATAATTTCCATTTTATAAGTTAATACTTTTTGATATCATTTTGATATCGCAAAGATATGCACATTTTTATTCTGTGCAAACGTTTAACGATATTTTTGGGGATTTTAAACAGCATTTTATTAAAAAAGGAGCAAACGGAATATAATTTCCGTAGTTTATCTTTATCTTAGCGGAACAAAAAAGAAAAGAATGATGGAATTCATTAATGCCATATTCAACTGGTTCGGCAACATAACCCTGTTGCAGATAATTGATTTTGTAGGTACATTCGCGTTCGCCATAAGCGGTATACGACTGGCATCGGCGAAGCAGTTTGACTGGTTCGGAGCGTATGTTGTCGGTGCAGCAACAGCCATCGGCGGCGGAACATTGCGCGACGTGATGCTCGACGTGCCTGTATTCTGGATGCACGACGGATTCTACCTGTCGTGTACAGGCCTTGCGCTTCTATGGGTAATACTCTTCAGGAAATTCCTCGTGCACATGCGCAACACGTTCTTCATTTTTGACGCCGTCGGTCTTGCCCTCTTTACCATCGTGGGCATACAGAAGACCCTTGACTGCGACCTGCCAATATGGGTTGCCATTGTCATGGGTACCATGACCGGTGCTGCGGGCGGTGTCATACGCGATGTGCTCATAAATGAAGTGCCGCTCATATTCCGCAAGGAAATATACGCTATGGCATGCGTTGTCGGCGGAGTCGTGTTCGGCATATGCGACATGATTGGCCTCGCCGGCCCAGTAGCGATGCTTGCCTGCGGAACGGCCGTATTCCTCACACGTGTGCTTGCCGTGAAATACTGCATATGCCTGCCCACCCTCAAGGCCGAGGATGAGACCCCCGAATAAGGAACAGAACATATCAACCATAATACAAATCCAATGAAAAAACTCACACTTTCAATTCTTCTCATGCTCATCTGTATACCAATGAGCATACTCGCCGACAGCGACGTGAACCTCACACCGCTCCCGATGAGGATGACAAAGGGAACAGGCAGCCTGCTGTTGCCCGAAAGTTTCACTATCACTACAGGAGAACTCAACGAAAAGAATGCAGCCGAAGCCGTGAAGTTCGCCACACTTCTCAGCGAAGTCACAGGCTATAATATCGAAGTCAAGAAAGACGCCGATGATGCATTGGTCAGAATGTCAATGTACACAGGTAACGAAGAGCTCGGCAACGAGGGTTACACCCTTGACATCACAGCCGACGGCATTGCCATTGCCGCCAACGAAGCCAATGGTTTCTACTACGCGTTCCAGACCATCAAGAAGATACTCCCGGCAAATGTAATGGCAGGAGTAAAGGACGACAAGGTAACAGAATACCCGTTGCCCATAGTCAGCATTGTGGATGCACCCCGTTTCGAGTACCGTGGGTTCATGCTCGATGTCAGCCGACACTACTTCGGTATAGAGCAGATAAAGCGCATGATTGACGTCATGTCATATTACAAGATGAACCGTTTCCACTGGCACCTGACCGATGACCAGGGCTGGCGTTTCGAGGTAAAGAAATACCCGCTTCTGACGAGTGTCGGCGCTACACGCAACGACAACTGGGTTACCGACCGCGTATATGGCGGCTACTACACAGGCGAGCCTTACGGACCATACTACTACACACAGGAAGAGTGCCGCGAGATTGTCGCATACGCGGCTGAGCGCCACATCGAGGTAGTGCCCGAAGTCGAGTTCCCCGGCCACTCATGTGCTGTGAACGCAGCATACCCCGAACTGAGCTGTAATCCCAACGGTGCACACAACGTGCAGGTAAACGGCGGCGTATATGCCGATGTGCTGAATGTGGCAAGCCCATTGGTATTACAGTTTGCAAAGGATGTGCTGGATGAGATAATAGATGTGTTCCCCTACAGCCAGATTCACATCGGCGGCGATGAGACACCCACAAGCGCATGGCAGAACAATGCAGAGTGCCAGGCAATGATGCAGGAGCTCGGGCTTACCAATGTGCGCCAGCTGCAGTCACACTTCGTGCGCAAGCTATCCGATTATGTGACATCAAAGGAGGGCGACAAGAAGCGCACCGTAATAATGTGGAACGAGAGCCTCACTGCCGGCGGAACAGATGAGGAGCTCATAAAAGGTACAGGCGGCACAATGATGTGCTGGGAGATAGGCAATGCACAGCCATGCGCCTTGAAGGCAGCACAGTATGGAATGGAATCCATCATCACCACACAGGTACCATATTACATCAACCGTCGCCAGAGCACCGATGCCGATGAGCCCAAGGTTGCAGGCTACGGAACAGACAACGTGAAGGCTGTATACGACTATGTACCCATTCCGTCAAACGTACCTTCGGACCTGCACAAATACTACATTGGTGTACAGGGCACATTCTGGACAGAGCATGTACAGGAGTACGACCTGCTCGAGTACCTTGCCCTGCCACGCCTCACAGCCATTGCCGAGACAGGCTGGACGCCACAGGCCAAAAAGAACTTCAGCGACTTCCAACAACGTATAACCAAGGACACCCTGCTGCTCAACTACAACAACTATGATTACGGTCGCCACTACATCCTCGGCAACGACAGCGGCACAGGCGGCAAGGTAATGCCGACTGCATCGACCGATGAGGAGCAGACATGGTACCGTATTGTGACTACAGCCACCGATGCACGCGCCGGACGTTGTATCCAGTTGTTGCGCGAGGGAATGAACATAGCCGACAAGACAGGCACTGCACCTGCCGGCCGTCTGTGGAACAGCGAAATCATAGAAGATGAGAACAACGAGGGTTACGACTATCAGCAATGGGCATTCATGCAGGACCCCAACAACCCCGAACGCTGGGCAATCGTAAACAAGGCAAAGCCGAACGGTTCAGTAAAGGGCACACCCACAGCCGAGAACAACACAGGCCGTTGGGACTACGACGAGAACAACCGTCACTATGACTTTATCATCGGCGACAAGGCATATGCACCGAACGGCAACAACTACAACTACAGCATACGCAGCCAAAAGGTATCCAACGGCAGCATGTGTCTCAATTACGCCGGTCCTGGACAGAACTACTCCATCAACCTGTGGAGTGACCCTGCCGACGGTAATGGAGGTATATGGGAGTTCCGTCCTGTGGCAGCACAAGGCAGCAGCATTGCCATTGACTACCCCACTGCCGGTACAGCATACCGCATTGTCAACAATACCGAACGTTTCAAGGGAGTCACACTCTACGACAACAACGATGGTGCTGTCACAGCCGCAAGACAGGAATACGGTGCAGACGTATGGGAGCTTGTAGAGACAGCATCCACAGCCAACGGACAGACATTCCAACTGCGTAATGCAGTGACAGGCCGCTACATAAGCAGTGCCACAGCTCCTATAGCTTTGGGCGAGAGCGGTGTGACACTCACAAATGCATACAATACAATGAGCGGTGATTTCAGCATCATGGCAGGCGACGGCGCACTCTACCCCATCCCCGAACGTGCGGCAACCAACCCCGGCACTTTAGGCAAGGGCGGCATATACCCGCAGGGAACAGGATGGGTCTATGAGAAGGCATGCCTGATAAGTTACATCTGCAAGGAAGAGAACGGCAACCTGATTGGCAGCTATATCAAGAGTGTCGCAGAAGGCAGCAACTACACAGCCGACGCACCCGAGATAGAGAACCACGAAATCCTCCGATACGAAGAGACAGGCAGCGGCAGCGCACCCGTATTCGGGAATATCAGCGAGAACAAGACTGTCAACGTCACATACAAGCGAATTGCGTACAACGTTACTTACCGCTGCTACACAATGGACGGCAACCTCATTACCACCATCGACGTACCTTGTAGCATCGGTGACAGCTACTCTGTAGAGTATCCCGATGTAGAGTTCTATACATGCATCGGCAGCGACACCGAGGAGCGCACAATTATCATCCCCACAGAAAATACCGTCATCGACGTATTCTACGACTGCGAGGGTATCATGGGCGCAGCTGCTGTAGGCGAAGCAGTCACAGAGCTCGAGGGCGGCGCATCATACCTTATATATAATGCCAAGAACGAGACTGCACGCAGCGGTTTCCTCAGCGTTGCCAAGGTAGGTGACGGCATAACCACCACCAACGGCATAAGCGAAGCCAACCCGAGCTTTGTATGGAACCTCGAGGGCGACGGCAACCGTTTCACCGTGATGAACAACTACGGCGTATATATCCCGCAGTTGTTGCGCGGTTCGCTTGTCACAGGCGGCGACACCGCCGAGGAGTTCATCTTTACCTACGATGAAAGCACCGCCACATGGAGCGTCAAGGGCACAAGCAACAACTACTACTGGAACGGCAATGCCGACAACACCTTCACAGGCTGGGACGGCGGACACCCCTTCATCATCTACCGCTACAAGCCACACCCCTATTTTACCGTAAGCTATAAATGTGTAGATGAAGAGGGTAAGGAACTCGCAAGCGGCAGACGCTACGTCAAGGGCGGCGACCGGTTTACCATGCTAACCCCGATATTCGAGGGTTACACTCTCAAGGAAAGCGATGCAGTATATGAAGAGCTTGCACACGTAGCAAAGAACATCGAGATTACCCTGACCTACACCAACGGCGAGACAGGAGTAATCGAGGTGAAAGGTCAAAACGGAAAGGTGGAAATTATTTACGACTTACAGGGCAGAAAGATAGAAAAACCGACCAAAGGAATCTATATTATCAATGGCAAGAAGGTCTTTGTAAAATAACCCGTCAGCAAGCAGTAGCGCACTTTTTTGGTGCGCTACTTTTTTTATGCTATCTTCGCGGGAAGATAATAAAAACAAGACACACTATGAAAACAATAACCTATCAGACAGTGGGCACATGCTCGCGTCTCATTGAATTGACCGGCGACAACGGTGTTGTTGTCGACGTCAAGTTCTACGGCGGCTGCAACGGCAACCTTCAGGGAATCAGTACTCTTGTAAAAGGCATGAAGTACCAGGATGTCATCGCACGACTCAAAGGGATAAGCTGCAACGGCAAGCCCACATCATGCCCCGACCAGCTGTGCTGTGCAATAGAGCAGCTGATGAGCGAAGAGTAATGCAACAGTATTTTAAAAGGGCATTTTTTAGAAAAAGGCACTAATGTTTTTCCTTTAGAACCATTAGAGCCTTTAGAGCCCTTAGCCCTCTTAAACCCCTTAATCAAAACCCATGGCAAAAATAAAGAACCCCGAATACAAGTTAAAGAACGAAGCCTTCATGCAGGCGTTGCGTGACGGCGAGGAAGAGCTGCTGGAGATTTCCCAAGGCGTGCTCGTGAAGATACTCAAGAGCGGTGACGGCGACCGCTCTCCACGCGCGGGCAACGTCGTGACGGTAAACTACAAAGGCAGCCTCATCAACGGCAAGGTCTTCGACAGCAGTTACGACCGTGGTTACCCCGAAGCATTCCGTCTGGGCGACCTGATTGTTGGCTGGCAGATAGCCCTTACCCAGATGCACGTAGGCGACCATTGGATAGTGTACATCCCATGGGAAGTCGGTTACGGCAGCCGCGCCAATGGCAACATCCCTGCATACTCCACCCTCATATTCGAGATGGAGTTGGTTGCGATAATGTAACGCCATGGACAAAAACAGTAACCGTAGGGGCATCCCTTGTGGGTGCCCAACAGAAGAAACCGCAGCCGTAGGGGCATCCCTTGTGGATGCCCAATAGAAAACCGTATGATTGAGGGCACCCACAAGGGGAGCCCCTACAACTAATACAATAAAACAATGTACAATCCCGAGCAACATCACCGCCGTTCGATACGTCTGAAGGAATACGATTATGCAGCAGAGGGGCTTTACTTTGTTACCATTTGTGCACACGAATACCGTCCAATGTTCGGAACCGTCATTGGCGGGACAATGCATCTCAACGATGCAGGACAGATGGTGGAAAAAGAATACCACCACCTAATGGACATATATCCAGAAATCATTTGCCACGAATACACAGTTATGCCTAACCATTTCCATGCGATAATACAAATATCTGATGAAACCATAGGCAACCAAAACGAAAACGGCTACCGTAGGGGTATCCCTTGTGGGTGCCCAACAGAAAACCGTGTGATTGAGGGCACCCACAAGGGGAGCCCCTACATTACGCATTCACAGGTGCACAGACATACATTGGGTGACATTATCGGTGCATTCAAATCCATGACCACCAACGGTTACATTCATGGTGTGAAACAATTTGGGTGGACACCGTTCAACAAACACCTGTGGCAACGCAACTATTACGAACACATAATACGCGACCAACTATCATTTGAAGAAATTGTTGCATATATAATTGAGAACCCGATACATTGGAAAAATGACAAACTGTATATTGAGTGATGACTTATAAACAAACTTCCAGTTTTCAGCTTTCAGTTTAAAGAAATGAAACCCTACTCTACCCACTACAAGGAACTGCTCCGTTTGGGGCTGCCTATCATCATAGGGCAGATAGGCATCATCTTTGTCTCTTTTGCCGACACAATCATGGTCGGCCAGCACGGTACGGCCGACCTTGGCGCAGCAAGTTTCGTGAACAACATGTTCAACCTTGCCATAATATTCGCTACAGGTTTCTCCTATGGCCTGACCCCCATCGTAGGACGTCTTTTCGGCGGCAACGAGAAGAAGAGTATCGGCAACACTCTCAGGAACGCCCTGTTCGCCAACGGATGTATAGCGTTGCTGCTCATAGCCGCCATGGCTATCCTTTATCTGAATATCGGCAATCTTGGACAGCCCGAAGAGCTGCTCGGTCTCATGCGCCCATATTATCTGGTACTGCTCATGACAATGCCGTTCATCATGCTCTTCAACGCATTCAAGCAGTTCGCCGACGGCATAACAGACACAAAGACATCAATGTGGATTCTGCTTACCGGCAATGTCCTGAACATTGTGGGTAACTATATACTCATCTTCGGCAAGCTCGGGTTACCCGAACTCGGGCTGTTGGGTGCAGGAATATCCACCCTTGTCTCGCGCATGGCAATGCTTGCAATCTTCATGTACATATTCTTCCGCAGCAAGCGCTACGAGGTATACGCCCAGGGATTCATGCGCGGCAAGATTACCTCAAGCAGCCAGAAGGAGCTGTTCGGCATTGGCATGCCCGTCGCACTGCAGATGGGTATGGAGACAGCCTCCTTCAGCCTTGCCACAATAATGGTCGGCTGGTTGGGAACCAACGCTCTCGCCGCCCACCAGATAATGTGTACCGTAGGACAGTTGGGCTTCATGATGTACTACGGCATGGCTGCCGCAGTGGCAGTGAAGACAAGCAACTACAACGGCACAGACGACCGCCCGAACATACGCCGCTCGGCAACAGCAGGGTTTCATCTTACACTCATCATGGCACTTGCCGCATCGACGCTCATATACCTCATGCGGCATAACATCGGCGGCATATTCACAGACAATGCCCAAGTATCGTTGCTTGTTGCACAGCTCGCCGTGCCGTTCATCCTTTACCAGTTCGGCGACGGCCTGCAATGCAACTACTCCAATGCCCTGCGCGGAATAGCCGACGTCAAGCCCGTCATGCTCTACGCCTTCATAGCCTATTTCGTTATATCCCTACCAGCTGGCTACTTGTTCGGCTTTATCTTCGGTTGGGGACTGCCCGGAGTGTGGATGTCGTTCCCGTTCGGACTCACCAGCGCTGGAGTGATGTTCTACCTGCGGTTCCGCTCAAGAGTAAAGGGGTAGTCTTGCGGCACTCGCATAATTATATTACATTCGCAGAATAAACACATAAGAATCATACAACCATGAACGACTATACAAGAGTTAGATTCGTTGTCACCCCCAATGAGGAGGCAGCCAATGATGTCCTCGCGGCGCTGCTCGCCGAGGTAGGTTTTGAGAGTTTCGTGAACGAAGATGACGGCATGTCGGCATACGTTCCGCAGGCGCTGTACGATGCGGAGAGCATAGCCACCGTGGTGGCAGAGTTCCCCTTGCCCGGATTCACAATAACATACGAGAGTGAGTTCATTGAGGGCGAGGACTGGAACGCCGAGTGGGAGAAGAACTACTTTCAGCCCATCGTGCTTGGCGAGGATTGCGTGATACACAGCACCTTCCACAAGGATATTCCCAAGGCACGCTACGACATACTCATCGACCCCAAGATGGCATTCGGCACAGGCTACCACCAGACCACCTGCCACATGTTGCGCGCCATACTCGCAAGCGACATGAACGGCAAGAGCGTCCTTGACATGGGCTGCGGTACCGCCCTGCTCGCCATCCTTGCCCGCAAGCATGGAGCGGCAAAGGTTGTAGCCATAGACATCGATGAGTTCGCATATGAGAATGCCAAGGAGAACACGGTGCTCAACGGCACACCCGACATTGAGGTGCGCCTTGGCGGGGCAGATGCAATAAAGGAGAGCGACAGTTTCGATTTTGTCATAGCCAACATCAACCGCAACATACTGCTCATGGACATGGCGAACTACGTGCGCTGCATGCACCCCGGGTCACAGCTATTCATCAGCGGCTTCTACACCCAGGACATGGAGGTACTGAAGGAAGAGGCATCCCGTCACGGACTGGAATACATCGGCTACGCCGAAGATAACAACTGGGCAATGATGAAGTTCACGAAAAGATGAAAGTTGAAAACTGAAAACGAAGTTTCGATAACACGAGCAGTGATAGAACACTTATTTTTAAAATCATGAACTCAGAGACTTTATACACCATTTGCAGTTATGCCGCAAGCATTTTCCTCATTTTGGGTTACTTGCCCCAAGCCATTGAGACCATACGCACCCGCAACACCGACGGTATTGCCCTGCCCACATTCCTTATGATGGCAGCCGGTTCTGTTGCATTCGTTATCCAATCCCTATGCCACGAAGCCGGCATCATCTGGTCAATGCTCATCACCAATGCCGTAACATTTATATGTAGCAGCATTGTTTTTGGCATCAAAATGTACAACGACTACTTCAAAAAGAAAGACTAAAGAAGGTATTGTAGTTAAAAGGAAAAAGAGAACTAAGGGGGCTAAGGGACATTAAGGGGACTAATGTTTTCCCTTGGCAACTTTATTATATTTTATTGCTTAAAACATACAGTAATGACAACTTTAATTCCTAATCGTGGTAATTACCGTAACTTGCTTTGCTACAAGAAGGCTGAGGCAATCTATGATATTACCTGTCATTTCGTTGAGCGTTTTTTGCATCGTGGCGACCGCACAATTGACCAAATGGTGCAGGCAGCACGCAGTGGAAAGCAGAACATTGTAGAGGGATATACAGCTGGCGCTACATCGGTTGAAACAGAATTAAAATTGGTGAATGTTGCAAAAAGCAGCTTGCAAGAACTTTTGGTTGACTACGAAGACTATTTGCGCACGCATGGCCTGCATCGTTGGGAAAAACATTCAAGGGAACTTATTTGTGCACAACAACTTGGACGCGAGCATAATGATACCGATTTTTGGATGAATCTTGTGCGTACAAGGAACGATGAGGTTATTGCAAACATTGCAATTGTGCTCATCTATCAGACCGATTATTTACTTTACAAGTATCTGCAGACTGCCGGCGAGCGATTTATAAACGAAGGTGGTTTTCGTGAAAAGCTGACCCGTGAGAGAATAAAAGTAAGGAACAGCGGAAAGTGAAAAACATTAGCACCCTTAGTTTCCTTTAGTGTTCATTAGTAGCCCTTAGTGCCCCTTAACCCCCTTTTTTAAAAAAGTAGTCATTGTGAATTTTTATTGCAAAGACTATACAGCTACAACTGCAGGTTACGGCATTGGTTATTACCATAGACCATATTACGCCGTCTTTGTGCAACAGGCCTTGAATGACAAATGCCAATGCACCAATCGCCATCATCAGAAATGAGGGAAGCGCTATGCCGTCGGTATTGTGCGTGCGGATGGTGGTTATTGCCTGTGGCAGATAGCCGAGTATCATGCCAAGGCTTGCAACATATCCAAATATTGTGTAGAGCGTCTCTTGTTCCATATCCTTTTTATTTTAAAAAACGTACTACGGTGTTTTTGTTCAACCATTTTAATGACATTAAAGAAGATTTGCACCCTCACCAGCCCTTATTTCTTCACTTTTAAAATTTTTAACCATTCAGACACAACAAAAAAGGTACATATACATATTTTTGCAAGAGAAAGATAAAACAAGCCTTAAACAACCTAAAAAATGAAAAGATTTATACTCTCTCTGCTCATTATGGTTGCAGCATTGCAGTTATCGGCTCAAGACCCTTTCCGCAACCACAGATATGATGTATTCAAAGTGCTTCCGGTCAAGAACGAGAATATTGTTTTCATAGGAAACAGTATCACCAACATGCACGAATGGTGGGAGGCATTCGGTTCCAACCACAACATAATAAACCGCGGCGTATGGGGTACATTCATAAACGAGACGGTTGACAACATTGAGGCCATTGCTGTTGGAAAACCACAAAAGGTATTCATCATGGTTGGTACCAACGATCTTGGAAAAAACGGCAGCAGAAACATCGATAACATAATAGCAAGCACAAGCATAATTGTAGAACGTTTCAAGAGAGTATCTCCCAATACCGAAATCTACATTCAAAGCATACTGCCCAGCGTATATAACAGAGAGTTGTCACAACTCGAGGAGACCAACAGGCGGTTGAAAGCATTGTGCGATGAAGAAGAGATTACATACATAGACCTTTGGGATGACCTTTACAGTTTGACCCGGGACTACACACATACGCTTGACGGCCTGCACCTCAAGGCATCGGGCTACCAAATATGGACAAAAAAGATAGAACAGCACATCGGTTGCAGCACGGTATACCCCGATGATTGCGTAGAGAGGCAAAGCACAAACGGCATATCAAACGCCGCATACGGAATGCGTGCGACAATATTCAGCACTCTTCCTGTCAGCGACAGTGACATACTGATAATAGGCGACGAAATGATTCACGGAGGAGAGTGGCACGAACTCCTGCAAAGCGGCAAAGTCAAGAGCCGCGGCAGCGGTTGGGGATACGCAAGCCCCGGCATCGATGTAATTCAGAAAGAGATACCGCTTATATTGAACAATAATAGCAGCCCATCGAAAGTGCTTTTGTATGCAGGTGCGGCTGAACTTAACGGAACAGCAACACTCGATAACATTGAAACAGCATACCGGAATATCATAGACAAAATAAAGGAACTTTCACCCGATAGCGAAATTCTGCTTATGAGCCTGTTGCCGACCGGCAATTCAAGCACCAATACCGGACGAATTGTACCGTTCAACAACAGGTTGCAGAAAATAGCCGAGGAGGATACACAGATAGGGTTTATCGACATATACAGCAGCCTTGCCAACGGCAATGTCGCCGACAGCAGGTACATCAGCAACAATTACCTGATGGGAATGGGATATGTCAAGGTTGCGCAGAAGATTGCGGAAGCCATTGACGATGCAGACATTGTTGCAATAACCGACGAGGAGGCCGAAAATAATTACAGGACATTCCGGCTTCGCAGCACGCTTGGCAATGCCATTGCAACAGCCACAGCGCTCAAAGAGGGCAACGGCGTGGGCGAATACACAGCAGAGAGCCTTGCCGAGCTAAAGAAAGTAACCGGCGAAGCATACAAGTTGTTGCAAACAGGGGGAACCGAAGAAGAGTTTCAAGCTATGGGCGAGAAAATAGCCACAGCCGTAAATTCAGTGCTTGCAAACATAAACAAGCCATCGGCAAGCAACGACCGGAATGAGTATTGGTACAAGATGTATACTCCCAACCGCAACAACCGCTATCTATCGTCGAACGGAGACGGCAATGCTGCCACTGGCAAAGAGGAGAGCAACCGGGCTGACAGTCAATGGAAATTCGCGGAACGCACCGACGGAACATTTAACATTATAAACCGTGCCGACGGAACATATCTCAACCCGGTTGCAGCACACAACACATCTATCACCACAACATCGGCAGAACCGGCCCGGGGCTGGGAACTCAGTTACAGCAACACACCGGGGCTGTTCATTATAAATAGCGGAACAACCCAACTGAACCAGACACAAAGCCACCTCGAATGGAAGATATACAATTGGAGTGCAAAAGCCGACGGACAAGACCGCAACGACACCGGTTGCCAATACAAGATAGAACTTGTAACCGAAGAACCCGAAGAGATAATCCCCGAAGACTTTTTACACTTCTCGTTCTCACGCGGCACATCGCTCACAAACAGTTTTGTCACAATCACCGATGAAACGGGCAACAGCTCAGGTGGAGTTACTGCAAGCATAACCGCAGGCGGAGCCACCGGCTGGTTGACCAGCAACAAAGCTGCTGCCGACAGCATACTATGCCTAAACATAAACACCAATGCAACAACAGCCGACACCCCTATAACCTACACATTGTCAATAGACGGCATTGACAACAACTTCATCATCAACAGCATAACATTCAGTGGTGTGGCACTCAACTATGCAGGCAATTGGCAAGGAGCCACAGAGACACGCCATTGCAACTTTGAGTGCAGCTTTGGTAATGACAACAGCCTTGAGGCACTTACACCAATTAAAGACGAAAGCATAATGGTAGCCTCGGGAGCGCTCAAAGATGTAACCTTTGAAACAGAAGGCATAACGCCTATCAACGGCAAGCTCAACATAAAACTCAACATATACAAAGGAACAAACAACCTTGGATGTTTCTATGGCTTGACAGGTATAACTTTGAAAGGCGTCAGTGCCAATTTGCCTGAGACAGGAGTTGACGAGATAACAGAGAACAGAGAACAGAGTACGGCTATTTACGACCTTACAGGCCGCAAGGTAGAGAACCCCACAAAGGGTATATATATTATTGACAGCAAAAAAACACTGATAAAATAAACACCTGAGCGCTTGATTCAAAAAATGCACTTTTTTTTAAAAAAAGGGCACTAAAGAACATTAAGGAACATTAAAGGCACTAATGTTTTTTCCTTAGCACCTTTAGAGCCTTTAGCACCCTTAGAGCCTTTAGAGCCCTTCGCCAACCTTACCCCTTATCTGTTTTATCTTTTAACACTATTTAACCATTGGGGGGGGGTAAAAAGTTGACTTATTATTACTTTTGTAGCGAATTAGCAAAAATTGGATTTTTAATAAGTTAACGTATTATATTATGAGAAAATTTTTACTTTCAATGGCGCTTGTACTCTGCACAGCAGGAGCAATGGCGCAAGGAACAATCGAACTGACATTTAATAAAACAGATGCAACAAATGCAACTGTTGAAGTTGCCAGCGATGCAATTGATGTCGCAGGTATTACAGCGACTGTGACCTCTAATTATAATTGGAAAGCACTGACCGCCAATAACACGACATTCCCGACAGCGAGCATGCTTTGCCCTGATAAAAATACAAAAGATATGACATCCGGGAATGAAGCAGTCTTTACAATAACACTAAACAATGTTCCGGCAAACTATTCTTTCAAGAACACAACTTTTACAAGTGCGGCTTTAACCGGTGGAGGTGCATTCCAAGAGCACACTGAGACACGACATGTGGATTTTACTCTTAAGAAAGGAGAAGAGATACTTGGCACAAAGACCGATGAAAGCATTATGGTAACTTCACATAATGGAACTGCGGTTAACATTGAATTCGAGATGAATACTGCTTATAAAGCAGAAGATGGTACATTAACTCTTACACTGACCTTAGCAAAAGGTACAAACAATAATGGCTGTTTCTATGGCTTGACAAAAATCACATTTGAAACTATAACCACTCTTTACCATTTAAGCGATAAAAACCTTACTGCAAGCGACTTGATGTCAAAGACAGAGCCTACATACATTGCAATGAAAAACCTGTCAAGAAGAAATCCTGATTGGTATGCAGGCACAAGTAGCAGTGCATTGGTTACAGATGCAAATATTTTTGTATGGGAACCGACTGATGGTGGTTTCCGTTTGAAGAATTTGGAAGGACAATACATACAGAGCGGCAATGAGGATGTAAACATCAGCTTTGGAACAGTTGATAACGCTGCTGTATTCACAGTTGTGAAGCCATATGTTGGTGGTAGTGAAACTGCAGCAATGGACCACGACAATGATTCAAATCCTTATATCACAAGTGACCAGGACGAGAACCTTGTACGCTTTGTAAACGAAAAAGATGTTTGGATCAATGTCCAGAACACCGACGGTACACCAGGTACTCCAAAATACAATAAAGGAAAAGGCGGCTGGACAATCCAGTATGTATATGAGGTGACAATGGTTGAAGCTTATGACGTTGAAATCACTGATGCTAAATATGCCACATTCTATGCTGTTAGCGAGTCTACAGCGCCCGAAGGTGTTGAAGTATATTATGTGACCAACGAAGGTGTCGAAAGCGAAAAAATAAACCTTACAAAAATTGAAAACAGAATAATCCCTGCAAACACGGCTGTAATCATTTATTCTGAAACTGCTGGAAATTATGAGTTTAGCGCTTCAACAACAAATGCTCCTGCAATAAGCGACAACCTTCTTAAGGGCACACCAATAAGTACAAACATCACTGAAGAAGCTTATGTTCTTGGAAATAAAGATGGAGTTGGACTTTACAAGGCTATAACAAAAGATGTGAGCACTAGTGGTGGCACAAAGAAGGTATTCCTCAACAACGCAAACAAGGCATACCTGCCAGCAAGCGCAGTTCCTGCTGCAGCACAGGCAAGCAATGGTTTCCGTTTCGGCGAGGGCACAACAGGCATAGACCAGATAACAGATAACAGAGTACAGAGTACAGTTATCTATGACCTTACAGGCCGCCGTGTTGAGACTATCAGCGCTCCTGGTATATATATTGTTGGTGGTCGCAAGGTATTGGTTAAGTAAAAGGGGCCTCACCCTAACCCTCTCCCAAGGAGAGGGGATTAAGGGGCAAAGGGAACTTAATATAATTTAAAGAATAATAATCATCCGCTTTTAAGCCCTCCCTACGGGGGAGGACTTAGGTGGGACAAATAAAGTCCTCCAAACTCTCCCCTATAGGGGGAGACGGAGGGGGCCAATACAAGAATATGAAGAAGACATATGTATCTCCTCTTATGACAGAGGTAAATATCGAGGCAGCACAGATGCTTGCAGCTTCATTGAAGATGGGTAATGATGACCAGACAGTAGATACCGGAGTATCAGGAAACCAGCTCGGTGGTGGCCGCCGCGGCGAGTGGGGTGACCTGTGGAATTGATTTCCCTATCGTGAGCCTTTCAGCGTTTGGTCACGCGTAGTGTGGCGTAAGTCACACCGCGTGGGGCGCGATTAAAAAGGCGAGTCAATGGGGAAATCTGTGGAACTGATTTAATCATAAAGCAAAAAAGGCCCAATAGGGTACTTAATTTTTTCATTTGTAATATTAAGTTAGCAGGAGCAGATTTTTTACAAAATCTGCTCCTGTGTTTTCCATCAAGAACTGATAAAACAAATACGCGACACACCGGCAGGCTCGCGGTCAAAAAATCCCGAAAAATAATTCCTATTTTAAAATATATTATTACTTTTACAAAAACTAACCATTTTAAGTTTACATCTACATGAAAAGATTTTACCTAACCATTCTGACTCTGCTGATTATGGCTACCCAGCCAATCCTTGCAGTGTCCGGCATTGGCCTGAAGTTCAACCGAACAGGCACAGATGCGTCATCTGTAGCAATTACAGTCGTTGATGAAAATGGCGCGGCCATTGAGGGTGCAACGGCTACCGTTGCTACATCACACAGTTTCAAGCCTACAAGCAATGCTGTTACCGGTGCTATTCTTTGCCCCAACATCAATGCAAACACTAACCCCAACATTGAACTGGCATTCACAATCAATGGTGTACCTGCCGGCTTTACCTTCGACAAGGTGGGGCTTGACATCCACGCGCTCAATGGCGGCAGCAACTACCAGGAACCTAACGATGGCGTTACCCGCCAGTGGAATGTGACAACAACCGTGAACAATGCGGAGTTCGGCGCACTCAACGACATTGACATCGCTGCAGGTGTGGGCACAAGCGGCAATGTACACAAGGTTTGGGACATCACCGGCGCAACCGTAAACACAGACGGCACCGTGACCGTGAAACTCACAATCACCAAAGGCACTACAAACGGCGGATGTTTCTTTGGTCTTAGCGAGGTACAGTTGAGCACAGCCGGCACAACACCAGAACCGGAACCGGAGCCGGAACCGGACCCGACTCCCGAGCCAGACACCGACGGTGCAAAGGTATACCTTATCTCATGGAAAAACACCGGTGCGAACTACGTTACCGAGGAGAGCGACCACCGCATGACAGTGCAGTCGAGGGATAATGCAAAGCCACAGTTCTGGATGTTCATCCCCACAGAGAACGAGAACTGCTACTATATTAAGAACACTGCCACAGGCCGTTACATAGGGACATGTAACCTCACTCCATCATCGGCATCAAAAGTTTACACAACAACTACCCCGGTTGAGTACTATGTGGGAAAGACCACTGCAACAACTGGCGAGATAGCAAATTGCTGGTGGCTGAGCTCGACTGACTGCCAGGGATACAGCAACGAGAATGGCGGCCCTCGCGCACTTAACAAGGACGGTGCCTCGGAATATGTAATCACATGGCAGGCCGGCACAAGCCGCGTAGGCTCATACTGGAAACTCATTGAAACTGAAGACCTCTATGAGGTTCGTCCATTCGACGGCAGTGAGGCTATCGGCAAAATTGGCGCAAGCTACAATGTAGAGGCCATCAACGGCAAAAACCTGACAATAAGCGAAGGTGCTCCAGCACTTGCTACCCCCGACGCTTTCGATGAGAACCAGGAGTGGTACTTCGTAGGCACAGGCAACACCACAGGTTGGCAGATAGCATCGGCAGCAGAGCCTGCAAACGTAATAGGCATCGTTGACGGGAACATCACAATCGGCAAGGGTCTTGACACCAAGTGGACAGTACACATGTCAAAGGAGAACAGCGGTTATTTCTATTTCAAGAGCAACGGCACAGTGCTCAAGGTTGAGGGCGACAGCCTCTTCAAATTCAATCGTCTACGCAGCGCCTATGCACGCAAACTGCAAATCTACAACAACCCATGCGGTACAGTTGGCAACAACTACGTAAAGAAGTTCGAGCTCCGTGGCGAGGCTGCACTCAGCAACATCATTTATGAGGCACAGAGCAAGCCAGCCAAGTGGCATGTAGTATATGCCAACGACAGAGGCGAGGTTGCACAGGGCGGCACATTCAACCTTGGCGTTACCCTTTCAAGCAACGCTGCAAGCAGCCTTGTGGTTGCTGCACACTTCGACTGGAACGGCGACGGTGTATTCGAAACAGAAGTTCCGGTAACAGTAGACGGCACAGCCGGTAAGGCTACAGTAACTGTACCCGAGTGGGCGACAATGGAGCAGACACGCATGCGCCTGCGCGTGAACAGCAATGGTCTCGACCTTGCAGAGGACGAGGTACAGGGCTTCATCTACGACTTCCACATAAAGGTTGTAGAGCCACAGGTGAATCGCACCGTGACAGTGGGCGTGAACTCTTGGGAACGCGGTAAAGTGGAGCTTTCACAGGTTGCCGAGGATTATGCTTACGGCACAACACTCACAGCAACTGCCACAGCATATGGCAACGGCAAGTTCGTATGCTGGAAGGAGGAAGGCGTTGTTGTATCTACAAGCGCTGAGTACACATTCACAGTTGACCACAACGTGAAACTTGTAGCATATTTCGCTCCAAACACCGATGAGAGCAGCTATCCTACAGGCATCAAGGAAAATGTTGCAGAGGAGGTAACAGTAACAGTAACCGACAACGGCATTGTTGCGACAGGCGACGTGAGAAGCATTGAACTTTTCACCGTAAATGCGGCACTCATTGCCAATGCAAAAGGCGACACAATGAACACTGCAGGTGTACCCGAAGGTCTCTACATCGTACGTGCAACAACAGCATGCGGTTACAAGAACGTGAAAGTATATATCAAGAAGTAAAAAAGAGACATCGCTGTCATCTTGAACGAAAGTGAAAGATCTCTTGATACCACATGTCATAGAGATACTTCGTTTCACTCAGTATGACAATTTTGACAACAACGAATTTGAATAAATAAAAACATAAGATATGGATAACAGCAAATTGTTACTTTTCGGTTGCGGACTGCTCGCATCGGCAGCAGTTCAGGCACAGGAGGCACAGAAGCCCAACATCATATACATTATGTGTGATGACATGGGATATGCCGACCTCGGCTGTTACGGACAGCAGTACATAAGCACTCCTAACCTCGACCGCATGGCCCAGGAGGGTATGCGCTTTACACAGGCTTACGCAGGTAGCCCTGTAAGTGCTCCTTCACGTGCATGCTTCATGACAGGACAGCACACAGGACACACAAAGGTTCGCGGAAACAAGGAGTATTGGCCAAATTCGGGTTGGGTATACTATGGCAACAACCAGGAATACAAGGTTGCAGGTCAGGAGCCTTATGACACCAACCATGTCATATTGCCCGAAATCATGAAGGACAACGGTTATACAACCGGTATGTTCGGTAAATGGGCCGGCGGCTACGAGGGTTCGGAATCTACACCCGACAAACGTGGTATCGACCGCTATTACGGATATATCTGCCAGTTCCAGGCACACCTCTACTACCCCAACTTCCTGAACTCGTATGACAGGGCTGCGGGCGACACTGAGGTAAAGCGTGTGGTACTTGAGAACAACATCGGTCATGACATGTTCGGCGAGGACTACAAGAACCGCAAGGACTACTCGGCCGACCTCATTCACCAGGAGGCAATGAAGTGGCTCGACAAGCAGACAGGCGAACAGCCGTTCTTCGGAATCTTTACCTACACATTGCCGCATGCCGAGCTTGCACAGCCTAATGACTCTATCCTGCAGGCCTACCAGGGTGCATTCTGTCAGGAGAAGACATACGGCGGCGACAGGGGTTCATACTACAACCCTACCAACATTGCGCACCAGCAGTTCGCTGCAATGGTTACACGCCTTGACGCTTATGTGGGCGAGGTGCTTGCCAAACTGAAAGAGAAGGGCTTTGACAAGAACACTCTCGTCATCTTCACAAGCGACAACGGTCCTCACACCGAGGCCGGTGGTGACCCCGACTACTTCAACACCGAGAGACTGTTGCAGGGAACAAAGCGTTCAACCCATGAGGGCGGTATCCGCGTTCCTTTCATCGCATGGTGGCCGGGCGAGGTTGAGGCAGGCAGCGTGAACGACCATCAGCTGGTATTCTACGACCTCATGCCTACATTCTGCGACCTTGCAGGCGTTGAGAACTATGTCGAGCGCTACACCAACAAGAACCTTGAAGTGGATTACTTCGACGGCCTTTCATTTGCTCCCACACTCCTTGGCGAGGGCGAGCAGGAGGCACATGAGTTCCTCTATTGGGAGTTCCACGAGACAAACATGATGGCTCTGCGCATGGGCAACTGGAAACTTGTCGTACAGAACGGCAACTGCCGACTCTATGACCTTGTGACTGACCTTCACGAGGACAACAACCTCGCGAGCCAGTATCCCGAGATTGTGAACAAGATGAAGGAAATCATCAAGCGTGAACACACGCCAAGCAACATCTCACAGTTCAACAACATCACACTGCCACAGTAAATTCAGGAAATAATAAACGCGAGGATTTTTCCTCGCGTTTATTATTTCCTGAATCTTTTTGTCACAGTAGCATATCCACATCGGCGACAGAGAGGTTCTACCGCCTCATGACGTGTGAAACCGTCGTACATGGCCACAGCCCGTGGCGAAGCAAGAATCTCCTCGAGCGGCTGTTCGAACAGGTTACCGAGAGCAATATCGCCGTCATGGTCCAGGCAGCAAGGCACCACCCTGCCGTCGGCAAGCACACCTATCTGGTTGCGCAGGGCATAACAGAAAGACTCTTCGGTGGCATACTCATCGCGCTCGCTGTCGGGCCACTCGAACATATTGTCAAATTCAAGATAGATATTTTCAGCAAGCCGCCAGCCGTCGTACCGCTCACCCCATGGACGCGGGACATACTGCGCAAGCAGATCCATAAGACGTTCATTGGCGCTGTCATAGCCGCCTTGGTTCCACAGGCGCAGCACAATGATTATACCGCGCGAGGCGGCCTCCTCGGCAAACCGCATGACATCACCGGCATACTGCTCAAGATTGTCCATTCCATTGCCTTCGTGTGCGTGGAGGGATATCTGCACTTTGTGAGGCAGGGCATCAATGACACCCCGGGCACGCGACAGCAGGGTTCCGTTGGTCGTAAGCACTGGTATAAAGCCTTTCTCGCGTGCCATGGCAATGAACGCGGGCAGATGGGCATGGAGCAGAGGCTCGCCCATGAGATGGAAATAGAGGAATTTTACCTTGCCACGCAGACGGTCGGTAAGGCTGTCGAACTCTGCAGGCGAAAGAGTACGCCTTGCTCTTTTTGTCTTCGGGCAGAACATACACTCAAGGTTGCAGACGTTCGTTATCTCAAGATAGCAGCGGGTAATCATCGGCATCAGTCGGCAACAGAGAGTACAGGATGAAGCACACCACTCATGCGCGACAGCCGTGCCTTGGCCGAGCCGAAGTTCAGGACAAGGTCAAGCAGTATCGGCACATGGTTCCTGTCGTTCGAGACGTGGAAGTTCACAATCTCCTCTTCCTCGCCGTCTTCCTCGGTTATGAGGGAGACAAGCAGACAGTTGTACTCATTGCCGTCATCGGACTTTGTCTTCTTGGTACCGCGGAACACAAGATGCTGCGGTTCGATACGTTTTCCCGTTGCCACGGGAAAAGTAAAGCGTGTCCCTTTCCTGAGCGAGGAGAAGTCGAGGGTACGCGCATAGGCCAGCAGACTCATCATATCATATATCGGGCCCTGTACGGTATCCTGCCTGAGCCTCACAGGCTCATCGTTATAGTTGTAAGACTGCGAGACATGTACGTTCTCACTGTCGGGATAATCGTACCACACCTGATAGAGACGGTATTTCTTTCCCTCGACTGACGCCTTGCGGTAGTAGAGAGGCTTGTAGTCATTGTTGAACACTGTCATAAGGGTGTCACGCATGCGGAAAAACGAGTCAGCCCTCTTGTTCGTGGAACTGAGCAGTTTCATGCACTTTGCCTTCTGGCCGTTGTACACCGTATCATTTATGGTAAGCGTAGCGCCACCGACCTTTACCCATATGAAATTCCAGTTGAAATAGAAATTGCACTCCAGCTTCTCCCCCGACTTGAAGGCCTGGGCACGCTTTACATTCTGTGCAGAGGCAGGAACAGCCAGCAGCAGGAAAAGGGCAGTACATAGCAACAGAAATTTATTCTTCATCATCAAACGCGTTTTCACATTCGCGCCAAAGTTAATAAAGATATCGCAAAACACACCAATAAAGAGTATAAATAAACTTAAGGCTAACCCGCAGATGTGGTGGCCGTCAGGATGCAAAGAGGCTGACTAAAAAGGCTCTTTTGTTGTTACGCTTGCCCGAAAAAGACTCATTTACGCTTAGTAAACTGCGTTTTTTCGGGCTTCGCAAGCCTAAAAATAGCTCTTTTTATCCAACCTCCCTACAGACGTGGGTGACCCATTTCACTTTTGGGTCACCCACGTAGAAAGGAAAGATTCCTTACATGCAATGGACGTAAAGCTGTACCTTGGAGAAGTCACGAGCTACAAGAGCCTCCTTCGATATCATGAAGTTCATATTACCGACATCGTAAAGGCGGAACCTCCAACGGTCATCCTCATCAAGCTGCAGCAGAGACACCATACCGCCGCACTCCTCGGACACCTCATCGAAGAAAGGTATACCCAGCAGCTTGTGCCCGCTCTCGTTATGCGGTACACCGGTAAACTCAATTCTCTCGGCGGGAAGGGCCGCCGAAGAGCCGTCGGCCCAACGCACCTCGTGCGTATGCAGGTCGCACTTTTCGGGGCAGTATATTACCCTGAAAGCCTCTTCGTTCCAGAAGCCGAGACCCTCACAGTCAGCATCATAATCGCCAAGGAAATAATCGAGGTCGGCAAAGAAATAGAGCATGCCATGGTGCGGCAGCTCGTTGCCGGTGTCATGGGGTGCAAGTTCCTCAAGGTCTATCTGGCAGATGAATGTCAACAGGTCCTCAAGGCCCTCCTCATCGATTCCGTCACGACAAGGATACTCCACTCCAAGAGGCAGGTCGGGGAAACCCCACCAATGGCTCTTGCCGAAAAGGTCACTCGCGGTACTGTATGTATTTATTCCTATAGCCATAATATAGAAGAAATGAAGGTTAACAATCAGTCGAACATCACACCGGGATTCATTGCAGAGGGCGACTTCCACTTGATACCACGATTGGCGAGCACCGCACGTTTGGTGGACCAGTATGCGTGACAGAATCCCATTCCGCGCTCCTCATTCTTCAATCTACGTTCACACTCAAGCTCCACATCGTAGATACTATTCTCCCATTCGGGAGTAAGCTGCACCGGGTCGGTCTTGAGCGTTCCCATTCTCGACCAGATATCCAGGGAGCACGAACAGTCCGGCTCCATGAGCAGCCATCCCAAATCGTATATGTGCCTGTCGACAGTCCGGAAGAATTTCTCATCATACTCACAACTCTTCTTGTCCTCTTCCGTGGCCTGGTCACAACACACTCTCCAATACTCGCAGAACGACATGAAGAGACGGGGGACATCCTTAATGTCAAGCATCTTGTCACCGATGACACGTTCGCAGATATACATCCTGAGCGCAGGATTGATATTGGCATCCCTGAGCGGCGACACATCCTTCATTATAACCATCAGTTCACGTGCCAATGGAATATTCTTCCACAGGTTACCCTCATCGGTATTCTTGACCATAGTGTTGAACAGTTCTAAAAGCCTTTCGTTGTCCCACTCGGGATAGTCATACTCGTTCTCGAAATAGAACAGGAACCTGAAACTCTCCGAAACATATATATTGGGCTTGCTGAAGAAATATGTACCAAGCAATTGCCAGTTGCGGTTTATGGTAAAGGTGCGCGCAATGAACTTGAAAGTAAATTCATTCTCATCAATGGAAACGACCTCGAGCTGCGATTTGTATATTTTGGAGAATTCAGCGCCGGGTTTGAGTTCATCAACCGGATATACATTCTTCTCAACGCTTCTGTTCCCGATACTCATGTCGCGGGTCTCGGTAATGCATTTTATAACAAATGAGTGATTCATAATCATATGTATTTTTTGCGAATTTATGAAAAATCTTTATATTTGGAAGCAATAACAAAAGAAAATGAGCCATGAAAAGAGAGAAGCCAAGGACAATTATAAACAGGAGATTGAAATCGACATTGCCGAAGGCTGCAAATGACCCCAAGGCTGCAAGAGAGTTCCTGGAACAGCTGTACATATATGAAGACACCTTCTACATAGATGATGACACCTTGGAAATGATAAAGGAGTACTCCAAGAAAGGCAACAGCTATGCACACTTTGCATATGCCCGCTACCACGCATGCACATCCCCGGCCGAGGACTCCCAAAACATTGCTATGGAATATTACAAGAAAGCATATGCCAACGGCATTGCTGATGCAGGAATAGGAATGGCATTGGCTACATATTATGGCAGAGGATGCCAGCCAAACAGGGAAAGATATAAAGAGCTCGTTGAAGAGGCACAGGCTGCTGGTTCCCGCTTTGCAACGTACTTGATTATAAGAGAGACTCTGTATGGATGGCGCAAAAGGCAGATGAATCCGGGCAAGGCCCTCACGATGATCAACAAACTCATACAGCAGGATGGAGAAGAGTGCATCATATGGAACTCGCTCAAAGCTAAGGCCATAGAAACAATCTATGGATTGAGTGCAGCCACTCCATACATTGAGAAAGTTGCCGAGAAAGGCTCGATATCAGGATGGGACAGACTGTTCATTGCCAGGTCATATCATGACGATTTAGAACGTTACGATAAAGAAACCTTTAATAAAGAGATAAAGAGAGCAATGGAGATGGAGTCCGGACTTGCTTATTTTTTAAAAGCCGAGCTTAACGAATATAACGAAGAGAGCGTACCGCTGCTCGAGAAAGCCTTTAAACTTGGAGATGATGGCGCCGCCTGCAGAATCGGAGACCTGTACTTCTACCATTTGGAAAAAGATGAGAACCCTTTCCTGAAGGCACAGGAGTACTACCTCAAAGGCTTCAAGTACGACAACTCACTATGCGCGGAAAAGCTTGTCGAGATGTGGGAGAAGGGTTATGCCGAACTTGATGAAAGCAGATTGGAGAATATCATCATTGTAGGTGCCCGCATGGATTCGGAGAGACTCATTGTCAAGGCAGTCGAGAGGTACAGGGAAGGTGGTATGGAACAGTATGCCCAAGAGATTGAGAAGTACTTCGTGCCAGAGTACGACAAGCTGAAGGATACGGAGTTCGAAGAGTACTTCCCGGACATGCCCGATGATGACGGCAGAAACGATGCGTATGCATAGGAGAAGGAGCACAGGCCCGGCATGCCACTGGGAAACAATAAAAAAACGGACTTGATATCAAGTCCGTTTTTCAGTGACTCGCTTGGAGTCTCTTTGATGAGAATAGCGACTTTAGGGAAAGTCCACTTAATCAATATATTACAAGTTTTCTGTTCGTTTTTTTCTCTATATTTTCACTTGGTTTGCACCTTTGTTAGTTGGTTTGCAAGTTTGTTAGACAAAGATAGCAAATTTGGGTAACATATACAAATTTCCACCCACCTTTATAGCGTCTTGGGAGCGAAAATTTTCGCTTTCAAGACGCTATAAAAAAAACAAACCCGATAGCTTGACGAATCAGGGGCTGCCGGGAATAAACAGTGCAAATATAATGCTTTTTTATTATATGGTTACAAAGTGGTTATAATTTATTTATTTCTTTGATTACGCTATCTGGCTTTTCTACAATTTTCAGTAATTTATTCGCGTCATATCCCATATAGGTAAAATATCTCTTGATTAAATCATAGTGTTTTACAACATACTGGGTACTTAAATTCTTAGATTTATCAAAACAGATTGGTTCGTGATGTGCTATACGGTTGCGTAGTTCTCGTATGGCACGAAGGTCATTATATACTTCTTTCTGTGTTAGACCTTTTCTCTTATTAGGGAATATCTGCAAT
>JAGBFX010000061.1 GCA_017936265.1 Bacteroidaceae bacterium | reverse complement strand
TGAACTTTCTGTTTGATTTTTGGGTGCTGCGGGACTCCCTCAGTTACCCGCTTGCAAGCAATCGTGTAACTAGCGGTCAAACAGGCCTCGCACTTTTTCCAAAAATCAAACAGGTTCAAACTGTGGAATTTAACGGTGCCGTTTAAAGAGATTACCTCTTTTTGTCATTGCGCAATTGTCATCCCGACAGAGCGCAGCGACGAGGGATCTCTTTTTCATTACAACCGCAAATATTTTGTCAACCCACACCTTTTTGCTACTGAGCCAAATTAACCCACGTGGGAACTATAGTACAATAGCAATAATGGCGGCCATTTGGCCGCCATTATTGCTATTGTACTATCCTGTAGTTTACTTGAGGCCTTTTACAATCTCGTATGTATCGGTTGCAATCATAAGCTCCTCATCTGTCGGGATAAGGAGAACCTTTACGCGTGAGCCAGGAGTAGAGAGCACTGCCTCTTCGCCACGCATCTTTGCGTTGACCTCCTTGTCGAGCTCTACGCCGAGGAACTCAAGGCCCTCGAGAACTGTCTCACGGCAGTCTGCCTGGTTCTCGCCTACACCGCCTGCGAAGATGATTACATCAACACCGCCCATAGCAGCTGCATAAGCACCGATGTACTTCTTGATGCGGTAGAAATACATTGTATTTGAGAGCTGGGCACGCTTGTTGCCCTCTATGGCTGCTGCATTTACCTCGCGCATGTCTGAAGATACGCCAGAGATACCGACAACACCGGATTTCTTGTTGAGCATGTCGGAGATTCCCTGCATGTCAAGGCCTGTCTTGTCCATGATGTACGGGAGAGCGCCCGGGTCAACGTCGCCGCTGCGGGTACCCATCATGAGGCCTGCGAGTGGTGTCATACCCATTGATGTGTCAACGCTCTTGCCATCCTTTACAGCTGCGATGGAACCACCGTTACCGATGTGGCAGGTGATGATCTTGCTGCCCTCTGCGGGAATGTTCAGCATCTCAAGAGCGCGTTTTGTGATGTAACGGTGCGATGTTCCGTGGAAACCGTAACGGCGTACACCGTACTTCTCATAAAGCTCGTATGGGAGAGCATACATGTATGCATAGTCGGGCATTGTCTGGTGGAATGATGTGTCGAATACACCCACCTGTGGAATCTGTGGAGCAACCTCCTTAACAGCGTTCACACCCTTGAGGTTGGCAGGGTTGTGGAGCGGTGCAAGGTCGTTGCATGCCTCGAATACTTCGAGAACCTCATCGGTAAGCAGTGTAGACTGGCTGAACTTCTCGCCGCCATGTACCATGCGGTGGCCTACAGCGTCAATCTCCTCGATAGACTTTACGGCACCGAATTTCTCGCTTGTGAGTACATCGAAAATGAGACGTACACCTACTGTGTGCTCGGGAATTGCTGTGAAGATTGTCTCCTTCTCGCCATTAGGCAGGTTGAACTTGAGGAAAGAGCCCTCAAGGCCAATCTTCTCGATACCACCCTTTGCAAGCACATCCTTTTTCTCAATGTCAATCAGCTGATACTTGATTGATGAACTTCCGCAGTTCAATACAAGAATTTTCATTGTTATATGAATGTTTAATTGTTTGTCGATGGATTATTTCTTTGCTGCGATAGCCTGGTTTGCAGTGATGGCAATCATCATGTATACATCCTCTACAGAGCATCCGCGAGAGAGGTCGTTTACAGGACGTGCGATACCCTGGAGTACGGGACCGATAGCCTCGGCATGACCAAGACGCTGAACGAGCTTGTAACCGATGTTTCCTGCACCGAGGTCGGGGAATACAAGTACGTTGGCTTTGCCAGCTACTGTTGAGCCCGGAGCCTTGCTCTGTCCAACGAAAGGAACGAGAGCTGCATCGGCCTGAAGCTCGCCGTCGAGTGAAAGCTCAGGGTCAAGCTCATGTGCGAGACGTGTAGCCTCGGTTACCTTGTCTACCATCTCATGCTTTGCAGAGCCCTTTGTTGAGAAACTGAGCATTGCAACGCGTGGCTCCTCGAAACCGCCGATAGCCTTCGCTGTCTGTGCAGTACATACTGCAATCTGTGAGAGCTGGTTTGCATCGGGCTGTGGAGTAACGGCAACGTCGGCAACGAAAAGAACGCCGTCCTCGCCATACTCCTTGGCGTTTGTTATGAGCATCATTGCACCGCTGACGCATGTGATGCCCGGAGTTGTCTTGATAATCTGCAATGCAGGACGGAGCACGTTACCGGTTGTGTTCAGGGCACCTGCTACCTGACCGTCAGCATCGCCGTTCTTGATGATGAGGCAACCGAGATAAAGCGGGTTGCATACCAGTTTCTGTGCATCCTCCATTGTCATGCCCTTTGCCTTGCGCAACTCGAAGAGAAGATTTGCATACTTCTCGGCGTCAGGGTTGTTCTCGGGGTCAATGATTGTAGCCTTCCCTATGTTTGTGAGGCCGTTCTTCTGTGCAAGTGCAAGGATCTCCTCCTTGTTGCCAAGAATTACCAACTCTGCGATACCGTCGGCGAGAGCCTTGTCGGCTGCCTTGAGTGTACGCTCCTCTGTTCCCTCCGGGAGAACGATGCGCTGCTTGTTCTGCTGTGCACGCTCGATTAGATTCTTAATAACATCCATAGTGTAAAATATTATATTGTAACTTGTTGTATTCGTTCCGATGTCTGTGGAATGTCATCACGCAGGCATTGTGTTGCCTGACAATGCAAGGGTGAGTCGGGCGGCATGAAAGAGTGTCGGGCGACGACCGGTGCGGCAACTGTTCGGGGTAACCCCGATTATCTCTACAAAGTTAGTCCAAACAATATTGAGAACAAAATAAAATCTGTTTTATTTTTAAATGGTTGCGCTTGTCTCTTCCTACCTTCACGGAATGTTCAGCGGCGGTGCCACGATGAGCATACAGATTAACCAAGCAATTATGCTCCTTTGTCGGGAAAAATGTGTAAATTAGCGCATTGAAACCAATAATCTGCTTTTGACATGAAAACAGTAATCCGAATGTTTGCGGCTTTATCGATATTCTCATTTGTAGCTTGTGGCGGCAATGAGCCTGTGGCTGCTCCGATGCAGCCGGGCGAAGTGGCAATACTCTTCTTCAACTCGATAAGCTCGGGCGATATCGACAATGTCAGGTCCAATCTCTGTTTCAATGAGCCTGCCGAACAGGCAATCTTTGATGAGTATCTCGAACGGCTTTTTATTCCGGCCGAGGGCAGGCAGCCTCGTGGTCACAGTGCCGACTATGTGGTCGTTTCTGAAGAAATCTTGGGCGATACCGCCAATGTGGAGCTCAAGGGCATGACAATAGCGGGCAAGAACACGAAGATAAAGGTCCGTCTCCTGAACAGCGAGGGCTGGAAAGTCGACGGCTCGCAGGCGGTGCTGCATCGCGTGGAGTGATGATGCGCTGTTGACCCGTATAAAACAATACAGGCTGTGTCATGTGACACAGCCTGTATTGTTTTATGCCTTGAGCAATCCGGCAAGTTCTTCAGCAGTCATGCTCTTCTGTTCGCCTGTTGTCATGTTCTTGACGGCAATGGTGCCGTCTGCAATCTCCTGCTCGCCGATGATTGCCACAAACGGGATGCCATGGCTGTTGGCATATCCCATCTGCTTCTTCATCTTGTCGCTGCTTGGGAACAATTCTGATGAGATGCCCTCCTTGCGTAGCTTGGAGATTATCTGCAGGGCGTGCATGGCCTCCTTCTCGCCGAAGTTCACGAACATTACCTGTGTGGTCTGTATCGAGTCCTTGGGGTATAGATCGAGCTGGTTCATGACGTCATATATGCGGTCGGCACCGAACGAGATACCTACGCCCGATACGCCTTCCATGCCGAAAACACCTGTAAGGTTGTCGTATCTTCCTCCGCCAGTGATGCTGCCTATCACAACGTCAAGGGCCTTCACTTCAAGAATTGCGCCTGTGTAGTAGTTGAGGCCACGTGCCAGTGTCAAGTCAAGGTCAAGCGTACTGTTGAGCTTGAGGCTGTTGAAGGCATCCAGGATGAAACGTATCTCCTCGACTCCCTTCTCGCCTGTCCCGTTGCCCTTGAGCGTCTCGGCAATGATGTCGAGCTTCTCGCTGTTGTTGCCCTGTGCCTGAAGGATTGGCAGCAGTCTCTCAACCGACTCATCGCTTATGCCCTTGCTCTTGAGTTCGGCAACGACGCCGTCAAGACCAATTTTGTCAATCTTGTCGATGGCCACCGTGATGTCGATTATTTTCTCGGGCTCGCCTATCACCTCGGCTATTCCTGCAAGCACCTTACGGTTGTTTAGTTTGATGGCTACGCGTATGCCGAGCTTGCCGAACACATAGTCGATGAGCTGTATGAGTTCGACCTCGTTGATAAGTGAGTTGTTGCCGATGATATCGGCATCGCACTGGTAGAACTCGCGGTAACGTCCTTTCTGTGGACGGTCGGCACGCCATACGGGCTGAATCTGGTAACGCTTGAACGGGAATACCAGTTCATCGCGGTGCATCACGACGTAGCGTGCGAAGGGTACGGTAAGGTCATAACGCAGACCTTTTTCGCAGAACTTCGATGCGAGCTTGGCCGCATTGCGGCTAAGCAGCTCCTCATCGGTCAGGCCGCTGAAGTAGTCGCCCGAATTCTGTATCTTGAAGAGGAGCTTGTCGCCCTCCTCGCCGTACTTGCCCATAAGTGTCGAGAGGCTCTCCATTGCAGGAGTCTCAATTTGCTGGAATCCGAAGATACGGAATGCCTCGCGTATTGTGTCGAATATGTAGTTTCTCTTGGACATCTCTATCGGAGAGAAGTCTCTTGTTCCCTTTGGTATTGATGGTTTTGCTGCCATTTTCCTGTGTTAGTGAATGTTTGGATAAGAAATAGGGTTGCCGTTAGAACGGCATTCTTTTAGTCTCTGCGGTTCATGTATATCATGACGTAGTACAGCAGTGTAGCAAGTGAAGAGAGTGCCGCTATAACATATGTATATGCTGCCGAACGCAGTGCGCTGCTCGCATACTTGTGGTTGCTTGCGTTGGTTATCCCTGCCGACTGCAGCCACACGAGTGCCCTGTGGCTCGCGTTTATCTCCACGGGCAGTGTGATGAAGCTGAACAGGGTAGTGGTGGCAAAGAGCACTATGCCGGCCAGCAACAGCTGCGGGAATGACTCTACCATTATTACTCCGGCAAGCAGCACCCACATGACAATGTTCGATGAGAACGAAACGATGGGTACCAGCGCTGAACGCATCTTGAGCGGTGCGTATGCCTGGGCATGCTGTATCGCGTGTCCGCACTCATGTGCCGCTACGGCAGCTGCCGCCACGCTTGCCGAGTTGTATACGCCCTGGCTCAGGTTGACTGTCTTGTTGGCGGGGTTGTAATGGTCTGTAAGCATTCCGGGGGTACTTGTTACCTTTACATCGTATATGCCGTTGTCGTGCAGCATCTTTATGGCTACATCGCGTCCGGTCATCCCGATTGGGATTCTTGAATACTTCTCGAACTTGCTCTTCAGGCTTGCCTGGATTATGTAGCTGAGGATAGCTATACCTACGAATACTATTATGTAGGTCATGTTCAGGCCCGAGCCCTCGGCTGTTCTTGCAAGGTGTATGAATGTATGTATCATCTGTCAATGTATGTATTATGATTGGAGGCTGCTTTGTAAACAAAACAACCTCCAATAGGTTCTTAGATAGAACGTGTGATTGTCTGGTCGCGGTCGGGACCTGTCGAGAGGTACTTTACAGGAACGCCGAGCTCCTTCTCAAGGAACCTTATGTACTCCTTGAAAGCTTCGGGCAACTCCTCCTCGCTTCTAAGCTTGGTGAGGTCTGTCATCCAACCCTTGAGTTCTGTATATACAGGCTCTACTCCCTCCACGTCATATGGCATGTGGCTCAACGTCTCGCCGTTCTTCTTGTATGCGATACAAGCCTTGATTGTCGGGAACGTGTCAAGCACGTCGCTCTTCATGAGAATGAGGTGTGTGACGCCATTTATCATGATTGTGTACTTGAGTGCGACAAGGTCAATCCAACCGCAGCGGCGCTCGCGTCCTGTCACTGCACCGTACTCGTGGCCGCGGTCACGCATCTCAGCGCCTGTCTCATCGAAAAGTTCTGTGGGGAACGGACCTGAGCCGACGCGTGTGCAGTATGCCTTTGTTATTCCGTATACGTTGCCTATCCTGTTAGGGGCGACACCGAGTCCTGTACATGCGCCGGCACATACCGTGTTCGATGATGTCACGAAAGGATAGCTGCCGAAGTCGATGTCAAGCAGACTGCCCTGGGCGCCTTCGCAGAGGATGCTCTTGCCCTCGTTCATGAGGTCGTTGATGAACTGCTCGCTGTCGATGAGACGGAACTTCTTCAGGTACTCGATACCCTCGAGCCATACGCGCTCCATTTCTGTTATGTCGTAGCTGTAGTTCATGTCCTTGAGCATCTGGCCATGACGTGCCTTTGCCGCAGCATACTTCTGCTCGAAGTTCTCAAGGATATCGCCTACGCGCAAACCGTTGCGGCTTATCTTGTCGGTATATGTGGGGCCGATGCCCTTGCCTGTGGTGCCTACCTTCGCATCGCCCTTCGCTGCCTCGTATGCTGCGTCGAGCACACGGTGAGTCGGCAGTATAAGGTGTGCCTTCTTCGAGATGAAAAGGTTCTTGGTAAGGTCATATCCGGCCTTGAACAGGTCCTCGGCCTCGCCCTTGAAGAGTGCGGGGTCAAGAACGACACCGTTGCCGATGATGTTTACCTTGCCACCCTGGAATATACCCGATGGAATGGAGCGGAGTACGAATTTCTTGCCCTCGAACTCAAGGGTGTGTCCCGCGTTGGGACCGCCCTGGAAACGTGCTACAACGTCATAGTTCGGTGTCAATACGTCAACAACTTTTCCTTTGCCTTCATCGCCCCACTGCAGGCCTAACAGTACGTCGATATTCTGTTTCATGTTCATTTGTCTTTATTCATTCGCGCCTTACGTCTCTTGATTGCCTGGTGGCATTTGTTGCAGAGCCCGTAGAGGTACAGCGAATAATGGGTTAAATGGAATTTCTTTATATTAGTCGTTATATTTTCTATTATGTTCAGATTGCCGATCTCTGTCACTTTGCCGCATTTTGTGCATATCATGTGGCTCTTCTCAGCCCCGAAACACTTCTCGTATTTTGATTCGGCTCCGAACTGGTGGTGTACAACAAGGTTGGCATTGATGAGAAGGGATATGGTGTTGTATACGGTGGCACGGCTGACCCTGAACTTCCTGTTGTCCTCCATGTGCTTGAGCAACTCATCAATGTCAAAGCATCCGTTTATGGAGTATACCGCTTCGAGTATCGCGAAACGCTCCGGGGTCCTACGGCATCTGTTCTCTTTCAGGTAGTCCGAGAACAGCTCTCTCGCCGACTCTGCAATCTTGCTGTTTTCCATGCTCTACATCTTATTGCAAAGTTATCTATTTTTTTATAATTTAGTATAGAAACGGCTCTAAATTTTCAAACATCTTCTTTAGATGGGCAAAAAGTGTATTCGGGACCCATGAATGTGTTGAAACGCGCCTCCCTCTCATCATCCTCGTCGCAGTAGAGTGTGAGGGCCTTGAGTGCCTGTGTGGCATTCTCTTTGACCGCGTTGTCGGCAATATGTGCTGACAAACCCTCGAAAAAGAGCTGCTCCTGCTCTTTGGTAAGTGTCGCCCCGCCTCTGAACAGATGTGACAGGGTAAGGTAGCCGCAATAGCTGTACATCTCCTTTTCGTTGCTGGTCCATTCAAGTGCTCTGTCTATTGCATCGGGGAGCTTGCAGAGTATCCTGTGTGCAAGGTGATCGGCATTCTCCCGGTAGCGGCACTCTCCAATCCACTGCTCGGCGACATCGGCATAGCACTCCGCCGGCAGCAGGAGTATAGCCAGCAGTTTGCTCTCGCGGATATTTTCCTTCCACAGCGCTTTGGCAACTCCGGCGTCTTGGCTGAACTTGCCGGCAATCTCTCTGAGATGAGGAAAACTCACTCCGAAAATAATATTGTAGGCCATGCCGAGCTTGCGCTGTTGCATTGATGTGACTCCGTTCATGTACAGACGGAGTTCCTTCTTTATGTTCCTGATAGTCTCCCGAATATCTTCCATCTTATCTGGTTGCGAGGTGTCTCTTCCTGTAGCCATTGGGTGTCTCGCCCATGATGCGGTAGAATGAGGCATAGAAAGACTGGCGATTGGCGAACCCTACAAGGGCTCCAATCTCCTCAATGGTCATGTCCAGGTATCTTTTGTCTGTCATGCGATGAAGCGCCTCCTTTATCCTGTACTCGTTTATCAGGCAGGAAAAGTTTGTGTTGAAACGTGAATTTATGACAGCAGATATGTATCTGGTGTTGGTCTGGAGCTCCTTGGCAAGCTCTTTTGCCGAGAACTCCTTGTCACGGTATCTCTTCTGTATAACTATGATGTTCAGAATTTTTTCGTACAATTCATCGGCCAGTTCCGCGCGTATAAGCGAGCGGTAGGTCGCATTCTTTTCTTTCTTTTCCTTAATGTTGTAAGGAGCGTTTTTTTCTGTCATGACTTTTGTTTTCAATGTTCTTTCCAAAAGTACTAATTTCAGGGGAGCCATTCAAATAAAAACCTCTCTTTTTTAACTATGAGATGTGAAAAATTATCAAAAATGCTTTTTTTGAAATCCGGCTTTCGTTTTTCCTCAACAAAACCTTAGCTCCCCGCAGAAGTGTTTGTGACGCGCATGTAAAGGTCGGCAATTATGAGAAGAAGTATGTTTTTTTTACTTTATTGGGCTGTTTTTTAATATTTCTGCCTTGTTGCGACTCTTGTCAGCGGCACTTTTCTTGCCACAATTCTCGAGAAGGATTGCCTGCAATGTGTAGTATTCAGCATTGTCGGGGTCTATCTCTATCGCCCTGTCGATATCCATAAGGGCGAGTTCAAACAATCCCTCTTCTCTTTCAATGTCGCTGCGTGCGATGTAGAGCGCAGCGTTGTCGGGGAACTCTTCTATAAGTAGCCCGATGAGCAACGAAGCCTTTTCGTATAGCTTTTCGTTCTTGTAGGTCATAGCAAGCCCCAAACGTGCATTCAGGTTGCCTGGCTCGCGGTTCATTACCTCTATGAACCCTTTCTGCGCCTTGCCGTTATCTCCCTTGGCCATGTGCGCCTCTGCTCTCATCAGCATAGCCTCCGCATCTTCCGGATTCTTCTTGATGATAGTGTTGCAGTCCTCAATGGCATCATCAGGGCGAGCTGCCTGCATGTATGCAGCCGCACGCTGGAAATGCAGGTTCCTGTCATACCCGTGAAGTCTTATGGCCTCACTGTAGCTCTCGAGCGCCTTGTCGGTGTAGCCTGCCATCATGCACGAGTAGGCCAGGTTGACGTGAAGGGCGAACTTCTCGTTGTCTCCGTTGGCAAGCGGAAGTGCCTCTTCGAAAGATTCGGCAGCGCTCTCAAAATTCTTCTCCTTTATATTTTCCACCCCCTTGGCAAGGAGGGTGTCATATTCCTGTGCAGTTGCAAATGCCGTTACAAGAACAAGTATGGTTGTCGCTATCAGTCTCATGTGCAGTAGTGTTTTGCTGTTCTGTGCAAAGATACTCCTTTTGACCGAACTTGCCTCTAATGTTGTATAATGTTAAAACAAAATAACAGTTTTTGAGGGTTGTGATGTTAAAATAGCATTACAGCATTTGAAGTTTGCGAAGATTTTGATTATCTTCGCGGCAGAATGGCACATCAGTGCATTTTTCAGGTTCGCCTTGGTAGTTCAATGGATAGAATAAGTCTCTCCTAAAGATTAGATTCGGGTTCGATTCCCGACCGAGGTACAAAAATCAGCGGGTCAGTAAATATCTGACCCGCTGATTTTTGTACTCATATGTGCATACACACGATGTCCGCCATGCCTATTCTGTAATACGAAAAAAGTGAAATCCTTTACATGCTGCACTCTTGTCAATGAAAAAGGATGCCTGTTACAGCATCCTAAATCAATCAAGCAATAGGCTTTACAATTTCTATTCTCATTCCCAAAGCCTCTATAATTCGGTAGAACATGCTTGCTCCTGGTTCAATAACACCTTTCTCAACTTTTGACATCTTGCAACTTTTGTAGTAATAATTTTAGTCGGTTTCTTCTACAGTCATTCTCTTTCATAGACTCTGCTGTTTCTTCGGCAACTTTCATGAGTTCGTTCAAAGAATTTTCAAAAGCAGAAATATACACCTTTATATAACGGCTTTTTATCTTGTCAAAGAGAATTTCATGCTGATACCGAAGTCGGTTGTCGTGGTCGGGTATGAGCTTGTAGATATAAGAGGTATTGTCTTCTGCCTGTCAAAGTAGAGGCTGAAGGTAAGCATTTTGCTGTATGCATAGTCGGCCGTAAATGAGTAGTTGAACGACTTGTTGCCGCTTGTCGCCTGTGTCGTGCCCTTGTCTATGCTACGGCAAATTGATGATGTGTTCTTGAACGAGAAGTCGGCGCGGAGGTTTATGTCGTTGCCCTTACTTTCCTTCTTCTTGCTCGCTTTCTTTCCGCCGCCGAACAATTTTACGCCAAGTATCTTGTAGCCTACATTGAAGGCTATCTCCTGCGAGTAGGTCTCTACCATCTGTATGGCAGTGAGACTCAGATTCAGGACTCTTGACTGGATGAACTTGCCTCCGAGCGTGAGATTGTTGTTCGTGGTAACGTCAAGCCCGAACAGCGGAGAGAAACTCTCGTTTATTGATACCGTGCTTATGTTGTAGCGGCTGCTTGGTATCGGCATGCCTGTGGCCGTGTTGTTTACATAGCCGATGCCGTTTGTGTACTCCATGTATGTGGCGTATGTGCTGTATGAACCCACTGCATATACACTCTTGTAACCGTGTTCGATGTTGACGCTCTTGAACCACTTCTTGAACCATTCGAGTTTTGAAAGACCCGAATACTTGATTTTCCAGTTTGGCAGCATGCTCAGCATTGACGGGAATATATCTGTTCCGCCGCCGTTTGAGTATGCCTCAAGGAATGCGGGTATCATCACGTCGGCCGAGTAGAGGTCTACACCGCCGTTCGCCGGGTCATACAGTTCGCCTGCCAGTGAGCTTGATGCCGGGTATCGGCTACCCTCATATTTCTTCTCTATGCGTGTGCGGTGTTTCTCAAGGCTGCCGACAAATTTGTCGAATACGTCACTCTGGTAGTTATTGCTTGCCTTGCCGCCACCGAAAGAGTTGCCTATGCTTATTGTCGTCATGTTGAATCCTCCCGACTCGTTGGTGGGCATGCCGTCATACATGAACTGTATGCTCTTGCTCTGGTTGCGTGTCCAGTTGGCATTGAGGTCTATTTTCAGGTCCTTTAGCGGTTCAAGGGTCATGCGCACCTGCAAATCCTCGGCCGCAGTTGTCGTTGCCTGTGCCGATATGCTGTCGTTCCTCAGTAGCCAGTTGCGTTTGTGGGCCTTTCCAAGGAAACTGTCATCGGTGAGGCCGAACGCGAAGTCAAGACCTGGTGCATACATGCCGTCGCTCCGTCCCTGACCGAACATGTCGCCCGCCGAAGGCATGAATCCCGGAAGGTTCATGGCATATGCGTTGGTGTAGCTGAACGAGACGTTGCGTACCATCATGAGTGCCCTTGTCGGGTATTGCATGGCTTTGGCAAAACTGCTCCTCTCGCCGTTCTTGGCCTTGGCAAGAACTGTAACCTTGACGCTGATGCTGTCGTTGTTCTTTATGAGAATTTTGTTCTCATCGATTACCTTGTACTTGAGCTTGTACTTCTCGCCGCTCTTGGTGCGTGCGGTTATCTCCAGCTTTTTGCTCTTGAGGTTATGTGCAAGCGTGACGGTGGTGTCCATCTGTAGCTTTATCTCCTTGGTAAAGGGCTTCGGTTTCTGGACTTTCTTCTTGCTCTTGCTTGTCGATTTCTTGTTGCTGCTTGCGAAACGCTTGTTTGTCTCCTCGAGATAAGGGAATATGTTGTACAGCTTCTCGAAGTTGAGCGTTCCTTTAAGTGTCACGTTCCTCTTGTTGGCGATGTTGTTGCCGAAGTTCACGCCTCCGACACTGTTTCCTCTCTGCCAGTTGTATGTCGCCGAGTAGCTGGCGTCTGCTGTGAGCCACTCGAAGATAGGCATCTTGTTGAATGGCAGAGTGTATGAGGCCGTGAAGTTCTGCTGATAGCCGAGCGGTCGGCCCATCCCTTTAAGGCTTGTCTTTACCGAGTCTTTCCAGATGGCATACTCGTTGGGGTACTTGTCCTTGTTCACAGGCAGGAACGGCTCCTCAATCTCGGCATTGGTGCCTGTGCTGAGGCTCATCTTGAGGTTGGTGGTGGGGTCCCACTTTATTGACATCGAGCGGTTCCAATAGAACTGCTGCGAGAAGGTAAGCGGTATCTCCTCGCCGCCGGCAATGGCATTGAGGTCGCGTCGCTGCAGCTCGTGGTACGAGCGTGTTATGTCTGAGTTAAGGGCAAGTGACTGTGGCAGCGGGTTTATTCCCCATTCCTTTAGGATCTTGAACCACTTCGACTTGCTCTTTATCATCTTCTCGAACGGCTTGATGGTCTTTATTGGGCTTGCATAGTTGTATGCGAGCGACGCCTTCCAATTTAGCCTGTTTTCCCAGCTGACTGTGCTTCCGCTATTGTCGGTTGTTGAATGCGAGAAGCTTATGCTGAAATTCGCGGGGTCATAGGGCATGGCGGTCTTGCTCTTTATGTTGAGCTTGGCGTTGCTGATGCTGAAATTGCGCATTACGGAATGTACCTCGGCAATGTTCCTCAACGAGTCCCTGCTTGCTCCGCTGTATGAGCCGAGCACGTCATCAAGAAGAAGGTCCGAGTCGAACGGGCTGTAGAGCGGCGATGTCACCTCTTCGGTGTATGAGTAGTATGTCGGCAACGACAACTTGAACGATTTGGGGAAGAAACGGCCGAAGTCGACTGTTCCTGTCAACGAGTAGCGGTAGTAGTCATCGGTGCGACGCGATGCCAGCTTGTCCTCGAGGCCGCCGAAACCGGCTGTTTCAATCTTGCCCTGCGCTGCAAACGAACCGATGTCGCTCAGTTTGATGTTGAGGTTTCCTTGTGCCGCCCATCCGCTCTTGTTGTTGAAGCCCAGAAGGCGCATCTCGTTTACCCACACCGTTGCAGACTTGGCGCTCGGACTGTTGTTGCGAATACCAATCATCATTACCTTTATCTGGCCGATAGATGGGCTTCCCACGATGCTTATCCTGTTCTTTGGAGTGTCATCATCATACTCGCTGTATATGGTTGTGTTGCTCACACCCTCGGCATTGTTATTTCGCAGGGTATTGCGCTTTACCTTAATGTCCGTGAGTTTGCTCAGCGGTATGTCAATCATGTTCTCCTGCGGCCACACGGCTGTTGCGGCAGCTGTGCTGTTGCCGTCGTAAGAGCCATGAGGAGTCACATTCAGCGGAACCTCATACTCATAGTAGTTGCTCTTGTAGTCCGAGCCCAAACGGATGAACAGCGACAGGTCATTGTCCTTCAGCTCGTTTGCTCCGAACTCGGGCGCCTCGGCATGTATGTACAGTTGTATGCGCTCATATTGGCGTATATCAAGATTGCTCTTCTTGTATACGGCACGCGACTCCTTGCTGCCGAGGTTGCTTACGTTGAGTGAGAGTGCCTGCTCATTGTCCTGACGCAGCTGTGGCTGGCTCGGGTCGAGTATGCGGGTGATGCCCGGAGGCAGCACATAGTTCACTGGCTTCCTGTCGCCATGCTCCTCGATGCTTACAGCTGATGTGGTGAACTCGCCCGAGATTGTCGGTGCGGTATTGAGCTTCGATGCAATGGGCTGCATATAAGGGCGCCAGTCGCCTCGAACAAGCTGCATTGTGGCAAAACGCAGGGTGACGGGCTTCTGGAACTGCGTCATGTACATACGTATGAAACGTATCGATGTGAAGTCGCGTATCGAGCCTACAATCTTCTCATACTCGTTTATAGGTATACGGAACTTGTACCAGTCGACGCTCTCTGTATTGCCGTTGCGTAGCTTGGTCGTTACGGTGCGCTTGTCGGTAATGTAGTTCTTTCCTACCTGCATATCTTCGGGACGCAGCGATATCCTGTACTGGAAGAAGTTCTCGTACTCATCCATGGTGAAGTCCTGGTTGGCGTCTTCAATGTCTGGAGTGGTCTTTGCCGCACTGCTGAAGCTGCTGCCGTCCGATGAGGGGGAGTTACCCTCGGTATTGTTGTAATATTTGTATCGCTCAATAATGCCGCGTTGAGCCGCATCGTAGTCGCCGCCTCTGAAGTAGTGGTAGTTGTCGCCGGCGGGGTCGGCTGCAATGCTGTCATATACCTCGGGTCGCACGCGTCCGTTGAGCGCGGCAAGGTAATCCCTGTATACAGGGAAATTGGCCTCATCCATGCTGCTGAGTCCGTTGAGGCCCACATCCTGCTGCTTGCGGCTGTCGTTGTTGTTGTCGAACGCATATACAAGGCTGGTGGTTGTGGGTATACGTCCCCATGCAGTCTCCTCATAGCTGTATGAGTTGCTGCTTGCCGGAAGGCCGTTCTCATAGAACTTCTTGCCGTCCTTCAAGATGTCCTCGGACACTTCGCCGAGGTTGAAATAGAGCTCGCCGCCCATGCCGGCCTGCTCATAGATGAACGGGTCGAGCAGCCAGAACTCGAGGTACTGTATGTTGGCTCCCTCGAAGTCTGTTGTCGTCAGCTGACGCGTGATACCTCCCCAACGTTTCTCTGGGTTATTCAGGTGTCCGTCGTAGTTTACATCTGTGTCAAGGTTGTAAGGACCTCGCTCGTTGGGATAGTATGTGACGTTCAGCAGCGATAGTGTCGATGACTCGCCGTATGTTGATTCCTTGTTGGGGTATAGCTCGCGTTCGTATACCTCGCGCACATAGTGGTTCGACAACTGTTCCATGTCGCTCTTGATGTGTGCCGGTGTAAGCGATGAACTGCGGCGTGTGAAGAGCGGGTCAATGGTGTACCAACTGATGTGGGCACGGTCATATCCCGTGCGTATGTCGTTTGTGAGGTTACTGTAGGGCATGCCGCTTGGCAAGGCTGCGAGCATCCATTGTGACGGAGACTTGATGTCAATGCCGTTCTCGGTGCTCTCGAAGTCATCGATATATGATGCCTCGCTCTGTACGTCGCTCGATGTCCCTGCCTCAAGACGTGCGAACTCGGCCGACAGGTTTATTGATGACGGCTCTGTACAGCTGATGAACGGCAGCTTGTCAATCATGTTTGTGAGCCACTGGCTCTGCTTCTTCCAGCTGAGGTTGAATCCCCACAGGAAATTCTGCAAAGGCTCAGAGCCCATGTCTACCTTTGATGTCAGCGGCTTTTCCGACAGCGACAGCAATGTACCGCCGAACTTGAAGTCGTCCGAGTAGTCATACTTCCAGTTGAGACCGAGCACAGTCTTTCTCTGCATGTTGAAGAGAGTGTTGCTCTCGAGCGATACCTGTACGTTGGTGCCTGCGTCTATGATGTTCTGGTTCAGGATTGTTACCGTTCCCGATGAGTAGTCTACCTGATAGTCGCTGTTCTCTACAAGCGTAACGCCGCCGGCTGTCACTACGACAGACCCCCTCGGTATGTTCGTAGAACCTGTCTGTATCACGTTTGCCGATGAGCCTGTATACTCTCCTATGAGGTAGAACTTGTCCTTTTCGGCAATCTGCTTGGCAACGGTCTTTGTCGAGTCGTACAACTCTTCAAACACATATTTGTCGGCAATGGCATCATTGCCGATTTTCTTTCTGAGATAGCTGCCGAACGGCTCCACCGACGGGAAAAATATTCTGCCCGAAGTGGCATCCACTGTGTATCCCTGAATGAAGTCGAATATTCCGTTGGGGTTCTCCTTGCTGTTGTTGCTGTCAAGACGGTCGAGCCCGAGCATCTGTAACAGACTCTCTCCCTTGAGGCCCTGCTCGGGCAGGTATGTTATGTTTGTTCCCAGACTGTCGCTGGCGTAGTATACGTCAAGCTTGAAGTCCGTCTCCTTGAGGCTGCGTGTTCCTATTGAATAGACATTCTTCATCATGAGGTCCCAGCAGCCGTTCTTGGGAGAGCATGCGTTGGGCTTCAGCAACTTCACGAAAAGGGTTGTCTTTGACTCTTTTACGTCGCTCGAGAACTCTCCGACCTGGTATGTCTGTCCGCCATATGTGAATTCATAGGCGACGGCAAGAACCTCATCGGCACGGAGCGGTGTCTTAAGCGAGATGAAACCGAGTGCGTTGTTAAGGGTATATTCCGATGTAGAAAGCAAACGGGCATTCGACAGTTTCTCATAGTCGGTTCCGCCGTTCATCCCGCTTATGCTGCCCAGTACGTTATTTACCTGGTCGACGTCACGTATTGCCGAATATGTGCTGTTCATCTGCGAGTAAAGGTTGTTGGCCTCGTTCGCCGGGATTGTCACTCCATTGCTCTGCCACATGCTGTTGCTTATGTGGTTGCCTTCGCCGATGTCGGTGAATGCTACAATGTTGCGCGGGTTGTTGTAGTCGCTTGTCTTGTTGGTAATCCACACCTCGATGCGGTTGATAGTGACTCCCGACAGGATTGTAGGCAACTGGGACATTGAGCGGTCGTAGTTGTCACGGAAGTAGTGCGCAAGGAAGAAGTGCTTGTTCTCATCGTAGTCAGTTATCTCAATCTCGTATGTGGTAAGTTGCGTTCCTCCTTTTGAACTGACAGTGCTGGTGTTTGATGTCTTCTGTGACACAACGGTCTGCAAAGTAAGCTTGCCGAACTGCAGGTCAGCTCTGATACCGAACAGCGATGATGCCCCCTTGATGAGGCTTGAATTGGTAGGGAACGAGACGTTGCCGGCCTCGAGCAGCTTTATGACCTCATCCTCCTTGCCATCGTACTTAAGGTTTATCTTCTTGGCGTCATAGCTGAATGTGGACTCTGTGTTATAGTTGAAGTCCATGTTCATCTTGTCGCCGACACTGCCTCGCAGGCTGAGATTGATTTTCTCATCAAAGTCAAAACTGTTCGTGTTCCGGCTGCGCGATGGCAATGAAGGGTTGTCGATGCTCTGGAACGAATAGCCTATCTTCAGTTCGGCGTTTCCAGTTGTCTTTATGCGTACACCGCCCGGGCCGAAAATCTTCTCGGCCGGTCCCAGGTCGAAGTGCATGTCGGTAAAGTCGAACTTGTCCTTCTTCTTTGACTTCTCCCACTCTTCGTTGCCTTTCTTCCTGAAGTAGCTCTGCATCTGCCTCTTCTCGTGCCACAGCGAATATTCATCGCGGCTCAACAGCAGCGGGGTGCCAAGCATTGAACCGCTGCTCAGCTTGGTAGATATGATGTAGGTGCTGTCTTTATCGTTGTAGATGGTGTCGGTAACTATGTTCTGCGGTGATTTCAGGTCAAGGGCATGCCCCTGCAGGTCGTTCACATTGTCGGGTGTCGTCTTTGCGACGGGGAACCTTGCGGGCAGGGTGTCATTCTTTACATTTGCGCTCTGCCGTGTGGTGTTGCGCCTTGCCTTGCGTATCGAGTCGGAGCGCACGTTGCCCTGCGCAAGTACCATCATACTTGCGAAAAGGATAAGCATCAGTGTCAGCGTGCGTCTCTGCATCGTGTGTTTTTCTGTTTTTCGTTTACAGCTGCTTGAGGGCGAGCTTGATGAGTTGCTCTATTGTCGCCTCAGGTTCGCTCTTGGCGATTGACTGCACCACCTTGTTGGCTGCCGAAACAGGGAACCCGAGCATTGCAAGGGCCTGCACCGCACCGTCAATGTTGTCGTTGTTCGCTGGTGCGGCAGTTGCTGTGCTGCTTGCAGTTCCGTCATATATGCCCGCAATCTTGTCCTTAAGGTCGACGATGAGGCGCTGGGCAGTCTTCAGACCTATGCCCTTCACGCTTTTGATGGCAACCTCGTTGCCTGTAGCAATGGCGTCGCACAGCTCGTTTACGGTGAACGCCGACAATATAGTGCGTGCAGTGTTGCCTCCGATTCCTGATACGGAAATGAGCAATAGGAACAGTTCGCGTTCGTGTTTGTTGCAGAAACCGAACAGCTGGTGCGTGTCCTCGCGGATAACCTCGTAGATGTAAATCTTTACATCCTTTTTGCCCTGTAGGGCGCTGTATGTGTTCAGTGTGATACTTGTCTCGTAACCGACACCGCAGCACTCGATTATGGCTGTGGTGGGGGTCAGTTCGGCAAGTTCTCCTCTCAAATATTCAATCATAGTGTCGCATTTATCTTTTAGAAAACGATGTTTTAACTGATTTATTGCCACAGGAGGCTCTATTTTGCATGTGTGGCGTCAAGCTGGCTCTCATTGTCGTGTCTGGGCTTGTCAATACGCAACACCTGGCTGCAATATTGCATTATAGCAGGGCGATGAGTCACGAAGATGAGTGTCTTTCCAATCTGGCTCTGTGTCAGGCGGCGCAACATCTCTTGCTCGGTCTCCTCATCAAGCGCCGATGTGACCTCATCGAGAATCAGTATGCTGCCGGGACGCAGTATCGAGCGTGCGACGGCTATTCTCTGTGCCTGTCCCTCGCTGAGACCGCCTCCGCGCTCGGTTATCTGGCTGTCGATGCCGTCGGGGAGGTCATATACATAGTCGGCACATGCAATGTGGAGCGCTCTCCTCATCTGCTCCTCAGTGGCATCGGGGTCTCCCATGAGTAGATTGTCCCTTATGGTTCCGCTGACAAGAGTGTTGCCCTGCGGAATATATATGAAGTTGCGGCGTGTCAGTGTCGATGAACGGTGACTCTCTTTGCCGTTGTACAGCTCGATGTCGCCGCTGCTCGGGTTGATGAGTGCCACGAGCAGGCGTATCAGGGTGCTCTTTCCTGCACCGGTCTCGCCCACGATGGCAGTGCTGCTGTCGGGCGGGAAATCGTAGCTGAAATCATCGAGTATCAGTCGGCTCTCATCGGTGTAACGGAATGTGACTCCCCTGAAACGTACACCCGCTGTGCCTTCGAGCATTATGGCATCGCCCTGTTTCTCAAGCGGAATATCCTCAAGCTCGTAGAGGCGCTCGGCTGCCGTCAGTGATGAGACTATGCCGGGGATGAATCTGCTCAGATCCATGGTCGGGCGCTGTATCAATCCCACAAGCTGCAGGTATGCTGTCATGGCGCCGAATGTGATTGCTCCTTCCATCAGGCCTGCAGCACCCCAAAGGAATGCTACAAGGTATCCTGCGGCAAATCCCAGTTGTATCAGTGTAAATGCTCCCAAAGAGAATTTCGTGCGGCTGGTTACCTGAGAGTGCAGTTGCTGTTGCAGCTCGCTCAGCTGTTTCTCGGTTGAACTGTTCTGCTCAAGTGTCTTTATAAGTTCCTTGTGCTGGAGGCTCTCCTGCAGTACCGACTGAATCTTGCTGTCGCTGTCGCGCACATCGCGGTTGAAGCGCCTCATCTTGCGTACATAGAAACGGCTCGCGAAAAGGCACACGGGGAGTATTATCAATATTGACACGGCAAGGACGGGGCTCATGTGGAACAGCAGGAAGAATGATGCCACAAGCTGCATCATTACCACTAATGTGGCGGGAACGCTCTCTGTGATGAGTGCGGTTATGCTGTTGACATCTCCCTCGAGGCGGTTCGTGAGGTCGCCTGTATGGTGTTTCTGCAATCCCATCCACTCACCACGGAGCAGACGTGCGAAAATCTTGAGTCTCATTCTGTTGCGCACCTTGTTGCCGACAACGGCATGAATCCAACGGCTGACTCCCCGGGAGAGTATCTCAACGAGCATCAGTGCACCGATGATTACTCCTGTCACTGCAAGCGACCCCTCTTCGACGCCTGTGGCTATATCTATGGCATGTTTGCAAGCGAGCACCCACAGCAGCTGGCACGCAACATCAAGAAAACCTGTCAGGGTGTTGGCTACTGCTTGCCTGCGTGCTCCCTTGGAGTTCCTCCAAAGCCATTTGATAAGATTCTTGGTCTTTATGTCGTTTTTCATTGCCATTAAATAAATAAACAATCTGCGAAATTAGTAAATTTATTAAAATAACATGCGCGTATGGGAGATTTTGTGAAACTATTCAGCGTTATTTGAGATAGTTTGCCAATATTTTCTTTATTTTGCGCTCTGTTCGGCAATTATTTGTATTTTTGAGATATCAAGACAAATCCTGAAATGTATTGCTGATTATGCCTGTCTGAAAAACAAAATAAAACGATATGAGAAAAACAGCCTTTATGTTGCTTGCAACATTTTTTGTATTCCTTTCCACAGGAGAGGCGAATGCCCAGAAATCCTTCGATAAAAACGGCAAGATAGCAGCCGATTTCGAGAAACGCCGCAAGGTCATCGCAGATGAGAGTTATTTCGAGGTCTTCGATAGGGCCCTTGAGCCGGAACAGCGTCAGGCCATGCAGTTCATGTATGCATACATGCCTCTTCCCGACATAGCAGATTATTCGGCCGAGTTTCATCTGAACAATGTCAATTATGCACTCAAGGCGCGTACCGAAATGCCATGGGGAAAGAGCGTGCCTGTCAGGGAGTTCCTTCATTTTGTCCTGCCTGTACGTGTCAACAACGAGAACCTTGACAACAGCCGCGAAGTCTTCTTCAACGAGTTGCGTAGCAGAGTAGTGGGGCTCTCTATGCGTGATGCTGTGCTTGAGGTCAACCACTGGTGTCATGAGAAGGTCACATATACTCCAAGCGACATACGTACAAGCTCGCCTCTTGCTACAGTGCGCACTGCATACGGCCGTTGCGGCGAGGAGTCGACATTTACCGTTGCCGCTCTGCGTGCTGTAGGTATTCCTGCGCGTCAGGTATACACTCCGCGTTGGGCACACACCGACAACAACCACGCATGGGTCGAGGCCTGGATTGACGGGAAATGGTACTTCCTCGGTGCGTGCGAGCCTGAACCGGTGCTCAATCTTGCCTGGTTCAATGCCCCCGCATCACGAGGCATGCTCATGCACACCAACGCCTTCGGCAGTTACGACGGCCCCGAAGAGGTACTCAGTGTCACTCCTTGCTTCACAGAGATAAACGTTACATCCAATTATGCTCCCGTGGCAACGACAAATGTAAAGGTTGTCGACAAGGAGGGCAACCCGGTAAAGGCTACGGTAGAGTTCAAGATATATAACTATGCCGAGTTCTACACAGCTGCTACAAAGGTGTGCGATGACAACGGCAATACCTCTATCACAAGCGGTCTTGGCGACATGGTCGCATGGGCGTCGAATGACGGCAAGTTCGGTTTCGAGAAATTCGCGGCAGGCAAGGATAAGGAGGTAACTGTAGTCCTTGACAAGGAACCCGGTTATACTGCAACGCTTGAGATGAATATTACTCCTCCCCGTGAGCGCAATACAGTGCCTTTTGTCAGCGAGGAACAGGCAGCCGAGAATGCCCGCCGTTTCGCATGTGAGGATTCAATCCGCGCAGCCTATGTATCAACATTCATTACTCCCGATAAGGCACTTGCCTTTGTGGAGAGCCGCGGCTTCGGCGGCGATGCAAGGGATAACCTTGTCGAGATTCTCCGCAGGTCACGCGGCAATCACGAGACAATTGTGAAATTTCTTGCAAAGACTCCTGTATCGGAACTTCAGCTTGCGTATTACCTGCTTACGGTAGTGTCGGACAAGGACCTCCGCGATGTAAGCCTCGAGGTTCTTGAGGACCACCTCAAGAATACGGCCCGCAACGGCAGCTACGATGAGATATACCGCAACTATATCCTCAACCCCAGAGTAAGCAACGAGATGCTGACTCCTTACAAGTCATTCTTCCGCTCTCAGTTCGATGCCGACAAACGTCAGTTCTTTGCAGGCGACCCGCAGCGTTGGGTCGACTGGTGCCGCGAGAATATTACTGTAAACGGCGAGTGGAATCCTCTCTCGCTCTGCATGTCGCCTAAGGGTGTCTGGGATATGCGTGTAGCTGACCCTCATTCACGCGACATCTTCTTTGTTGCCGGCGCGCGTGCGATAGGTATCCCCGCACGTATTGATGAGGTGACAGGAAAGACCCAGTACATGCCGTCTCCGGGCCGTTGGACCGATGTCAACTTCGAGGAGGCTGTAGCCGAGAATGCTCCACAGGGCAGCATAAGGACAGATTTTGTTCCGACACGCTATTTCGACAACCCCAAATACTACTCGCACTTCTCAATCTCAAAGATTGTCGACGGCCGTCTGCAGCTGCTCGGCTATCCCGAGGAGGCAACTACCGTCAATTCACACTTCCGTGACGGTGCTCCGATGGATGCGGGCGACTACTTGATGATGACAGGTACCCGCATGGCCGATGGCGGTGTGCTGGCACACCTTACCTTCTTCAATGTGAAAGAGGGCGAGGAGAATTTGCTTGAGTATGTGCAGCGCGAGAGCAGCGAGGAGTTGCAGGTAATAGGTGACTTCAATAGCGAGAATCTCTTCTACGACACAAAAGAAAATCGCGAGCGTTCATTGCTCTCTGCAACAGGACGCGGCTATTATATCATTGCTCTCATCGCTCCGGGCAGCGAACCTACCAACCACTTCCTGCGCGATGTGATGCCATACAAGGATGAGTTCGAGAAGTGGGGGCAGAAGATGGTGCTTCTCTTCCGTGACAAGGGCGAGGCGAGCCGCTTTGTGAATGACTTCCCCGACCTGCCGTCAACGGTTGTCTGGGGTACCGACATCGATGACACAATCTACAACGAGATTGTAAGGAACATGAAGCTGCAGAATCCTAACCGCCCTGTGATACTTGTTGCCGACACCTTCAATCGCGTAGTGTTCATGTCACAGGGTTATTCTATCGGCTTGGGCGAACAGCTCTACAAGGTTATCAACAAGTTGCGTTGAGTATATAAGTAAATTCTTCGTTTTATGGAAGAGAAAGGAATGCAGCCCGAGAGCTACAATTACACCAGGGCTATTAAGCGCATTGAACAATGCGGGGATAATATTGAACAGAAGAAGGAGTCTCTGCGTGCCATGCTGCAGTGTGGCCACGATTGTTACGATTGTGGCATTGGAATGGAGTATGATGCGCTGAAATATTTCGAGTTTGTGCTTGAGCAGACCACGGTGTCTGATGACGGGCTCGTGTTCTTCAAAGAGGGGCTTGAAGAGATAGCGCGTGATGCATACAAAGGGAACAGTTCCCTCTCTTCCTGTGAAAGCGATTATATATGGGAGAAGAGTGCAATGGTCCGCATGAAATACAAGACGTTGTTTGAATGAAAGCCCTTTATACATGAAACATGCCAGGCTACTGCCTGGCATGTTTCATGTATAAAGGATGTATTGTACTTATCCGATACTCTCGACAATTCTCCTTACCTCATCCTTGCATGTCTCCTTGCGGGCATATTCGTCGCTGTCGGGGTTTCCCATGCTAACTCCGCTATGGCGGAAAATCATGCCGCTTCCGACGCTCTTGCGTGCCGAGGCGTGTATCTCATTTGCGCCTGTGGCTTGCAGAATAGCCGCTGCGTTGCCGCTGTTTACTCCGCATCCGGGCATAATTATTATGCGCCCGTCAGCCTGCTCTACAAGCTCTTTTAGTAACGGTACCCCGACAAGCGCTGTTGCAGCCTGACCGGATGTCAGCACTCTGTTACAACCCATAGCAATGAGCTCCTCAAGGGCTTTGTGCGGGTCGCGGCACATATCAAATGCGCGGTGGAAGGTAACGCTCATTCCGTCTGCTGCTGCAATAAGGCGTTTGCATAGTGCAGTGTCTATGTCGCCTTCTGCCGTGAGCGCGCCTATGACTACGCCGTCTGCACCCAGCTGTTTGCAGGTACGTATGTCCTGTTCCATGCATGCAGCCTCATAGTCATCGTATAGGAAATCTCCGCCTCGGGGGCGTATGATTACGTTGAGGGTAAGTCCCTCTACTTTGCGTGCCTCGGCAATGAGACCCGCCGACGGTGTTACTCCACCTATCTCGAGCGCGGCACACAGCTCAATGCGTTGCGCTCCGCCGTCGCGTGCCGCAATGGTGCTTTCTACGCTTCCTGCGCAAATTTCAAGTATAGCCATGATGTTAAACGTAAAACTTAAAAAGTATTTAAACTTTTGTCGATGCCGGCAGCACCTCAATTGTTTCCCAACTCCTCCGTCACTGCACTTTGTTTGTGCCACCTTAAAAAGCGGAGGAGCTTTCTTGCAGTTTCTACTTTGTTACAAGTTCAATGATATAATCTACGCCTGTAGGCACCTCGTCAAACATCAGCTTCACGCCCTCTTTGGTCTTCTTGAACTTGACAGGCTGCTTGTCGGCATATGTGAATGCCTTCTTCACTTTGCACTCAAGCGGAAGGGTCAGCTCTTTTTCGGCAAGGTTGAATATGTGTACGAACAGACGGTTGCCCTTGCGTGTGGTCACGCCCCAATCCTGTGCGGGGATGTCGCCCGCTGTCGTGCCGTATACGGTCTCGCCGTTGGCGCGCAGCCACTCGCCCATCTCCTTCATGCGCTCAAGCGCAGCAGCGGGTATCTCGCCGTTGGGCTGGGGACCTACATTGAGCAGCAGGTTCGCACCCTTGCCCGATGTGCTGATGAGCAGTCGTAACAGTGTCTCGGTGCTCTTGTAGTTCTGGTCAACGAGCTTGTAGCCCCACATTCCGTTCATTGTCTGGCATGTCTCAAGCGGCAGACGGCTTACCTCCTGTCCGCTTAGTCCCGCCTTGTTCTCGCCCGGGAGGTCGCGCTCGAATATCTGTATATCCTCGCCCGGGTTGGGTACCTCGTGGTGGTTATTGCCGATGAGGCATGCGGGCTGCAGACGGTGTATCATGGCATACTGCTCGTCGAGCTGCCAATTGAAAGGTATTGAGTCCTGGTCGCGGTCCCACTTGCCGTCGAACCATATTGCACCAATCTCGCCATAGTTTGTGAGAAGTTCGGTAAGCTGCTTGTTCATGAAATCGTAGTATGCGGGCCAGTCGGCTTTGGCTTTGTCGCGTCCGACGACTTGTGTGCCGGTGCGTCCCAACGGATACTCATCGCGTGCCCAGTCGATGTGCGAGTAGTAGAGATGCAGCTTGATGCCCTGCTTGTGGCACTCCTCGGCAAGTTCCTTTATGACATCGCGGCCGAATGGGGTAGCATCGACAATGTTGTAGTCGCTCTGCTCGGTATCCCACATTGAAAAACTGTCATGGTGACGGCTTGTGAAACAGATATATTTTGCTCCTGCATCCTTTATTGCCGATACCCATGCCTTTGCGTCAAAGCGGTGGGGATAGAATGCATCGGCAGCCTTTGCATACTCGTTCTTGTCGATGGGGAAGTTCTGCAGGTACCACTCGCCCTGCGCGAACATGCTGTATATGCCCCAGTGGATGAAGATACCGAACTTGCTGTCGGCGAACTCTTGGCGTGCCTTCAGATTTTCGGGGGTCGGTGTATACTGCGCCTCCTGTGCGTTGGCCGTTGTTGAAACTAACAGCAGCGAAGACAATGCTCCTGCCTGGATTATTCTCTTTAGGATATTCATGGTTATTGTGGTTTTGTTCTGTTTATTGCAAAAATAAGTTAAGCTCCCGAAAAGTACAAATTATTTTTTGTGTTTGGCTGTTTCGGTGCTAATTTTGCATGCAAATGAAAGAATGAATATGGAATTGAATTTTTCGGGAATAATAATAGGCGTTGTCACTTTCCTTGTAATCGGGCTTTTTCATCCCCTTGTCATCAAGGCTGAATATTATATTGGGGTCAGGAGCTGGTGGCTTTTTCTGCTCCTCGGAATTGTCGCAGGCATCGCTTCGCTGCTGGTTGTGGACCTGACGCTTTCAATAATCCTTGGCGTGGTGGCATTCTCATCTTTCTGGAGCATTGGCGAGGTCTTCGCCCAGAAGAAAAGGGTCGAGAAAGGATGGTTCCCCGCCAATCCGAAGAGAAAAAACAGATAAAATGCTGCAATGATGATGTATTCGAGAATATTGTATATCGCCAACCTAGTGCTGTTTGCGGTGGCGTTGTTCATAACATATATACCTGGTCTTGAGGGCGTTTGCTCATGGGTCACTCCGCCGTTCCTGCTCTTTATGGGATTGTTGTTCGCGTTGTTGTGCGGGCAGCCGTTTCCCGACTTCAATAAAAAGTGTTCCAAGATGTTGCTGCAGTATTCTGTGGTTGGACTCGGTTTTGGAATGAACCTCGGGAGTTCTCTCGCTTCGGGAGCCTCGGGCATGGCATTTACCATTGTCTCGGTGTTCGGGACCCTTGTCCTTGGCTGGGTTGTGGGGCGCAGGCTGTTGAAAGTTGACCGCAATACCTCTTATCTTGTCAGTACGGGAACTGCTATCTGTGGCGGCAGTGCGATAGCAGCTGTGGGGCCGATAATAAATGCAAAAGGCAGCGAGATGTCGGTGGCATTGGGTACTGTCTTCATCCTCAATGCAGTTGCACTCTTCATATTCCCCGTGATAGGGCGCGCGCTTGGGCTCAGTGATGCCGATTTCGGTACTTGGGCGGCAATTGCCATACATGATACAAGCTCGGTGGTGGGAGCGGGTGCCGCGTACAGCGAGGCTGCGCTTGAAGTGGCAACGACAATAAAACTCACACGTGCTCTGTGGATTATCCCTGTGGCGATATTCACCGCTTTTCTCTTCCGCAGCAAGGGCAGGAAAGTCACAATCCCCTGGTTCATCCTGTGGTTCATAGTGGCAATGGTGGTAAACACCTATCTGCTCGATTCTGTTCCACAGGTAGGCAGGGCTATCAATGGTATCGCACGCAAGTGCCTGACACTTACTATGTTCTTTATTGGCGCATCATTGTCGGTCGATGTCCTCAAGCAGGTAGGTATCAAACCTCTGCTTCAGGGTATTCTGCTGTGGGTGCTTATAAGTGTAGGTTCGCTGCTTTATATCATTCTTGTGTAAGTGTCAACTGAATACCGGCAAGTCTTTTCACAAGGGAGTCCTTTACTGCTGTGAACGCCTCTTTGTTCGCCTCGCTTATCGGCATTTTGGGCTGTGATTTTATTGTCAGCGGGTTGACGGGCTTGCCGTTCTCATGCACACGGAAATCAAGATGCGGACCTGTTGACAGGCCTGTGGAGCCTACATATCCGATTACCTGTTTCTGCTTGACAAAATCCCCCTCTTTCAGCCCCTTGGCAAACTTTGACAGGTGCATGTAGGTCGTCGTATATGTGCTGTTGTGGCGAATCTTTATGTAGTTGCCCCCGCCGTTGGCCTGATATCCTTTCTTTATGACCTTACCGCTTCCTATGGCATATACAGGAGTGCCGGTAGGTGCCGCATAGTCCACTCCATGATGCGCGCGGTAGCGTTTCAGCACCGGGTGGTAACGGCTGTTCGAGAATTTCGATGATATGCGGTAGAAGTCAAGCGGAGCCTTCAGGAACGCTCCTTCGAGGCTGTTGCCGTCAATGTTGTAGAAGAGTTCTCCCTCCTCGCCCTGTGTGAACGGTATTGCATATACGGTATTGCCCGATGCGCAGAACGATGCCGCATCGATGCGGTAGTTGTTGAGCGGTGTATCCTCGACATATTCCCGCGAGTATACAAGGCGGAACTCATCGCCCTCCTGTATGCCGAAAAAGTCGATTGACCAGCCGAAGATGTGCGACATGAGTACCGCCAACTGCGGCGATGTGCCGCTCTTCTCCATTGCGACCCAAAGTGAAGAGTTCACGCGCCCGGCAACCTCTGCAGTTCTCCATGATGTGGGCTTCTCGTGTCTTGTGGCACACAAGCCATTGGCTATGTCAAAGGTCACGTAACTTTTGGGGCTGGTCTCATATATAAAATATCGCGCAGTGCTGTCTCTGTCGCACAGCATGGCGCATGCCTGTCCCGGACGAATCTTCCTTTCATCGAATATGCTGTCTGGGCATTGTGTAAGGTCATGTATCTGCTGTGCACTGAAACCGAACCCGAAAAGGACCTCGGCAAGAGTCTCCTTCGGCTTTATGGTGTCGTATGTAACGATGAATTCCTCAATCGGCAGCCCGTATTTCATTACATCGGGTTTTGCAGGGATAGTGTCCCCGGTAACTGTATCGGTCAGTGAGTGGTTGTCTGTGCTATCTGCTCCAGTGTTGCGGATGAGGAGCAGCGCTGCTCCGAGGACAAGAAGTGCTATTGCTGTCGTTATGGCGATTATGCTTTTTTTCATCGTGCTTTTGTGTTGTTTAATAATAAGTCTGCACGAAGATACGGCATTTTGCCGAGTTCTGAAAAAAATATAAATCTGCTATTAAGTATTTTATATTTTATTGTAAAATTATAACTTTTAATATCTTTGCAATTGGCTAACTTTGGTTTATTACGTGCAAGAACAAACTACTAACTATAAATTATGAAAAGAATTTCAAGATTACTTTCTGTCGTGTTCACGCTTGTCGCGTGCCTATTCACGACAACAGCCCATGCCGAGGGCCTGGAACCCTCTGCTATGACTATCTACCGCATTGAGAGCGTTTCCAATGGGAAGTTCCTCTCCAATGGCGATAATGTGAACAATGACGCAAGAATCATCTTTGCGGCTGACAACGCCTTAAGTGCAGGTCAGGAGTGGGCACTCTACTCAACTGAAGTCGAAGGCGTCATCATTCTTGTGAACCCTACATCGGGCAAGGCGCTCGACATGGCACCGGGCGTGGGCTATCCTGTACAGTGGAACTATGAACCGGCGAACCCTAACCAGCAGTTCAAACTGATTGAGGTTGAACCCGATGTCTACAAGTTGGCTAATGCCGCAAACCCTTACCAGTATCTTGCAGCCGCATCAAACGGTTATCCGGCAATGTCTACATCTTATTCAGGCAATGCAATCCTGTTCCGTTTCCATGACACAGGTAAGCGTCAGGCGCTTCCTCCTACATCGGGCAAGACATTCGTTATAAGCAATGTAGCCAACAAGGAGGTATTCACTGCGCCTGAAGGCTCGGGGCTTGCAGATTATGTATACTCAAAACCATACGTTGAGGGCGATGAGGGTCAGATGTGGAAAATCTCTTCGGGCAAGGATGCGCTTATCTTCACAGTACACAGTTGCGACCTTTCACTCGATATGTTCCTGAATGGCAACAGGACTCCGCTTCTCTACACAAAAGACACCGAGAACTATAACCAGAATGTCTATGCCGAGGAGGTGGGTGACGGCACATTCCGCCTTTACGGTATCTACGAGAATACGAAGTATTATCTCAAGTCAGTTGCCGGTCAGCAGCTTGTAGCAACGGCAGACAAGGGTGGCGATGAAACCAAATTCTTCTTTACCGAGGTGCCCGCTCCATTGGGCGACTACTGGGAGAACCAGCAGATTTTTGAGGAGAACAAAGAGGCGGCTCATGCAACCTTTATCCCTTATACATCAACGGTGGCAATGCAGGAGGATGCGAACTATGAGTTCCCATGGCTCACTCCCGAGAAGGCCGATTACCTGTCGCTCAACGGCACCTGGAAATTCTATTTCGTGAAAGACCCGTCGGCACGTCCAAAGGAGGATACATTCTGGGGCGATGATGTCGATGTATCAGCGTGGGACGATATTGATGTCCCCTCTTGCTGGGAGATGAAGGGCTACGACCTTCCGCTCTATGTGAACGTGGAGTATGCCTTCCACAACAATCCACCCTATGTTGCAAACAAGGTTGAGGGCGTGGGCGATAACCCTGTGGGCTCTTATCGCCGCACATTCACCCTGCCCGAGAGCTGGGATGCAAAGAATGTCTTCCTGCATTTCGACGGCCTCTACAGTGCTGCGTTCGTTTGGGTAAACGGCAAGTATGTGGGTTATACTCAGGGCGGTAACAACGACCATGAGTTCGATATCAGCGCCAATGTCCGTACAGGCGAGAACAATATCTGTGTGCAGGTGTTCCGTTGGAGTGACGCTTCGTACCTTGAGGGTCAGGATATGTTCCACATGAGTGGCTTGCATCGCGATGTATATCTCTATGCGACACCGAAGACTTTCGTGCGTGACCATTACATAACAAGCACTCTCAACAGCACGTACAACGGCGGCAGCATGAATGTCGCCCTTGAGGTTGACAACCGCACGGCTGTGGCTGCAAGCAAGAGCATCGAGGCTGAACTCATCGCTCCCGACGGCACTGTTGTCGCTACAAAGAGCGCAAATGTCGAGTTTGCCGAGGGTACGAAGGCCGCTGAATGCAATATCCTTTTCGACGGTCTCTCCTCTTTGCAGGCGTGGACAGCCGAGACTCCTAATCTGTATACTGTTGTCGTGCGTCAGAAAGATGCAGACGGCAATGAAGAGATGGTATTCTCTACCAAATATGGTTTCCGTCATGTTGAAATCAAGAACGGTGTCGTTCTCATCAATGGTCAACGTGTTTATTTCAAGGGTGTGAACAATCAGGATACCCATCCTCTCCATGGCCGTGCCATTGACATGGCAACGATGCTCAAGGATGTCGAGCTGATGAAGCAGGCCAATATAAACACTGTGCGCACAAGCCACTATCCGCGCCAGGCAAAGATGTATGCGATGTTCGATTACTATGGCCTATATGTGATGGATGAGGCCGATGTAGAGTGTCACAAAAGCTGGAGCGAAATGAAGAAGAACAGTATCTCTAACGACCCGACCTGGCAGGCGCAGTATGTCGACCGTACGGTACGCATGGTCTACCGTGACCGTAATCACCCTTCAGTGGTCTTCTGGTCACTTGGTAACGAGTCGGGTACCGGTGTGAACTTCGATGCCACATACTCAGCTGTCAAGGCTCTTGATTCACGTCCTGTCCATTATGAGGGTTATTCTAATGATAACTCTGCCAACAATACCGATTTCGATTCAAAGATGTATCCGAACCTCTCTTATACCCAAAGCCATTGTACAAACAGTATCGGCGGCGAGCCATTCTTCTTGTGCGAGTATGCGCATGCAATGGGTAATGCTGTAGGTAATCTTCAGGATTACTGGGATATAATCGAGGGCAGCAAGTACGGTATCGGTGGCTGTATTTGGGACTGGGTAGACCAGTCAATATATGACCCGCAGGCGATAAAGAACGGTCAGCTCGAGAAGAACGGTTTCCCGCACTACACAAGCGGTTACGACTATCCGGGTCCTCATCAGGGCAACTTTGTGAACAACGGTATCATTACTGCCGACCGTGCATGGACAGCAAAGCTCACAGAGGTTAAGAAGGTCTACCAATATGTGAAGTTCACTTACAGCAATGGTAACCTTACAATAAAGAACAAGTACAACTTCATTAACCTCAATGAGTTCACACTCCGTTATGTGGTTCTGTGTGACGGCAATGTCGTAGATGAGGGTAATGTGGAGATGCCTTCTGTCGCACCTGGGGCGACAAAAGCGGTTCAGTTGGGTATTGCAACCGAGCTCGAGAGCGGTAAGGAGTATATGCTTAATGTGGAACTTCTCAAGAAGGATTCCGAAATATGGTGCGAGGCCGGTTATCCCATGGCAACAGAACAGTTCGTGCTTCAGGCGCGCAGCTCTTTGGCTGCGGTTACACAGGCAAGTGAGACTCTCACTGTTGACAAGAGCAACGGTGTCTCTGTAACAAACGGCAACATCAGCTTCAAACTCGATGCACAGGGATTCGTGAAAGAGTGGATTGCCAACGGTGTTCAGGTTGTTGAGCCCGGTAAGTTCCCTATTTACAGCAATATACGCTGGATTGAGAACGAGAGCCCCTATGGCGAGCATGTGTTCGGTGACAAGAGCGCATCAATCAACTCTGCAACGGTCACAAGCGCACTGTCCGGCGACGGCAAGACATGTAATGTGACAGTGAATGTACAGCATGGCAAGTGTCCATACGTGATTACATACACCGTATATGCAAGCGGTGTAGTAGATATGAAGGTCGATTACAGCCCCAAGACAAATGCATTGCGCCGTGTCGGTCTTGACATGATATTCCCGGCAGGCTACGAGAACCTCGAGTACTACGCAAAGGGCCCATGGGAGAACTACATCGACCGTCAGACAGGTTCGTTCCTCGGACGTTACACTACAACAGTGGACGACATGTTCGAGATGTATGCACATCCGCAGTCACACGGTAACCGTATGGCACTGCGCGACTTTACTTTGTGGAACCCGGAGAACGGCAACGCTATTAAGGTGGAGACCGAGGGCGAGGTCTCATTCTCGCTGTCACACTACGACCAGGCACAGTATCTTGTTCCCGAGCTCCACCCATGGGATTTGAAGAAGGATGATGTCGTTTATGCTACATTCGATTACATGCAGCGCGGTATCGGTAACGGAAGCTGCGGCCCGGGCACAGAATATAAGTATTACTGCCCATATTCTCAGGTGTCTCATAAGTTGCGCATCAGCACAATCAATGGCGAAGAGACAGCTATTGAGAATGTCGGTATCGGTGCATGTGGTGTGGAGTATGATGCCGCATCGCAGCAGGTAAGGTTCTATGGCTTGCCCGCAGATGCAGAGGTTACAGTCGTGAACTTCGGCGGTGTTCAGGTCGGTAAGGCGGCAGCAGCCGGCGGCGAGGCGACAGTTGCCCTCTCGGCGCAACCCAAGGCACCTTATATAGCAATCATAAGAAGCGGTAACAACGTACGTTCGCATCGCTTCATCAAGTGGTAATATGAAGAACTTGTAATCATCGGCAGGTCCTGTAAATCTATCAGGTTTATGGGACCTGCCTTGATATTTGACATTAAGATATGGAAAGAAAAAAGCCTGTTATACGCAAGGCGGAGCGTGAAGATGCGGCTCTTGTCCTTGAGTTCATTAAAGGGATTGCGAAGTATGAAAAGATGGAGAACGAGGTTGAGGCTACGGTTGAACTCCTCGAAGAACAGTTGTTTGATAAAGGGCGTGCCGAGGTCATTTTCGCAATGGAGGAAGGAAAGGAGGTCGGTTTTGCACTCTTCTTCCATAATTTTTCAACCTTCGTAGGGCGTGGCGGCCTCTATCTTGAGGACCTGTATGTATATCCCGAATACCGAGGCAAGGGGTATGGTAAGGCCTTGTTCCTTGAACTTGTAAGGATTGCCAATGAGCGTAAGTGCGGCCGAATGGAGTGGGTCTGCCTCAACTGGAACACCCCCAGCATAGAGTTTTACCGTTCCATGGGAGCCGTTGCTCTTGATGAGTGGACAACGTACAGGCTTACAGAAGGGACTATTGAACGATTGACGGACAACGGTTAACGAAGTCGTAGGGCGAGGTCAGCCCGCCCGTGACTGCAACGCATCTATAGGAAAAGATCGAATCTTTGAGGCCGCCTTATCGCGGCCTGTCGCTACGCCACAAGAACTCCCTCCCCCTTCGGGTATTTGCCTTTGGCGAATTTGCTCCTGCTCGTTGTGTAATTACAAACAAGTTCGCATTACACTCACTTACTCGCAACTTTGTCCTCTTTAAAAAGCGGAGGAGTCTGCATAAAAAAAGAGCAGAAAAATCTGCTCTTTTGTCTCATCGTGCGCGTGATAGGACTCGAACCTACACGTCGCAAAACACCAGATCCTAAGTCTGGCGCGTCTACCAATTTCGCCACACGCGCGATAAAACTTAGCTTGCCTTTGCAAGTATGCCGCGAAGATAGCACTTTTTTCTTAATTACAGCTATTCTTTCCCCGATATTTTGTCGTAGTACTCGAAAATGAGCTTCTTGGCCTCCTCTATCATCGTGTCACGACCATTGCTCCAATCCTCGCTGGTGATGTCTACCTTCACGTCCGGCTCAATGCCGAACTCGGTGTGGTTGCCTTGCGCATCGAGTATGGGGCATGCCGAGAATCTGACGCTCCATCCGTTCGGCAGTGTGCTGTTTAGAGGCATGCCGCTGCCGCCGCCTGTCCTGTCGCCCATGATTGCCACGTGTGGCAGCTCGCGCATCATCATAACGAAGTAATTGGCTGCGCTGTATACGCCCCTGTTGGTGAGTACAACCACTGGGCGGAGCCATATGGCGCCTTTTGATGCTTCAAGGTACAGCCTTTCGGGTTGCGACAGGTCGTAGTGCCCTTTGCCTGTCTTGTGCTGTATGTATCCGCAGTGTATCTTCTCCTTAGTGAAGTGCGACGCCAGTCTCTCGGCGGCCGTGAGCATGCCGCCTCCGTTGTCGCGTATGTCGAGCACAATTCCTTTGGTGTGCTTCAGGTTCATGAGCATTACCGAGAGGTTGTCTGCGCCGAACCCGCTTGCGAAGCTCTCCACATAAACGTACCCGATGCTGTCGGGCATGGCCGTGTACTTTATCCCGTTGGTAATCCTGAAGTCGTGCCCCAGGTAGTTGCGCTGGATGGAGTCGCTGAAGTTCTTCGGGTAGTCGAGCTTCCAGTCCCAGTAGAATTTTGTGCCGTATATTGATGATAGGTTCACATGCCCGTCACGCAGCTCGGCAATCATATCTCCGAGAACGTCAAACAGCTGTGCCTCGCTCTCTGTCTCATTGACAATGGGCCTGTATTTCTCATACACTGCGTTCCAGTCGAGGCCGAACTCCTCCTCGGCTTCAGGGAAAAAACAGTAATGTTCATCCATGATGCTCCACAGCGCCTCGAAATTGCCGCGCGGTGTGTTGGTGAACTCATCCTCCTCAATGCAGCCGGCTAGTATGAGCGGCAGGGTCATATATAACAGAAATCTCCTTATCATATCAGTTGTCAGTATGGTGAGTATGCCTTGATGCTGTTCTCCTGCTTTATCTTGAATATTGTCTTTACAAAGCCAAGCGAGAGAGCATGGCGGTATATGTGGCAACGTATGCCGTTTATGTCGCTCTGGTATATGTCGCCTGTGTATGCAATGCGTAGTGTGCTGCTGTGGTGTCGCCAGCGCAGCGGTATGTCAAGCGTAAGCATCTGCCGCCACGAAGGAGAGTTGAACGGGTGGGTGAATGCTACGACACCGCCGGCATGTCCAAGGCCGAATATCTCGTAGTAGCTCTGTCCGAACTCGGGCGCGAACATCACTCCTGCGAGTGGCACGTCGAGCTGAAGACGTGCCGTCAACTCATTTCTGAACAGTTGGAAATGGTATATGGCCATGCCCGATGCTGCCAATGCGGTACGCAGTTTTACAGCCACTGGATTGTTGCCGTTGTTCGGGACATAGAGCGTACCGCCTTCGAACTGGAGCTGTGCTCCTGCCAGCAGCTTCAGGCTGTTGCCGACGGCAAACGTGTGGTATCCGCCCCAGGAGTATGAGCCCATGGCTACAATCTCTCCTGTGTTGCCGAGTGTGGTGTAACCCACTGTGCCGTTGAACATTGTCTGGAATTTCCATCTGTACTTCCCGGTGCGTGCGTCGCGGAAGTTCTCATGCTGCATGTAAAGTCCGCCGCCGGTGTAGTCGTACCCGCTGAGGTATGTGTCAAGGGCATTGATGCCCGAGAGCCCGAAGGTGGTACTCTTGACTACAATCCTCTCGGGGATGATGCTGTCGGCAACAAAATGCTGCGCCCTTGACGCTGCCGGCATTACCAGCAGTGCAAGGGCTGCAATTATGATTCTTATGGTTCTCATTTACATGGTAATCGAATAATAAGGTCCGCGGTAATTATGCATCCTTACCGAATAGCGTCAGCTGTTCGGGGTTGTCGTTGTCGGGCTCTTCGTTCTCGGGCTCCTCGACAACCTCGGGTGGCGGGGGGAACTTTGTGGGCTCAAGTTCGATAATCTCATCTATCTCATATGTGGTCAGACGCTTGCCGCGTGCCTTGTAGCTCTTCACTCCAATGAACTCATCGACCTCAATTACCAGTGGCTCGCGGAAGTTGTCGTTGCCGCCGAACATTACCTGTATGCGCGGGAACGGTGTCTCGGAGAACCAAATGAGCTCGTTGTCCTTGTTGTCGCCGAAGCAGTTCTGACGGCGAGGACTCTGCTCAAGGGTAAAGCGCTTGATGTAGGGGTATCCCTGCTGGCTGGCGTCGTAGAGGGCGGCACTCCACACCTTCGCTGGGTCGAACTTCTCTATTACCATGAGGTCATCCTCGTAGTGGTTGTTGAGGTCTATCGGGGTAACGTAGAACTCTCCGTTCTTGCGTATTGCCAATATCTTGTCATCGTTGCCGAATTCGCCCAGGTACTCTCCATGGTTGTCGAAGTTTATGCGCAGTATGTCACGGTCGAACCAAACCTTGCGTCCGCCGAGCGTAGAACTGCCGTGCTTCTTGAGCGTTATGCGCAGTACCTCGTTCTTTGTGAGTATGTTGCCCATTGACTGGCGACCCTTGATGGCGATGTTGCTGAAGTCTTTCTCTATTATCGAGTTCCTCAGGCGCGGGTTGGGCTTGAGCAATACCTTGATTATCTCGGCCTCTCCGTTGGGATTGGCTGTGAAGTATGCGACCTTTGAGCCCGGTGTGCCCTGTGTCAGGTCGTACTCGCGGTCGCGTGTCATGCCTGTTGCGGCAAAACGCTTTATATAGTGTATGCCGTTCTTCCCGTCACGGTAAACCACGTTGTATATGGTGCGTTTGTCGTTTTTCTTGAATACATCGACGTGGATGACGTTCTTGCCCACGAACAGTTTCTCGCTTACCTTGACAATCTTGTACTTGCCGTCCTTGTAGAAGATTATGATGTCATCAATCTCGGAGCAGTTTGTCACGAACTCATCTTTCTTCAGGGATGTACCGATGAAACCCTCGGCGCGGTTGATGTACAACTTCTGGTTGGCCTCAATTACCTTTGCGGCCACAATGGTGTCGAAGTTGCGTATTTCGGTCTGTCGCGGATAACGTGCGCCGTATTTCTCCTTCAGCATCGTGAACCATTTTATTGTCACTGCCGTCATCTGTGAAAGCTGCTTGTCAATGTCAGCAATCTCGTTCTTGAGGCGGGCAATAAGTTCTTCGGCCTTCTCCTTGTTGAATCGCAGGATACGTGCCATCTTTATCTCCATCAGGCGTAGCAGGTCATCGCGTGTAATCTCGCGGATGAAATCGGGCTTGTAAGGCTCAAGACGACGATCAATGTGTGCCAGTGCAGTGTCCATGTCGGGTGCCTGCTCGAACTCCTTGTCCTTGTATATGCGCTCCTCGATGAAGATGCTCTCCAACGATGCGAAGTGCAGCTGCTCGAGAAGTTCACCCTTGCGTATCTGCAACTCGAGGCGCAGCAGCTCCTTGGTACTCTCTACCGAGCGGCGCAACAACTCGCTTACAGTAAGGAACACCGGTGTGTGGTTGTCGATTACACAGCAGCATGGGGTAATGCTTATCTCGCAGTCAGTGAATGCATAAAGGGCGTCAATGGTCTTGTCGCTTGACACTCCCGGTGCCAGATGTACAAGAATCTCCACCTTGTCCGATGTGTTGTCATCGACCTTGCGTATCTTGATTTTGCCGTTGTCGGCAGCCTTCAGTATCGATTCGATGATGAGCGGCGTTGTCTTGCCGAACGGAATCTCGTTGATGGTCAGGGTCTTGTTGTCCTCAGACTTTGTGATCTTTGCTCTGATGCGCACACGGCCGGTACGGTCGCCGTCATGGTAGCGCGACACGTCAATGCTGCCGCCTGTCTGAAAGTCGGGTAGCAGCTGGAACGGTTCCTTGCGCAGGTAGGCGATGGCTGCATCGCACACCTCGTTGAAATTATGTGGCAGAATCTTTGAAGAGAGACCCACTGCGATACCCTCGACGCCATGCACCAGCAGTAGCGGGAACTTTACAGGCAGGGTTATAGGCTCTTTGTTGCGGCCGTCATATGAGAGCTTCCACTCCGTGGTCTTGGGGTTGAATACTACGTCATGGGCAAAGTGCGACAGACGTGCCTCGATGTATCGCGGTGCGGCAGCCGAGTCGCCTGTGAGTATGTTACCCCAGTTGCCCTGGCAGTCGATGAGGAAATCCTTCTGACCCATCTGCACCAGTGCGCCGGCAATTGATGCGTCGCCGTGCGGGTGGTACTGCATTGTGTGACCCACCACGTTCGCCACTTTGTTGTAGCGTCCGTCATCAAGCTCGCGCATGGCATGCAGGATGCGGCGCTGAACAGGTTTAAGGCCATCGTACAAGTGTGGCACCGCACGCTCCAGAATCACATATGAGGCATAGTCCAGAAACCAGTTCTGGTACATGCCTGTCAGCTTGTGCGTGATGGGGTCGCCGTTGCCGTCGGGGTGGTAGCTGCTGTGCTCCCCTGTGGTGGCGTCATCGTTCCCGGTCAGGTTCTCCTCCGGGCCGTTCATCTCATCGATATTCTCTTCAAATCCGTTGTTGTCCATAGACGTCATAAATGGTTGTAGGCAACGTGTTTTATCGCCTTCTTGCAAAAGTAAACAAAAAATGGCGAAAAACGAAATTTGCGCTCTCAATAATGTGGCTGTTCACTTTGTATTTGTGAAAAACGCGTTCCCTTCTTTGCTGTTGCCGTTAAATTTAGTATAATTTACAATTATATGCTGTTTTCAATAAGGTTTTTAGGCAAAAAAACGTTATCTTCGCAAAATATTTGAGATTGTAAAATAAGATTGAAATAATAAAATCAATATACAATTATGGCACAGGAAGATGTTTTCAAGAAAGTAGTTGCGCATTGCAAGGAGTATGGTTTCGTATTCCCGTCAAGTGATATATATGACGGTCTCGGTGCTGTCTACGATTACGGTCAGATGGGTGTGGAACTCAAGAACAATATAAAGACTTATTGGTGGCAGAGCATGGTGTTGCTCAACGACAACATCGTGGGTATTGATTCGGCTATCTTCATGCACCCGACAATATGGAAGGCTTCGGGTCACGTGGATGCGTTCAACGACCCTCTCATCGACAACCGCGATTCAAAGAAGCGCTACCGCGCCGATGTGCTCATCGAGGAGCAGATTGCAAAGTATGAGGAGAAGATGGAGAAGGAGGCTGCGAAAGCTGCAAAGCGCTTCGGTGACTCATTCAACCGTGAACTTTTCATGGAGACAAACCCTAAGGTGCTTGCCGAGAAGGCTAAGCGCGATGTCCTCCAGGAGCGTTTTGCAAAGGCTCTCAATGCAATGGACCTTGAGGAGCTGCGTCAGATAATTATCGATGAGGAGATTGTATGCCCCATATCAGGTACACGCAACTGGACCGAGGTGCGTCAGTTCAACCTCATGTTCTCTACCGAGATGGGCTCCACTGCTGACGGTGCAATGAAAGTTTACCTGCGCCCCGAGACTGCACAGGGTATCTTCGTAAACTACCTCAACGTGCAGAAGACCGGCCGCATGCGCGTTCCTTTCGGTATCGCCCAGATAGGTAAGGCTTTCCGCAACGAGATTGTGGCACGTCAGTTCATCTTCCGCATGCGTGAGTTCGAGCAGATGGAGATGCAGTTCTTCGTACGCCCTGGCAGCGAGCTCGAGTTGTTCAACAAGTGGAAAGAGACACGTCTGGCATGGCACAAGGCTCTCGGCTTCGGCGATGAGGCTTACCGCTACCACGACCATGAGAAGCTCGCGCACTATGCAAATGCGGCAACCGATATCGAGTTCCGCATGCCGTTCGGCTTCAAGGAGGTCGAGGGTATCCACTCACGTACAAACTTCGACCTGAGCCAGCATGAGAAATTCTCGGGCAAGAACATCAAGTACTTCGACCCCGAGACAAACGAGAGCTACACTCCGTATGTCATCGAGACTTCAATAGGTGTTGACCGCATGTTCCTGAGCATCATGTGCGCATCGTACTGCGAGGAGAAACTTGAGAACGGTGAGACACGCGTCGTGTTGCGTCTGCCGGCAGCGCTTGCTCCAGTGAAGCTTGCTGTACTTCCTCTTGTTAAGAAGGACGGTCTGCCCGAGAAGGCACGCGAGATAATGAATGAACTCAAGTTCAACTTCAACTGTTACTACGAGGAGAAGGATTCTATCGGCAAGCGTTATCGCCGTATGGATGCCATCGGTACCCCTTACTGTGTGACTGTTGACCACCAGACTCTCGAGGACGGTATGGTTACACTGCGTGAGCGTGATACAATGGAGCAGCGCCGAGTTGCTATCAGCGACCTGCGCAATATCATCCAGGACAATGTAAGCATTACATCACTTTTGAAGAAACTTTCATGACCATGAAAAATATCAAGATGCTCTCTCTGCTTGCAGCATTGCTGTTCGGCTTTGCTGCATGCGATGAGACTGAGGAGATTCAGGAGTTCGGTAACTGGCAGGCACGTAATGTCCAGTATATTGACTCCATTGCTGACGTGGCACGCGCCAATGCCGATGGCACATGGAAGGTGTTCCTCACAACAGGTCTCGATGAGACAAAGGAGTGGGGCAATGAGTATTATGTATATTGCAATGTCCTGCAGGCCGGCAATGGCACTGTGCATCCTGCATATACCGATACTGTCCTTGTGAACTACAAGGGACGTCTTATCCCCTCGTTGTCTTATCCTCAGGGTTATGTGTTTGACGGCTCATATGACGGCGAGCTTGACCCTGCATTCGATGTTCCTGTCAAGTTCAGCCTTAAAGGTACTGTTCAGGGCTTCTCTACTGCCGTGCAGCATATGGTTGCCGGCAGCACCAAGACCAACGGCGACATCTGGAGGGTCTACATACCGAGTAATCTCGGCTTTGGCGCCAATGACAACTCTGGCATACCGGCATATTCGGCATTGATATTCGACATTAATCTGGTCTCCTTCACACCCGCAGGAGTGCCGATGGAGTAATCTCAAATAATCTTCAACCATGATAGAAAAGAAAGAAAACCAGTTGCAGATAGAGCTCAAGGAGGATATCGCCGAGGGCATATACTCAAACCTTGCGATTATAGCTCACTCCACATCGGAGTTTGTAATAGACTTTGTGCGCATGATGCCCGGTGTTACCAAAGCGCAGGTAAAGTCGCGCATCGTGATGACTCCCGAGCATGCCAAACGTCTGGCCATGGCTCTTCAGGATAACCTCATGAGGTACGAGGCGCAGTTCGGTGAAATCCGTCTGCCCGAGCGTGGGGGACAGGCACAGATGCCGATGTTCAAGGTGGAGGCATAAAAACTATATAAAAAACGCGATAGCTTCGTTACGCTCGGTTTGTTGAACAGTCATTCAGGTTCACTAAACTCCTGTTCCCCAACCCTTCGCAAGCCTTGCTCTCACGTCTTTTATACAGTTTTGAGTTATGTTATTTTAGGTTTATACAAAATGAAAAATGATGAGCATATGCTCATCATTTTTCATTTTTATCAGTCCACCATCACTCCTTTGCTGCGGAATTCCGATAACGAGTACCCTGTGTGGCGCTTGAAGTAGCGGTTCAGATAGCTCTGGTCGGGGAAACGGAACTCGTTGACAAGCTCCTGAAAACTCTTGTGGGTGTACATGAGTGCTACCTGCAACTCAATTATGGTATAATGGTCGATAATCTCCTTGGCGTTCTGTCCGCTTGTGCGCTGGCATATGGCGTTGAGGTGACGTGTCGAGATTTTCAGCATGTCGGCATAGTACTGCACCGAGCGCTCCTCGCGGAACTTCTTTGTGAGCAGTGTCCTGAACTCATAGAATATCTTGTCCTTCCCTTCGCTTATATGCTCCTTGCCTCTCTGTCCCTTCTCCTTGCTTATGTGCTGCATGTATAACAATAGCGAGTTTACGGCAAGTACAATGTTCTGACGGCAGAACTCCATGTTCTCCTCGTTCTCGGCGGCTGCATCCATTATATCCACCTGCCTGAAGATGTTCTTTACAAACTCGCTCTCAAGCTCTGTGTTGCAGCCCTGGTGCGTGTAGCACTCAATCTCCTGTATTGCCTCGGGACTCATAGAACTGCGTGCTGCGAGCCAAATGTGTTTTGAGAGGCCGAGCAGACGCGCCGAGAAATCGCTCGTGATGTCGAGCAACAGGATGCTTGAACCGGTTGGGCATATAATCAGCTGTCCTGGAGTGAAACGGTACTTGTGCCCGTCTATGGTAAAGAGTGCTTCGCCGCTCTGGCAGAAGAATATCGAGGTGTGCTGCATCTGGTATACATGCTGCACGAATTGCTGCAATGATGATTGTGTGGTGGCAAATCCCTGCTGGGGAACTTTCTTGAGATAGATGTTGTTCATAGTCTTTTTTGCTTTGTGTATGGCAAATTTAGTCAAAACAAGCATAACTGCAAAACAAAAAAGACTATTATTGCATAATATGTACAACAGCAAGAGTTTTTTGAGGAAATATCCGAGCTGTTTTAATGTTCCGTTAACAATCCCCTCAGGTACACATAGAGCAGTGGCTGCAATTGCAGCCACTGCTCTATGTGTGGAGCTAGAGGGAGTCGAACCCTCGTCCAAACAGGGAAACCATATGCTTTCTACACGCTTAGTCATCGGTAGGGTTTTCGAGCACAGGCAAGACCGCGACCGCCAACCTGCGCCTTATCCTCTTTAATGTCGCCGTTGCATCGAGGCCTGCAACGGTTAGTCCCGATTTGCCTGCACCACCATGTCGGATTGCTTCGGAACAACAGCGTCCGGGTGATGTCTTGTCCCTGCACCTGGTGCTGGGATTAAGCTAATCTACTATACTTCGATTAAGCAGCAAGAGCGTAGTTATTGTTGCCAGATAAATTCTTGCGGGCTCAGATTATAGTGCGAACCAACGAGGCACTGCGTGCTTACATACCTTTTCTACCCGCTGTCAAATCCAGATAGCCCCAGTATAATTCTGTGCGCGAAGTTACTCCCTTTTTTCCGTTTATGCAATCGATTTTACTTTTTTTACGGTTTATCCCAAGTGAGGCTCTCTTATTTGCGAAAGTTCCAATCGGAATTTACCGAAAAGCATTACCTTTGTGCATCCGACAATCCCCGGCATATGACACACATTGAAATATGGCTTTTGGCATTTGCGCTGGCAATGGACTGCTTTGCGGTCTCTATGGCGAGCGGCATCATCTTTAGGAGGGTTATGCCCAGACAGATGATTGCCATGGTGCTGCTGTTCGGCCTCTTTCAGGCATTGAACCCATTGCTCGGATGGCTCGGAACCGAGATGTTCCGTTCGCTCATCGAGAGCATCGACCATTGGGTGGCATTCTCTGTACTATGCTTTCTGGGCGGGCGCATGGTTCTTGACTCGTTCAAGGAGGAGGAAAAGAAAAGTTTCAATCCACGTAGGCTGAAGATCATATTCACTCTGGCTATCGCGACAAGCATCGACGCGCTGGCTGTCGGCATATCATTCTCATGTACGGGCTACACCTCTTTCGCGTCACTTATCTATCCATTGGTGGTCATTGGTGTGGTATCATCGCTTATGACAGCGTTGGGGCTTTATATCGGTGTCAGGTTCGGAAAGGCATTTGCCGAGCGTCTGCGTGCCGAACTGTGGGGCGGTCTCATCCTTGTCGCTATCGGCATAAAGGTACTTGTGGAGCATCTCTCTGCCTAACTCTCCCGCTCCCTGTCGTATGCAGTCCCGATGCATTCCTTTAGCATCCCTTCGTCGTCGATCATTGTGCGGAACTCTTCCAGCCGCACCGCATTGGGCGATTCGGGAATCCACAGCTTGAGGTAGCCACCCCTGCCGTACTTCTCCTTTATGTGTGCCACTGCGCGTTCAATGTGCTCCTCTTTCGTGAGCATTGGGTAGTGTGACAGACCGTACTGCACCGTGCGGGTAATTATTGTCCCGGGCTCTATTATGCGGTCGGCCTCGGCGATAATCTTGCCGTATATGGTACGTGGCTCGTGCGTGTTCGATGCGCGATGGTCTTCCACTGCATCGGCAATGGTCTCAATCTGTTCGGGCGTAAAGAACTGCCTCAGCCTTTCATCCTCGCGTACAATTCGTGCCGATGCAGTGTGGTGCGTGGCGCGTCCTTCGCACAGCCCCAGGTCATGGTATGCCGCGATGGTGTATACCATTGCCACGTCCACTTCATAGAATTTTGTAAGTTGCAGACTTTGTGACATTACCGTGAATGCATGTCTGCGGTCATGCGCCTTGTCGAAATTCTCATAGCGGGGCATTATTTCATCTTCAATGAAGTTTATGAGTTCTGCTGTGAGGTTGTTCTTGCTCATTTTGTGGTATATTAAGATGAGGCTGACTAAAAAGGCTCTTTTGTTGTTACGCTTGCCCGAAAAATACTCATTTACGTTTAGTAAATTAACCCACTAAGTGGCTTTTCCTCCTCGTAGCTCGGCATAGAATACAAGCATTCTCTGCTCTCGCATTACAGCGTCGGTTGCGTTTTTTCGGGCTTTGCAAGCCTAAAAATAGCTCTTTTTATCCAACCTCCCTACAGACGTGGGTGACCCATTTCACTTTGGGTCACCCACTTTTGGTTAGTCAATAGTGATGCACCACCCTGTGGTGTGGTTGTGCTTATCTTGCGTAGTTGATTGCACGTGTCTCGCGGATGACGGTAATCTTTACCTGACCGGGGTAGGTCATCTCATCCTGAATCTTCTTTGCAATCTCGCCCGAGAGCAGTTCGGTCTGCTTGTCATCAATCTTGTCGGCACCGACAATCACGCGCAGCTCGCGACCAGCCTGGATGGCGTATGTCTTTGTTACGCCCGGGTATGACATTGCCAGCTGTTCAAGGTCGTGCAGACGCTTGATGTATGCCTCGACAATTTCGCGGCGTGCGCCGGGGCGTGCACCTGAGATGGCGTCGCACACCTGTACAATGGGGGCAATGAGGCTTGTCATCTCCACCTCATCGTGGTGTGCACCGATGGCATTACAGATATCGGGCTTCTCCTTGTACTTCTCGGCAATCTTCATACCATACTCTGCATGTGGCAACTCGGTCTCCTCATCGGGCACCTTGCCTATGTCATGGAGCAGTCCGGCACGCTTTGCCTTCTTGGGGTTCAATCCGAGCTCGGCTGCCATCACTGCGCACAGGTTGGCTGTCTCGCGTGCATGCTGCAACAGGTTCTGACCGTATGATGAACGGTACTTCATCTTACCGATTATGCGTATGAGTTCAGGATGCATGCCATGTATGCCAAGGTCAATGGTAGTGCGCTTTCCTGTCTCGATAATCTCCTCTTCAATCTGTTTCTTTACCTTGGCGACAACCTCCTCGATGCGAGCGGGGTGGATGCGTCCGTCGGCAACAAGCTGATGCAGCGCAAGGCGGGCAATCTCGCGGCGTACTGGGTCGAATGCGCTCAGAACGATAGCCTCGGGAGTGTCATCGACGACAATCTCCACTCCTGTAGCAGCCTCAAGCGCACGGATGTTGCGTCCTTCGCGACCGATGATACGTCCCTTCATCTCATCGTTGTCGATGTGGAACACAGTTACCGAGTTCTCGATTGCAGTTTCAGTGGCAACACGCTGGATAGTCTGTATGACAATCTTCTTTGCCTCTTTGTTGGCGGTCATCTTGGCGTCATCGATGATGTCGTTGATGTATGATGCAGCCTGTGATTTGGCCTCCTCCTTGAGTGACTCCACCAGGCGCTCTCTTGCCTCATCTGCCGACAGGCCGCTGATAGCCTCGAGTTTCTCGCGCTCCTGTGCATGCAGCTTGTCAAGTTCCTCCTGCTTGCGCTCTACCACACCTTTCTGAGCCTCTACGTTCTCCTTCATGGCCTCAAGCTCGTTCTTGCGGCGCTGAAGGTCCTCGTTACGTTGGTTCAGCTGTACCTCGCGCTGCTTCAGGTGGTGCTCGGCCTGCTGAATCTTGTTATTGCGCTGCGAAATCTCTTTCTCCAGCTCGGCTTTCTTGTTGAGGAACTTCTCCTTGACCTCAAGTAGCTTGTTCTTCTTTATTACCTCGGCCTCCTTGTGAGCGTCATCTATTATGCGCTGACGCTTGGCCTTCAGTCCGAACTTGTTTATCAAATATTGGCCGATGAAACCTATCAGGGCTCCTGCTGCCAATCCGATGATTAATGCTGTAATGAAATCCATAAGTTATAAGTTAAAATATATAATAAAACGCACCGCTGCATCATGTGCCATGCACGGGTAGTGCCGGCTGTCTGAATGCTGCAATGCGTGAAACTGCGATGTGTAGAGGGCTGGAAATTACTTCTTTGCCAATGCTCCGTCAATGAGGCGCGTAAGCTCGTTTACCTTGTGTAGTACTTCGGCTGAGCCGACCTCATCGTTATGTGTAACCAGGTCAAATGCTATGTCAAGGGCAACCATGGTCATTACTCTGACTCCTCCTTCGCCCATGAACAGGTCTTTATATGTTGACAGCTTGCCGTTGACAATCTGAGCCGCCTTGCGGTAATATGGTTCCTCGCTGGCCTTGATGGTAAGCGGGTACGACGTGCCGTCTATAATAAGGTTAATTCCCAATTCTCTATCTTCCATATGCATGGTCTCTACTGTTTAATGTCATTTCTTGAGCGACTCGATGCAACGGTCGATTTCACGCACCAGCCTCGATATTCTCTCCTTGGTCCCGTCGATGCCTTCGGCGGTAAGGGATATTATCTTGGCCTGTTTAAGGTCGTTGTAACTCTTCTCGAGAGCCGAACAGCGTTGCTGCAGTTCCTTGAGCATATTCTCCTTCTCCTCAAGGATACGTGACAACTCCCGGTTGGCCTCCTCCAACTGCTTGTGCTCATACACAAGGCGGTGGAGTTTCTCCTCAAAAGTAGCCATTACAATTCTATCCTTCTCGGTCATGTTACAACAATCTTTTCACAAATATTGCAATATATTCGTGATTTCTCGCAAATGTAGAAGATTTTTCGCGAAAGTAAAAGAAAAAGCGCATTTTTTTTGTTTTTTTTGATTTGCCGGGCCAATGTGCAGAACCGGCCGGGATGTGTACCATATTAAAATGGGGGTCTAGTCGCTTCTTGAGCATGATATTTATTTTCTTCTCTTCTGTTTTGGATTTTAAAAATAATTGATATTTTTGTAACAATTTTGCAAAATTGCCGTAATAGCTCTGCAACCATTATGTATGGTTTATGTAATGTTAACGGAATTATTGCTTTTGTATAAGTCGTTTAAAGCAGACATTATATAAATAAATTAAAATATCAATTTATGGACATTGTTTCATTTGTCTCAAACCTAAGCACTGTCGAACTGTCATACATGTTCGTGGTGCTTTTCATGTTTACGCTTGCTATCATTGACCTTACTGTGGGTGTTAGTAATGACGCGGTGAACTTCTTGAGTGCTGCGGTGGGTTCCAAGGCTGCAAAAATCAAGCATGTGCTTATTGTGGCCGCGCTTGGTGTCTTCATCGGAGCTGCCTTCAGCAGCGGTATGATGGATGTTGCCCGTCACGGAATCTTCGACCCGAGCCACTTCAGTTTTGCCAACGTTATGTGCATCTATCTGGCGGTGGTAATCAGTGACGTGTTCCTGCTCGACCTTTTCAACTCGTTGGGCTTGCCTACGTCAACTACGGTCTCTATGGTGTTCGAGTTGCTGGGTGCTTCATTCATGACAGCGTTGCTCTCATCATCGGATGCAGGATTGGGTATGCTCAACACCGACAGGGCGCTGACCATCATCATCTCAATCTTCCTGTCTGTTGCCATCGCCTTCATCTTTGGTCTTATTGTGCAGTGGATTTCACGTATAATATTCACATTCCACTATCGCAAGCACCTTGGCCGCAAGATAGGTCTCTATGGCGGTTTCGCCACAACGGCAATCATATACTTCATGCTTGTCAAGGGCCTTAAGGGCAGCGCTCTTGTGGGGCTGTTGCCCGAGAATGTTCAACACTTTGTGTTTGAGGAGACTATGCTCTTCCTTTTGTGTGCTTTCGCTTTCTTTACCTTGCTTATGCAGGTTCTCTATTGGTGCAAGGTGAATGTGCTGAAGATTGTAGTGCTCATGGGTACATTCTCGCTTGCAATGGCGTTTGCGGGCAATGACCTTGTGAACTTCATCGGTGTTACGCTGGCAGGCTTCGAGTCTTTCAGGGATTTCGTTGCCAATGGCGCAGGTGCTGTCGACTCGTTCATGATGACCTCGCTCAATTTGCCGGCCAAGACATCTGTATTTTTCCTCATAGGTGCCGGTGCCATAATGGTATATGCGCTCTTTACAAGCAAGAAGGCGCGCAAGGTGCTTCAGACATCAATAGACCTTTCAAGTCAGCAGGATGAGGGTAACGAGATGTTCGGAACCTCTTCTATCGCGCGTAATATGGTACGCGTAGTGTCAAAGAGTGTTGATGCAGTGTCTCGCAAGACTCCTCAGAGTATAAAGGACTGGGTCAACAAACGCTTTGCTCCGCTCGAAGAGCGTGAGGATGTTGCCTTTGACCTCGTACGTGCATCGGTCAATCTGGTGCTTGCCGGTCTGCTCATTGCACTGGGTACTTCTCTTAAACTGCCTCTCTCTACGACATATGTAACGTTCATGGTGGGTATGGGTTCTTCTCTTGCCGATCGTGCATGGGGGCGTGAGAGTGCCGTATACCGTGTGACGGGTGTCGTTTCTGTCGTGGGTGGCTGGTTCATCACAGCGGGTGCTGCCTTCATACTGGCTGCGCTTGTGGCTACTATCCTCAACTTCGGTGGTGTCATCGCCATGTATGTCATGATTGCGCTTGTGGTTTATCTGCTTGTCCGCAGCCACATCAACTATAACAAGAAGAAGAGTGCCGAGAAGGTTGACGAGAAAATGAATGTTGTCCTCAAGTCCGATGACAAGGAAGAGGTCTGGGGCAATCTCAAGGAGCATGCTGCCGAGACACTTACACATACACTCGCATTCTCTGCAGAGACCTATAAAGTGCTGTTCGAGGCATTCTCCAAGGACTCTCTGCGTCCATTGAAGAGCGCTCTGATAAAGATTGTCGAGGAGAAGGCATTCATGAAGAAGGAACGCCGTGCCGAGACACGTGGTCTGCAGCGTATTGACCAGCAGCTCGCGTTCGAGCGCAGCACATGGTATCATCTGTGTACCAACAGTTGCCAGCAGATGCTGAACACGCTGACACGCATCGGAGAACCTATGAAGGAGCATGCCGACAACAGCTTCAGCCCGCTGTCGAAGATTTATGTCGAGGAGTTCTCTCCATATTGCCGCGACGTGTACAGTGTACTCAAGGATATCAATGAGATTATAGCTTCGGGCGATTACTCTTCGGCCGAGGAGGTTTCAAGCCGCGCGAAGAGTCTCAAACACGCTCTTGCCAACCTGCGCAAGGAGCAGACGATGCGTCTGCATCAGAGCGAGGGCAGCCTGCGCATGGACTTCGTATACCTTAATCTTATACAGGAGAGCCATGAGTTGCTCAGCGAGGTACGTAACCTGTTGCGTGGTAGCAACAAGTTCTTCGCAGTGCAGTCATCATCTGTTCCTGCCGAGGATTTGAGGCTATGACGATTGGACTGAAATGACAATTGCTGGCGGGGTGTTAATTATGTATAATGTAGCTTTCCGCCAGTAATTTTTTTGTAACTTTACTTTCGTTAGACAATAGCAGTAAAAAAACGATTATGAAATATATCGGACCTCATGTATCGGCCGGAGGTGGCGTGGAGAACGCGCCTCTTAATGCTACGGCCGTGGGCGCAAATGCATTCGCGCTCTTTACCAAGAATCAGCGTCAGTGGGTGGCTGCACCGCTTACGGCAAAGAGTATCGCGCTCTTCAAGGAGAATTGCAGCAAAGGAGGCTTTATGCCTGAGTTCATCCTGCCTCACGACAGTTATCTCATCAATCTTGGCAACCCCGATGAGGATGCAATCCAGAAGTCGCGCGCGGCTTTCCTTGATGAGATGCAACGTTGTGAACAGCTTGGTCTCAAACTGCTGAATTTCCACCCGGGCAGTCATCTGAACAAGATATCAGTTGAGGAGTGTCTTGACCGTATTGCAGCAAACATCAACCTCGCTCTGGCAAGGACGACAGGCGTTACTGCCGTCATCGAGAATACTGCGGGGCAGGGAAGCAATGTAGGTAACAGGCTCGAGGAGATACGTTATATCATTGACCGCGTAGAGGACAAGAGCCGTGTCGGTTTCTGTATTGATACGTGCCACTTCTACTCTGCAGGGTATGATATCGTGGGCGATTATGAAGGCGCTTTCGGCGAACTTGACCGCGTGGTCGGTCTGGAATACCTCAAGGGTATCCACCTCAACGACACCAAGAAACCGCTCGGTTCCCGCGTCGACCGTCACGACAATGTGGGCATCGGCCTGTTGGGCATCGATTTCTTCAAGCGTTTCATGAAGGACAGCCGTTTCGACAATATGCCTATAATCCTTGAGACACCCGATGAGAGCCGTTGGGCCGAGGAGATAGCGCTGTTGCGTAGCTTCGAGTAAGGAGTTCTATTATTCAAAAGAGAGTTCCAGCTGCTTGGGCTCTTCCCCGAGCAGGTTGAACGACATGCGATGATAGGGTGTAACCCCATGTTCACGTATCGCTGCGCGGTGCTTGGCAGTGGGGTAGCCCTTATTGCTTTTCCAGTCATACATGGGGTACTCCTCGGCTATGCGCAGCATGTAGTCATCGCGGTAGGTCTTGGCAAGAATCGATGCGGCAGCTATGCTCATGAAGGTGGCGTCGCCCTTTACGACCGTGTTGTGCGTGATGCCCGGGTATGGTGTGAACTTGTTGCCGTCAATGAGCAGATGCTCGGGACGTATCTTCAGTCCGTCGACGGCGCGGTGCATGGCAAGAATCGATGCCCGCAGAATATTCATCCTGTCAATCTCGGCTGCTGTCACGATGCCTACCGACCATGCGACGGATTCGCGCTCTATTACCTCGCGCAACTGGTAGCGCTGTGCCTCGGTAAGCTGTTTCGAGTCATTCAGCAGCTCATTCTTAAAGTCGGACGGCAGAATCACTGCTGCGGCATATACGTCTCCGGCAAGGCATCCTCGGCCGGCTTCGTCGCAGCCGGCTTCAATGACTCCTTCTCTCTGGTATGGCTTAAGCATGGTTCAAGTGGTTATGCGAACATTCTTGAGGCTCTCTCAATACCTTTGATTAGGGTGTCGACCTCTTCCTTTGTGTTGTATGCGGCAAACGATGCACGTACCGTACCGGGTATTCCAAGAATATCCATGAGCGGCTGTGCACAGTGATGTCCTGTGCGTACGGCAATGCCCAGGTGGTCGAGTATGGTACCCATGTCTGCAGGGTGTATGTTGCCGACAAGGAATGATACTGCCGCTCCGTCAGGCTTGCCGAATATGCGCATGCCCTCAATTTTCTGCAACTGCTCCACTGCGTATTGCGTAAGCATATGCTCGTGTGCGGCAATATTCTCTATACCCTTCTCCTTTACCCATTCAAGTGCCTTCCCGAGTGCGATTATGCCCGCGTAGTCGGGTGTACCTGCCTCGAACTTATAGGGCAGGGTGTTGTAGGTTGTCTTCTCGAAACTAACGCTCTTTATCATCTCGCCGCCGCCGTGGTATGGCTGCATGGCGTCCAGCCACTTCTCCTTTCCGTAGAGCACACCGATACCTGTAGGGGCATAGACCTTGTGCCCGCTGAAGGCGAAGAAATCGGCATCAAGCTCCTGCATGTCAATCTTTATGTGCGGGGCGCTCTGTGCGCCGTCAACGAGTACGGGTACATTGTGGCTGTGTGCAATCCCGATAATCTCTTTGACCGGGTTTGTCACACCAAGCACATTCGATACGTGCGTGACACTGACAAGCCTGGTCCTCTCGTTGAACAGTTTTTTGTATGCGTCTATGTCAAGAGTGCACTCTGCAGTGAGCGGGATTATGCGCAATGTTATTCCTATACGGTCCCGCAGCATCTGCCATGGCACGATGTTGCTGTGATGTTCCATTGCCGATATGATGACCTCATCGCCGCTCTTTAGGAATGTGCTCCCGAATGATGAGGCTACAAGGTTTATACTTTCAGTGGTACCTCGTGTAAAGACCACTTCATGGCTGTGTGCGGCACCGATGAACTCCCTGACAGTGTGACGGGCCTGTTCCATGGCTTCTGTCGCGACCTGTGACAGATGATGTATTCCGCGGTGTACGTTGGCGTTGAATGTGGTGTAAACTTCATTCTGGACATCAATGACACATTGCGGTTTCTGTGTGGTTGCGGCATTGTCAAGGTATACCAGCGGCTTGCCGTATACCTTCTGTTCCAGTATGGGGAACTCCTTGCGTATCTCTTCGGTGTTAAGCATTTTTTTAACTGAAATGTGAAAACGGAAAGGTAAAAGGTAAGAACTCGGATGTCTATTGCAGTTTGCTTTTTACTTGCAGAGCGCACATGTCCTGCAATGGTTGAGCTCGCCGCGCAACCGCTTCTCGACAAGCATGTGCAGCCTGTCGCGCAGTGCTTCAATCTTGATGTTCTCTATTACCTCTCCTGCAAAAGCATACATCAGCAGATGGCGTGCCTCATCGGCAGGGATGCCGCGCTGCTGCATGTAGAAGAGTGCATTATCATCCAACTGGCCTACAGTCGAACCATGGCTGCACTTCACGTCATCGGCATATATCTCCAGTTGGGGCTGTGCATACATGTGTGCGTCGCTTGTGAGGCACAGGTTCCGGTTGGTCTGCTGCGAGACGGTCTGCTGTGCGTCGGGGCGTATGAGCATCTTGCCTGCAAAGACTCCTGTCGACTGCTCATCAAGGATATATTTGTAGAGCTCGCTGCTGTTGCAGTTGCCTGTCTTGTGGTCCACAATGGTGCGGTTGTCGGTGTGCTGGCTCTTGTCGCCTATGACAAGGCCGTTTATGCTTGCCTCTGCTCCCTTGCCCTCGAGTGATACGCCTATGTAGTTGCGTGTAAAACCGTTGGTAAGGGTTATATTGCTGTGGCTGAAACGGCTGTCGGCCTCCTGACGTACGAACAGATGGCTCAGTCTTGTATTGCTGTAGGCTGTCTCTTCAAGTTCGTAAAGGTCAAGCTGTGCGCCACGGCCCATGAATATCTCTGTGACTTGTGTCGAGAGTGTCTGCTTCTCCATTGCCGAGTGGTCGCAGATGAGCAGGCTTGCCTGGCTATTTTCCTCCAGAATTACCAGCAGTCGGCGGTTCGAGAGCATCTCAACATTTGCCTGCAACAGTGTTACAATCTGCACGGTCTCCTCTACGACAGTGTTCTTGGGTATGTAGAGCACGACACCGTCCTGTGCGAACATGGTGTTGAACTGCGCGATGCTGTCGCCCTGTTCGGCAAGGGTATTGTAGTATGGCTCAAGCAGGGAGGGGCTCTCCTCGGCAATCCTGTTGAGGCTTGCGAGTATCACACCGTCGGGGAGCTTTTTGCCGCTCTCGCCGTCGCGGAACGTGTCGTTCACAATGAATGCCTGGTGGGTGTTGAGGTTGGGGACGTCGCATGTGAACAGCGTGCGTCTCTCGGCATTGACCTCCACTCGCCCGAGATTCATGCCATAGTCGGTAGCGAATCTCTTGGCAACATTGCTGTGCAGCCAGTTCTCTTCCTTGTTACCTGGGAATCCTGTCGCCTTGAAACGGATAGCAGCTTTTTTGCGTGCCTTGTTGAGCAACTCGGCACATGGCTCCTTTATCAGCGTCAGGTTCTGCTCGAATATGTCAATATATTCCTGTTCCTGACTCATTGCTTATTCTCGTTTTTAATCCAGTCATAACCGCGTTCCTCAAGTTCCATTACAAGCTCGGGACCGGCAGTCTTCACAATCTTGCCGTTGTAGAGCACATGCACTATGTCTGGCTTGATATAGTCCAGTAGCCTCTGGTAGTGGGTAATGACAAGGCTCGATGTGTCTTCGCGCTTAAGCTTGTTGACACCCTCTGCAACAATGCGCAAGGCATCGATGTCAAGACCGGAGTCTGTCTCATCGAGAATGCTTAGTGTCGGCTCAAGCATTGCCATCTGGAATATCTCGTTGCGTTTCTTCTCTCCTCCGCTGAAGCCCTCGTTTACAGAACGGTTGGCGAGCTTGCTGTCAAGGTTCACTTACGCACGCTTCTCGCGCATAATCTTCAGGAACTCCGTCGCATTCATAGGCTCCTGTCCCAAATACTGGCGCTTTGCGTTTATTGCAGCACGCATGAAATTTGTGATGCTCACACCAGGTATCTCCACAGGATACTGGAACGAGAGGAAAAGGCCTTCATGGCTACGGTCCTCAGGGCTCATCCCGAGCAGATTCTTCCCTTTGTAATAAACCTCTCCTTCGGTAACGGTGTATGCAGGATGTCCCACAAGGACATTGCTCAAAGTGCTTTTGCCCGAACCGTTGGGTCCCATGATGGCATGTACCTCGCCCGCCTTCACGGTAAGGTCTATTCCTTTCAGTATCTCCTTGCCGTCAATCGTGGCATGGAGGTTCTTAATCTCTAACAAATTCTCCATATAATCATCATTTTTGTCAGCCTACGGCACCCTCAAGGGATACGCTGAGCAGTTTCTGTGCCTCAATGGCGAACTCCATAGGCAGTTTGTTGAGCACCTCTTTGGCATATCCGTTGACAATTAGTCCGATAGCCTCTTCGGTGCCTATTCCTCGCTGGTTGCAGTAAAAGAGCTGGTCCTCCGATATCTTTGATGTCGTGGCCTCATGCTCTATTACCGCGCTGTTGTTATGTATGTCCATGTAGGGGAATGTGTGCGCGCCGCACTTGTCGCCGAGCAGCAACGAGTCGCACTGGCTGTAGTTGCGTGCCCCGTCGGCATTCTTGCTCACGCGTACCAGACCGCGGTAGGAGTTCTGGCTCTTACCTGCAGAGATTCCCTTGCTTATGATTGTGCTCCTGGTATTCTTTCCCAAGTGTATCATCTTGGTGCCGGTATCGGCCTGCTGGTAGTTGTTGGTAAGTGCTACCGAGTAGAACTCACCTTGCGAATTGTCGCCGCGCAGTATGCAGCTCGGGTACTTCCATGTGATTGCCGAGCCTGTCTCGACCTGTGTCCACGAGAGTTTGCTGTTTCTGCCGCGGCAGTCGCCACGTTTGGTAACGAAATTGTATACACCGCCTTTGCCCTCGGCATCGCCTGGATACCAGTTCTGTACGGTGCTGTATTTTACCTCGGCATTGTTGTTCACTACAATCTCTACAATTGCGGCATGCAGCTGGTTCTCATCGCGCATGGGGGCTGTACAGCCCTCAAGGTACGATACATAGCTGTCATCATCGGCCACGATGAGCGTACGCTCGAACTGACCGGTATTGGCCGCGTTTATTCGGAAGTATGTCGACAACTCCCTGGGACAGCGCACTCCCTTGGGTATGAACGCGAACGAACCGTCGCTGAACACAGCCGAGTTCAGCGCAGCGAAGAAGTTGTCGCGGTAGTTCACTACCGTTCCCAGGTACTGGCGTACAAGTTCAGGATGCTCCTGAACAGCCTCACTCATGGAGCAGAATATGATTCCCTTCTCCTTCAACTCCTCCTTGAAAGTGGTCTTTACCGAAACAGAGTCCATCACTGCGTCGACAGCCGTGCCGCTCAGGGCAAGGCGCTCTTCGAGCGGGATACCTAGTTTCTCGAATGTCTTCATCAGTTCCGGGTCAATCTCCTTGTTCTTCTCCTTACTCTTCTTCAGAGGGTCGGCATAGTAGGATATTGCCTGATAGTCGATGGGGGGGATGTTCAGGTGTGCCCATGTGGGCATCTTCAGTGTTAGCCAGTGCCTGTATGCTTCAAGACGGAACTCAAGGAGCCATGAGGGCTCATTCTTCTTCTTCGAGATGAGCCTTATGACATCCTCATTGAGTCCGCTTTCAATTATATCTGTCTTGATTTTGCTGACAAATCCGAATTCGTATGCTTTGTTTGCAATCTTTTTTAGTATGTTATCCTTCTTCTTCATTTGTCAATCTCCACAATCTCTAAAAAAGTCTTGTTACGACATCCTTGTATACATCATTGGCAATCTTGTTATAGAACATCGAACCCTGCTGTACTGTTTTCCCTGTGTATCTGTTCTCTGGTGCAAGAAGGGATGTCACATCAATTATGGCAGTAACTATGACTAATGTCACTATTCCCGATAGCAAGGCACCTGCAAGCTTGTTTATTATTCCCAGGTGCAGCACGTCAAGAATCCATGCCAATATCGCAGCAACAATTTTGACTGCGATGAATGAAACAATCAGCAGAGCAGCGAATGCTATGATTGTCGCGTTAGTCTCACTGAGCTCGGTGGCATCCTGCAGCATCTTGCTTGCACTTTCCTGCAGTACAATGGCATTGAAAATACCAAATACTATCCCGACAATCGATGAGACCTTGCTGAGGAAACCTGTCATGAATCCTCCAATCAAAGCACCTGCTGTTGCAATAATATATATGATGTCTATCGTATTCATTGTGATATCTTGTGGTTACAGTTTCTGCTTAACCTCTACCTCAACGAATGTCTCGATGATATCGCCTACCTTGATGTCATCCTGTGATGTGAGGCTGATACCACACTCGAAGTTGGTGCCGACCTCCTTGACATCCTCCTTGAAGCGCTTGAGCGCTGCAAGAGAGCCTGTGTGGATAACGATACCGTCGCGGATGAGGCGTGCGCGGTCGGTGCGTTTTACCTTACCCTCGCGTACCATACAGCCGGCAACTGTACCCACCTTGCTGATGTGGAATGTCTCGCGTACCTCTATTGTGGCGGTAATCTCCTCCTTGACAATAGGTGCGAGCATACCCTCCATAGCGGCCTTCACCTCCTCGATAGCATCGTAGATGATAGAGTAGATACGTATATCCACACCCTCGTTCTCGGCCACCTTGCGTGCAGTTACTGAAGGACGTACCTGGAAACCGACGATAATGGCATCCGATGCTGCTGCAAGGCTCACGTCGCTCTCCGAAATCTGACCCACTGCCTTGTGTATCACGTTGACCTGGATTGTCTCGGTAGAGAGCTTGATGAGCGAGTCGCTCAGCGCCTCGATAGAGCCGTCCACGTCACCCTTGACAATGATGTTGAGTGTCTGGAAGTTTCCGAGTGCTATGCGGCGGCCCACCTCGTCAAGTGTAAGCATCTTCTGTGTACGCAATCCCTGCTCGCGCTGCAACTGCTCGCGCTTGCCGGTGATTTCGCGTGCCTCGCGCTCGCTCTCGACAACGTTGAAAGTGTCACCTGCGGCTGGAGCGCCGTTGAGTCCTAGGATAAGTGCGGGCTCTGCGGGACGAATCTCCTTGATGCGCTGGTTACGCTCGTTGAAGATAGCCTTTACCTTACCCCACTGTGTGCCGGCAACGACAATGTCGCCGACCTTGAGTGTACCGTTCTGTACAAGTACTGTCGCAACATATCCGCGGCCCTTGTCAAGTGTAGACTCAATTACGGAACCTGTAGCCTTGCGGTTGGGGTTTGCCTTCAGGTCGAGAAGCTCTGCCTCGAGAAGCACCTTCTCCATGAGTTCCTCTACACCCATACCCTTCTTTGCCGAGATTTCCTGTGACTGGTACTTTCCGCCCCAGTCCTCGACAAGCATGTTCAGGTTGGCAAGCTCCTCCTTAATCTTGTTGGGGTCGGCTGTAGGCTTGTCGCACTTGTTGAATGCGAACACGATGGGTACACCTGCTGCCATGGCGTGGTTGATAGCCTCCTTGGTCTGTGGCATGACGCTGTCATCGGCAGCGATGATGATGATTACGATATCGGTAATCTTGGCACCGCGCGCACGCATGGCGGTAAACGCCTCGTGACCCGGAGTATCAAGGAATGTTATGCGCTTGCCGCTCTCCATCTTCACGTTGTATGCACCGATGTGCTGTGTGATTCCGCCGGCCTCGCCTGCGATGACGTTTGCCTTACGGATGTAGTCGAGCAGCGAAGTCTTACCGTGGTCTACGTGACCCATCACGGTAATGATAGGCGCACGTGGCTCGAGGTCCTCCTCACTGTCGGTAGTCTCCTCAATGGCATTGGCAACCTCCGCGCTTACATACTCGGTTGTGAAGCCGAACTCCTCGGCAACGATATTGATTGTCTCGGCATCGAGACGCTGGTTGATAGATACCATCATGCCGATGCTCATACATGTGGCGATGACCTGTGTGACAGATACGTTCATCATGCTCGCAAGCTCGTTTGCGGTAACGAACTCTGTCAACTGCAGAACCTTGCTCTGTTCCATCTCCTCGCTCATCTGCTGCATTCTCTGCTCGGCAGCCATGTCGCGTTTCTCCTTACGGTACTTAGCCGACTTGTTGCCCTTGCCGCGGTTTGTCAGACGGTCGAGCGTCTCTTTTATCTGCTTTGAAACATCCTCATCGCTGACATCGCTCTTGTCAAAGCGCTTGTGCTGGCGGTCGCGGTCCTTGCGGCTGCCCTGCGAGGGGTTGCTGCCGTTGCTCTTGTTGCGGTTTGCGCTCCACTCCTTGTTCTCTCCGCTGCCGCTCTCCTTCACGTCGTTGATATCGACGCGCTGGCTGTTGATGCGCTGACGTTTCTTCTTCTTGTCGCCGCCTTCGCCTCCGCCATTCTGCTGGCGCTGAGCCTCACGCTGTGCCTTGCGCTGTTCCTCGCGTTGCTTGTCCTTCTCCTCGCGCTCCTTTCTCTTCTCCTCCTTGCTCTTCTTCTTGGGGCGTGTAGATTGGTTGATAGCCGAGAGGTCTATCTGGCCGATGATGTTGAGCTTTGGTGCGGCAACCTCATCCACCTGGGTGAGCTGTGGCTGAGTCTCTGTCTTTGCGGGCTCTTCCACCTTGGGCTCTTCCTTTACCGGCTCCTCGACAACAACAGGCTTCTCCTCCTTTACGGGTTCCTCTTTCTTAGGTTCCTCCTTCTTCTTGGGCTCGCTCTTCCTCTTGAGCGCGTCAAGGTCAATACGGCCGGTAACCTTTATCTTGGGCTCCTCTTTCTTGGGTTCTTCCTTTGGTGTCTCTATGCTCTTTGGAGCTTCAGCGACGGTCTCGTTCACTTCGGCCTTCTTCGGCTCTTCGACAACAACGGTCTTGGGTTTCTCCTTGTTCTGGCGCTCCTGAGTGAACTTGTCCGACTGCATGCGAGCTTTCTTGTCGGCGCTGAACTCTTCCATGAGCATGTTGTAACCCTCCTCGGGTACAACAGCGTTAGGGTCTTCCTTTATCTCGAAGCCCTTCTTCTGCAAGAATTCCACAATCGTGCTGAGGCCTAAGTTAAGCTCTTTCTGTAATTTATTTAATCTTATCTTCATTCGTTGTCTGTTTTTTTTGAAGCAGTCTGGGCTTCCTGATTATTCTTCCTCGTTGTCAAATTCCTCATCCTCGAATTCTGCCTGAAGAACTTCGATGACGTGGTCAACAGTGTCCTCCTCAAGGTCGGCCTTCTCAATGAGGACCTCTCTTGGAGCGTTAAGTACAGCCTTTGCAGTGTCAAGACCAATCTTCTTTATGGCCTCGATTACCCACTCCTCAATCTCATCAGCAAACTCATCGAGGTAGATGTCATCCTCCTGCTGAGCGTCAATCTCACGGTAAACATTGATGGTGTACTCTGTAATCATGCTGGCAAGCTTGATGTTGAGACCGTCCTTACCGATAGCAAGTGAAACCTCCTCTTTCTTGAGGTTCACATCGGCAACTCTCTTCTCCTCATCGAGCTTGATGTCCTGGATTCTTGCAGGGCTCAAAGCGCGTTTGATGAAGAGCTCGATGTTCGATGTGAAAGGAATGACATCGATGTTCTCGTTGCGGAGCTCGCGGACAATGCCGTGGATACGTGAACCCTTCACACCGACGCATGCACCTACCGGGTCGATGCGCTCATCATATGTCTCAACGGCAATCTTGGCGCGCTTGCCCGGGATGCGGGCAATCTTCTTTATTGTGATGAGTCCGTCGCTTATTTCGGGTACCTCAAGCTCGAACAGACGCTCGAGGAACATAGGAGATGTACGGCTGAGGATAATCTTGGGATTGTTGTTCTGGTTGTCGACACGTGCCACCACTGCGCGCACATTGTCGCCTTTACGGTAGAAGTCGCTCGGAATCTGCTCGCTCTTGGGGAGGATGAGCTCGTTGCCCTCATCATCTACAAGCAGAAGCTCCTTCTTCCATATCTGATAAACCTCGGCGCTTACAATCTGACCGATTCTCTCGCTGTACTTGTTGTAGAGGCTGTCCTTCTCAAGCTCCAGAATCTTTGAAGCAAGTGTCTGGCGCAGGTTGAGGATAGCGCGGCGTCCGAACTCCGCGAAGTTCACGATTTCGCTCACCTCCTCACCAATCTCGAATGTGTCATCGATGAGCTGTGCCTCGCTGAGTGAAATCTCGAAGTTGCTGTCCTCGACCTCGTTGTCGGCAACGACGGTACGACGGCGCTGAATCTCGAAGTCTCCGCGGTCGGGGTTCACGATTACCGAGTAGTTCTCATCGGTACCGAACATGTTTACCAATACTTTGCGGAAGCTCTCCTCCAATACGCTGATCATAGTTGTGCGGTCGATGTTCTTCGACTCTTTGAATTCTTGAAATGTATCAAGAAGGCTGATTGTTTCTTCTTTCTTTGCCATTTTATTTGAAATTTATAATATACTTTGTGTACTTTACGCTGTCGTAGGTAAAATGCATATCCTCCTCGACAAGCACCGGGCGCTTAGCACCCTCTTTCTTCTCTTTCTTGCTCACGGTGACAGTAAACTCCTCGGCGGTAGCCTCCTTGAGTATTCCCTTGAGCTTCTTTCCCTCCTTAGTGAGCACCTCGACTTCCATGCCTACATGGTTCTGGTATTGCTGCAGTACCTTGAACGGCTGACCCAGTCCTGCCGAGCCGACCTCAAGTTCGTAATCATCGGTTTCACGGCTCAGGCCGTTCTCAATGTGGCGGCTCAACTCGGCGCAGTCTTCAATCCACACACCCTCGGCATGGTCAATCTCGACTGTAATCTTGTCATCCTTGCTGATGACAACATCTACCAAAAAATACTCCTTGTCAGCGAGCCACTCATTCGTTAAATCGATTACTTGTTGTCTTTCAATCATATAGCTTGTTTGATATTATGATGTATGATATGATTCCGTTCTGTTACGGAACGGCGGTATGCCGCAGTTCCACAAAAAAGAGGGGCTTGTCGGCCCCTCATCTTCATCTTACACTGCAAAGATATGAATAAAAGGCGGCTCATGCAAATATTTCCCGTCTTTTTGCACGGTAATGAATGTTTTTATCATGGTTTTTATCATAGGTTCACGCAGTGGCATTGCCATTAAATGCAAAATTGCTATCTTCGCGGTAAAATTATTGTACGTTGCAACAGAAAAATAATTGGTTGTTATGAAAGTAAACAGAAGTTCGGGCTCTAACCTCAGGTTCCTTTATGGCAGTGTCTTTTTCTTTGCTGTGCTCATTCTTACAATGGTGCTGTTCACATACTACGCGATGAGCGAGGCCTCGAAGAGTGTCGAGTCAAAGATGTTCGCATATACGATATCCCTTTATGGGGATTATGAGGGCGAAGGCTGCGATGTAATTCTTGATGACAGCCTCGTGTATTCCTCCGGTACCTCCTCACAGGGTCTCCCGGTGGTGGTGAACAGGCGTGTGCTGCGCGATACGGTCGCTTCGGGTAGCGGCAGGATAATACGCGAGAGGGTGCTCTTCCCGCCCGAGTCCTTGCTGCATGTGATAACTCACGCGACAGGCGATACTTTGAGTGTAGTGGTGGGGGAGAACTCCGTCATCAACATCTCCATGAACGAAGGCAGGGCAAGTGTTGAACTGCTGAAATAAAAGAATAATAAGCCTGCAACCGCAGGCTTATTATTCTTTTATTTCAGTATTCTGGGCCTATTCTTTTGGCGAGAGTATCTCTATGTAACGTTTCTTGTCCTTCAGCAGTGCGTAGCTCTCTTTTATGTCGGTGTCTTCGCGTAGGCTGTATATAATCTCGCCCTTCTGTCCCTGGTAGCGCTTGACAATCTCCGTTGCAAGAAGCACCTTGACATCATTGCTGAAGTGCGACAATGAGTGCTCCAGATTTACACACAGTTTTTTCTCAAGCGATTCAATCTCATCCTTTACAATATCGCCGAATCCTTCGAGTTCAATGATTTTCTTCAGGTCAGCAAGTCGCTTGGCGCTGATGAGGTCATAACTGTAGTTGCGTTCCTTGAGGAAATTCCCGAATTCGGCGTATGTCTCATCGCTGATGGTAAAGGTCGCAGCCGGCGCAATGGAGTCATTCTTCAGGCAGAATTCCGTCGCGAAGTCAAATACGGCCATATCCTGCAACAGGTTATATATCAGCGTCGAGATCTCCTCTCCTCTCGGTTCTATGTCGGGACGGATGCCGCCGCCATCACGTACCTCGCGGCCGGTAGCAGTGCGGAACACATTCGTAAGGCTGTCGGGTACGCGTGTTGTCTTGCCGTCATCAATGATGTGCGAGTAGTCAAGCGCCTGTACGCAGCGTCCGCTCGGGATGTAATATTTTGCAGTGGTCATTTTCAGGAATCCGCCTCCGGCGACAGGCCTTGTCGTCTGTACAAGTCCCTTGCCGTATGTGCGTGAACCTATTATTACGGCCCTGTCAAAGTCCTGGAGTGCACCTGCGACAATCTCCGAGGCCGATGCGGTCTGTCCGTTCACAAGTACCACGATGGGCGACTCTGTATCTATCGGTTCGCGTTTGGTCTCGAACACCTCGTTCGACTGCTTTATTTTGCCTTTAGTGGTAACAACGGTCTTCCCTTTGGGGATAAAGAGGTTGACAATCTCAATGGCCTCGTTGAGCAGACCGCCACCGTTGTTCCTCAAGTCGATGATGAACGACTCGGCTCCCTGTTTCTTGAGCTCTACCACTGCGCGGCGCATATCTTTTGCACAGTTCTCGGTAAAACTCTCCAGTGATATGTAACCGACATTACCGTTCTGTATGCCATAGTAGCTGATGGGCGGCAGGGCTATGCTCTCCCTCTCGAGTCTGAATGTCAGTTCCTTCTTTGTTCCGGGGCGTTGCACGGTTATGTTTAACTTTGTTCCGGGCTCGCCGCGGAGCATGTCGCTCACACTGTCCACGCTCATGCCTATTACAGATGTCCCGTCAATGGACATTATGGCATCACCGGCCCTCAGTCCTGCCTTGTATGCGGGCATCCCCTCGTAAGGTTCTGTCAGCACGGTCGTGTTCTTGTCTGTATGGAAACGTATCGTGGAGCCTACTCCGGCATATTTGCCGGTAGTCATCATCTTCAGCTCATCGCTCTTCTCCTCGGGGTAATAGACAGTGTAGGGGTCAAGGTTGCCCAACATGGCATCTATGCCCTTGTTTATCATCTTGTCGGGCATGATGCTGTCTACATAGAACAGGTTAAGGTCCTTGACAATGGAGTTGAACACGGAGAGCTGCCTTGCAAGGCGGAACTTGTGCCTGTCATCGGCAAAACTGTCTGCCGATGCAAGAAGTACCGACAGCAACAGAATATATGCGGGTTTCAGAAAATTTCTCATTGGGGTAGTACCATTTTTTGTTTAATAACCGCGAAGATACTCTTTTACTCTCTTATAATCAGTCTTTACTGTCTATTTTTGCTCTGTTTTTAGAATAATTTTGCTCTTCTGTCTCTTTTTTTCTTCTGTAGGATAAAAAAAAGCCGAAAAATTTGCATGGTATAAAAAGATATACTACTTTTGCAACGTCAAACGACAAAGGAGTAAAAATTCTTCAGTAGCTCAGTCGGTTAGAGCACCTGACTGTTAATCAGGGGGTCGTAGGTTCAAGTCCTACCTGAAGAGCAAGCGGGCAGAGGCCTCGCTTTTTTAATGAGAAACTCCATATATATTCTTCAGTAGCTCAGTCGGTTAGAGCACCTGACTGTTAATCAGGGGGTCGTAGGTTCAAGTCCTACCTGAAGAGCAAGGCGGAAAACGAAAGTTTTCCGCCTTTTGCTTTTATATGGCTTGACCATAGCCGTTCCCTATATTACCGGCTCACCTGCAAAGTCTGGGGGGCTAAGCAAAAAGTTTAGTCAATCTGTAGAAGAAAAACTTTAAATCCGTTACACCTCTTAGTTGTGTCCT
>JAGBFX010000060.1 GCA_017936265.1 Bacteroidaceae bacterium | reverse complement strand
TCGACTTGTAAACTTTGTGCCGGGCCTTTTGGTCCTTTTGGGCGCCAAAAGGACATGATAACAAGACTTGAAGAAAAGTCCAAGTGAACAATTAAGGTTGATGACTGCTGCTGAATATAAGATGAGTAAAGCGAGATTCTTCACTTTGTTGCTCTCCGATGCAGAATCTCTAAAAAAGGCTTTCAAAACATAATTCTGAGGAGTTGAAGATGAAGATTCTTTCCTTTTCAGACTGGCAAAATTATATGCGTAAATACAAAATCCCTCAGAATTTTACGTTGAGGGTTTTTTAACGGGGACAGTTTACTCCTGTTTGTTGCTTTTTTATTACCTTCGCACCTTGAAAAACAGTAAACTTATGGATAAGGTATCGGAAAACCCTTTCAAAAACCGAACAGGCGGCGATATGCCGCTGATGACAGTCACGGCCCTTTTTGTCACGCTCTATCTTGTGTCGAATGTGATGGCTGTGAAAATAATCAGTATCTTCGGCTATTTTTATTTTGATGCGGGAACAATCACATTCCCGTTTGCGTACATGCTCGGTGACGTGCTTACCGAAATATGGGGCTACCGCACTGCGCGCAAGGTCATATGGATGACGTTCATCTGTAACATCGTAATGGTAATATGTACCCAAGTGGGTGTCTGGCTCCCTTCGCCCGATTATCTTGAAGATACTGCCCGCTCCTATAACACAATCTTTACCTATGTGCCCCGAATAGTGATAGGTTCGCTTGTGGGCTTCCTGCTTGGAGAACTCTCCAATGCGTGGCTCATGGAACGCATTAAGAAGATAACCGGCGGCAGACGTCTATGGGTGCGTACCATAGGCAGTTCTGTAGTGGGATACCTTTTCGACACACTGCCTTTCGTGCTTATAGCTTTCCTAGGTATCCTTACCCTTCGCGACCTGTTGCTGATGATAGCACTGCAGTATGTGATGAAACTCTCGATAGAGGTGCTCTTCGGCACGCCTATGGCCTATGCTGTAATAGTTTTCCTAAAGCGCAAGGTGCTGCGCAGCCGTTGCAATGGATAGGTATTCGCTGATACATACGAAGATGCCCCGTGAGTTCGTGCTGCTGCAGGGGCAGGGTTGCCGTTGGCGCAAGTGCGCTTTCTGTGACTATCATCAGGATGTGAGTGACGCTCCATTCGATGTCAACAAAGCGGTTCTTGAGCAGGTTACAGGACGATACGGGGTACTTGATGTCATCAACTCGGGGTCGGCGATGGAACTCGATGAGGCTACACTTGAGTTCTTGGAGAGGGTGGTGCATGAGAAAGGCATCCACACGCTCTGGTTCGAGGCGCATTTCATGTACCGTAACAGGCTGTCTGCCTTTGCTGCGCGTTTTGCTCCTGCCAAGGTCAAGTTCCGCTGTGGGGTAGAGAGTTTCGATGCAGCCCAAAGGGCGCGCTGGAACAAGGGTATCCCGGCATGGGTGACAGCCGATGATGTGGCACGCTATTTCAATGGTGTGTGTCTGCTATGTTGCACTATGGATGATACAAGGGAACGTATAATAGCCGATATAGCTACGGCACGCCGTCATTTTGAGTATTTCAGCGTGAATGTCTTCTGCAACAATGGTACTGCGACCAAACGTAATGATGAACTGGCCGCATGGTTCGCCTCCGAGGTATATCCGCAGATAAAAGATGACCCCAGGATTGAGGTACTCATCGAGAATACCGACCTTGGGGTGGGGTAAATGGAAAGAGGGCTTCCCTGATTGTAGCAGGGAGAGTCCTCTTTCAGTTTAATCTTTGATATTGCTTGTCGGTCAATTCTGCGCAGGTGCCCATTTGCAGCGTACAGGGGATACGATTGAACCCTCTTCTTTCAGCTGCTTCATAGCCTTGTCCACCTCCTTGCGGTCAATACCGCTGAGTTCTGCAATCTTACCTGCGTTGAGCGGTTCGCCCGCCTCTTTCATCACTTGTAGTACTTTTTCCTTAGTTTCCATAATTATAATTTTCTGTTATTTATTGATGTTAGAATCGTTTGCCAGGCAAACGGAATGCAAATATGGCGATTATTTCACAACTTGCAATATCTGTTCAGTTTTTTTAATCTTTATTTTCTGATTTTAGGTTTATTCTCAACCGTAATCTCGAATGTGCTTGCCGGCAGGCCTGTCTCATTTACAAGATTGGCATCGGTAAACGGTCTCCATGCATAACGTATGCGGTGTGCTTCGCCTTCAATGATTATGCGGTTGCCTTTTATCGTAGCCTTTTTCTCAAAATCTACAGCAGTGAATCCCGCTGTCTTGCCGGCAATCTCAAGGCCGCGCAGGGGGGCACCGTCGCTTGTCATCAGTTTGTTGGCATCGCTGAATTCGATTACAGTCTTGCCTCTGAAACTGAAAGCCCTGACAGGAGTAGGCCCGTGCTGGGCAACATGTTCCATACCGTATGTCTGGTTGAGTGCAAGACGTGCAAGACGTTCGCCCACCGGTGCTTTCTCCTTGGGGTGTACATCGGTAGGGTGTCCCTTGTCGCTTGATACGGCAAAGTCACAATTGGGAATATCTTGCGCAAGTCGGCGCTGTGAGTCGCGGAAGTGCGGCCAAGAGGGGCGTTTGATGCTTGACAACTGAACAAAGTAGAACGGCATTTCGGGATTATTCCATGTGCGGCGCCAACAGTCGACAAGGGTTGGGAATATTGTCTCGTGCAACTCTACATTGTGTGCGTTCGATTCACCCTGATACCATATTGCACCTTTGATTGGGTAGCATGCGATAGGCGCAATGCCGGTCTCGTAGAGGTAGCAAGGCTCGTAAGGGTGGCGTTGCAGCTTGTCCGTGCTCTTGGCAATGTTCTTTGCTGCACGTCCGCGGCACCAGTCCTGTATCATGTCGTTCTCGCGCCAGTTGTAGAGGATGTCGACAAGTGTGGGGTTGAACTCCAGTGTCTTGCGGTCAATGAAAGACTCGGCAGGTGCTCCACCAACGGCATTGCAGATAAGTCCGATAGGCACTCCCAGTGAGTCGGCAAGCATGGCGCCGAAGTGGTATGCCACGGCCGAGAAGTCACAGACGTTCTCCTCATCCTGAAGCAGCCATTCTGTAGCTCTGTAATAGTCGTGCCTGTTCAGTGCCGCAAGGCTGGTGCTGTCCCACTCGATGTTGTCGGTAAATACGCGCGGCTTCATGTCATAGAGGCGTATATCCTTGCCTTTCACGTTTGCAAGGCTCTGTGCCTTGTGGGAACTCTCCTTTACCATGAATGCCATGTTCGACTGTCCCGAGCAGAGCCACACTTCTCCAATGACAACATTCTTGAATTTTACTTTCTCTTTTCCGCATTCAACGGTAATGGTGTATTTCTCGCCGTCGGCCGCCATTGGAGTGAACATTACCTTCCAGCTACCGTCCTCGGCTGCAGTTGTTACTCTCTTCTGTTTGCCGAAGCGTGCTACAACCTCCTTGCCTGCATCGGCTGTTCCTGCAACGACAAACGGCTTGTTCTGCTGTACAACCATGTTGTCGCTGTATATTGCGGGCAAGGACAGCCCACCGAAATCATCGGTTATGGCTTGGTATACCTGCTTTGCAATAATAGCAGCACCCTCTGCGTCGGGGTGCAGCGCATCGGGCATCAGGTCGGGACGGCTGTAAAGGTAACGGCTGAGGTCGACAAGTTCAAGGTTCTCGTGCTGTGCAATCTCTTCAATCTTCTCCTGAATCTGCCAATACCAGTCGCGTGTACCGCTCTTGAAACGTCGGTGCCAGTGGAAGATAGGTGTCATGCGGCAAACGATAATCTTTGGATTGCCGTCGGGGTGCGCCTTCCTGAAACTGTCGATTATGCCGGTATAGTCGCCGAAGAACTCATCGCGGTAGTTGGGCCAGTTGCGTGGGTCGGTATCGTTGAGGCCCAAGTGGATTACCACAATATCGGGAGCGAACTCAAGTGCAGCCTTGTATTCAGGCAGCTTCGTATAAGGACGGTGTCCCTTGTTCAGCAGGGTTGCGCCCGAGTGACCGAAGTTGCGTACCTCGTACTCCTCGCCGAGCAACTGTTGCAACTGTGTGGGGTAGGAGGTCTCTGCCGGGTTCTTGTGCCCGTATCCGTATGTTACACTGTTGCCTACGCAGGCAACCTTTATCTTCTCTTGCGCTATTGCCATCAACGGTAGCGCGAGCAGTAGTGTGAAAATCAGTTTCTTCATTATCGTGTATTGTTGTTTTCTATGTGCGAAGATAGGAATTTTATTCGGGATTCTTTTATGCTGAATAAAAAAACAGGCAGCGCATAAATACGCTGCCTGCTCTACAGGTATATTGTTGCTTTACTTTACAAAGACTTTCTTGCCATCAATAATGTAGATGCCCTTGCTGGGGTTCTCTACCTTGCGGCCCTGGAGGTCGTAAACATCTGTACTCTGTACTCTGTTATCTGTTATCTCTTCAATCCCTGTCGGGTTTGTCGACTTGATGGGGTAGAACGGTGCATCCTCCGTGAACTTGTACTTGCCGTTGCTTGCCCAGTCGAGCGAGAAGCGAACAAAGCGCATTGTATAACCTCCGAATACTCCGTTCTCCTCATAATACACACCTAATGTTCCGTCGGGGAGTACTACTGCTGCACTGTATGCCGAGCCTCTTGGGCAGATTGTCTTAGGTGTGCCGAATGTAGCGCCTTCATCGGTGGAAAGGGCAATGCTCACGTTCTGACGGCTGCTGCTGTTGGGCAGTGTCTGCAATGCTACGTTCCAGGGGTTACCCTCGACTGTTGAGCACCATACCATATATTCTCCGTCGCAGGCGTTGCCCGAGATACCGCTTGTGAAGCGTGTCTGTGAAGGTAAGTGCCAGGTAGCGCCGTCGTCCGATGTGTAGTTGTAGTAGTTGTATCCGCTTGAGCGTACACTGATGGCGAGGTCGCCGTTATTGCGCTCCAAGGTCTTTGGCTCATCGGCACCGCTTGTACCGCTTGTTCCGCTGACATACCAGTTCTGTCCGCCGTCCTTGCTCATGAAGAAATAGAAGTGCTGGCTGTTGTCGGCCTGGCGGTTTACGAAACTTGATACGAGTGTACCATCACGTTTCTGGAGAGCTGCGCCCGAACCGGAGAATCCGCTCTTCCATGTGTTTGTATTAGGGTTAGAACAGTTTGCACCGAAGAGGTCATCGGTGTGGTCGACGGGTGCTTCCCAGGTGAGTCCGCCATCGCGGCTGGTGATAGTCTTCCAACGTGGAGGCTCTGCAGCTGTTCCTGCGAAGAAACCGTGTCCGTATGTGCCGGCACTTGTCATGATGCCCACAATCTCGCCGTTTTCACGGTTGGTGACTATTGAGGCATCGCCGTGTCCGTAGTTACCGCCTGTCTCGGTTGTTCCGGCAACTGTTACAGGGTCGCTCCATGTGCGGCCGTTGTCCTCGGAGTACTGTGCAACGAGGTAGCAGTGTGACGGAAGGTCTGCGTTGTGTCCCTTGCGGTCGTCTGTGAGGGTTACAAGGCGCTTGCCGTCTTTTGTTACGGTTATAGCCGGTATGCGGTAGTAAAGCGAACCCTTGTCCATTGGCATGAGTACTGCGCCCTCGGAGAGGAAGATTGTCACGCTGTGGTCGGGGTTGCCTCGGTTCTCGGCAATCTCCTTGCCGTCGATTGTGTATGCTGTGATGTTCGCATCTACGATGTTGCCTTCTTTTGCATTGTCGGCAATGTCGTATGTAATCCACAGATAGTAATCGCCAGGCTCAAGTGCTTTTGTGCCTGTGATGCTGAATGTGCCGTCGCCGTTTATTGTCACAGGCTCGCCGAACTGCTCGCCGTTCTCCTCGCGCCAGGTCATCTTCTTCTCGGCGTCAACGAACAACTCGCGTGAGTTTGTGGCGAAGTATGCCTTGACGTTGGCGATATCATTCTTGTCGGTTCCCACAAAAGCACCCTTCACACCCTGGAACTCAACATTGTCCTCAAGGCCACTGATGCGGATTGTAGAGCGTACGATTGCCTGGTCTTTGTTGCCGATACCGGTGCTCACCTTGCCCTGAACGACATTCGATGATGCAAACTCGGCAAGTGCATTGCTTGTGTCAACCTCGTCGAAACGCCAGAGTGATGCGCCGCCTTCTTCAGCTCCCCAGCGCACAATTACGGCACCGGCTTCCTGTGCATGGAGTTCTACTGCATTGTCCTTTATGATGAAGAATCCGAACGAACTTTGTATATTATAAATGTAGTTAGCCTCTTCAACTGTTCCGAATGAGGTTGTGCCGCCTGTGCCTGCTCCAGCTGTACCGAAATACTCGCCCTTATAGTTCTTGATGGCGAGCTTGCCCTCCTTCTCCCAGAAACTCCATATGCGGTCTGCACTGAATGTCTTGTCGCCGAAGCGTAGTTTGCCCGTTTCGCTGTCATTGTAGATTACCTTTCCGGCGCAGTATGTTTTTGTAGATGCACTGGTGATGTAGTACCAATGCTCATTACCCTCGGTGCTTATAGCAGGCATTTCGGGTGAGTCGTCCTTTATTGTCACTGTGAAGTTTGTCAACACCACACCTTTTCCGTTGCTGCCGGCAAGAGTGAAAGACACTGAACTGAGCGCTTTCTTTGTCGCACTGATTGTCTGCGGAGTATTTGATGTCGTGTATTCAGTGCCATCCTCCATTGTGAGTGAAAGGGCTGTCGTGTGGTTGTTGTTGGCAAAAGTAAAACTGAAATCTGTAATTGCATAGCCTGCAGGTGCGGTGAGTGTGTATGTAGCACTGCCGGCTGTGCCTGTCATCAGCTGAACGTTGCTGCCTGCCCAGTTCATGTTGTTGATCGTGCCGCAACCGAACTGCAACTGTGGGGTTGCATTGCTCTTCCATGTACTGTTCCAAGCCTGGTTGACGGATGTACCGCGATAGAGGTTACCGTTGTCCTTGTCTACAGTGTATGTAAATGATGTGGGCAGTTCCTCGATTTCGCCTGCTTCGGCAATTGCCAACTGGCAGCCGGTGTCGCCGCGGTCGCAGCCGAGGCTTGTGCTGCTACTCCAGTTGTATATTGTGAAATTCTGGCCTGAACCTGTCTGGTTGAGCTGTACGTCACCCGATGATATTATGTAATATGAAGGTGTGTTTGCATAACTTACTGTCCAACCTTTTGAAGGCTTGGTCTTTGTGGTAGTAATCTGTGCGTTGTAGTTTGCGACAGGATTGAGATATGAACCGTACTCACGGTTCACAATGTCATATGTGTCATCGCCACGGTCAACGAACTTCCACATTGAAACGGCTGCACTGCCGGTGTTTTCCTTACCTGCGACACCGGCAGACTCGCCTTCGGCCGATACATAAAGGTTCGGACTGCGAAGTGAGGTAATCTGATACCAGAACTCTTCATCGGATATACTTGCCTTTGGCATGACAAGGGCGCTCTCTGTCGCAGCGTTGAGCTTGCCGGCCATTTCTGTAACCTCGGCTTCAGTGATGCTCTCCTTTTCAAGCAGTGCATATGCTTTTTCAAGTTCGGCGTCAAAAGCTGCGAGCTTTGCCGGGTCGTACTGTCCCATTGCTGTTCCGCGCTCCAGCATAAGGCCACGTGCGATAGCCTGTGACAATGTGTTGCGCAGTGTTGCCTGTGCGTAGCGTACCTCGGCATCCTGTTCGCTTATTACATTATATATATCGGTGGGGAAGTCTGCTGCAAGCGCATCCATCATCAGGTTAGCCATCTTTACATAGCCAAGTCCACCGAGGTAGTTCGATGGGTAGAAATATTTCGTATTGGCAACGCTTCCGCTGAGCAACGGGGTGTATGTGTCGATGAACTCGATGTTACCTGCCTCCAGCGTCGCAAGGTAGTCGTTGAGCACCTTGATGCGCGATGTATTGGTTGTAGCGTTGTTTGTGGGACAGAGTGCCAAAAGATAAATCTTTGATGCGGGCGATTTTGCAGCAACCTTGTCTACCAATGCCTTGTAGTTGCTCTTCACGGTCTCAATGCTTGTGCTGCCGTTGCAGTCACCTGTTCCTGTGTAGATGAAGATTGCCTTTGCGTCCTTCTTCTCTACGCCTGTGTTTGCATACATGGCATCGACAAGCTTGCTTGTGGTGGCAATGTCGCCACCGTAGCCCCAGCCGGTACCGCGGTTCTTCACGTTCGGGTTGCCGAGCAGCTCCTGCCACTCACCGTTCTTGATGAACTCATCGCCCAGTACAAGGATGTCGTTGCTGCTTATTGGCAGGGCACTGAAATATGTGGCGCGCATACCATGGGCGCTGCCAAGTCCGCCGTTGGCTTGCACTGTAGATGTGTTCTTCGGGTATACTGTTGAAACGGTGTAATCTTCGCCCTCAGCCAGATATTCGCAGATTGTCTCGCACCACACCTGATATGCCGCTGCTGTGAGGTGCAGGTTGTCATAACTCCATACACCGCCCTGTGCAACGCCTGTGAGTTTGTCGTAAAGGTCGATGTACTTGAGCCAATCGACATTCTGCGCCTCGACATATTCCTTCACAATCTTGTTGGTGTGCAACCATGTTTCTTCCACACGGTTATATGTGCTGTTGTTGAGGATGCTGTAGAGGTACACCTTTGTCTGTGGCGAGCGCTTGTGTATGCGCTCAACAATGCTCTTTACATATGATAGCACTTGCTCGCCGCTGAAGTTTAGGCCTCCCGATGTAGCGATGTCATTTGTGCCTATCATCATGAAAACCTTCTTAGGCTTGCCTGCAATGTAACTCTCGAGGTTGTTGCTCTGCTCGGTAGAGTATGTTCCGGAGTTGCCTCGGTTCACTATGGGCAGATAGTTGCCGTCCGAGGTAACAAATGCCTCGGGCCAGCAGTGCATGTCTGTGATACTGTTACCTATGAATACGATGCTCTCGCTGTCGGGTGCAAGCACCTTGAACGAGTCGTAACGGTGGTTGCGGAACGGCTCATCGGCCAATGCAATCGTTGCTACGAGCAACATGCATAGAAAGGTCGTGATTCTTTTCATAAATTCTGGTTAGTTGATTGATTTGGTTAGTTGTTCAATAAAAATGTCATGTTACAAAAATAGAGACTTGTTGTTGACAAGCCTCTATTAATTTTCTTAATTTTAATTAATGCAATTAATACATTTAATAAATAATCTTAATGGTCACTCCGTTAAACCCTCAACATTAAACGTTGAACATTTATCAAATCTTAATGATTACTCCGTTAAACCCTCAACATTAAACGTTGAACATTTATCAAATCTTAATGGTCACTCCGTTAAACCCTCAACATTAAACGTTGAACATTTATCAAATCTTAATGGTCACTCCGTTAAACCCTCAACATTAAACGTTAAACATTCATCAAATCTTAATGATTACTCCGTTAAACCTTCAACATTAAACGTTAAACATTTATTACCATCCGACCTGTACACCGTCCTCGTAGAAGTGGCGTCCGAAACTCCAGCCATATACGCTATAGTAGCGTGCAAGCTCCTTGGTGCGGCCGATGAACTCCTCGACATCCTTTGTCTTGGGGTCGGGGTTGCTCCAACCGATTTCGGCAATGGCGCCCAGACGTGGCAGTGCCTTGTACTGCAACTGCATCGGGGTTGTCACATACTCGGTCCAAAGGTTACCCTGTACACCCAGAATGTATTTGTGCTCATTCTCGGCGAGCTGGTCGTACGGGTTGAATGAGTATGACTTGCGCAAAGGTACATAGCTGCCGTTGCTGTCGAGCTCATCCTTGCGGTCGGTTGTCTGACGGTAGTCGAGATAGCAGTAGCTGCCTGGGGTCATAATTACGGTGTTGCCTTTCTTTGCAGCGGCTATTCCGCCTTCGGTACCACGCCATGACATGATTGTCGCGCCCTGGCTAACTCCGCCTTCAAGAATCTCATCCCAACCGATGAGCTTGCGCCCATGAGCATTCAGGAATTTCTCGATGCGGCCGTTTACATATGACTGCAGCTCGGCCTCGTTCTTGAGATTGTTCTCCTTGATGCGTTTTTGGCAGTCGGGGCACTCCTTCCACATGTCACGTGGTGCCTCATCGCCTCCGATGTGTATATACTCGCCGGGGAACAGTTCCATGACCTCGGTCAGAACATCCTCCCAGAACTTGAACGTGCTTTCGCGGCCCGCGCAGGCAATCTGTTTCGATACGCCCCAGTAGGCCCATGTCTTGTAGTTGCCCTTTTCGCCTTCGCAACCCAACCAAGGGTATGCGCTGAGCGCACCGAGAGAGTGTCCCGGAATCTCAATCTCGGGAACTATTGTAACGAAACGCTCTTGCGCATACTTTACAATCTCCTTTATATCTTTCTGTGTGTAGTAGCCTCCATAAGGAATACCGTCAAGACCCTCATTGTGTCCTGTGGTCGTCTGCTCACGCAAGCTGCCGACTTTGGTCAACAGCGGGTATTTCTTTATTTCGATGCGCCATCCCTGGTCCTCGGTAAGATGCCAATGGAAGCGGTTCATCTTGTGCAGTGCAAGAATGTCAATGACCTCTTTTACGGTCTCGACGCTCCAGAAGTGGCGTGAGCAGTCGAGCATGAAACCACGATATCCGAAATGCGGGGTGTCGTTGATTTTGAGCAGCGGCAGGGCGAGGCTCTTCAAGTCAATAGGTGTCTCGAACGCCTGTACGGGGACAATCTGCTTGAGGGTCTGTGCCGCATAGAACACACCCGCTGCACTGTTTGCCTTAATGATGATGTTCTCGGCTGTAATCTCGAGACTGTATCCCTCATTCTTGATAGAACCGTCCTTTCTTATGATGATGTTGTTTACACCCTCAATCTTTGACCCTTTCTTGAACTCCTTGCCGAACAGTTCCTTTCCTATCTTATTCAGCTCATTCAAGGCGAATTTGATATCCTTGTCCTCAATCTTGCACACGATCTTTGTGTCGTTGCTGAGGATGAACTTGCTGTTGATGTTGCCCATCTTTATGCTTGTGGGCTTCGGAAGGATTGAGGGAACGGTCCTCTCTTGCGCCTGTGATGTTGCGATGAACATGCAGAGTGCGAATGACAGTGAAAATAATCTTTTTATCATATTTTGGTTCTTTATTATTGTCGGATTGTTGTCGAAACCATATGCGAAGATACGCAATAGTTGCCAAAAATAAGTGATAAAACAAAAAAAATATAAAAATGTGCTTTAATGTGAACATAAGTTGTTTTTTTTGTTTACATTCGCATTCAGGAATAAAACTAACCAAAAATATGACTATGAACGAGAATTATGTAATTGGAATTGACCTTGGCGGTACCAACACCGTAATAGGTCTTGTAGACGCTAAGGGACACATCTTGGCTAAGGATGATTCAATTAAAACTCAGGCACATCCCGATATCGAGGAGTATACCGATTCTATTGCGGCGGTAATAAAGAGACTTGCCGAAGATCATGGATGTGTCGGCAAGCTCGAGGGTGTCGGTGTAGGCGCTCCTATGGCCAACTATTATACAGGCGAAATCGTTAATGCAGCCAATCTGCCTTGGAAGGGTATTGTTCCTCTGGGCTGGCTCATCGAGAAGAAGACCGGACTCACGACCAAGGTTACCAATGATGCCAACGCTGCCGCTATCGGCGAAATGAAGTACGGTGTGGCTCAGGGTATGAAGGATTTCGTGTATATCACTCTCGGTACAGGTGTAGGCAGCGGTATTGTCGCTAACGGACAGCTCATCTACGGTCATGACGGCTTTGCAGGCGAGCTTGGTCACGTTACTGCTCCTGTCCTTGAAGGCCGTTCCTGCGGTTGCGGACGTACCGACTGTCTCGAGACATATGCTTCGGCTACAGGCATTGTGCGTACTGCGAAGAAATGGCTCGTTGAGCGCGATACTCCAAGCACATTGCGCGACATCTGTATGAACGAGCTTACATCAAAGATGCTCTTCGATGCTGCAATGCAGGGCGACAAGCTCGCGCTCGAGATATTTGACTTTACAGGCAAGGTGCTTGGCGATGCTTTCTGTAACTTCATCGCGTTCTCTGCTCCAGAGGCTATCATCCTTTTCGGCGGTCTTGCGAATGCCGGCGAACTTCTGCTCGAGCCTATCCGCAAGCAGATGAACGAGAACGTGGTATTCTTGTGGAAAGACAAGGTCAAGGTATTGAAGTCTTCACTTCCCGGTGCCGATGCTGCTGTCCTTGGTGCATCTGCTCTTGGTTGGAAAGAGTGACAATAGAGGTAAAATATTTGACGGACCAAAAGGTCTCCGAAACCTCTGTGTCAGAGACTTTGGAGACCTTTTTCCCAATATGGACATAATACAAGATACAACGCTATATGGACAATATATTCGACAAAACTAAAAAAATGCTCGGGCTGACAATGACTGGTGCTGCAGTGCTCCCGATGCTTGCCTCGTGTGCAGCCGAAGAATCCAAGAAAGAGGGCCCTATGAACATCCTCTTCATAATGTGTGATGACCATTCATACCAGACTATCAGTGCGTATGACTCCACGTTTATCCGCACCCCGAACATTGACCGTATAGCGGCTGATGGAGTGCGTTTCACAAACAGTTTCGTTGCGAACTCAATCAGTGGTCCGTCACGTGCCTGTATGCTTACCGGCAAGCATAGCTTTGCCAACGGCTTTACCGACAACAGTTCTTCGTTCGACGGTGGCCAGCAGACATTCCCCAAGTTGCTCCAGCAGCAGGGCTATGAGACAGCTGTCATCGGAAAGTGGCATCTTACATCTGAGCCTACAGGCTTCAACCACTGGGATATCCTCATAGGTCAGGGCGATTACTATAACCCGACATTCATATGCAACGGCGAGAAGGTACAGCGTGAGGGATATGCCACAAATGTAACGACAGACCTTGCCCTTGATTGGCTCTCCAACGGTCGTGACAACACCAAACCTTTCTGTCTGTTACTGCATCACAAGGCTCCGCACCGTACATGGATGCCCGATACCTGTGACCTTGACCTTTTTGCTGACAGCAACTTCCCGCTGCCAGAGACTTTCTACGACAGCTATGAGGGCCGCGAGGCTGCAAAGGGACAGCGTATGTCAATCACCAAGGATATGGATCTTGTATACGACCTGAAACTTGCCGACAAGGATAGCACCATCCACAGCCGTCCCGACCTTGAGGCTGCGGGCCGTCGTATATACAACAATATGAATACCGAGCAGAAACTGGCTTGGGATGCCCACTATAATGTGGTCATCGAGAAATTCAAAGCTGCGGGGCTCGAGGGTAAGGAACTCGATGCATGGAAGTATCAGCAGTATATGCGCGACTATCTGCGCGTGATTACATCGGTTGACCGTAACGTCGGCCGTGTACTCGATTATCTCGAGGAGAACGGACTTATGGAGAATACACTCATTGTCTACACTTCGGACCAGGGCTTCTACATGGGAGAACATGGGTGGTTCGACAAACGCTGGATGTATGAGGAGTCATTCCGTACACCTCTGCTCGCACGTCTGCCTGGCTCCGAGGTCAGAGGCGACATTGCAGGCATGGTACAGAACATTGACTATGCTCCTACATTCCTTGAACTTGCAGGTGTGGAGGTTCCCGAGGATATTCATGGCGAGTCATTCCTCCCGTTGCTTAAGGGCGAGGAGTGGACCCCGAATCGTGACGGAATCTACTATCACTACTATGAATATCCCGATGAGCATGCTGTAAAGCGTCATCTCGGCGTGCGTACGGCTACCCACAAACTCATACATTTCTATGAGGATGACGTATGGGAACTCTATGACCTTGCAGCCGACAAGAACGAACTGAACAATATCTACGGTCAGCCCGGTACCGAGGAACTTACTGCGCAACTCAAGGAGAAACTCGTTGCTCTGCAGAAGTTGTATGGCGAGGAGCAGTTCATAGCAGAGTGAAAGTCAAATGTCATCTATAAATGTTATAATATAAAATGAAAAGTAACAAAAGGAACAGTCTGTATTTGGGTGACGTCGCAAAAATGGGGCGTGCCCCGGCATTCGGGACAATGGTCAAGCCCATTGGCTCGGCATGCAACCTCGATTGTCACTATTGTTACTACCGCGACAAAAGCGAAATATACAGCAACAGCATGCCACGCATGAGCGAGGAGATGCTCGAGACGTATATCAGGCAATATATTCAGGGTGCATCGCAGCAGAACATCTCATTCTGTTGGCATGGTGGAGAGCCTCTGATGGCGGGCCTACAGTTCTACCGCAGGGCCATGGAACTGCAGAAGAAGTATGCGGGGGACAAGGTTATCGAGAACACGCTGCAGACAAACGGTATTCTTCTCAACGAGGAGTGGTGCAGCTTCTTCAGAGACAACGATTTCCTTATAGGACTCTCGCTCGACGGCCCCGAGGATATACACGATGCTTTCCGTCGCGACTGCGGTGGCGCTCCCACATTCTCAAGGGTAATGAGGGCTGCCGAACTGATGACAGCTACGGGTACTGAGTTCAATATACTCTCTACCGTCAATGCACGCAGCGAGGGGCGCGGCGCCGAGGTCTACAAGTTCCTGCGCTCGCTGAACCGTTTCATGCAGTTTCTCCCTGTAGTGGAGTATGTGCGTCAGCGCCCGGGCAAGCGTCCGCTTATTGTCTCTCCCGATGAGGAGGATGCCGTCGAGGCTCCATGGTCGGTGTCATCAAAGGGGTACGGACAGTTCATGTGCGATGTATTCGATGAGTGGATGAAAAGTGATGTCGGTAACTGCTTTGTGCAGCTGTTCGACGTGACTCTTGCAAACTGGTGCGGTGTACAGCCTCCATTGTGTGCCTTCGGTGAGGTGTGCGGCGACGGAATGGTGGTGGAGCATAATGGCGATGTGTATTCATGCGACCACTTCGTCTATCCCGAGTACCTCCTCGGCAACATCATGACTGGAGAGCTTGCCGACATGTACCGCAGCGATGAGCAGCAGAGTTTCGGCCGTGACAAGCGCGATGCCTTGCCCATGGAGTGCAAGCGCTGCAACTACTATTTTCTCTGTCATGGCGAGTGCCCCAAGCACCGTTTCGCCTATGCAAGGAACGGCGAGCCCTATATGAATGTGCTGTGCGAGGGGTATAAGATGTTCTTCCGTCACACCGACCCGTATATGCGTTACATGAAGACGCTTATCGAGAAAGGGGAGCCTGCATCCAAGGTAATGGAATGGAGGAGGTAGTTTTTAAATGTTTAATGTTAAATGTTTAATGTTTAAATATTAAATGTTTAATGTTTAATGTTTAAATGTTTAATGTTGCCGGAGCGATAATTGATACTTAAGAAACTGATTAAAAGAGATAATTTACTAAATAACTGACTATTAAAATTAAAAAGATTATGAATCCTAATTTTGTACTTCCCAAAATCGGCGAGATGCCGATATTGGCTTCAATAGAAAGTATATGCAAGTTCGAGAAGGTTCCTACCAGAATCTGTGCGCAGGAGAGTGATGGCGTGCTCAGGGCTGCCGACATCGTTGTCAATGCTATAAAAGAGCATAAAGGCGACAAACCGTTCGTGCTCGGCCTTTCTACAGGCCGTACACCGCTTGGTCTCTACAATGAGCTGGTAAAGCGTTACAATGCGGGCGAGGTAAGCTTCGCGAATGTGGTGGTATACAGTCTCGATGAGTTCTATCCCATGGCTCCCGATTCTCCGCAGAGCCGTAACCACCGAGTGAACGAGGATTTCCTCAAGTTCATTGATATTGACCCTGCAAACGTTCACTTCCCGGACGGAACTGTGCCTGCCGAAAAGCTCAACGAGTACTGCAGACAGTATGAGCAGATGGTAAATGGCAATGTCGACCTCATGATTATGGGCGTGGGCGAACTGGGTCAGATTGGTTTCAACGAACCGGGCAGTTATGCTCACTCTACTACACGTGTGGTACAGTTGGGCTACAACACACGTAAGAACCAGGACAAGTTCTTCTCTAACCCGAATGAGGTGCCCAAGATGGCAATAACAATGGGCCTTGAGACAATCATGAGCGCAAAGAAGATTGTGCTGATGATGTGGGGCGAGGAGAAGGCACGCATTGCACGCGACCTCATTGAAGGAGGCGTGAATGAGGAGTTCCCTGCAACATTCCTGCAGGAGCACGATGACATTCAGGTAGTCATCGATGAGGCTGCCGCACAGGAACTGACCCGCGTTAAGGAACCATGGATAATCGCGCCTCCTCAGGAGTGGAGCGACAAGCTCATACGTAAGGCTGTCATCTGGCTCTGCCAGACAGTGGACAAGCCTATCCTCAAGCTGACACGTCAGGATTACATCAAGAACTCTCTCTCTGACCTTCTTGACCGCGTGGGTGCGTATGACCAGATAAATATCCGTGTCTTCAATGAGATACAGCACATCATCTCGGGCTGGCCTGGCGGCAAGCCTAATGCCGATGACACGACACGTCCTGTGCCGTCAACACCGTTCCCCAAGCGTGTGATTATCTTCTCGCCGCATCCCGATGATGATGTAATCTCAATGGGCGGTACATTCAACCGTCTAATCGAGCAGGGACACGATGTACACGTTGCATACCAGACTTCGGGTAACGTGGCAGTGTACGATGATGTGGTGCTGCAGAATATCGATACGGCGAAGGAGATGGGCTTCGGAGATGCTTTTGATGAGATTCGCGATATTATTGCCAACAAGAAGGTGGGCGAGCCTGAGCCACGCCGTCTGCTCGACCTTAAAGGCGCTATCCGTCGTGCCGAGGCACGTGCGGCATGCCGCTCTATCGGTCTAAATGACCGTACGAATGCCCACTTCCTGAATCTTCCGTTCTATGAGACTGGCGGTATAAAGAAGGGTAAGCTCAGCGATGATGATATCGAGATTGTAAAGGCGTTGATGCGTGAGGTTAAGCCTCATCAGATATATGCAGCCGGTGACCTTACCGACCCGCATGGCACACATCGTGTATGTATCGAGGCAGTGCTGCGTGCGTTCGAGGAGGTAAAGGATGAGCCTTGGGCAAAGGAGTGCCACATATGGCTCTACCGCGGTGCATGGCAGGAGTGGGATCTGGCTGTTGCTGACATGGCTGTTCCTCTCAGTCCCGAGGAACTCATACGCAAGCGTCATGCTATCTTCCGCCACCTCTCGCAGAAGGATATCGTTCCGTTCCCGGGCGAGGATGCGCGTGAGTTCTGGCAGCGTGCCGAGGAGCGTACCCAGGGTACAGCGGCGCTCTTCAACAAGATTGGCTTGCCCGAGTATCAGGCGATAGAACTGTTTGCAAGATTGCTGTAATTATATCAGTAATATATAAATTAGCAGCACTGCCCACGGGCAGTGCTGCTCTGTTTTAAAGAAATGTATGTATTGTTGCGCAAAACGGCGCCATAGCCTCGTTAATATATTCGCCGTTGACCTGATTGCAGTTGCTTCGCAAACGCCACCCACGTGGCATCACAAAAACTCCCTCCCCCTTCGGGTATTTGCCTTTGGCGAATTTGCTCTCGTTCGTTGTGTAATTACAAACAAGTTTGCATTACACTCACTTACTCGCAACTTTGTCCTCTTTAAAAAGCGGGAGAGTAGTGCTACGCGTGACCTATGGCTCTGCAATCAGCTCTAGCCTTGTTAGCATATAACGGAATTCTCAGTCGAGAATTCCGTTATATGCTAACTCTCCTTCAACTATAAAGTAGAGTTCTTCGGGGTCGAAGTCGCCGATGCCGTTCTTCTTGGCTTCCTTGGCAATGAACCTGGCAATCTCATCAAGGTCGATGTCGACCTCATCGTTGTTGCTGTCGAGAATGCCGCTCTTGTCGTAGTAGTCATAGATTGTGTCAAGGAAATAGTAGAACTCATCATCGCTGAACTTCTCCTTCAGTTCCTGGGGCAATCGTTCGCGGATGTATGCAATGGTCTTCTCGTCATCGAGATCTTCCATGCTGAACTCATCGTTGTTCATCTCCGTCTGCTTTTTAAAGAAGTGCCTCGAACTTGGCCTGTACCTCGCTCTTTGACTTTGAGCCTACGAACTTGTCTACAACCTTGCCGTCCTTGATGAAGAGGACTGTGGGAACGTTGCGGATTCCGTACTCCATTGTAAGGTCATCGGCCTCCTCGATGTCGCACTTCGCTACTGCGATACGTCCTTCATACTCCTGTGACAACTCCTCGATGATAGGTGCCAACTGCTTGCAGGGGCCGCACCATGCTGCGCTGAAATCCAATACTATAGGCAACTCGGTTGCCATAAATTCCTTTGCGTTGTCATTTGTCAAATTTACTGCCATAATTGTAAAGTTTTGATGTTATTATCTTTTTATTGTATTGTTATCCTGATGACAGGAAAGATCTCAATAAATCGCGGTCGGAGATACTACGCGTTGCTCGGTATGACAAAACCGGTACATCCGCGGTTTCTTGTAGAGCTTTGCTCTGCATTCCCTGTAATCCTGTGCGAATATATAACGATTAATTCAATTTATACTCAATATTCTCGAACTCTTTTATAAAATCAAGCAACTCTTTCGTCACTTCTATGTCTCGTTTCTTCGATGTCAGCTCAAGAGTGAACTCATGCTCGTAGTCCTTTATCTTGAAAAGAATCTTGCTGTTGCCCGGGTGACTCTCGATGTAATCAATGAGGCCTGAATACAATTCTTCATCGAGTGACATGATGTCGAACGATATTGTTATACTCTTGACCATCTCATCCTTTATCTCGGGCATGAGTTCTATGCTGTCTACTACGAAATCGTACTTTGTCTGGTCCCACTTGCGTGGCTGGTAGCTGCCCTTGATGTAAAGGAAGTTGCCCGGAATGAAATAGTTCTGTTTCTTTATCCAGTCCTCGCCCAGGAAGAATATCTCGGCTGTTCCCGAGAAATCCTCAATTTTTGCGACTCCGAATGGAGTGCCTTTCTTGGTGAAGCCTGTACGTGGCGGGTCGCTGACGACGCCTCCAAGGGTTATCTTGCGCCCGGTAAGTGCCTGCGGGTTCTCCATTTCTGCGGCTTTGGTGTTGCAGAACTCGCTGAGTATGAGTGAATAATCATCGAGCGGATGTGCCGACAGGTATATGCCGACAAGCTCCCTCTCGCGGTTCAGGCGCTCAAGTGTGCTCCATGTACCGCCCTCGGGAATCTCGGGCTTCGGTATGTCGGCCATCTCGGTGTCGCCGAAGAGCGATGCACTTGCATTGGCCTTGTCGGTCTGGTATACGTTGCCGTACCTGATGAGTGCCTCAAGGAATTGGTCGCCCCTGCTGTTGGTGCCTGCATACTGGTCGCGGGTTATGCCGCCCGGCAACTCATCGAATGCTCCGGCAAAGGCGAGGCACTCGAGGTTCTTGCGGTTGCATGCGGTAAGGTTCACGCGCTCCACAAAGTCGAATATGCTTGTGAAAGGACCGTTTTTCTCTCTCTCATCGATGATGCACTGGACGGCGTTTTCGCCCACGCCCTTCACGGCGCACAGGCCGAAACGCACGTCACCGTTCTTGTTGACGCTGAACTTGCGGCGCGACTCGTTCACGTCGGGGCCCAGCACGTTGATACCCATGCTCTTGCACTCCTGCATGAGCTTGGTGATTTCGGTTATCTTGTCAAGGTTGCGGCTCATGGCACCCGCCATATACTGTGGCGGATAGTTGGCCTTGAGGTATGCCGTCTGGTATGCTACCCATGAATAACATGTGGCGTGCGACTTGTTGAAGGCGTATGATGCGAACTTCTCCCAGTCGGCCCATATTTTCTCGAGCACCTTCTCATCATGCCCGTTTTTCTTTCCTCCGTTGATGAACTTCGGCTTCAGTTCATCCAGCTTGTCCTTGAGCTTCTTACCCATTGCCTTACGCAGGGTGTCGCTCTCGCCTCGTGTGAAATCGGCGAGCAAGCGCGACAGAAGCATCACCTGCTCCTGGTATACAGTTATTCCGTAGGTGTCCTTCAGGTATTTCTCCATGCAGGGGATGTCATACTGTACAAGGGCGGGGTTATGCTTGCGCTCGATGAAGTCGGGTATGTAGTCCATTGGTCCCGGGCGGTAGAGGGCGTTCATGGCGATGAGGTCCTCAAAGGTGCTCGGCCTCAGTTCACGCAGGTACTTCTGCATGCCCGGTGACTCGAACTGGAATGTACCGATGGTGTTTCCGTTACAGTAGAGCTCGTATGTCTTGGGGTCATCAATGGGGATGCTGTCAATGTCTACATCAATCTTCAGGCTCTGGCGTATGTTCTCCAATGCCTCCTTGATGACCGAGAGGGTCTTCAAACCAAGGAAGTCCATCTTGATGAGCCCTGTCTCCTCGATGACGCTTCCTTCATACTGCGTTACAAGCAACTTCTCGCCGGTCTCCTGTCTTCGGCGATGCTGATGGGCACGTGGTCGGTGATGTCATCGCGGCAGATGATTGTTCCGCAGGCATGTACGCCTGTGTTGCGCACATTGCCCTCGAGCATCTTCGCGTATTTTATCGTGTCGCGCAGGATAGGGTCGGGTGATGCTTCGGCCTCGCGCAGCTCAGGAACGGCCTGAATGGCATTAGGCAGGTTCATCTTCAACCCGTCGGGCAGACGGTCGGGGATGGCCTTGCATAACCTGTTCGATATGTCGAGAGGCAGCTTCTGCACACGTGCGACATCCTTTATGGCAAGCTTGGTGGCCATGGTGCCGTATGTGATGATGTGCGCAACCTTCTCCTGTCCGTATTTCTCGGTTACCCAGTTGAGCACACGCCCGCGTCCGTCATCATCGAAGTCGACATCAATATCGGGCAAGGAGATACGGTCGGGGTTGAGGAAACGCTCGAACAGCAGGTCATATTTTATAGGATCTACGCGCGTGATCCCGAGTGCGTAGGCGACAACACTGCCGGCAGCCGAGCCACGTCCCGGGCCCACTGATACTCCAAGCTCCTCGCGCGCGGCGCGTATGAAGTCCTGGACGATGAGGAAGTAACCGGGGAAACCCATGGTCTTCATGATGTGGAGCTCGAAGTCGATGCGGTCTATCAGTTCCTGGGAGAATGGCTCTTCGTAACACTTCTTCGCTCCGTCGTATGTGATCTTGCGCAGATAGTCACCCTCTAACTTGATGCGGTAGAGTTTGTCGTATCCTCCCAACTTCTTTATTTTCTTCTCGGCATCCTCCTGTGAGAGCACGACATTGCCTTTCTCGTCGCGTGTAAACTCGTTGAACAGGTCTTCGTGTGTGAACTTCTCGCGGTAGCCCTCCTCGGTACCGAACTCCTCGGGAATGGCGAAGTTCGGCATGATGGGGGCGTTGTCAATGGAGTAGAACTCGACTTTGTCGCATATCTCTACAGTGTTCGCCATTGCCTCGGGTATGTCGCCGAACATCTCGGCCATCTCGGCCTTGGTCTTCATCCACTCCTGCTTGGAGTAGAGCATACGGTTGGGGTCATCAAGGTCTTTTCCTGTGCTCAGGCAGATGAGGCGGTCGTGTGCCTCGGCATTCTCCTCATCGACAAAGTGAACGTCGTTCGAGCATATTAGCTTGACGCCGCACTTCCTGCTCAGTTCTATGATGTGGCTGTTTACTTCGACCTGCAAAGAATAGACCTCGTGGTTGGCACGCTTGACGGTTGCCTTGTGCAGCTGCAACTCAAGGTAGTAGTCATCGCCGAAAAGGGCCTTGTACCAGTTCACTACCTCTTCGGCCTTCTCGAGATTGCCGTTCTTTATGAGTTGCGGAACCTCGCCTCCAAGGCATGCCGAGCAGCAGATGATACCTTCATGATACTTCTCAAGCTCTACTTTGTCGGTTCTCGGGTTGTAGTAGTAACCCTCGCTCCATGCCTTTGATACAATCTTCACGAGGTTATGATAGCCCTTCTGGTTCTTGGCAAGCAGCAGCAGGTGGTAGCCTCGGTCATCCTTGGTCTCCTTGTTGAAGAGTCTGCGCTCGGCTATGTATACCTCGCATCCGATGATGGGCTTGAACTTCTCCTCGTCGCTCTTGCCTTTGTTGACCTTGCTCACATAATTGTAGAACTCCTTTATGCCCATCATGTTTCCATGGTCGGTAATGGCAATGCCCTTCATGCCGTCGCCGATGGCTTTGTCGACAAGTTTCTTTATGGCCGCCTGACCGTCGAGAATGGAGTATTGCGAATGGACATGGAGATGAACGAAATCTTGCATACTGTACTGTTTTATATTAAATGTGTGAGCTAGTCTTGCCTCTGTTTATTTTGTTTGATAAAGATAATGCCTTTTATCCGTTTGCCTTTGAAAAAACGCAAAAAGTTATCAACATTAACTATTTTTTGGTGGATGTTGTTTGTGTGATATGGCATTTGCTGAGGCGGTGCAGGACAATAGGGATTATTTTGGCGCGGGCCGCTCATTTTGTCCATTTTTGTTTGGTGTTTAATAATTTCTTGCTAATTTTGTGAAATAATAAGGTTTTGTTCAGGTTCTGTTTGGCGTTGAAGAATAGTTGAATAGAATTAAAAGCGAAACGAAAATAGATTGATATCTATGAAAAAGTTTAAAAGAATCAGAAAATTGAAGGATTACAGAATCCACAGGGAGGGTACTTCTATCATCATCGTGTCATTGATTATCGCAGTTCTGATAAATGCCCCGCTTTGGTATTTCCTGCCGCAACTGTTTGTCCTTAATTCAATAATATCGCTGTCATCCCTCGTTCTCTTCCTGCTGATAGTCAACTTCTTCCGCAGTCCTAAGAGAATATTTCCCGGTGATGTCGAGGATGTCGTTGTGGCACCGGCTGACGGCAAGGTCGTTGTGATTGAGAAGGTGTTTGAACCCGACCACTTCAAGGATGAGAGAATACAGGTCTCAATTTTCATGAGCCCCCTCAATGTGCATGCGAACTGGTACCCTGTTGACGGTGTCATAACACGCGCCGAGCACCAGAAGGGTAAGTTCCACAAGGCATGGTTGCCAAAAGCAAGTACCGAGAACGAACGTTCTCTTGTAGTTATCAAGATGGAGGATGGCCGCGAGATTCTTGTCCGTCAGATTGCAGGTGCAATGGCACGACGAATTGTGACATATGCGGCTGCCGGTGAGGAGTGCTTCATAGACCAGCATCTCGGTTTCATAAAGTTCGGTTCACGTGTGGACCTTTATCTGCCGCTTGACGCAGACATCAAGGTCACTCTTGACCAGAAGACTGTCGGTAATGAGACCATTATAGCAAACCTTAAATAAATCAGGACTCATGTCAGTGAAGAAACATATTCCAAACGCGATAACCTGTTGCAATCTCTTTTCAGGCTGTATAGCATGTGTAATGGCCTTTAAAGGCGATTTCCATCTTGCAATGGCATTTATTGTACTTGGTGCTGTGTTTGATTTCTTTGATGGAATGGTAGCTCGCCTGCTGGGTGTCTCAGGCCCATTGGGAGTACAGATGGATTCGCTTGCCGATGATGTTACATTCGGCCTTGCTCCGGCAACAATCGTATTCTCATTCATGCAGACAAAGCTGCTTTATCCCCTTTATCTGAGCAATGTGCTTTGTGTGTTGCCTTATGTGGCATTCCTGATAGCTGTGTTCTCGGCTTGCAGGCTTGCAAAGTTCAATATCGATACACGTCAGACATCGACATTCATCGGTTTGCCTACACCGGCCAATGCGCTGTTCTGGTCATCACTGATTGCGGGCGGCGGCGATTGGCTCAATAGTCTCAATGCGGGTTGGCTGTTGCTGATTATGCTTATAGCGCTCTTCTCATATTTCCTTGTGTCTGAGATACCGATGTTCTCTCTAAAATTCAAGAATTTTTCATGGAAGAGCAACAGGATAAGATATATCTTCCTTCTCTGCTGCCTTCCGATGCTCTTGCTTGGTTTTCTGGCGCCTGTCGCTATCATTGCATGGTATCTGGTGCTTTCCGTGGCGCTTCATCTCAAAGGTGCTGCTGTCTGACAGTTTGTGTCCGTTACATCTTTTGGAACATTAGACAGCGTGGGGTTGTTCCCATGCTGTATTGTGTATGATTAAAAACTATAGAAATGTCATTTGTAATTTTCATTATATTCGTTATACTGTTGCTGTTCTTCTTCTTTGCCTCAGTGGTGTTGTCACTATTGGGGAACCTGTTCTCCTTGTTCAGACCAGGGAAACGTAGGGACGGCAACGACGGTGGGGCTTTCCGCCGTCAGGAACAGAATCCCGGATGGGATAACCGTAATCCTCATAATGGTACAAAGGAGAAGAAAATCCTTTTTGACAAGGATGAAGGAGAGTATGTCGATTTTGAGGAGATAAAGGACGGGGAACGTTGAATGTTGAATGTTAAATGTTTAATGTTAAATGTTTAATGTGACCGTTAAACGATAAACATTCCGCGTTAAACTTTTTTCCTGCTCTACCTTTTGTTCTTGAAGAACTCTTTCATCAGGGCAGTAGCCTCTTCGGCACAGACACCGCTCACAACCTCGGTCTTGGGGTGGAGCACATCGGGTGCATAGCGGTGGTAGCCGCGTTTCTCATCCTCGGCACCATAGACAAGCTTGCCTAACTGCGACCAGCCGATTGCTCCTGCACACATGGGGCATGGCTCTACCGTGACATACAGTGTGCAGTCGTTGAGGTATTTGCCGCCTATGTTGTTGGCTGCGGCTGTGATTGCCTGCATCTCGGCATGTGCAGTAACGTCATTGAGCATCTCGGTAAGGTTATGTGCACGTGCGATAATCCTGCCTTTGCATACGATGACAGCCCCTATGGGCACTTCATCCTGTTCATATGCCTTCTGCGCCTCAATGAGCGCCTGTTTCATGTAGTCGGTATCGGTCATGTCTTACTCAACGGCGCATGTCATGCTCGCCGAACAGGGTTGGATAATCCTCATCGAGGTTCTTGTAGATAAACGAAAGAAGTGTCTCGCGCATCCAGTTGCTCTTGTTGGTAATGCGGTACTTCTTGAGGTATTCATCGATAATCCTCATCTCCTCCTCGCTTACGAGGCACACGACACGTTGATGACGCACTGGTTGTGTGCGTGCTGTAGTTGCTTTTGGTGCCTTTGCTTTCTTTGCGCTCATGGAATGTGATGTCGGTTCAATGGTGCAAAAATAGGGTATATTGCGAGGAAAAGCAAGTTTTTCGTTTGCTTTTCCTTTCATCTTATACTATCTTCGCTCATATTTTGATAAATCAGCATCCGGTATGGCACAACATAATCTTTTAGGGAACAAGGGCGAGATGCTTGCATCGCGCTATCTGCTCGACAAGGGGTATGCCGTGCTGCATTGTAACTGGCGCTCGGGACACAAAGAGATTGACATCATAGCCAAGGAACGTGATGTGCTTGTCTTTGTCGAGGTCAAAAGCCGTGCGAGCGAGCAGTACGGCAATGCGGCCGATGCCGTAGATGACAACAAGATACGGCTGCTCATCTCTGCTGCGCAGTCATATATACTCAAGTATAAGCTGGACTGCCGTTTCCGCTTTGATATAGTAACTGTCATCGGAAGGTGCGAGCCTTACCGTATTGAACACATTGAGGATGCTTTTGCTCCCCAATGGTAACACGAAATACCGTATTTGTCATGAATATTGAAGATGCACGCATATATTGCCTGAGCAAGGAGAATGCTACCGAGGATTTCCCTTTTGATGAGACTACATTGGCTTTCAGGGTCGAGAACAGGATATTTGCGATATGTGACCTCGAGAACACCAAATGGTTCTGCGTCAAATGCGATGCCGATTATGCCATTGAACTGCGCGACCGTTATCCGCAGATTCAGCCTGCATGGCACATGAACAAACGCTACTGGAATCAGTTGGATATAGCAGCGCTTGATGACGCGTTGTTTTATTCGCTTATTGACCATTCTTATGAGGAGGTGCTAAAGAAACTTCCCAAGAAAATCCGTGTAAAATATGGACTGTAAAGAACTGAATTCATATGTCAATTTATATCAAGCGCCTTGACGTGGTGGACTCCACCAACCGTTATCTGCGCGATGAGGCTGACAACTTGTGGGTAGATGGCAAGGAGATTGTTGCTGTCACAGCACGGCATCAGACGGCAGGGCGTGGGCAACGTGGAAATGTGTGGTCGTCAAAGGATGGTGAAAATCTTCTGCTCAGCATGCTTGTTCGCCCGGGCAACTCTCTTGAGGTCGCTAACCAGTTCCTGTTGTCGCAGGCAGTGGCTGTTTCTTTACATGCAGCAATGAAGTGTTATGGCATTGAAACAAGGCTCAAATGGCCAAATGACATATATGTGGGTAACAGGAAACTGGCAGGCATTCTTGTCGAGCTCGACTATTCCGGCGCTTTCGTGGAGCAAGCGATAGTGGGAATCGGGCTCAACGTTAACCAAACAGATTTTCCCCCAATGGATAGGGTACCGGTCTCAATGAAGATGCTGCTTGACAAGGATGTTCATGTTGATGATGCTCTTGCATCGGTGCTCGCTTCGTTTGAGCATTATTACGGCATGCTTCTTGGTGGCGACAGCGGGGCGATAGCACGGGAGTACAACTCGTTGTTGCTCGGCCTTGGCGAGAGACACCGTTTTTCAGATGCTGACGGCGAGTTTAGAGCCGTGATAGAGGGTGTTGGGCCGGCAGGACATCTTCTTCTGCGTCGTGATGACGGAACGCTATCGCGTTATGCATTCAAGGAGGTTGAGCAGATGATGTTCATCATATAAAACAAGAAGAGCCGAAATTGAATTTTCGGCTCTTCTTGTTTTATTATGAATCCTTTCTTTACGGATGAACGAATGTACCGATCTCCTCACCGTCCATTACCTTTTTGAGGTTGCCGACAATGTCCATGTTGAATACGTAGATAGGAAGGTTGTTCTGCTTGCACATTGCTGTGGCGGTGATGTCCATTACCTTTAGACCGCGCGAGATGACCTCGTCGTATGTGATGTCCTGGAATTTGGTTGCGGTGGGGTCCTTCTCGGGGTCGGCGGTGTATATGCCGTCGACGCGTGTACCTTTGAGCATTACGTCGGCCTCAATCTCGATGCCGCGCAGTGATGAGCCTGTGTCTGTGGTGAAGTAGGGGCTTCCTGTACCCGCAGCCATTATGACTACCTTGCCTTGCTCCATTGCTTCAATGGCTTTCCATTTTGTGTAGAACTCGCCTACAGGCTCCATGCGTATTGCTGTGAGCACTTTGTTGGGTACGCCTGCTGCACCGAGGGCAGAACTGAGCGCAAGGCTGTTGATTACTGTTGCCATCATGCCCATCTGGTCGCCCTTCACGCGGTCGAAACCTTTGCCGGCTCCTGTCAGACCACGGAAAATGTTACCGCCGCCGATAACAATGCCTATCTGTACGCCCATTGCCGCAACCTCCTTAATCTGTGCCGCATACTCGTTGAGGCGCTTCACGTCGATACCATAACCCTGCTCGCCCATGAGGCTCTCGCCGCTGAGCTTCAAAAGAATTCTTTTATACCTTGCCATATGTGTATGTATTATGTCTATTCTTCTGTAAATATAAGGCAATTTCTTAAAATATGCTATAATTGCTGCCAAAAGGTTGCATAAATTCCTTTTTGCGAAAAGTTTGATGTAACTTCGTGCCGTAATAAGGCGTATGCCTCATAATGTCCGTATATGAGATTTTTCAGAAACCCTAATGTGACCATTGCCCTTTTTGCCGTATATACGGCCGTCATGTATATAATACTCATGCCCCGCAACACAGAGATGTCTGTTACCGAAAAATGGGTAACCGGCGGTGTCTCGGTGGCTGTCCTCGCCCTTCTGTGGGTGCTGTTGCGCAAGCGCGAGAAGTTGCGTCGTGAACGTGAGAGGGAGATGAACGAGAAGAAAGAGGAGAGAAGAAGGTAAGGAACAGCCCTGTTTGTATATGTGTTTGGACAGTGGTTTATGTTCCTGCTGAATACACGAGAAGGGCGATGCTTGGCATCGCCCTTCTCGTGTATCGTTACGTGGCTTACTCCTCGCCTGTGCGGTAGAGCAGCCAGCCTCCGGTCTGTGTCGTTATACCTTCAAGACCTGTTGTCCGGCTCTCCGTTATGGCATGGTAGATGCCACCGTTTATGCCGACTGCAGTCGCTGAGACACTGTCATCGAACGAGCTTGTCACAAGCTTGCCGCCGTTGACAGTAAGTCCAAGGGTTGTAATGGCATATCCGCGCTTGTCATAGTTCTCGATTCTGCCCGTAGAGAGCAGTGTCACATCTCCGTCATTGATGATTACATTGCTGTTGCAGTTGATACCCTTTGAGAATGCCCCGTTGCACTCTATGGCTATAGTTCCGCCGTTGATGGTGCAGTTGCCCTCGCTCTTGATGCCGCCAGCACTTGTGGTGTCAGTAGCAAGCGTGCCGCTTGAAAGGCCTGTCAGCTTGCCGTCGGCAATGAGCACCTCGCCGTCGCAGTTGACAATCTTGGAACCGTTACCCTTGACTTCTGCATGTATGATGCCGCCGTTCTGTGTGTAGTTGCGGGTGGTCTTTATGGCGGAGCTCTTTTCATCGGTTGTGAAAATCTTTACATATCCGCCGTTGATATATGCGTCGGGGGTTACAGCAGAGTCGGGAATGGAGTCCTCATAGACAACCTTTATAGCTTCGCTGCCCGATGCTATGTCCAGCTTGCCTGCGTCAATCCTTACGAATCCTTCGCGGCAGTCTATGCCGTTATTGGTGGCTTTCACAGTTACAGCAGGGGAATATGCTTCTGTTCGGCCAAGGATGAACTTCTCCTTGGTGTGAATACCGTCCTTTGCAGCTTCGGTAATATTGATTGTTCCACCACGTATTATGACATAGTCATCGCTGGCAATGGCATGACCGCCGAGACTCCTGACGTTAAGCGTACCGGTTCCTTTGATGTATCCGTCAAAGATTATCTGTCCCTCGCTGAAGAGAGTGCCTTTCTGGTCCTCTTCGGTGCCGTCTGCGCTGTATGTGGCGCCATCGCATAGCGTGTTCACTGTTTCGTCGCCTATGGAGAAGTATACGGTCTTGCCGCTCTGTATGTTAATGGCGGGGCCGCCGGGGTTGGTGAGGTTCAGGCCGTTAAGCACAATCCTGAACTTCTTTTCGCTGTATATCTTCAGCGAGCCGTTGCTGCAGGTTCCTTTTACAATGTAACCTACCTTGCCTATAGTGGAATTTATGACAATGTGCCCTTTGTCGGTGGTTGCAGTAATGCCCGTAGTGAGGTTGCCTGCTATTACTCCATCCTCGCTGAATATTATTGTAACCATTCGGCCGGTGCTGTAGTTCTCGATAAAGTCACCGTATTCCTCATCAAGTTCATCGGTGGGGATAGCCTGAGTAATTTCGTTGAAATTCTCCTTGTCTGCTGCATCGAAGGTAACAGAGGGTGCGAGTGTGTATGTAAGCTCATTGCCTTGGTTTGATGCCGGAGCTATATTCGTTATCTTTCCTGTGAAGAAACGGCTAATAATGCTGTTCTCCTTGTCAAGGCCGATATTAATGAGCTGCTTGTCCTCATTGAATGTGATGTCGCCGCAGCTTTTGGTGTCTATGGCCTGATATGTGCCGTCGCTGTTGTTCACGTGCAGCACCTGTGCCTGCATTGATGTGGCAATGAGCAGGCATGCTGTGAGTAATGTCTTTCTCATCGTCTTACAATTTTTGCGGTTCTGTTGCCGGCCTTTACAATGTATATGCCTTTGGGCAGGTTGGCGATGCTTATGCTGCCGTAGTCGGTGCCGATGCGCACGCTCAATACCTGTGTGCCGACAATATTATATATCGTGACAAGGTTTCCGGCTTCGCAGTTTACGGCAATCTCATCGCTTGAGATGTATGCTACCAGTTCGCCGTCGGCAGGTCTTACTTGTCCGATGCTTGTGTAGTCGCCGAAACTTATTGCATTGATGGCAGACATTGATGTGCTGCTCTTTGCACCGTTGGTCAGCTCAACATTCACTGTCGTGCCGCTGAATGTTATCTGCTTGAGGTTGTCAAGGTTGACAATCTCGTTATTGCTGCCGTTCTTCTCAATAATCATCTGCTGGGCTGTAGCCGGCAATGTAAAGGCAAGAACAAAAAGTATTGTAAATAGCTTTTTCATATAAATTAGAGGTCAATTGAATAGCCGATGCCTATGGCATGTCCTTTTGGTTCATCATCATCGTTGGCATCCTGATAAAGATAGAATAGCGAAATCTCGTTGTCCTTGTTTATCTTGTAGCTTGCTCCTATGCGGTAGCGCATCTTGTCGCAGCCTTTCCAATCGTCGATACGGGTGTATAGCTCAACCGATGCGAATGGGGTGACCTTGCAATTGCGGATATCCCATTTTGCACTGAGACGTGAACGCAAGGTGGTGTTCTCCTTGGCTTCTTTCAGCTCGGGCTCGGTTACGGAGGTGTATTCCCCGATGCCTTCAATAATGTCTGTGTATTCCCAACGGTATTTCGTCTCATCGGTAGTTGCGGAATTGGTGCGGGTGTATTGCAGACGCTCGCGTAATGAGAACTCTACGCGCCCAATCTTGTATTCACCGGTCAAAGAGACGTGAAGACGGTGGCGCTCGGTCCAGTATGCATGGTCTATGTTGTAGTTACATAACCCATTCTCCTCATCAAGAACATCTTTTATGCTCTTGCTGTCGAGGCTATGGCTGTATATGAATATGTATCCGGCGCTTGCCTTCAACCATTTTGCCAGTTTGTAGCTCGCTCCGGCGCCTACCGATACGCGGTCAATGTCGCCTACTCCTTCAATGGTGCGCAACTCGGCCTCAAAGTCTAGTTTCAGTTTCTTGTTGATTTTCTTCGATGCCTCGAGTGTGGTCCACACGCCGAACTCATCGTCTTCGTTCTGTGCGTTGGCGCCGAGAACAGGCGCAAGGATGAATGCCGCCAGAAGCAGGCATCCGAATAGTCTTTTCTTAGTCTTTAAGTTTGTATTCATCTACTGGTGCTTTTAAAGTTGTATCTACTGAATTGTTCGCTGATTTGCTCTTGTAATACATCTTGACAATCGCTGCATCCTTTAGGAAGTCTATGCTGCCCACTTCTACTTTCTCAATCTTGAGACCGGTGCGCTTCTCGAGGTCTGCAATCAGCTCCTCGCGCTTCTCGGGAGTGATGAGGTTCACGTTATCATACTTGATGACCTTGTATGAATAGTGGCTGATGAGCAGCTTGCTCTCGCAAATCCAGATGGATGCGATGAAAAGGATGTTTATGATGATGACCTCGCCAATGCTGAGCTCGCTCACGGTAAGTCCGTTGATGGCGCTCAAGGCGATGATTATGAACAGATAGGTCATCTCCCTGATTGCAACCTGCTCGGTGCGGTAACGTATGATGCTGAATATTGCAAAGAGTCCCAATGCGATGCCGGCCTTGAGCTTGACGTCGCCGAGAACGTAGATGAGCATGAAGGTGCTTATTGCAATGAGGATGTATGTAAAAAAGAACTCGCCACGCTTGCACTTGGGGTAGTAGAGTCCGCGCACGATGATGAGTATGGCAATCAGGTTGATGAGGAATGCCAACAGCAGTTCCTTTACATGCACTACGTCGATGAATGCATCGCTCTGGCGTTTCTCCTTTACGGAAACCGACATCTTCTCGTTTGACCCGGAGTCGTTGTCCTCGTCGTAGTCAATGTAGATGTTCGTGGTTTCCGAAGCGCTGTCGTTCACTTTCCCGGCAATCGCAACGGCTTCTTGTGCCTGCTCGTTTGCGGTGGTTACATCCTGTGCATGCAGTGAGAATGACATGCAGAATAGCAATAGGGTAGTTAGAAGTCTCATCATTATTTTTATTGTTTGTTTTCCATTTTGTTTATCATTATCAGCCTTTCCTTGAAATTGTTGCGCTTCAGTCCGCTGTGAGTGAGCGCACTGCCTATACAATACTTGCTGAAACCGGAACGCTTGATGCGAGTCTCTCGCAACAGGTCAAGTGCAGGGGAGGGGACATTGCCGTCCCGTTTGAGCTCGATGATAGCCACTCTCTTCAGTTCGTGTCGCCCATCGCTCTTCAGGTGGTGGAATCTGAGGTTAAAGTCAATGGTAAGACGTTCTGTCTTGCCGTAGTTGACCAGCGTTATGCGGTTGAACCAGTTCTCGATGACCGGCGAGACCTCTTCGAGCCTGTACCATGCAACCTTGCTCAAGAAGGGAACTACATTTTCATGCTCGGAATGCAGCGTGTGTACTCCACCCACGGTAATGCGTTTCTTCTTTGTGCGCCCATGGTTGTTCTTGTTCTTCACTTCGAGGAATGTGTCGTCGCTGTCAAGATATGTGCGCACCCTTATCTTCTCTCGGACGCACCGGCCTGCGTGATGCATGCGGTACATCTCATAGTCATCGGTGTCGAAATAGGTGGTGTGATATTCGGCGATGCGTTTGTCACCAATCTGCTGAATGAAATATTCCCCTTTGACGGCTGTGAGGAACGCGGCAAGCTGGTCAAGGGTAGCCACAAACTTTGTGTCAGTCCTGTTCATGAGCTTTATGCCCGACATCTCTTCAAGTGTTATCGGGGGAAGCTGTAGGGCTTTGTCGGCAATTCTTTCGGTCATTTGAACGTCATTCCAGAAACATCTCTATTTGCAAAAATATATAAAAGTTTTATAAATGGCTATTTGTTTATGTTTATTATAGTTAAAATGTCCATTTTGTAGGCAAAAGGCGGTTTTTCTTCTGTGCGGGCTTTTGTGCAGAGATGTAAAAATAGTATCTTCGTACAGAAATAAAGATGAATAAATATTCTCATGATGAACGTGAAGGAGATTATAGACAAGTATTATCCATGTGAAAACGAGCTGAAAAATATTTACATGACACATGCCCGGGCGGTTGCGGATTTTGCCCTTGGACTGGCGAGGAAACATCCCGAACTTGAACTCGATGAGGCTTTCATTTATGAGGCTGCGATGCTGCATGATATCGGTATCTTCCTTACCGATGCACCTCGTATATATTGTTATGGGTCAGAGGAATATCTTTGTCACGGCTATCTGGGTGCCGAACTGTTGCGCTCAATGGGCCTTGAGCGTCATGCAAGGGTGTGTGAGAGACATACGGGGACCGGACTTACCAAGGAAATTATTGAGAGGAATGGCTGGAATCTTCCGGTAAAGGATTTTGTCCCCGAGACGCTAGAGGAACAACTGATATGCTTTGCCGACAAGTTCTTCTCGAAAACTAAGTTTCTGCGTGAGCCCAGGACATTCGGACAGGTGGTGGAGAGTATGCGCAAAATATCGGAAGATTCCGTGAGGAAGGTTGAAAAATGGGCCGAAATGTTCCTCTGATTTTCCTTTTTTGCATAAATGTGGCCTGTGCGCGTGCAATTTTGGCTATAAATTAAAGAATAGTACTTTAATTTTCGTATCTTTGCACTAAACTGCGAAGATATACTGCACTCGCTGTACGATGTGCAGGATAGGCAATGTGTTCTTCGCCTGTTGTATATATTTTGCCATTTGCTTTTGAAAGCATTTGCTGATGAGACTTGATTTTTACAAGATATATTTCGTGACATTGCTGTTGACGGTCGTTGCTTTGGCGTTACCGTCGGCAGCAAGTGCGCATGCCAGGCCATTGATGGGACGTCGCATGCCACGTCTCATTGTTTCGGCTGACAGTACAGCCCTGCAAACCGATTCTCTCAAGGGTAAGAAGGAACAGAAGGATGCCATCGATGCCCCGGTTTTCTACGAATGTACCGACTCTATGGTGTGGTCGCGCAATGGAAATGCCTATCTCTATGGTGCGGGCAAGGTCCGTTATGACAAGATTGAACTTACTGCAAATGTCATCAAGATGAACATGGACAGCAGTGTGGTGCATGCGACGGGCAGCATGGATACTGCCGGTATGTCTGTGGGTCTGCCTGTATTCACTGACAGCGGTACTCCTTATGAGTCGGACCAGATACGGTATAACTTCAAAAGCAAGAAGGGATATATAAACAATGTCTACACCCAGCAGGGCGACGGATTTATAATGGGCGGTAAGGCAAAGAAGGATTCTGCGGGTATATTCTATTCGCAGGATGGTATGTACACGACATGCGATGCCGAGCATCCGCACTTCTACGTAAAACTGACGCGTGCGAAGGTGCGTCCGAAAAAGGATGTCGTTTCAGGTCCTTTGTATCTTGTTGTCGAGGACGTGCCTTTGCCGTTGGCATTGCCGTTCGGCTATTTCCCTTTCACAAGCAGCTACTCTTCGGGTATCATCATGCCTACATTCGGCGATGAGACTGAGCGCGGATTCTATCTGCGCGATGGAGGATACTATTTTGCCATCAGTGACAAGATGGACCTTCGCCTCACAGGAGAGATATTCACTAAGGGCTCATGGGGCTTGGGTGCATCATCTACATATGCCCTGCGCTACAGGTTCTCGGGCAGTTTTGACTTCAGCTACCTTGTAACGAAGAACGGCGAGAAAGGGTTGCCCGATTATGCCGTAGGAAAGAACTTCCGTCTGCAGTGGAGTCATCGTCAGGACCCGAAGTTCCGTCCGAACAGCAACTTCTCGGCAAGTGTGAACTTCGCTACGTCAAGCTATGAGCGGTCGAACTTGAACAGCCTCTATAATCCTGTCCTCAACTCACAGAGTATGAGAACGTCGAGTGTCAGCTATTCGCATAGCTTCCCCGAGATTGGCCTTACTGTTTCAGCGACAATGAACGTTGCGCAGAACATGCAGGATTCCACACTCTCATTGACGCTGCCCAACCTGAACGTGTCGCTGTCGAAGAAGTACCCGTTCAAACGTAAGAAACGTATGGGCGAGGAGCGTTGGTACGAAAAAATCTCGCTCTCATACAGCGGTCAGTTGAGCAACAGCATAAGGACAAAAGAAGATAAGGTGCTCAAGTCCAACATCATCAAGGACTGGCGTAATGGTGTGAAGCACAATATACCTGTCAGTGCGACATTCCAGCTGTTCGATTTCATAAACATAACACCAAGTTTCAATTATACCGAGCGCTGGTACTTCCAGAGGGTTAATCAGGAGTGGGACTATGCGGCCAACAAGGTGGCGAGGGATACCGTGTATGGTTTCAACCGTGTGTACAACTATAATCTGTCGCTCTCGGCGAACACCACGCTCTATGGTTTCTACCAGCCTGCGGGTTTCATGAAGAACAGCAGGGTGCAGGCAGTCCGTCACGTGTTCAAACCTTCTGTGTCGTTCTCTTATGCCCCGGACTTCGGTGCCGAGCGTTACGGCTACTATGAGACATATGTGTATACCGATGAGAAAGGCGAGGCACGTACGGTGGAGTATTCTCCTTATCAGGGTTCGCTCTATGGTATCCCTTCGAGAGGTAAGACCGGAAGTGTATCTTTCAGTGTGAGCAACAATGTCGAGATGAAATGGCGTACCAAAAGCGACTCAATCAGAAAGATAAGCATCATTGATGAACTCGGTGCTTCAATCTCATATAATCTGGCTGCAAAGAGCAGACCTTGGAGTAACCTATCAACGCGACTGCGCCTCAAGCTCACGAAGAACTATACTTTCAGTTTCAATGCTACATGGGCAACCTATGCCTATACCTTCAATGACAGGGGACAGGTGGTCGTGGGCGACAGGACCGAGTGGTCTTATGGCCGTTTCGGACGCTTCCAGGGAATGAGCCAGAACCTCTCATATACATTCAACAACAAAACCTTGACCAAGATAAAGAACTGGTTTAAGGGTGGCGATGATGAAGAAGAGGGGAATGTAGTGGAGGATATTCCCGAGGAGGAGAAACTGGACGGCAAGAAAAAGTCTTCATCGCTCAGGTCTGCAAACGCCGATAAGGCCAAGAATGCCGATGTTGATGAGGATGGATATATGCCCTTCAAGTTCCCGTGGAACTTTACTGTGTCGTATGGTATCACGATGTCAGAGAATACGGCTGCCAAGATTAATGTCAAGACCATGCGCTACCCGTACAGGTTTACTCAGAACATGAACTTCTCGGGAAATATCGGTATTTCTGACAACTGGCGCATAAACTTCACATCGGGATATAACTTCGAATACAAGAAACTGACGACTACTACGGTGCATATCTCGCGTGACCTTCATTGCTTTGAGATGTCGTGCGGCATCGTACTCAGTCCTTACACTTCATTCAACTTCAGTTTCCGCGCGACGTCGCAGATGCTTGCCGATGCCCTCAAATGGGACAAGCGTAGCGGTGTCTCAAGCAATGTGGAGTGGTATTGATTATATTGCATGATGATAATGGTAAAAGAAAAAAACAACAGCATTAATGCTGTTGTTTTTTTCTTTTACCATATTATAGCGCTCTTGCCATGCTTGACAAGGTAACTGTTTGCCTTGCTGAAGTGGTGGTTACCGAAGAATCCCTGATATGCCGAGAGGGGCGAAGGGTGGGGCGATGTCAATACAAGGTGCCTGTTACGGTCGATGAAGGCACCTTTCTTCTGTGCGTAGCTGCCCCATAGGATGAACACGATGTTTTCTCTGCGGTTGGCAAGCTCTCGTATTGCGGCATCGGTAAACTCTTCCCAGCCGCGTTTCTGGTGCGAGCCCGCTTGTGATGCACGTACAGTCAGTGTGGCATTCAACAGCAGCACACCCTGGTCGCTCCAACGTGTCAGGTCACCGTCCTGTGGTATCGGTGTTCCGGTATCGCTCTCAATCTCCTTGAAGATGTTGAGCAGTGAGGGCGGGAACGGCACTCCTTTGTTTACCGAGAAGCATAGTCCGTTGGCTTGACCGGCACCATGGTAGGGGTCCTGCCCCAGGATTACTACTTTCACTTCGTTGAACGGACAGTGGTCGAATGCGTTGAATATGAGTCTTGCAGGCGGGTATATGGGCGTTGTGCCGGTATACTCCTCCTTGACAAATGAGGTGAGGCGTGTGAAATACTCCTTCTCGAACTCGGGCTGCAGTACCTCTTTCCAACTTGCATCAATCTTTACATCCATGGCGGTTATGTTATATAATAGGTATATTCATCTGCCTGCACTGTTCACGCATCTCTACGGGCCATATACTCGACTGTATCTCGCCTATGTGTGCTTTTTTCAGCAGCAGCATACACAGACGTGACTGTCCGATACCGCCTCCGATGCAAAGCGGCAGCTCGCCTGCCAGCAACCGGCGGTGGAAATAGAGCTCCTTGCGCTCCTCTTTCCCCGACTCTTCGAGCTGACGTAGAAGTGCCTCCCTGTCTACGCGTATACCCATGGATGAGAGCTCTACGGCCTTGCCGAGCAGGTCGCTCCAGATGAGCAGGTCGCCGTTCAAGCCTTTGAACCCGTCCTCGTTGGGGGTGCTGTAGTCATCGTAGTCGGGTGCGCGGTTGTCGTGCGGAATGCCGTCACCGAGTTTTTCGCCGATACCGATAATGAAGACGGCTCCATACTCCTTGGTAAACCTCTCTTCGCGCTCCTTGGCTGTAAGCCCGGGGTATTTGAGGCGCAGTTCCTCGCTGTGGATGAATGTTACCTTGGCCGGGAGAGAGGGCTTCAGCTGCGGGTAGTTCTCGCTGAGCGTGAACTCGGTGTGCAGAATGGCTGAATATATCTCGTTTACTGTTCTCTTCAGGAATTCAATGGTGCGCTCCTGCGATGAAATGACCCGCTCCCAATCCCACTGGTCGACATACAGCGAGTGCAGGTTGTCAAGTTCCTCATGGGCGCGTATGGCGTTCATGTCGGTATATATTCCATAGCCATGTGCAATGTCATACTCGGCAAGTGTCACACGCTTCCATTTTGCCAGCGAGTGGACAACCTCGGCTACAGCACCGTTCATGTCCTGTATGGGGAAACTTACGGCGTTCTCATATCCGTTGAGGTCATCGTTGAGTCCGGTGCCCTGAAGCACGAACAGCGGCGCGGTGACACGCCTCAGACGCAAGGATGATGAGAGGTTCAACTGGAAGACCTCTTTTATCTGCTTGATTGCAAGCTCGGTCTGCTTGAGATCGAGCAGTGGAGTGTACTCTGATGTAAGCTCGTATAGTTTCATGTCGATTATTTATTGACAATTTGTCGTTGATGTTTCTTTTTGGATTTGCAAAAAGCTGTGTATTTCTTGATGATAGTTTGCAAAATTTATACAAATGTAGGGTAATAAAATACAATATGCAAATAAATGGTCTCTTCTTTGAGAGAGTTATGGCAAAAATATGCTTACATCCATTATATGTGTTCCCTTTTCGGGGGCAGATGTTACACTTGTGAACATTTTGGCATTACAGATACTCGTATATCGGCATTTTTTAGTATCTTCGCGTCTGTAATATAAAATACGGTCCCGTAGCTTAGCTGAATAGAGCGTCAGATTCCGGTTCTGAAGGTCGTGGGTTTGAATCCCACCGGGATCACATACTGCCTTCTGGCACAGAGATTCTTTCCTATGAAAACAGTCCTGTATTATATCGCTGTTGCGCTCCTGTTTGTTCTCAACAAACTGCCGTTGTGCGTGTTGCACCTCTTTTCGACTCTCATCTATTATCCGATGTACTACATTGTACGCTACCGCAGAAAGGTGGTGCGTGACAATCTTGTGAAATCTTTCCCCGAGAAGGATTTGAAGGAGATAATTGCCATTGAAAAGAAATTCTACCGTAATCTGTGCGATTATTTCATGGAGATGATAAAGTACTACGGTATGAGCGAGGAGAAGATAAAGCGCTACATGAGATTCGAAGGACTTGAGAAATTCCATGAGGCGGTGGATGCCGGGCACTCCTGTGTGCTTTATATGGGACATATATTCAATTGGGAGTATGTGACTTCTATAACGCTACATTTCAACAGGGACGATGTTGCTGTAGGTGCCATATACCATCCTCTTGAGAACAGCCGTTTCGATGCTCTTGTCAAGAACATGCGTGCCCAGTTCGGAACCGAGGCCATCACAATGGCGAATACCCTCAGGCGCATCATGCAGATAAGCAAGGAGGGCAAGAAATATGTGATAGGCTTTATCGCAGACCAGGTTCCTACATGGGAATCAATAAACCATTGGCTGGATTTCTTCCATCGAGATACTCCGGTATTTACCGGTACCGAGAAGATTGCCCAGCGCACGCATGCCGCTCTCTTCTATGCTCACGTGCACCGTGAGAAAAGAGGACATTATGTGCTGAGGATAGATAAAATGGCCGATGATGCAGCGTCGTTGCCCGAATTCGAAGCTACTAACATGTACTACCGACTGTTGTCCGAGAATATACGTGAAGTACCGGAGTTATGGTTATGGACACATAATCGCTGGAAACGTACGCGTGAGGGTTATGCAAAGCGTGAGGCAAAGCGTGTCGAGGACCGCAGAAGGTTGGTGGAAAACAGTAGGAAAAATGTATAAGGTATTACTCATTAGCGGCGCTAAGGACAGCGGTCGCTGGATTCTGTCGCAGACAAAAGGCGGTAAAGGTATTTCTGGTTGCGGAAAGTATCAGTTTTATGTCAACGAAAAGATTGATGATCCCGATTTCGTGATAGTCAGGGGAAAGTCATTCAAGAAACCTCTTACTTTCAATGTCGCTCCCGAGAATCTCATACTAACAACAAGTGAGCCGTATTCAGTGTTGGCTTACCCGCGCGACTATTGCAGGCAGTTTGGGTTGGTGTGCTCATGTCAGGAGAACCTCAAACACAAGAATGTGAAGTTCACCCAAGCCATCATCTTCTGGTTTGCCGGTGTACGCTTTGACAGTAAAGGGTGTCCATCTCCTATAAAAGACTATGATTATCTGAAGGCGGCGCCGACCCCCGAGAAGAAAAAACTCATCTCGGTCGTGAGCTCCGTAAAGGCCTTTACCAAAGGACATGTCGACAGGATACGCTTCGTGGAACGCCTTAAGGAATATTATGGCGACAAGATAGATGTCTTCGGACGTGGCTATAATGGCTTTGAGGACAAATGCGATGTCGTTGCCCCTTACAAATATCATATTGTAATAGAGAATACCAGGGCAAAGTATTATTGGACCGAAAAACTTGCCGACAGCTTCATCTGTGAGTCCTATCCGATTTACTATGGTTGTACCAATATTGGTGACTATTTCCCCGAAGGGTCATACAGCACGATAGATATCAATGATTTCGATGGTGCCGTAAAGGTTATAGACAGGCTCCTGGCAGAGGACGCGTATGAAAAGGCCAAGCCGTTGCTCAAGGAGTGTAAGGACAAGGTACTTGATGAGTATAACCTTTTCAATTATCTTGCGCGCATAATGGACGACATGGATCCGTCTCTTCCGCGTCGCAAGGTAACCATAAAACCATGCAACTCTATGCATAGTCTGCATAATGTCTACAATTATATGATCAAGCGCAACATATTCAAGGTGCGCCGTTTCTTCAGCAGACTGTTCAATAAGAATTCACTCTATTGACAAAAAATAACGAGGCATCGCTACCTCGTTATTTTTTTGTCTCGTTTTCCGTAGCCCTCGCTTATCCGTTGTCCTGGGTAAGCTTTATCTCTCCCTCCATGATTGTAAGGCTCTCTCTTGTGTGGCAGTAGTCTGTATGCGCAAGGGAGTTCTTCTTCTTGAAGTGGTCGCTTTCGATGTCGAATATTCCGCACATCAGTTCATAGAAAAGGTCGTTTGTCCAATACTTGCTGCTGTTGCTCTTGAGTGCAGCAGCTCTTTCGGGATGTATGTCGATGTACTCATCGCTAAGCCATGTCATGAGCGGGATGCGCGAGTTGACAAAGTCGCTGGGTACACGTCGGCGTGAGTTCGTCGGTGTACAGCCGTGGTCGGACATGTATACCATCGCCTGAAGATTAAGATGTTCTTTCGCATACTCGAAGAAACGCTTGATTGTGGCATCGGTGTAGTGCAGAGAGTTGTTGAACTCTGTGACATTGTCATGCTCCTCGGCTTTTCCCCACATGCGGCAATCTTCAGGGTAGCGGTTGATGAAGTTGAAGTGGTTGCCCATGAGGTGCAGTACAAGGAAATTGTCCTTCGTGGGGTCTACCTCATCGAGGTAGTCGAGCAGAACCTCATCGTATGGGGTCTTCTGGTTCGCTTTATCTTGCATTGTCCATTTTGCAACGTCCGAAGTGTTGGCTACAAGCGTTACCGGGGTGTCCACATCGCCTACGTAACCCTGGTTGCTGTACCAGTGTACCTTCATGCCGAGCTTGTGGGCGATGTCGACAATGGAGCATGAACTGAAGAACTCGCCACCGTCATACTGGTTGAATTCGGTCAGTGACTTCTCAAGTACCTGCACCGTGCGCACATGGCAGCTGTAGGCATTGGGAAAGGCGGTGCAGTGGCGCTCATCCTCAAGCATTGTACGCATCCAAGGGGTGGTGTCTACCTTCGTGCCGCTGAATGCGCTCATATAGTCGCGTGTGGCCGACTCTCCCAGGACAAACATTATTGTCGATGGCTTTCTGAAAGGCTTGGCTACCGGTGTGACGTTCAGGTTCTTTATGCGCTCTTCTGCTTCGCTCTTGTATCTCTTGTTCTGCGCGACATATTCTTTTACTGAACGGTAAAGCACCGCGATGCCGGTCCTTGAGAAAAGGCCTCTCTGTGGCTTCCACAGATATACTGCAATGAAGAGAGCCGCAGCTGCGGCAATGGCGGTCTGCCACCACTCCTGTTTGCCGGCGGTAAACTCGGTGGCAATGCTCATTGATATGAACAGTAGAGTGAGTATGAGTATGCCAAGCACAGCAAAACGTGCCTTCCATGATACGAAGAACTCCGCAACCTCGTGCTTGTCTGTCTGTTGCAGTGTCTTCATGTCATTGATGTCGACACACTCTCCCGAGAGAAAGTAGTATCCCCACATTGTTACCGGTATGGCAAAGAGAACCGTTTCGAACAGAGCTACCGGGTATACCGAATAAGGTATTGTGACAAGCACGCTTGTCAGCAGACCATATAGGTATATTCCGAAGGCGGGGTCAATCTGGTTGTCGTACTCGGTCGACGTGCGTCTGTTCGACAGATGATAGAGCAACGGATAGGTGACAATCCATGCCAATGATGTGATACCTGCCGCCATTATGGCAGGTTGGCACACGTCTGTACCCGTTATGGCCATAGGGACCGATGCGATAATGGTTGCAATCAGGTATCTGCGTAACTGCTGTCTTATGCAGTTACGTGGCAATCCCTTGTTGCATGTGACATATATTATGAAACTTATGCCCCATAGTGCTATGGCTGGAATAATGTGTTGCATGGCTTCTCTATTGGTAGTTTCAATAAAAACAGGTGAGCATGCACGCCTTTTGTGTGCTGCTCACCTGTGCTTCTTGCTCTATTAATATGCTCTTGCAAAGAGTACGCGGCGTGCCGAAGGCTTGCCTGTTACCATGCATGTGCCCGGGGTCTCATCCCAACCCAACGGTATACAGCGTATCGTTGCCTTTGTATCGTTCTTTATCTGCTCCTCTGTCTCGGGTGTACCGTCCCAGTGTGCGAGGATAAAGCCGCCCTTCTCAATCTCGGTCTTGAACTCCTCGTATGTGTCGACGCTGCGTGTGCATGCCTCGCGCATGGCAAGTGCCTTCGCGTGAAGGTTCTTCTGAATATCATCAAGCAGCTGCTTAACGTGCTCAACGATGCCCTCAATCTCGCGTGTTTCCTTTGTCAATGTGTCGCGGCGCATAACCTCTATTGTGCCGTTCTCGATGTCGCGTGCACCGAGTACAAGACGTACAGGCACACCCTTGAGCTCGTACTCGGCGAACTTGAAGCCCGGGCGCTTGTTGTCTGCGTCATCGAACTTCACGGTTATGCCGAGCTTCTTCAGCTCTGCAATCATCGGGTCGGTCTTGCTCTTTATGATGTTGAGCTGCTCCTCGTTCTTGTATATTGGGACAATGACAACCTGGATAGGCGCAAGTGCCGGTGGCAATACAAGGCCGTTGTCATCGGAGTGGGTCATGATGAGCGCACCCATAAGACGTGTCGAAACGCCCCACGATGTTGCCCATACATATTCGAGGTTGTTGTTCTTGTCGACGAACTGCACGTTGAATGCCTTTGCGAAGTTCTGTCCAAGGAAGTGTGATGTTCCGCACTGCAGAGCCTTGCCGTCCTGCATCATACCCTCGATGGTGTATGTGTCAAGGGCACCGGCGAAACGCTCGTTCGCGCTTTTTACACCCATTACGACAGGCAATGCCATGTAGTTGTTCGCGAAATCGTTGTATACATGGAGCATTGTGCGTGCCTCTTCCTCGGCCTCCTCTTTTGTCGCATGTGCAGTATGTCCCTCCTGCCACAGGAACTCGGCTGTACGCAGGAACAGACGTGTGCGCATCTCCCAACGCATCACGTTCGCCCACTGGTTAATCTTGATGGGGAGGTCGCGGTACGACTGTATCCAGTTCTTGTATGAACTCCATATGATGGTCTCCGATGTAGGGCGTATAATCATCTCCTCCTCGAGCTTTGCTGCAGGGTCAACCACTACACCGCTGCCGTCCTCGGCATTCTTCAGACGGTAGTGTGTCACTACGGCGCACTCTTTTGCGAAACCTTCAACGTGTTCCGCCTCGCGACTGAGGAATGACTTCGGGATGAGCAATGGGAAATATGCGTTCTGGTGTCCTGTCTCCTTGAACATGTCATCAAGCACTCTCTGCATCTTCTCCCAGATTGCATAGCCGTAGGGCTTGATTACCATACATCCTCTCACGGGTGACTGCTCGGCGAGGTCTGCCTTGAGTACGAGGTCGTTATACCACTGCGAGTAGCTCTCGCTGCGTTTTGTAAGTTCTTTTAACTCTGCCATATATTAGATTTTTAATTTACCAAATATAGTTCCCGAAGCCCTCGGGATATGCTGCTTTTGCGATTTAGCGCAAAAGTACAAAAATTTATTGTAAACGGCGAATTTGAGACGCCCCTTTGTGCTTTTTTCTTTACGCTTACATAAATTTTGACAAGTTTTGCTCAAATTCGCTTATTATTGATTAACTTTGCATCGGAAGGGGTGCGGAAAAACGTCACTTTTACAGTGAATCCACACAGATGAGTCTTGGGAATATGTATTCCGTGACTTTTGTCGGGACTGTAGACGGCTGTTTCTGTGCTTGCTTGAAATTTATTTACTTAACTAAATACTTATTGTTATGAAAGGAAATTTTGTAAAGTCACTTTGTGTATTGCTTAGCGCTGCAATGCTTATGACCGGTTGTGCAACATGGAACAACACAGCCAAGGGTGGTGTCATCGGTGCTGCCGGTGGTGCGGCTCTCGGTGCCCTTATCGGCAAGTTGGCCGGTAACACTGCTGTAGGTGCTGCTGTCGGTACTGCCGTAGGCACAGGTGCCGGTGTAATCATCGGTAAGAGAATGGATAAGGCTGCAGCAGCTGCTGCTGAGATTGAGAATGCGAAGGTTGAGACTGTGAAGGATGCAAACAACCTTACTGCTGTCAAGGTTACATTCAACTCAGGCCTTATGTTCGATACAAACAAGTATAACCTCAAGAGAAATGCGATGTCTGACCTCAGCGATTTCTCAAAGGTTCTCATCGAGTTCAATGATGCTGACGTTGCCATCTTCGGTCACACCGATTCTACAGGTACAGATGCAATCAACGACCCGCTTTCCGTGAACCGTGCAAATGCTGTTGCTGACTACCTCCTTTCTCAGGGTGTAGCTCCGACACAGATTAAGAGTGTAGTCGGCAAGGGTTCTAAGGAGCCGGTTGCCGATAACGGAACAACTGCAGGCCGTGCCGAGAACCGTCGCGTTGAGATTTACCTCTATGCAAGCGAGGCTATGATCAACGCAGCAAGCAACGGTGCGTTGGAATAATCGACCGGAAAATGACAAAAAAAACGGTAGCCTTGGCTACCGTTTTTTTTGTCATCTCTTTTTGATGCGTCCGAATGTCTTTATGCTGGTGTACTTGCGCCAAAGATTCAGTTTCCTCTTTTGTGGAACACCATGTCTGCGTATGTAATCGCGCGCACCTTCGAGCATGCGGTGGGCGACCTTGCCGTCATTGTATGGGTCGTAGTTCTCTATAATCCATTTGCGTAGTGCAGTGTATTTCTCTTCCTGTACCTCTTCGTATGCGTCGCACAATTCCGCAACATCGTTGATGTCTTTCCAGTAGATGTTCTTTGCCGATGCATTGTATGTGATTACGGGCTTGTCCTTGAGCAGGAACTCGTATATGGTCGATGATGTGTCGCTTATCATGATGTCGGCCATGAGCTGGTACTTGGCAACCGAGAAATCATCGGTCCATATTATGTGCTCGTGTTTCCCGGCAAGTTCCTTGTATTCCATAGCCCACTCTTCCTTGGTCAGCGGATGAAGCTTGATGATTACAACGCAATCCTTTTTCTCTGCAAGTTCTACAAGTGCCTCCTTCATTATCGGCAACGATGTCAGCGAGGGCGAGAAAGTGGGGGCGTAGAGGACAATCTTCTCCCTGCCATGCTTCTTGAGTATATCGGCCTTCTCATCGGCAAAATCGTTCAGGTGCCTGTATACCCAATCCTGTCTTGACCATCCGGTCTCCAATACCTCAAAATCGCCGTATTTTTCGGCAAGCCTCTTGAAACCCTTTGTGAAATGCGGGCCTTGGGTAAAGTATGTGTCAAAGTAATGCCTTATGATCCAGTGTCCTTTCTTCTCTCCTGCGTAGCCATGAAAGACCTGTATCTTGACTCCGGGGAGGTAGTATGGCACTATGTTTCCGGGGCAGAATATGGCCTCGGGCGCGAAATCATAGGCGTCCTGTATGTTGTTGCTCCATCTTGCCCAGTCACTGTACGGGAACTCCTTTATCTTCTTGGGGTGTACGTACCACATGACTTCGTTGCCGCCTTCTCTCTCGGCCTCTTCCTGAATGGGCATGAGAATGTCAAAGGCATACTTGTTTTCACAGAACAGCAATATTCTCATAATATGTCATTTTTTTTTGATTATATGTATCTGAGGTTATTCTAATAACCTTTATTCCAATCTGTTTACTCTTGTTCCTCTGGTATTCGTACAGGGTTGTGGTATCATTTATTACTTTCCCTTTTCCGCTTGACGCATGCAGCAGGTGGAGTCTGCCGTCTTTCCAACAGGCGAATCCAATATGTGATATATCAAGGCCTTCAATGGTGGTGACCAACGCAATGATGTCGCCATTTCTGATATGCTTGATTTTCTCCTTGTCGTTAAGGTACTCTTTAGGGATATAACTGCTTTTTATTCCTCTGAACGGTATCTCAAGTTCCTCTATTCTCTTCTGCATTGTGGTGTCCTCCTTGAGTGATGTGTAGCTCTCGGGATGTTTGCTCATGAAACAGAGGTCCAGGGTCCTGTATCTGTGTGTGCACTCTTCTGTCATCTCCCTGATTATGCCTTTGGATATATTGTCCTCAATCCACCAGCTTGTATAGTGCAGTCTGCTTGCGTACCCGTCGCGCGTACCTCCGCGGTAGCGAACTCTTTCAAGGTTCATGCATACATCACCGAATCTCTTCTTGTTGTGACCGATGCTTATTGTAATGGCGGTGACAAGTTCCACGAAGGTCGTGCAGTCGAGCTTGTCACAACTTATGTAAAGCGGCTCAGCTTTGCCGTTCTCCAGTGTGCCTGCAACGTACCGCTTGCCGATGAACTCTTGAGCCACAGCAAGCGCAAGCTCGCCCGTAGAGCGGTATTCTGTTGCCGAGTGCTTTTCAAGAATCCTTTCAATGGCAATGCTGTCGCTCTTTCCGTATATGCGCTCCTGTGCAGCAGCGAATACAGGAAACAGTGTCAGCATAGTTATCGTTATGCTCCTCATCATCTTGCTTAAAACATAAATTATGTAAATATACAGCAATATTATTTATTAATGATTATCTTCGCGTTAAAAATAGCGGGTTTTGATGAAGATTATATATGTAATGCTGCTCTCTTTACTGCCTTTGGCGGGTAGTGCACAGTTCATGCATGCCAATGTCCCCAGTGTACGTTCGCTGCGCATGGAGCTTAACGGCGAGTGGGGCGCTCTGCCTGTCATGACTCTCGGCAGTGATGATGTCATGCTCTTCTCGTTCGATGAGATGTCGCATGCCTATCATCGCTTTACATATCGTATTACCCATTGCAATCAGGATTGGACCCCGTCCGATTTGCATGAGATAGAGTATCTTGATGGGTTCAATGATGTTCCTGTCGAGGAGTGGGAAAATTCCGTCAATACGACACAGTTGTATACCACTTATCAGTTTGCTTTACCCAACGAGAATGTCTCTCTGCTGCTGTCGGGAAACTACAAGGTAGAGATTTTCGATGATGAGGATGAGAGCGGACTCCCTGTTGCGCAGTTCCGTTTCTCGGTCGTTGAACCCAAACTCCATATATCGGCATCGGTCAGCGGAGATACCGATATATCCTTGAACGAAGGGCATCAGCAACTGTCGTTCGTGGTCGATTACGCAAATTGGAATATAGCTTCACCTGCAAATGAAATTATGCCTGTTGTCTATCAGAACCGTCGATGCGACAATGTTGTCAGGGGCATAAAGCCTACATATATAACCGGTAACACTCTTGAGTATGTCCATAACAACAGGCTCATCTTCAATGCTGGCAACGAGTATCGCCGCTTTGAACTTACTGACCCGAATAATCCGGGGATGAATGTCGAGGAGGTGGTGCGGTATGGCGATGAGTACCATGCATTGCTGTATATGGATAAACGCCGTGTGTCACACGCATCGTATATTGATGAGAATGGACGCTATTATGTGAATACGCTCGAGGGCTATGGCTCTGCCATTGAAGCCGATTACGTGTATGTGCATTTCGCGCTTGATGTGCCTTATCGCGACGGGGGCAGCTATTATCTTCTCGGTGACATGTGCGGCAACGTTCCTTCTCCTGTCTGCAGGCTTGAGTATGACGCCGGGGAGGGCTACTATCATACTACGCAGCTGCTCAAGTTGGGATTGTATAACTATATGTATGTATGGCTCTCCGATGGTGGCGGTGTCGCAGAGACATATCCCGTTGAAGGCGATATGTATGATACGGAGAACGAGTACCTGATATATCTGTATTATAGGGGTTTCGGCGAGAGGTATGATAGGCTTGTAGGTGTGTGCGCGGTAGGCTATTCGCTTGAGAATAACTGATTCAGCATAGTTATATTATACGATAAAAGAGAACCGAACGGTTCTCTTTTATCGTATAATGATTAGAGCTTGTCAACCCAGCTTTGTACTACAAGCCAGAAACCTTTCTTCTCGAAGTTCATTTTCTTGCCTATGCTCTTAAGCATCTTGAGTCCCTTCCCGTTTCTCCTTATCTGAGTGCTCGCGAATTTGTAGAAAACGAATGTGACCGCTATGCTGAGTACAAGTACTATGTATAGCTGTGCATCGACCGATGCGCCGAGTTTGTATGAGAGGTACCATGACGCAATGACAAGTGTGTTGAGCGAGAGAATAGATACTGTTGTGCCTACGTGCGAGAATCCCAGTTCCAGAAATATGTGGTGAAGGTGTGTACGGTCGGGGTGGAATGGGGATACACCTCTCAATATACGCATTGACATCACGCGTAGTGTGTCAAAGACAGGTATTGCCAGAATTGATAGTGTCATCGGTACAAGGCCAAGACCTTTTGAAACTATAGGTGCGCATGAAGAGCCGGAGTGCAGGATGTCGATGACAAATATTGACATCATGGTTCCGATTACCAATGTACCGCCATCGCCGATGAACATCCTTGTGGAGTTTCCGAATACGTTGTGCAGGAAGAACGGTACGATGGCTCCTGCTGCCGAGACTGCAAGGATTGTCATGGTTATGTTGCCTGTCTTGTAGAATATTATGGCGAACAGAACAGATGCCATGAAACAGAATCCCGATGATAGTCCGTTGACTCCGTCAATAAGGTTTATGGCGTTTATTATACCTACTGCTGCAAAAACGGTCAATGGCCATGCCAACCATGCGGGAAGTAACGCGTCAACGCCCCAAAGCCCCCAGAGTGAATTGATCGAGGCCTCGTTTACATACATCAGCCATAGTACAATCAGTATTTCTATGAAAAAACGTATTGACGGACTCAAGTTCAGAATGTCATCAATTGTTCCCACATACAGCATTATAAGCATCGCCGATATGAGCAGGAATACATCGGAGCGGATAAATATAGTCTGTGAACAGCATAGACCTATAATTATTCCGAAAAATACAGCAATTCCTCCCATTACGGGTACGGGGTTGCGCTGGAGCTTGCGTGCGTCGGGGTTGTCGACAAGGTTCTTCATTATGGCAATCTTGAGAATTTTGGGGTGTACCCAAAGAGTCCCTATAAATGCCAATAGCGCAGGTATTATGATGTGGTAAATATGTGACATAGACAAAAATTAAACAGTTCTCAAGTAGTTTATATTTTGTTTATATATCTGTTTTTTATCAAAACTGATAAGGTCTGTTGTATGCTTGGCTTTTGCCGCATGAGGCATGTGGGTGGCACGTCAATCCAGGCAGTGTGTATTGTCTATATGTGTAGCCTATTTCCCTTATTTTGTGCAAAATTAATTTAAATCTTTTGAAATAAAGTAATTATTGGGGCAAATATTTTGTTAACTTTTGCTTGCTGGTAGTCTGGAGTGCTGTATTGAAGGCTCCGGAGTGCTTTTGTGGCTTTGCGGCTTTTTTCTTTTTATTAAAATGTCAGATGATTCTTTGGATAATAATTCTATAAATAATCGCATAGGTTTGTTGGATTTCTGTTTTTTGATTATCTTCGCAATAACTATGTAAATAACAAAGCGGAGACGTTTTTGTTATAAATCTAACACTTAAATAATATGGCAGGTTCTAATCACATAGTCATAATGGCCGGCGGAGTAGGAAGCCGTCTTTGGCCTATGAGTACAGGGGATGTCCCCAAACAGTTCGTTGATGTGCTTGGTTGCGGCAAGTCGCTGCTCCAGTTGACGGTCGACCGTTTTGCGGGGATATGTCCGATGGAGAATGTGTGGGTTGTCACTTCGGAGAAATATGCGCATATCGTTCAGGAGCAGTTGCCGATGATTCCGGCCGAGAATGTCCTTAAGGAGCCTTGCCGCAGGAACACGGCGCCGTGTATCGCGTATGCCGCATGGAAAATCAAGAAACGCGACCCGTCGGCAAATATGGTGGTGACCCCTAGCGACCACTTTGTCGCTGACGTGCAGGAGTTCCGCCGTGTAATAACGTCGGCGCTCGGTTTCGTGAACGGTTCCGATGCGATACTTACCTTGGGTATCAAACCTACCCGCCCCGAGACTGGCTATGGATATATCGAAGCTGTGCTCGGCGCTTCGGCCTTGTCGAACAAGGAGGTCTACAGGGTCGATTCTTTCAAGGAGAAGCCCTCGCTTGAGATAGCCGAGGCGTATGTGGCGAAGAAGAACTTCTATTGGAACTCGGGTATATTCATCTGGAACGTCTCTACCATAGTGAACGCGTTCCGTGTGTACCAGTCTCCGATAGCTTCGGTATTCGAGTCGCTCGTTCCTTACTATTTTACCCCGCAGGAGCAGGAACTGATAAACGAGAAGTTCCCCGATTGCCGTAATATCTCGGTCGATTACGCTATAATGGAGCGTGCCGAGGAGATTTTCGTCTTCCCAGCTGATTTCGGGTGGAGTGACCTTGGTACATGGATTTCACTTCATGAGAATATGCAGAAGGACCTTAACGGCAATGTGGCCGTCGGGGCCGATGTCTCTTTCTCCGAGGCTCATAACTGCTTTGTCAGTACCCGTGGCATGAAAAAAGTCGTAGTAGTGGGTGTAGACAACTGCATTGTGGCCGAGAAGGATGATAATCTTCTCATCTGCCGGATGGGCGAAGAGAACAGGCTCAGGGATTTTACGGAATAATAAGAAACCGTTTAAATTTAAACGGTTTCTGAATCTTATGCCATAAAAAAACAGCGAGGCAATGCCCGTGGGCATTGCCTCGCTGTTTTTTATCTGATTCTTGCAATGAACTCCTGTGGAGTGATGCTTGCGTCATAAGGGATGCCGAACAGCTTGAAGAGTATGCACGAGCGTCCGTTTATGGCATTTTCTATTGAAGGTTCGACCTTCTCTCTCTCGCCGTTTTGCCAGAGTATATTGGCGATGTATGCGTCAATATCCGACGCATCATGACTGAACGGGCGCATGTAACGGAATACTCTGAGTGCAAGGTTCGGATGATTGTGCTCGAAAAGGTGTACTCCGAGTTCGTATAGCTCTTCTTCCTGTGTCCACTCCTTCTGCTCGAGCGCGTTCATGTCGCTGAACATCAGGTTTTCCTTGTCGCGCAGCTCATAAAGGTGTTCTCCGCGTAGGATGAGCTGTTTCATGTTGTCGGGGTGCATCATGATAGCCATGGATATCGCCTCCTCGGCGCGTGTTTCTTCGCCGATGCTGTCGAGTATCATCGCTTTGTTCACCCTTGCAAGCATCATCTCGATTGTACCTTCGGGCGCAATGTCAATTATCTCCTTGAGACTCTCTATGGCACCCGGCGAATCGCCTTCGTGGTACTGCGACAATGCTATGTAGAAACGCGGGATTACCGATTGCGGGTAGCGCTCCTTGAACCAACCGAACATTTCCTTGGTCTTGGCATAGTCGCCCACACGGTAGTAGCAGTAGGCCTGCATCATCCTTGCATACTCTATCTCATCGTTTATTGTACTCTCGTACTCGAAGCATTCGAGCGCCTTGCCGTAACGCTTTACCATATAATAGATGTGGCCCAACTGCTCCCAATAGAAAGTAGAGTAGGGGTCGGCGTCGAGCAGACTGTTGTACAGGTCGATTGCTTCGTTTATCCTTTGCATCTCGATGAAACATTCGGCCTTCACTTCGAGCAGGCTTCTGTTGGCGGGTGCCAGCTTAAGGGCTTTTTCGCAGATGTAGAGGGCGTCGAGCGCAAAGCTGCAATCGAGCAGAATCTCGAGCGCCTCGTAAAGGTTCTCCTGTTCGGGCGTCGCTGTCCTTATTATAGCTAGTGCAATCTCTCTTGCGTTCTTGAAATCCTTCAGCGCGAGCAGTATCTCGGCATGCAGAATCTTTGTCTCGTTGTCATCGATGTATTGTATGCCGGCGAACAATTCGAGAGCCCTTTTGGCTTCGCCCTTGCTGAGCATCAGCTTTATCTCCATCTTGGTGTTCTCGGGCGCGGCCGGGTGAATCTGTCCTGCAATCTTCAGAATCTGTTCCGCTTCATCATGTTTTTCTACGTAAAGATAGTATGACAGCAGGTCCACAAGCTCATCAATGGCATAATATGAGTGCATGTTCATAGCCTTGGCATGTTCATACCTCTTGAGTAGCTCGCGGAACTCCGGCGTGTCAAAATATCCTTTTTCGTAGTTCATGAAGGGATGTTGTTCTGCTTTATGTGTATTACTTGCCCTTGAGCGATACAGTGCGGTTGAATACGGGCTTGCCTGGCTTGCTGTCGGGGTCTACATTGAAGTAGCCGATGCGCTGGAACTGCAGGTAGCTAAGGTGCGGGAGGTCTGCCGCCCACTCTTCAATATACGCATTTTTGTTTATGCGCAGAGAATCGGGGTTAAGGAAGGGGCGCATGGCCTCAATACCTCTTACTCCATTTTCATTCTCGTACTGCTTTATTGCGTCGCGTGGGTTCTCGCATGTCCATAGGCAGCTGTAGTCGCGCACTTCGCAAGGTACGCTGTGGGCACAGCTTACCCAATGGAGTGTCTTGCCCTTTATGCGGCGGTCTGCTCCAGGCATTCCGCTGCGGCTTTCCGGGTCATATGTGGCATGGATACATGTGATGTTGCCGTTTTCATCCTTCTCTATGCACTTTGCAGGGTCTTCGTCACACTTGATGATATATGCGTTCTTCAAACGTACCTCCTTGCCGGGGCCAAGACGCAGGAACTTCTTTCCTCCATCCTCCATGAAGTCCTCGCGCTCGATGTAGAGCTCGCGAGAGAAACGTATGATGTGTGAGTCTGAGTTCTCGTCCTCGGGGTTGTTTATGGCCTGCATCTCCTCAACTGTTCCTTCGGGGTAGTTGTCGATTACAAGGCGTACCGGGTCTACAACCGCACTAACTCTCAGGGCGCGTGTGTTGAGGTCTTCGCGGCATGCGGCCTCCATCAGCTTTATGTCGTTGAGGGCGTCGAATGTTGTGTATCCTATCTTGTCGATGAAATTGAGTATTGCCTCTGGGCTATATCCTCTACGGCGTATACCGCAGATTGTCGGCATGCGGGGATCGTCCCAACCGTTTACAACTCCCTCTTTGGTGAGGATGAGCAGGTTGCGCTTGCTCATGAGAGTGTAATTGAGGTTCAGCTTGTTGAACTCATACTGGCGTGGACGGTTATCCTGAATGTCGCCTACGTCGCCCTTCCACTCCTTAATCCATGTTACGAACAAGTCATAGAGGTCGCGGTGAGGTACGAACTCCAAGGTACATATTGAGTGTGTTACGCCTTCAAGGTAGTCACTCTGTCCATGTGTGAAGTCGTACATGGGGTATGCGTTCCATTTATTGCCTGTACGCCAGTGTGGCATGTTCAGGACACGATACATAATCGGGTCGCGGAAGTGCATGTTTGGGCTTGCCATGTCTATCTTGGCACGGAGAATCATCTTGCCCGGTTCTACGTTGCCACTGTTCATTTCTCGGAAAAGGCGCAGGCTCTCTTCCGCCGGACGGTCGCGGTAGGGGCTGTTCTGTCCGGGTTCGGTGGTTGTACCTTTCTGCTTGGCAATCTCCTCCGATGTCTGCTCGTCAATGTATGCACGGCCTGTTGTTATGCACCACTCGGCAAAATCCCAGAGTTCCTGGAAATAGTCACTGGCGTAGCACACCTTGCCCCACTCGAAACCAAGCCATTTGATGTCCTCTTCAATGGCGCGTACGAATTCCAAATCCTCTTTTTGTGGATTTGTGTCATCGAAACGGAGGTTGCACACACCGCCATATTTCTGCGCCATTCCGAAATCTATGGCAATGGCCTTGGCGTGGCCAATGTGGAGGTAACCGTTCGGCTCGGGCGGAAAACGGGTCTGTAATCTCCCTCCGTTCTTGCCGTTGGTCAGGTCATCTACTATAATCTGCTCGATAAAACTGATGCTCTTTTTCTCGATTTTTTCAGTTTCGTTTGTTGTAGTCATATCTATTATATGTTATTTCGCTATTTTAACTTGCGAATATAGTCAATTAATTTGTAAAATCCATAAGCTATGGCTGAATATTGTTTTTTTTGTTTATCTTTGTCCTTGTATGTTGTCATTCGACAGCGATGTCTCATTTATGAAAGTAGCTATAGTCATACTTGGAAACAGATGGGTGTGTCCATATGTAAATACATACATCCGCATCCTTGAAAAACTCGGGTGCGAGTATGATGTGATTCTGTGGGACAGGGATGGCAGTGACCGAGATGGTGCACATGCGTTCAGTTCTGCTGGGACTCAGCTTGGGAATCCGTTAGTAAAGACTGTTTACTATTTTAGGTATGCATGTTTTATAAAAAGACGGATAGAGGCAAACGGCTATGACAAGGTTATTGTGTCGGGGCCGCATTTGGCTATTCTGCTTTCATTGTTCCTGAGCAAAAAGTACAATGGACGTTATATGCTGGATTACCGTGATCTCTCTGTTGAACAGCATCCACTACTTTCGCCATTCTACTCACTGGCCTTGTCGGGGAGTGCATGCAATGTTATCTCCTCTCCCGGATTCAGGTGCTTCTTGCCATTATCCTATAATTATTATGTGTCACATAATTTCTGTATAGATGAAGCGCGTCGCTCTTTGGAAACCCCATCTTTGTGTACGTTGCAAAGGGATGGAATATGTGATGTTCTGACGGTAGGTTCTGTGCGTAATTTCAATTCGAATGTAAAGGTCCTTTCCGCGTTGGCGAATGACAAACGGTTCTGTATGCGTTTCGTGGGGCGGGGTGAAGCCCAGACTGCTTTGCAGGAGTATGCAAAGGCTAATGATATTGAGAATGTCGAGTTTTCGGGGTTCTATGAGAAAGAGGATGAGGCAGCGATTGTATCAGGGGCAACATTCATCAATATATTTTTCCCGATGAATAATGAGCATTCGGTCATAATGTCGAATCGCTTCTATCTTGCCCTGATACATAAGAAACCGGTAATAGTGACTGCTGGGTCTACTCAGGCATCTTATGTTGAGGAATATGGATTGGGAGTAGTGGTAAAAGAATGCGGTAATCTTGATTCACAGTTGATGGAGTTTCTTTCGAAATTAGATTATAAAACATTCTGTAATAGTTGTAACAGCTTGCTCTCCCGCTTTGTCGGTGAACATGAAGAATTTGAGAATGCAGTGGTAAAATTCCTGCAGAAATAATGACTGTCAAAAGGGTAGGGCAAATAAAAAAACGATTCTGCTGACTTTTCAAGAGATATTTATTATCTTCGCAAGACGGAAAGAAAGAATTTTAAACTATAAAAGCATATATTTATGAAGAGTGACATTCAGATTGCTCATGAAACCAAGCTTGAGCGCATTGAGAACGTGGCTGCCAAGATAGGCATTGATGCCAACGACCTTGAACATTATGGCAAGTACATAGCAAAGTTGCCCCTTAATCTTATCGGGGAGCAGAAAGGTAAGCTGATTCTTGTTACAGCAATCACTGCTACAAAGGCCGGTATAGGCAAGACGACCGTTTCTATCGGTCTTGCGCTGGGTCTCAACAAAATAGGCAAGAAGGCTGTTGTCGCATTGCGCGAGCCTTCACTAGGTCCTTGTTTCGGCATGAAGGGTGGTGCTGCCGGCGGCGGTTATGCACAGGTGCTTCCTATGGAGAAAATCAACCTCCATTTTACAGGTGACTTCCACGCGATAACATCGGCGCACAATATGATTTCAGCACTGCTCGACAATTATCTCTACCAGCATGCAAAGGAGGGCTTCGGTCTCAAGGAAATTCTTTGGCGTCGAGTACTCGATGTGAACGACCGCTCTTTGCGCCAGATAATCACAGGTGTAGGTCCGGCAACCAACGGACTCGTTGAGCAGGCCGGCTTTGACATCACTCCCGCTTCGGAGCTCATGGCGATACTTTGCCTTGCAAGCGATGAGGCCGACCTTCGCCGCCGCATCGAGAACATCATGCTCGGCTACACATATGCGGGCGAGCCTTTCACAGTGAAGGACCTTGGCGTTGCCGGTTCAATAATGGTGCTCCTCAAGGATGCTATCCAGCCGAACCTTGTGCAGACTACCGAGAACACTCCTGCTATCATCCATGGCGGTCCGTTCGCCAATATCGCTCACGGTTGCAACTCACAGCTCGCAACAAAGATGGCGCTTGCGCACAGCGAATATACAATCACGGAGGCTGGCTTCGGAGCTGACCTCGGTGCCGAGAAATTCTATAATATCCTCTGCCGCAAGAGCGGTCTGCAGCCAGACGCAACTGTAATCGTGGCTACAGCCCAGGGCTTGAAGATGCACGGTGGTGTTGAACTTGACAAGATCAAGGAGCCTGATATGGATGGCCTTCGCAATGGTCTTGCCAACCTCGACCGTCACGTTGCCAACCTGCGCTCGTTCGGCCAGTCGGTAGTCGTGGTGTTCAACCGTTTCGCTACTGATACCGATGAGGAGATGGCATTGCTGCGTGAGCACTGCGAGAAAGAGCTCGGCTTGCCGTTCGTTATCAACAACGCATTCGCCCAGGGTGGTGAGGGTGCCATGGAGATGGCGCAGATTGTCGTTGACACAATAGAGAACAATCCGTCCAAGAAACTCGAGTTCACATACAATGATGAGGACAGCATCCAGACAAAGATTGAGAAGGTTGCGAAGAATATCTATGGCGCGGCATCTGTGACATTCGCGAAACCGGCACTCGACCGCATAAAGCTTGCCGAGAAGTATGGCCTTGCGAAGTTCCCCGTATGTATTGCAAAGACTCAGTTCTCCTTCAGTGCCGATGCCAAGCAGTATGGTGCAGTCAAGGGCTTCAACCTGCAGATTCGTGACGTAGTGCTCAATGCCGGTGCCGAGATGATTGTTGCCATTGCCGGTGACATTATCCGCATGCCCGGATTACCGAAGGACCCGCAGGCCAACCATATTGATTTTGTCGATGGGGAGATTGTAGGTCTCAGCTGATCGCTTAAGATACCTTGACTATTTCTTATTATTGATTGAAGATACACTGCCTCGCGTCAAGCGGGGCGGTGTTCGCTCAAGTTATTATATTCTATGGCACAACCATTGGCGGAACGTCTGCGTCCTACCTCCTTTGACGGTTATGTAGGTCAGCAGCACCTTGTTGGAGAGGGTGCTGTGCTGCGTCGTATGATTGATTCGGGGCGTATCCTCTCGTTTATAATGTGGGGCCCTCCGGGTACGGGCAAGACAACAATAGCGAAGATAATAGCCCATCAGTTGAATCGTCCTTTCTACACACTCAATGCAGTGTCATCGGGTGTCAAGGAGGTGCGCGAGGTCATTGACAAGGCAAAAAGTTCGCCGCTGTTCGCACGTGGTGGAGCTATCCTTTTCATAGATGAGATTCACCGTTTCAACAAGTCACAGCAGGATTCCTTGCTCAGCGCGGTGGAGACGGGTACTGTAACTCTCATAGGTGCTACAACGGAAAACCCGTCATTCGAGGTCATACGCCCTCTGCTGTCGCGTTGTCAGCTGTATGTGCTCAAGTCTCTTGAGGTCGATGACCTGATGAAACTGCTCAACCATGCCATAACGGCTGATGAGGCTCTGAAGAACCGTGGGGTGGAGTTGCGCGAGACGGCAGCCATGATGCGTTACAGCGGTGGCGACGCACGTAAACTGCTCAATATCCTTGAACTGGTTGTGGAGAGTGACCCCGAGTCGCCGGTTGTGATAACCGATGAGAAGGTCAAACTATGCTTGCAACAGAACCCGCTTGCCTATGACAAGGACGGCGAGATGCATTATGATATAATCTCGGCATTCATAAAGTCTATCCGTGGCAGCGACCCCGATGCTGCGCTCTATTGGCTTGCCCGTATGATTGAGGGTGGGGAAGACCCTGCCTTCATTGCCCGTCGTCTGATAATCTCCGCTTCGGAGGATGTGGGGCTTGCAAATCCCAATGCTCTGTTGCTTGCCAATGCGGCATTCGACGCTGTCACAAAAATCGGTTGGCCCGAGGGGCGCATCCCTCTTGCCGAGGCGACGGTTTATCTTGCGACATCGCCCAAGAGCAATTCGGCCTATATGGGAATCAACAATGCTCTTGCGACTGTAAGGGAGACAGGTAATCTGCCTGTGCCGTTGCATCTGAGGAACGCTCCCACCAAACTTATGGCCGATTTGGGATATTCAGACGGATATAAGTACTCACACGATTTCCCGGGACACTTTGTCAAGCAGCAATTCCTGCCCGCTGGTGGTGAGGGATTCTCCTTCTGGATTCCGCAGGAGAACCCTGTCGAGGCCAAGAGCAAGGCTTGGATGCAGCAGTGCTGGGGAGATGATAAACCATTCTCGAAATAACAAAAAATCAGCGGTATACCGCTGATTTTTTGTTATTTCAATCCTTCAAGAATCCTCTTCAGTACTACCGTTGCCGATATCTCGCGGTTGGCGGCTTCGGGGATTACAAGTGAGCGGGGACTCTCGATGACATCATCGGTCACAATCATGTTGCGACGTACCGGCAGGCAGTGCATGAAGTGTGCATCGTCGGTCACTGACATCTGACGTTCGCTTACGGTCCATGAGCGGTCGGTGCTGAGTATCTTGCCGTAGTTGTCGCCTGTATATGCCGCCCAGTTCTTTGCATAGATGAAATCGGCACCTTCGAAGGCTTTCATCTGGTCATATTCAACCCGTGCATTGCCCACGAATTCAGGGGCAAGCTCATATCCTCTCGGGTGTGTAATCACAAACTCGTAGTCAGCAGCATTCATCCACTCGGCAAAGGAGTTGGGTACAGCCTGTGGCAGGGCCTTGGGGTGGGGCGCCCATGTGAGCACCACTTTAGGACGTTTCCTGGTCTTGTGCTCCTCTATAGTGATGAGGTCGGCAAAACTCTGCAACGGGTGGCGTGTAGCTGCCTCCATTGAGAAGACCGGGCGTCCACTGTATTTTATGAACTGGTTGAGGATGGTCTCGTTGTAGTCATCCTCCTTGCTCTCGAAGCGGGCGAACGAACGTACTCCGATGATGTCGCAGTAGCTTCCCATTACAGGGATAGCCTCAAGAATGTGTTCGGGCTTGTCTCCGTCCATGATTACTCCACGCTCGGTCTCCAGTTTCCAAGCGCCCTGGTTGATGTCGAGCACAATGACGTTCATGCCAAGGTTGAGGGCTGCCTTCTGTGTACTGAGCCTTGTGCGCAGGCTTGAGTTGAAGAATACCATCATGAGGGTCTTGTTCTTCCCCAGAGTGCTGTACCTGAAACGGTCGGCCTTAATCTCGAGTGCCTCCTTGACAGCTGTGTCAAGGTTGCCGATATCTTTTACCGAAAGGAAATTTCTCATCTATTATATTGTTGTTCTTGATTGTTGTTCCTGTTTATTGCTCTTCATCCTTCTTCCACCACCTCCATTTGTTGAAGTCGAACTTGAAGAGTATGCCTGCTCCCTGTGTGGTGAGGTTGGTCTTTGAGAAGTAGCGGTCGTTTGTCTTGCTGTAGGCTTTGAGGTTTATGTTGCCTTTCTTGTTCAGTAGCCACTGTATCTCGAAGTCTCCGATGAAGTTGCTGTTGGCTATGGGGTTTTCCTTGTAGCCGAAGTTGCCGTTTATGAGCAGACGGTTGTCGAGCAGACGTCCGCGCAGCATGCCTTCTACCTCCATGCGGTTCCAGCCTCTCTCGCTGGTAGAGAAATTGCCGGAAATGTCCCAGTTGTCGTTGTCGATTATCTGGCTGAGCATGTTGTTGAGCTGTCCCGAAAGGGTATTCGAGATAAGCGACTCCATGGCTGTTGATGATTGGCTGTCATTGCCTGTGTTGTTGTAGTCGAAGGTGTAGAACTTGCCTACGCCAAGCAGGTAGATGAACTGCATGTTCTTCTGTTCGCTTGTGCTTGCAACGCTTGCAAGAAGTTCCTTCTCCTCCTCGCTGCCTTCGGGTAGCTCGAGGTCAAAGCTCAAGGCGGGACTTTCGAGCGTGCCGCCTATGTCCATGACGCAGTTTACTTTGACGGTCTTGTTCTTTGTGGTCTCTGTAGTCAGGTCGCTGAGTGAGGCCGAGGGCACAAGATATTTGGTCTTCAGGTCAAGACCTGCCCTGAACGGGTCTCCGTCAAAAGAGAGCGTGCTACCGTTCTCAATCTTGAACTCCTTTGGGAATATGTCCTGGATTGTGAATTTGTATGTTCCGCGGTCGAGGTTCAGGCCACCTTTCATGGAGAAGCCGTTCTTCTCGTCATAAAGGGCATTTATTGTTCCCCGGCCATAGAAGTCTATGTAGTCATCGGTCTTCAGGTTGGTGTATACCTTGATGTGGAATGTCTCGGTAATGTCGAGCATGAAATCGAGGTTCAGCTTGCTTGTCACGAGCGCATAGGTGTTGTTCTTCTCTTCTGCGGTATCGCTGTTCCGCCTTGTGCCGCTTTTCTTGCTGTCCGTGAAGGTCACGAAACTGTTGTCGCGTGCTCCGCTGGCGCTTGTCGAGTTGTAGTAGAAGTGTGAGTTCGGCTCGCTCCTCATGCTCGCTTTAAGGTATAGTCCGCTTCCCGGGCTGTTGATGTTGGCTGTGCCTGTAGCGAATGCCGTTCCATAGAATGGCATGTTGTCGAAACCGTTCGTGTCATATACAAGCATGTTCTCTGCATCGATATTCAGGTCACATCTCCAGTTCGAGAAGTGGCTGTGGTTTACGCTTCCTCTGAGCCTGCCACGGTTGCCGTATCTGTCGGTAATGCCTACATCATCGAATGCTAATGTGTTCGGACGCAGGTATAGGGTGTCTCCGTTGATGTTGTATGTGACGTTGTTGGCCTTTACCTTGAGGCTGCAGTCGAGTGCTGCCGCTCCTGCAAGGTCAAGTTTGCGCATCTTGCCCAGTACGTACACTGTACCGTTGGCGACACCTGTGGGCTCGCCGATGAATGCATCAATCTTGTTGCCCAGGAATGCGATGTTCAGGTCATTGGCGTCAATCCTTAGAAGCATCGTGTCTCTTGGACTTGAAAGGAAACCTGACACTCTGGAGGTCTTCTCCTTGCCGATGATTCCGCAGTCGAGCGAGAGTGTACTGTTGTAGCTCATCCAGCCGATGCCTATGTCACCGTTACCCATGTGTGCGTCATCAATGAGCATACTGTCTATCATGAAGCGCCCGTCAACGTCGAGGCTGTGCAGCACGCTTGTCATGCTGGCACGTCCGGTCGCCCTGCCACCGAACTTGAACACCCGGAAATTGGTCAGTCCCAGAATGGTCGATACATCAAGGTTCTTTATCTCGACGTTGAGGCAGTCGTCAATGAACTTTCCTGCCACACCGTCAATGTTCAGGCTCTGCTCGGCATTTGACATGTGCAGGTTGTTGACAAGGAGCCTGTCACCGTTGCCTTTGATGCTTCCAGGCGTGATGTTCCATTCCTGACCGTTGAGTGTGAAACGGCTCGGGATTATTCTTGCGTCAAAATTCAGTTTGTTTCTCTTGTCGAGTTCCAGCACCAGATCTACCTGTACCGAACCGTTGTTCTTGTTACTTTCTGTTATGTCGCTCCAGTCGACAAAACTGTTTATGGTGTCGTTGTGTAGCGTCGAACGGAATCCTATCATTACATCGCTGCTTGTGTCACGGTAGTCCAATTCTTTCTTGCCTTTTTTTGTAGGCTTGAGGATGTTCGCATCAATGGCAATCTGCCCCTTGTCGGATGAACCTTTGAGGTTTATTGCACGAAATTGGGTGCCTCCCGCGACAATGTTGTTCAGGTTGGCCTCAACGCTGAATGTGTTGTTGTCCTCAAGACATGAGCCTGTGATGATTGATGTCTCGTTGATGGCGAACGGCAGGTCGAGCAACTTGTTGAGCAGTCTTGTCTCCTTGACCTCAACCCTGTAATAGTAGTTGTTGCTCTTTGCTCTTCTCTTGAGTTTTGTCTTGAATGAGGGCAGATGGATATTGGCAATCCTCAGGAAACTCTCATGCAGGCTCGACAGGCTGAAACTACCAACAAGGTCGGCCTTGAGTATGTCCGAGTTGACTGTTATGGTCCTTTTCTCTTCGGTATTGTCATCATATATATGCAGGTTCCTGAGCCTGTCACTTCCGTTGCCGTCATTGAAGACAAAGTCGCGCATCTTGATGTTCGTGATACTTTTGCCTGTCTGGCGTACCGTATGGTCGCATTCAATGCCGAATGCGAATTTGCACTCCTGGTATCTGTCACTCAGGTTCAAGTTGTCGGGTATTATGGAGTCGACATTGAGGGTAAGCCACATCTTCTCATCTCTCTGCTCTTTGCGGTACTCCATTGTTGCCGATAGGGCTACGTTGGGGTCATGGGTGTTGAGCGTGGCATCCACTCCTTCTTTGCTGGCTTTTCCCGCTATTCTTATGGGGGCATAGGTGTATTCGAGGAATCTGAATGAACTTACCTCGATGTCAAAGTCGGCAAGCTCTCCGGGGTGTCTTATGTTGCCTTTGGATGTGGCTTTTACGTCGCACTCCTCAAAACTGCCGTTGTCCAGAATCCTGCCCAGGTGTATGTCGTTTCCGTTGGCTGTGAGCATGTAGTTGCCGCTGCTGTCAAGGAGCAAATCGGCATTGAGGATGCCGCTCCTGCTGTTTATGACGGCATCTCCGTCAAGTGAGTCCTTGGAATAGAAAACATTGCCGCTTATGCTTGTATCGCCGATTCTTCGGGGCAAATCCATGGGTATTCCGCCATAAAGAGAGGATAACTTTTCCATAGCCTGTTCCGTGATGAACAGGGTGCTTACTGTGGCTTCAATCTCGCGCTCATCGCTATGCGGCGATACCACTTTTGTGTTGCCATTCAACTTGAAAGAGTTGTCGGATGCGGCAACAGTGAACTCTCCCTGTGCGATACCGTTGTTCATCTTGCCCTTGATGTCGAACGATAGCTCGGGCAGTCCGAGCGACAGTTTAGGGAGTATGGGGCTCAGGTCTTCGAATGATATCTGTCTGCAGTTGAGCTCGCCGTCAATGCCAATCTGTTGCAGGCTGTCATTGAGGTTGCTGAACTCAATGCCCTGTGATGAGATGTTGCTGCCGGGCAGTTCTATAAGGAGGTCTGTCAGTCTGACTCCGTTCTCCTTTGCGATTATGTGTGCCTTGAACTTGTCGAGCTCAAGACCGCTCCTCTCCACACCGCTTATGGAACGTATGTACAGGTTCAGGCTCTCCTTGTTGAAGTTCTTCAGGGAGATGTTGCATGCGAAGTCGTTGACTGATATATGGTTCGGATCAAGCTTGTCGGTAATGTGTTTCTCATTTTCTACGTCATACTTGAATTTGGCGTCATAAACGAGTAACTGGTTGATTCTTAGGTCGGTGTTGTTCTCTTTCTTCTCGTCGGAACTTATCCTGTCGAGTATGAACTGTATGTTCAGGGGGGCCTCCTTCGTGGGGCGGTCGAGCCTGATGTCGGGCGACTCGAACGCCAGAGTGTTTATCTGTATCCTGTTGTCGAACAGTTTGGTAGGCTCGATGCTTGCCATTGCTCTCCTGGCATAGATGAGCGTGTCGCCGTCAAGGTCTAGGATGAGTACATTCTCGAGTGTCGCTTCGTTGAGGTTCTTTATCTCGATGCTGCCTATTGTTGCCGGAATACCGTAGAGCTCGCCAATCTTGTCTGTGGTAAAAGATGCAATTCGATGCTTGGCGACATCGGACTGCAGGAACAGCACGCCTGAATATAAGAGTGCTATCAGGAGTGCAACGATTATTGATATGTACTTGAGTATCTTGATGGTCTGTCGTTTTTTGCGGGTTTCTGCAATAATGCTTTGTCTCTTCTAACCTTGTCCCAAGGAGAGCATAGGACATTTTTGCATTATCGGCAAAGATATATAAAATAGTTTACAAAAAGCCTTCCTGGCCTTCTTTTTGCTTTGTTTTTGCATGTAAAAAGATTAACTTTGCAGAAAAATAGATACTATATACAATATGATAGAAACTGTTGTAATCCTTCTTCTTTCGGTATTCTTCTTTATAAGCGGAAAAGTGCGTTCGGATATTGTCGCGCTGTGTTCGCTTGTGGCGTTGATGGTTCTGGGAATACTTGAACCGGCCGAGGCTCTTTCTGGCTTCTCGAACAACGTCATTATAATGATGGTTGGTCTTTTCGTTGTAGGAGGAGCCATTTTCCAGACCGGACTTGCAAAAATGATAAGCTCCAAGCTCATGAAACTTGCAGGCAACAGCGAGACCAAGCTCTTCATACTGGTTATGGTAGTGACCTCTCTCATGGGAGCTTTCGTGAGCAATACCGGTACAGTGGCAATTATGATACCTATTGTGGTCAGTATGGCCATGAGCGTGAAGATGAACCCGAGCCGTCTGCTCATGCCTCTAGCCTTTGCCAGCAGCATGAGCGGTATGATGACTCTCATCGGTACTCCTCCCAACCTTGTGATAAACGAGGCACTTATAAATAACGGATATGAAGGACTGGGCTTCTTTACGTTCCTGCCGGTGGGCCTGATATGTGCTTTTGTAGGTACGTTGCTCCTTATGCCGTTGAGCAAGAGGTTCCTTTCGAAGCCAGGAGCGTTGAGCGGAGCAAGTGCTAGCAGCGGCAAGTCGCTCAAGACACTTGTAAAGGAGTATGGCATAGCGAACAATCTGCACCGTCTGCAGGTACACTCAAGGTCGTTGCTCATAGGTAAGATGATTGGAGAACTTGATGTGCGCAACAATTTCGGTATCAACATCATTGAGGTGCGCCACATTGAGCGTACCCAGAGAAACATCCTCTCGAAGAACGTGGTTCAGGAGGCTGCCGATTCCGACACAATCCTTCGCGCCGATGATATGCTTTATGTGTCTGGTACGGATGAGAAGGTGCGGCTTTTTGCTTCACAGTATAATCTTGAGGTGCTGAATGACGTTGAGGATGAGAGCAAGAGTGGACTTGACTTCTATGATATCGGTGTTGCCGAGATTGTAGTGATGTCGACATCTTCTGTAGTGAACAAGACAATCAAGGAGGTGGAGTTCAGGACAAAATATAATCTGAGTGTGCTTGGCATATGCCGAAACAACAAATATATTCTTCAGGGCATAGCAGATGAAGCCATTCATGTGGGCGACGTGTTGCTGGTGCAGGGCTCTTGGGATCACATAGGCAGCCTTGAGAAGGATAACAATGAGTGGATTGTTGTCGGGCGCCCGCTCGAGGAGGCGGCAAAGGTCACGCTCGACTACAAAGCGCCTGTAGCGGCAATAATCATGCTTGCTATGATTGCGGTCATGGTGTTCGACTTTATCCCCATTGCCCCTGTCACGGCTGTTATGATAGCGGGTCTGCTAATGGTGCTGACTGGCTGTTTCCGCAATGTAGAGGCTGCATACAAGACAATAAACTGGGAGAGCATCGTGCTCATAGCAGCGATGATGCCGATGTCGGTGGCGCTGCAGAAGACCGGTGTCTCGGAGTGGATTTCTGGCTCGCTTGTCTCTACACTCGGCGGGTATAGTCCCATGCTGCTGATGGCGGGAATATATTTCACAACCTCTTTCATGACAATGTTTATAAGCAATACGGCAACGGCGGTGCTTATGGCTCCCATTGCCATGAGTGCGGCCCAGCAGGTGGCTGTGAGCCCGGTCCCTTTCCTGTTTGCTGTGACATTGGGTGCAAGCCTCTGCTTCGCATCGCCGTTCTCGACACCGCCCAATGCTCTTGTGATGCCTGCGGGTCAGTACAAGTTCTCCGATTATGTGAAGGTGGGTCTGCCGCTCCAGATTATACTAGGCATAGTGATGATTCTTGTTCTTCCTTTGCTTTTCCCGTTTTGATTTGAGTTGATGTGATTGATGATTTTCTGCCAAAATTGCCGTTTTTAAGCAGAAAATGCGTATTTTTGTCACAAAATATGAGAATGATATGGATATAACGGAAGTTCAGAAAGCAAAACAGCAGTTCGGAATCATCGGCAACGACCCCGCTCTGCTTAGGGCGATAGACACTGCCATACAGGTTGCCAAGACTGACCTGACGGTGCTTATTACCGGAGAGAGTGGTGTGGGCAAGGAGTTCTTCCCTAAAATAATACATACGAACAGCGTGCGCAAGCACGGCAAATATATTGCAGTGAACTGCGGAGCAATACCAGAAGGTACCATTGACTCAGAGCTGTTCGGTCACATAAAGGGTGCCTTTACAGGTGCTGTGAATGAGCGTAAGGGATATTTCAGCGAGGCTGACGGTGGTACCATTTTCCTTGATGAGGTGGCTGAGTTGCCCATGCCTACCCAGGCCCGTCTGTTGCGTGTCCTTGAGAACGGCGAGTTCTTGAGGGTGGGTTCATCCGAGGTGGAGAAGACAAATGTACGCATAGTGTGTGCTACGAACGTTAACCTTCAGGAGGCCATTGCCGAAGGACGTTTCCGCGAGGACCTCTACTACCGATTGAGTACTGTGCCCATAACGGTGCCGGCGTTGCGCAAGAGGGGCGATGATGTCGTTATGCTCTTCAAGAAGTTCTGCATGGACTTCGCGGCGAAATATAATGTTCCGCGTCTTCAACTCAAAGATGATGCCGCAGCTGCTCTTGTTGCCTATTCATGGCCCGGCAACATCCGCCAGCTGAAGAACATTGCCGAGCAGGTCTCTATACTTGAACTCAACCGCGAACTTACGGCCGAGGTGCTCATGCGCTATCTGCCTCAGGAACCGAAAAATAATCTGCCTATGCTCTCGGGGCATGGTGCTGCGGAGGGAAAGAGTTTCGAGAGCGAGAGGGAAATTCTCTACAGCGTGCTGTTTGACATGAGGCGTGATATCACGGAACTTAAAAGCCAGATAGAGAGCCTGCGTGCCATGAGCAAGGAGGGTTCCGAACATGTGCCGTATTATACCGATGCGCATGATGTCTCTATCGTGCAGCATGCGCCGGCATACCACATCCAACCGCAACCTGGCCACTATGAACATATTGTCGCGACCGATGAGTATGTAGAGGAGGCTGTGTCGCTCGATGACGTAGAGAAGAAGACTATTATTATGGCGCTTGAGAGGAACAAGGGCAAGAGAAGGAATGCTGCCAAGGAACTGAATATCTCGGAACGTACTCTGTACAGAAAAATTAAGGAATATGGTATTGAATAAAAGAATAAAGAGCGTGTTGTTATTGCCGCTCATCGTTGTTGTTGTGATGTTGGCTTATGGCTGCACCGTGAGCTATAAGTTTACAGGTGCGTCAATTGACTACACTAAAGTGAAGACAGTCTCGATTGCGCAGTTCCAGAACCGTGCCGCGTATCAGTGGGCGCCGATGGCTACAATGTTCAACGAGGCGTTGAGTGACATGTTCGTACAGCAGACAAAACTGCAGCAGGTACAGCGTGGCGGCGACCTCCAGCTCGAGGGTGAGATTACCGCTTATGACCAGCTCAACAAGTCGATATCTTCGGACGGCTTCTCATCAATGGTGCAGCTGAAGATGACTGTGAATGTGCGCTTTACGAACAATACGAACCATGATGAGGACTTTGAACGTCCGTTCAGCGCGACACGTGACTTTGACGCGACCCAGTCGCTCGACTCGGTACAGGAGGAACTTGTGAAACAGATGGTCGATGAGATTGTAGAGTCTATATTCAATGCCGCTTTGGCTAACTGGTAACGATGGAGAGTCTGGCGACATACATTTCGCATCCTGAGCGGCTGAACCGCGATACCCTCTATGAACTGCGTCTTCTGGTGGGTAAGTACCCCTATTTTGATGTGGCGCGTCTTCTGATGTTGAAGAACCTGTATATTCTGCATGATATCGACTTCGGGCGGGAGATGCGCAAGTCGGCCCTTTATCTCAAGAGCAGGTGGCCTCTGTTTGAACTCATGGCAGGCTATGGTGCTTCTGATGTCGCTGACAATGCCCCCGATGATATATCGGTCGGTAGGACAATGTCCCTCATTGATGCTTTCCTGGAGACTCTGCCGGCCGAGACTGTCTCGCTTGAGGCCGAAGGGGCTGCTGCTGTAGACTATGTTTCGGCTTATCTCAAGGATCAGTCTGCCGAAGAGTGTGCAGATGTTCCTGCATTGCGTGGTCAGGACCTCATAGATGAGTTCCTTTCCGGCGGGAATGAGAAGATTTCCATCGATCTCAGAGGAGATGCGGTGCAGGAGGCCGCAGTGACGGATGCAGGACCCCAAGAAAATGAAGACAATCAGTCCGAGGCATCTTTCTTTACAGAGACGCTTGCCGGAATTTACATCAAACAAGGTAAATATGAAAAAGCCCTTGAAATTATTAAACGATTATGTTTGGAATATCCGAATAAAAATCGTTACTTTGCAGACCAAATAAGATTTTTGGAAAAAATAATAAAACATATAAAAAAGGAATAGTATGTATTTACTTTGTGTTATACTTATCGTGTTGGTTTCTGTACTGATGTGCGGAATAGTTTTGATTCAGAACTCAAAGGGTGGTGGTTTGGCCGCAGGTTTCGCTTCTTCAAACCAGATTATGGGTGTCAGAAAGACTACTGACTTCCTGGAGAAGGCTACATGGACACTCGCCGCACTGATTGTAGTCATCAGCATCGCGGCTGCTTACTCTCTTCCAAGAGAGGGTGAGGTGGAGATTACTAACCCTGCAGCAGTAGAGTCGACCCTCCCTGCAGCAGAGACTCCGGCCCTTTAATCATAGAACAGGACAACAAAGCAAAAGAAGCGCAATTGCGCTTCTTTTTTTTGCCTTGAATCAAACAACTGTTTCTTTTGTAAACAGCATTGTGCCTTCAAGAGTTTTCTGTTTGCAGTATAAGAATTGCAGGTCAGCACCGATAGTGCTGACCTGCAATTCTTATAGGTGGGTTATTTGCCTTCCTTCTCTTTCTCTATTTCATCTTCAATGATGTGAATCTTCTGCAGGATAACCTGTGCGTCCAGCTTCAGTTTCTCGACCTTCTGACGCATAACATCTACAAGGCTCGCGCCTTTCTTGTTCGATACGCTGAGGAACCCGATGTTGTTCTCGTATGTAGCAATCTCGCTCTTCAGTGTCTCGTACTGACGTATCAGGTGCTCGCGCTCACGTTGCAGACTGCTTGCGCCTTTGCTCATATTGCTGCGGAAGTTGGCGAGTTTGCGCTCGTTGGCGTTGATATGCAACTTCTCGTAAAGGGCATTCAGAATCTGCTTGTACTCCTTGTATATCTTGTCCTTCTCCCTGAAAGGAACAAAGCCTATGCTGTTCCACTTGGCTGTAAGCTCTGATATGAGCTTTGTCTGCTCATCGGCCGGAAGGGTAGTGTCGATAGCTTTGAGTGCCTCTATGACTTCACGCTTCTGTCTTAGGTTCTCCTGCTCCTCGGCACGCTGTGATGATGTGGCTGCGTTACGGCGCTCAAAGAAAGCATCACATGCTGTCACGAAACGTTTCCATAGTGCCTCGGAGTGCTTGTGCGGTACAGGACCGATCTCTTTCCACTCTTTCTGCAACTTGGTGAGTTTGTCAGCTGTGCCTTTCCAGTCTTCGCTGTCCTTGAGTTTCTCAGCCTCCTCACAGAGAGCTTTCTTGCGCTCAAGGTTACTTGCAAGGGTGCTCTTTGTCTCCTTGAAGAACTCGCTCTTCTGCTTGAAGAATTCATCGCATGCAGCACGGAAACGCTCGAATATCTTCATGTTCATTTTCTGCGGAGCAAAACCTATGCCTTTCCACTGTGCCTGAAGGTCAAGTATCATCTCTGTCGCTGTATTCCACGCCTGGTAAGTGGTGAGTGTGCTGTAGTCGATAGCCTCAATCTGCTCGCATATTGCGCTCTTCTTGGCAAGATTCTCCATCTCCTGCTCTTTCTTTGTCTCGAAGTGCTCCTGATGACGGCGGTTGATGATGGTGGATGCAGCCTTGAAACGGGTCCACAACTCTTCACGCAATTCAGGCGCAACAGGGCCTGTCTCGCGGAATTCGTTGTGCAGCTGCTGTAGCTGGCGGAAAGCGCTGATTACATCCTCCTCGCTCTCGAGGGCCTCTGCAGCCTCGCATATTCTGGTCTTGATTTCAAGGTTCTTCTTGAAGTCGTACTCACGGAACTCATGGTTTATCTTGAGTACATCGTAGAACTGTTCTACAAGCAGCTGGTATTGTTTCCATAATGCTGTAACATGCTCTTGGGGAACGCTCTTGATTTCCTTCCATTGTGCCTGAAGCGCCTTGAACTCACTCACATCGGGAGTTCCCTGCTCTGCCTTCTCGACAAGCGACTGCAACTTTTTAAGAAGCTCCTCCTTAAGCGCAAGGTTCTTCTTCATCTCTTCTTCCTGTGCGGCAATCCAGGCGTTGCGCTTTGCCTTAATCACGTTCATTACCTCCTTGAAGGGGGCATCGAGCTCATCCTCTTGTGGAATGAAAAGCGCCTCTTCGCCTCCTTGCTCGACAAAGGCCTTGTGGGCTGCCTCAATCTCTGCAGTACGCATGCGGTAGAACTGTACCTTGAGACTTTCTGTCTCGGCCTTGCAGTTGAGTACATCATCGCTATCGGCAATTGCTTTCAAGCGTTCGATTATCTCCTGACGGCTTACCGGTCTTACGCCTGCGTTGTCACTCTCCTCATCCTGTACGGCGGGGGTTTCCTCTACTGTCTCATGGGCAGGCTGTTCGTTGCTAAACTCGGTCGTAGCGGCATTGTCAGCCTGTTCAGGGGTGTTCGCGATGTTCTGTTCCTCTAACTGAGCATCGGGTTTCAATGTTTCACTCATCTGCTTGACTTTTTAGAGTTATATTCAAATTCCAAATCTGCGCACATGCGCATTATTCTGCGAATATAAAAATAAAATTCGATTGTAGGATGATATATTGCAAAAGTTTTTCTTTTTGTGGTAATTCTTGCACTCCTATAATGCAGTCATGGCGCCTAAGGGCGCCATGACTGCATTGGTTCTTGGTTTTACTGATAGTCTATAATCACTTTACTAGTACTTTTTTGCTGTTTATAACATAGATGCCTGGCTTGAGTGTGTTGAGTTCTGTAGCATCTTCTGTTTCAAGAACCTTTATTCCGGCGATGCTATATACTGTCCAACCGTTCTCACTCTCTGTGAGGACATCCCCAATGCCGGCAATCTCTCCGCTGTCATTCTTTACTGTGTATTTGAGAGTAATACCTTCAACCTGTCTGCCGTTGGCGTCAGTAAAGTACCCGGTAGGTATTTCAAGGATGTAGTTTCCATTGCCTTTCAATGGCTCTGTAGTCTTCAGTGCAGCTTGCTGCATTCCAATCATTGTGCCGTCGCTCTTTTCCAATGTCTGCTCAAGTGCATAGGTCCAATCCTTACCCTCGGCATAAAGTCTTGGCTGCAGGCTTGCATCCTCATTGTGTCCGGCATAATAACTGAATGTAAAGACAAAGTGCGACAGTTCTTCAACTGTAGCACCGTTCGCAGGTGATACTTCGTCGATTGTGGCTGCAGGTGCATTGCCTGTGAGTACATACTTGGCTATTGTCCGTACACCATACTTTGCCTGTACAGGGATTCCCATGCTCATCTCTGCCGGGTTGAGTATTATGTCACCGGCTGTGATGTTGATGTTCAACTCTCTGTTGTTATATGTTGTAATCGGTTCTGCAGCAGTGATTGTAAGTGTGTTATCATCGGTCTGTGTTATTGTGAATGTTGTCTTGATACCTTCTGCTTCAACCTTGAGGTCATCAGTTGCTGCAATACCTTCTTCACAAGTAACTGAAATGCTCTCGAATTTATCGAATGTGCTGCCTGTTGCCGGTAATACAGTGTATGTGGGGTATTCGCGCTGCGTGTAGAGTCTTGGAAGAACATGCTCTTCGGTTACCTTGTCTGCAGGGTAGCAACCGTAAGTCCCATACTTTGTAGAGAAGTATACGGTGTATCCGTCGCATGCTATTGTGGCATTGCCTTCGGCATCTGTTGCTACGCTCCACACTGCACCTTCAGCAGGTTTCTCCGCTGAATAGTTGAAGTTTGTGTATGTTCCGGCGTGGTAAACATAGCGTCCAAGTTCATCCTGGATAGTGTAGCCACCGTCAACGGCTGTGAATGTGAAACCTGCACACTCTACAGTCTCAATATATTTGCCGTTTGCTTCTGTTGCTGTTTTTGTGGGCAAGTAGCCATAAGTTTTGTCTCCGTAGAAGAGTGTCGCAGCGCTGTCGGCTGCAACGATTGCATACTTGTTGCCAGAAACTATGTCATTAGCAGGAACGTATGGCATGGTGCGTGATACGATATATGTCTGTTCTGCAACTCCACTTTTGAACACTGCATCGCCGTCAACCTTGACAGCCATAGCCTTGATAGTTGTTGTCTCTGTCAGGTTAAAGTACATTACATAGTACTTGCTGCACTTGGTTGTGCCCAGGTCGTTTATGTAATCCTCGTAGCTTGGGTCTGTGCCGTCAGTTGTGTAGTATATTACTGCGCTTTGGTCTGTGGTCTCAACGGTTACGTTCTCTGCTTTGTCGGCATAGATTACTGCCGGTGTCTTGAACTCCGGTGTAGGGACAATCACACTGCCTGCAGCTGGTGTGTATTCGATTGTGATTGATTTTACATAGTAGGCGCGCATTGTCGCATCCCAACGGATTGTAATGTCTCCTGTGGTGTCCTCACAGTCGAATGTGTAGGCTGCATCTGATGTGCCAAGAGTGTATGCCTCCGATGTCTGGCTACCCACTGATATAGTCAATTCTGCATCGCCGCTGTTTGCCTTACTGCTGTTTACGGTGATGCTTCTGATTGTGCATCCGGCAAGCGCTGATGTGCTCAGTTGGTAAGTTGGGTTTACATTGTTCTTGCTACCGATTTGGATACCCTTCTCTGCACTCCAACCTACGTGTGTTGAAGAAGAGGCTGTCCACTCTATGTCACTGAGTGTCACGGTGCCGCCTTCGGTTATGAGTTCACCGTTATTGAATGTGTGGGTGTAGGTCTCTGCGCCCACAGTTGCTGCCATGAAGATGAGGCTGAATAGTGAAAGTAAAATTCTTTTCATAATGTATAAATATATAATCTTGTTTTCCGGTGGCAAAGTTAGTTATTTTGTCTGTAATGTAAAAGGATTGTTTGGGGCAATTGATGTCTCTTTGGCCTCATTAACATATGTTACTCAAGCCATTATATATAATCAAGCGGGCCAAGGCCCGCTTGATTACGTTGCAGTTGTGTCTTATTTTTCGTGTATTATCTCTTTCAACTTCTCTATCAGGAAGTCTATGTTGAACTCGGCTCCTACAATCTCGCCCTCCTTGGTTGCGTTGGGAAGAAGTATAAGCATGGTAGGGTATATCTGTACGTTGTATTTCTCGGCAATCTCAAGGCCTTCGCCCTCTTCCATGTCGCGCATTATGGGTACAAAGCGTTCGTTCATGAACTTTCCCAATTGCTCTTGGGGGAACACACCGTTTTCCATCTTGCGGCATGGACCGCAACTCTTGGTGTGGCAGTCTATAAGTACATACTTGCCTTCCTTCTTCGCTTTTTCAAGGGCTTCCTCAAGGGTTATGTCGTAAAATACAACACCTGGCTCCTCGGTAAGTTTCTTATACTCTTTTTCGGGCAGTTGCTCTACTGTCTGTTGTACTGTCTGAACCGCCTCCAGTTGTTCCTTTACGGGTGTTGTGCTGCCTGAACATGAGCACATTGCAACAATAAGCAGTGTGTAGATGGATTTTCGGGTTTTCATATCAATATTTTTATCTCTGTTTTATTCTTTCAGTGTCTTTTCAATAATCTCTTCAAGTCCTCCTCCCGGTGGCGGCGCATAGGCTGATACAATCTTGCCTTCCTTGTCCAGCACTATGTATCGTGGTACTCCCGAGACGTGGTAGTCGCTCTCGAACTGCGACTGTTCGCTGCAATTGGGGTAGAGGTTCAGCATATCTCCCATTTCTCTCTTTGCGATTGCTGCCAACCAGTTTTCTTTCACTTCCTTTCGGTCTATTGATACAGTGATGAACTCCACGTCGGGGTTGTCGCTGTAACTGTTGCGCAATGCGATGAACTCGGGCATTTTTTTCAGACAACTGCTGCACCATGTTGCCCAAACGTCAATGACAAGGGTTTTCCCCCTGAACTCGGCAAAGGTATGTTCCTTTTCTTCCGTGTCAACCAGTACCGGGGTCGCGGCCTGCTCGCCTGGCATTGTGTTCCGGTAAAGGTCGAACAGGGCTATTATTTCGCTTTTCAGACTGCTCTCCTTTACATTCTCCTCAATGAGGGGACGGACTGCATAGAACTCTTCATCGCAGCCGCTGTTGCGGAACGGGAATTTCAGTTTCTTCATGTATGCTATGTGCAGTGCATCATTCTTGCATGAAAAGACCTCTTTCATCTTTGCATAGTCGTTGCTGTTCATGCTACGCAAGTGGTAAAAGACTGTCATTGTTATTCCGTCTCGTGACTCCTCGAAACTATCGCCCCGTTTCATTGCCTTGAGGGTAAAGTAGTGGTCGGCGAAACGTGCGGTGTCACGCTCTATCATATATGCTTCAACCGTTGCATCATCGAGTGCAATCTCTTCGATGTTCGGGGGCAAAAGTGCTATGTCTTCGTTCTTTCCGCGACAACGGAACATATACTCTCCGCTCTGCCAGATGTAGTGGCAGAGGTTCTCTGTCTGCACTGCCTGTGCGCTTCCTTTTATCTGCTCCTTGATTGCATTGAAGTTCGCGACAATCTCCCCGGCGCTATTGAAATCCTTCTGCCACAGCGTGTCGATACGCGCCTGTTCCTGTTCTACGGAACGGTTGTCGGGCGTGCCGGAGCATGAGGTGTGCGCCAGAAGTACGAACAATATGGCAAAGACGGTCTCTCTCATCACTCTGTAGTTATTTGTTTATACCTCTTGCAATGCCGACAAGGTCTACACCGTATGTGTCGAGTATGTGGCTTATCACGATATCGTACTTCTCCTTAATCATAGGATACTTGCCCGCTGGGTAACGTGCCTCAAACTCCTCGGGTGTAAGCCACATGGCATTCTTTATGTATGTGGTAAAGAGGTTGTAGTTTGGGTACTTGTCCTTCTCCCAGTAGTAACAGCTTGTCTCGTTTGCGTAGGCCGGCACCCATACCTGCTTTTGCACTCCTGTTCCGAAGTTGTCGTTTATCATGTCCACGAAACCGAGCTTGTACTTGTAATTTGCCTTGTTGGGGTCAACATGGTTCATCTTCTTGTCGGTAGAGAAATCGAATCCACTCCAGAATTCATCGGGTGATGTTATCTCTCCTTTTGATATAGCGTTGTAGATTGTCTGTATCATGAACATACAGCGTTGCTGACGGAGAGTGTACTCATCATCATCGCCGTTTATTATCTCTTCCTTGAAACTGATGGCCCAGTTGTCGAAACTGCCGAGTTTGATTGACTTGAACGGGTCGGTATCTGTTCCACCTCCGCTCTCTTCCTCGCCTTCTCCGAGGTCACGGGGCTCGGTACGCAGGTTATGGATCATGTATATCTTGACAGGGAATGTGGTCCTTGCGAACTCTTTGCTGATATTCGGGAATATGTAACTGTTGAAGTACTCTACATAGAAAGGAAGATGCTCCTCGGGCAGGTTCCATGCCTGGTCATCGCGCTCATCCTCGTAGCCGCCTACATATATGTCGCCTGTTCCGACCGATACCCAGTCGCGGTTGAGGTCCTCCTCGGTAATGTCCTTGTACAGGAGGTATACTCCGTATTCGTTCTTTATGTCGTTGATGATTGAATCGTACTCGCTGTTTCCTTGTGGAAAACCGCCACGGATAGGGGAGTAGTTGCCCGATGGGCTCAGTGTCTCCTCCTCGTTGCATGCATTCAGCGAAACGATGCATGCAAGCAGTATTACAGCTGTTCTTATTGCTTTCTTCATGATATTATGTTTTATAGCATGATGTTCTTATTCTATTGTAGGCACACGTTTGCCAGGGAGCTCGTTCTGTTCCAGACTTGAGTTCATGTTCATGGCCTCATCAGGGATAGGAAGCGTGTACAGAAGGTCGCCCTCCTCGAGACGGTATGAACTTGTGCTCTCTGAATCATCGTGCCACTTGTGTGTGATTGCCGGCATTCCCCAACGGCGGAGGTCGAACCAACGGTGACCCTCGAAACATAACTCGCGGCGACGCTCATCGCGTATGAACCGTACAAGCTCCTCCTGGCTGTCGAACTCCTCGGTCTCGAAGTCCTCGGGGTCGAAACGTTTCTCGCGCAATGCATTGAGTGCATCGGTAGCCTCTCCCAAACCTTCACCGCCGAGCATTGCCTTGGCCTCGGCATAGTTGAGGTATGCCTCGGAGAGGCGCAGACAACGTCCGAACACGCCTACTGCATTCTGTGGCAGATAGTATGATGTACCGACATAGACCTTGCCGAAAGCCATGTGCATAAGCTCACTGCTGCTACCCACAGGTGCCTGGACTATATAACGGTTGAGGCGTAGGTCATAGTCTACATATGTGTTGAGCAGTTCTTCCGACGCCTGGAAGTATGCGTGCATCTTGCCACCGGTGTTCGAGTTCTGGCTGTTGGCCTCCTTGTGTGTCCATTCGAACATGTCCTTCACGTTTCCGTATGGCCATATTGTCTCGCTCGACTTGTATGTAGGGAACACATAGTAGTTGCGCACCGGCTTGCCCTCCTCATCGGTGCCGTTGAGGGGTACATCGTTGAGGTCGATGAGCTTGAACTGCTTGTTGTCCATTACAAGTTTTGCATATTCTGCCGCCTTTGCCCAGTTCTCCATATAAAGATAGGTACGTGAAAGCATCAGCTGTACCATGGGAAGGCTTGTGCGGTAGTTGTCGCTCCACTGCTCGCTCTCGGGCAACGCAAGGTATGTGCTCTCTGCTGTGTGAAGGTCGCTCAGAATCTGCTCGTACACCTCGGAAACGCTTTTTCTCTTAAGATAATCCTCACTTTCCTCGATGCCGCTGTTGAGTTTGAGGGGAACACCGAGTGCATCGGGGTTCACGTTGTAGGGCTGTCCGTATATGTTCACAAGGTTGAAGTAGTAGAATCCGCGCAATGCGTATGCCTGTGCTTTAACCTTGTTTATGTTCTCCTCGCTGTCATTGACGCTTGGAATGTAGTCGAGTACGGCGTTGGCGCCGAGAATGACCTCGTAATAGCGCTCATATATATTGATGTGTCCTGCATTGGCCTCCTCCATCATCTTGTACATGTCGGGTTGCCAGCTGTAGCTTGCAAGATACAAATTACCGTCAAAACCTTCGTTCGGTGACTGGTAGGGCGCAGCCTCGACGTCATCATCAAGGAGTCCGAGATAGATGTTGAAACCGTCCATGTCGTTGCGCTGGTATGCCTCGCCGAGCAGGAGCTCATTGAGCGATGTCGCATCCTCGGGGACAAACTCGCTTTCTGAATCGGGCTCAAGAAAATCGCTGCATGCTGTCAGTGAAAGTGCTGCTATGGTTGCAAATATGCTGTATTTCAGTTTCATGGTTCTCTTTTTTAGAAACGTTCTTTAAAGTCCTATACTCAATCCTAATGAATAGATTCTCGGCTGGATGCTGTATCCGAGCTCCGGGTCGTATCCCTTCCAGTCATCGCTTGCTATGACAAACAGGTTGTTTATGTTCGCGCTCAACTGTATGCGTGCAAGTCCGATTTTCTGGCATATTGTGCGTGGCACATTGTATGACATCGTGAACTGTGTACAGCGCAGGAACGATGCGTCTGCAACTCTTACGTCTGACTGAGCCCACATTGAATAGATGTTGTCATACAATCCATTGGGCAGGTTCAGGTTGTAGAGGTCGCGTACCGATGTGTAGAGCGACGGGATATTCGTGTGCTTTTCATCGCCCGGTTGCTGCCAGCGGTTGTTCAGCTCTTTAGAGAGGTTGCTGAATATGTCGGGCATCTTGCCGTAGGTAAATGTAGAGTATGGGTTCGGCAGACGCTTCTTTGCGCCAAGTGCAACGGCAAAATCAAGGCCGATGTTGAAGTCCTTCCAACGCAGACGGGTGTTGAATCCTCCCGAGAAGTCGGGCTCGCTCTGTCCTGAATATACAAGGAATGTCGTAGGGTCTACACTTCCGTCACCATCAACCTCATCGTATGTGGCATGTTTGAATGTTGGGTAGCCGTTCTTGCTGTCAAGTCCTGTGAACTGGTATGACCAGAATGCCGACAGCGGGTAGCCTTTCTTCAGTGGACGGCTGCTGCTGCCGTTGAGGAAGTCGGTATGTGTCAGTTCATCGGCCTTTGCCGTGCGGTCGTCGCTCCTTGATTTGTTCCAGTTCTTGCCGGCATTGAGTCCGATGGTCCATGCGACGTTGTTGTTGCGGATTGGAGTGAAGTTCACTGTCGCTTCAAGACCGCTGTTGCTTATCATACCACCGTTCAATGGCATGGTCGACATACCATACTCCTGTGCAATGTCCTGTCTGATGATTGCATTCGACTTACGGTGGTAATACTCGAAGTTCATGGTAACGCCGAACAATGCGACGTCGGCTCCGAGGTTGAGCGATTTTGTACGCTCCCATTTGAGCTGCTTGTTGGGCAGGCTTGATATCGAGAGGTAGTACTCATTATAGCTCTGCAGCAATCCCTGATAACGGACAATCATCTCGGGGCTGAGCGAGTTCACTACATTTCCCTGAATACCGTATGATGCACGCAGGTTCAACTGGTCAAGCCAAGGAATCGCTTCCATGATGATCGGTTCCTGGGCAATCTTCCATGAGGCACCGAATGACCATGTGGGGTCGAACTGCTTGTTCACGTCCTGACCGAAACGGTTCGATGCGTCGGAACGGACGTTCACGTTTATCACGTAACGGTTCTTGAACGCGTATGCCAATGTCGCGAAGAATGACATGTAGTTCGTTGTTGTCGACATCTTGTTCCATGCGCCGTTGTAAAGCTGTGAAAGAGCGCCCCAACCGATACTTACGTCACTGCCGATAGGCTTGAAGTTTTCGGGTAGGGTGGGGGAAACAAGTATCGAGCCGCGCTCAGGAACAAAACCCCAGACGGTGTTGCCTTCGCTAACGCTCTCGCTCGAACGGATTTCCATACCGAGCATGGCGTTGAGCCTGTGGTCAACGGTAAACTCCTTGCTGAACTGCAGACGGTGTGATGTGCTGTATGACACGCCCTGTGAGTTTGCCTGGTTGAGCACGCCGCCATATGGCATGAGTGCTGCATTGAATCTGTCGGAACCGGCTTTTTCTGTGCCGTAGGGATATCCTCTGTAAAGCTGCTCGACGCGTGATGTCTTCTCTCCTGCGTAGCTCTCACTCTTGTTGTTCGTGACAGCCATGCTTGCTGTTCCCTGATATGTCAGCCAGCTGAGTATCTTGTACGATACGTTCACCGATGCGTTGAAGTTGGTTCCGCGGTTGGTCGAGAAACTGTTCTCCATCTCATTGAAGATGTTGTATGAGTACTGGTTCTTGCCTCCGAGCAGTGTGTTGTACTGGTATGTGTAGTACTTTGAATAGAATGCGCGGTCTCCGTTCTCCTCGTAGGCGGGAATAGCGCGGCTCGTGTTCATCGCATAGGTGTACGGGTTCACGCCGGCACCGTAGCCGTCGGCGTTACGCACGCTTCCGTTCAATTGTGCGTTGATGCTCAGCTTGTCGTTTATGTTGCTGTTTATGCTCAGACGCGCTGTTATCTGGTCGTTGTCGTTACCTATTTCATAACCTTTGTTGTTCTGGTAGCCGAGCGATGCGTTATAGGTGTATTTGTCGGTACCTCCCGATACGCTAAGGTTGTGGCTTTGGCTGACAGAGTTTCGTGTCAGCAGGTCGAACCAGTCGGTGTTCACTGTCTCGAGGCGTTGCAGATAGCTGGCGAACTGTTCCTCGGTAATCATGCGCTTGTTGAACATCGCCATCAGGCCTTCGTAGGTGTATATCTGCGGCAACGGCTCACTTTGGTAACGTACGCCGGCCTCATATGCTTCCTTGCTGAACTGGATGCGTTCATACGAGTTCATGAAGTCGTACATCTCATATGTGGGGCGCTCGCGTACCGATACATTGGTGTTGTAGTTTACGCTGATACGTCCCGGTGTTCCTTTCTTTGTGGTAATTACAATGACACCGTTAGATGCCTTTGAACCGTAAATGGCTGTCGCTGATGCGTCCTTGAGTACGGTAATGTTGTCGATGTCCTGGGGATTGAGCCATGATATCTGGTTACCGATAAGTTCTCGCATGTCGGATGTGATGGCAGAGCTCATGTCAATTGAGAGCGGGTCTTCCTGGATTACACCGTCAACAACCCACAGAGGGTCGCTGTTGCCCAGAATGGTGGATGTTCCTCGGATAGTGATTTTGGGCGATGCTCCCACGCGAGCCGATGTGTTCACGACTGACATTCCGGCAACCTTTCCCTGTAACATCTGGTCGATGGTCTGGTATGCGGGCATCATGATATCATCGGCTTTTACCGTCGTGAATGCGCCGACCATATCCTTACGTGGCAGACGGTTGTAACCATCCTCGACAATGGTTACCTCGGCAAGCATGGCATCATCGGTCTTGAGCACCACTTCGATGGGCTTGCTTATAAGTTCCTTGGTTATCTTCTTCTTGACTGTCTTTGTTCCGATATAACTGAATACAAGTTCTTCATCTCCTCCTGCGAGGTTGATATCTATGTTGAACTCTCCATGAATGTTGGTACTGGTGCCCCTTGCAATCTTGTTGTTGTTCATGACCGCGACACTGGCTGCGGGTAATGGGTCGCCGAATTCATCGGTAATGACTCCCTTTGCTCCTGTACCGGTCTGGGCCAGCAACGGAGTAGAGCAAAGAAGACATGCGATAAAACATATTACATTGGTTATCAGCTTTTTAGTTTTCATAGCTATTGCTGTTGATACATTTCTGTTCTATTTATCGTGCTAATGTAAGGAATTTAGGGTAAAAACCGATACAAAAACTTAATAAAAATGAAAAAAAAGAAACAAATGAAAATGATTGGGGACTTTTATACATCAAATAGGTCAGTCCAGTCTTACCTCGACAATGCATGGGAATGCATAACTGCGGTCGCCACGTAGCCAAAGCGTCTTGTAGAGATTGGCAATGGTACGTTTGGGCTTGAATGTCTTGATTTTCTTGCCCTTGTAATAGATTTTTACCTTTTTGTCAAGGTCGACCATGTTGTCGTTGAGGTATATTGTCAGCTTTGAATAGTCGCAACTGCTTATGTTGATTGTATTTCCTTCGATACTAGCCTCGACTCTTTTTCCATGCTCAAGTTCATCGGCCGGTGCCGAGAGCCAATATAAATGTTCGCGCAACACCTCTTCCTGTCTCCATACGACTCTTTTGGGGTATGGGTTTCTGCGGTATTGTGACATCCAACCGATAGCATCTGCATCGGCGTTGTCCATCCAATGGCCTTTGCCTTCGATGATGTTTGTGCTATGTATGTATTTGCCTGGGTTGGCTGCTGCAAGCGAGTCAAGCAGTTCGCCCTTTTCTTTAGCCAGACGGTTCCTGTCATATGCGGCATCGTTCTCTCCCATCCATATTGTAAAAGGAAGGTTCAGAAGATTCTCCTGTGATGCATTGCCTGGGTGTCCTGCCATCATTGCTGCTGCAGCCCACTTGTCGGCCATACGAGGAGCCATACGCCACACGCCGTCACCTCCGGCCGAGTAGCCCATGAGGTATACCTTGTTGGGGTTTACGCCTTCAAATACCACGCATGCCCTTATCAACTGTTCGAACAACTCATCGAGTCCTTTGCGGTGCCACAGATTCCACGTGTTCCATGGCGCACGCGGTGCTACATAGATGCCTTCGGGTATCTGATACAGATAAATCTGGTTCATCCATTGCTCATCGTTTACTTCTTTAGGACATTCACCGCCGCCATGCAGTGATATGTAGAGGCTGCGGCCTTCCCTCGGATACATGCCGAATGTGCGGCATGCGCAGGGAAGGGATAGCGAGTCATTTGATATCGTGAGCTTGTCCCATTGCTTACGGAGTTCCTTTGCGCTCTCCTGAAGCCAAAGTGAGTCAATGATGAATGATGCCTCCTTTGCGTCTTCTTTGTCAAGTTTTTTCTTTGCGAATTTCTGCTTGCAGAGCTCTCCTTCAGGGGCCTTTAGCCACTCGGTGAACTTGTCTGTCTGGGCATATGATAGGCTTGATAGGAGTAATAGTGTTGCTAAAAGTGTTTTTTTCATAGTCAAAGTGGTTTGGGCTCTATGTCATTATCTGGCTCAGTGCCATTGAGATAATCATGTAGAATGTCATTCCGCTGATGTCGTTGATAATCTGTATGAACGGTCCTGTGGCCACAGCCGGATTTATGTCAATACGTTCAAGTACCATCGGTATCATGGTGCCGAACGATGACGCGAAGAGCACGACGACAAAGAGACTCAACGGAACGGCCAATGTCACAATGTCGAATGCACCGTATATGACAAAGTTGTAGACATAGACCATCAGCGACAGGATAGTGGCGTTGATGATGGCAACGACCATCTCCTTCATGATATGCCTGAAGATGTGCTGCGAGTTCAGTGAGTTGTTGGCGAGACCCTGCACTGCTATGGCCGATGACTGTGTACCTACGTTACCGCCCATTCCGGCCAACAACGGAATGAACAGTGCCATTTCGGGGTGCGAACCTAAGGTACTTGTAAAACAGTCGAGCAGTATGGATGAACCGATACCTCCGAGCATGCCGATGATGAGCCAAGGAAGACGTGCTTTGGTCTGTACGAACACGTTGTCGCTTGTCTCGACATCCTGGGTAAGACCGGCTGTCAACTGCTGGTCGTGCTCTGTCTGTTCGCGTACCTCATCCATGATGTCATCGACGGTAATCTGACCGACAAGGCGGTTGATCTTGTCCACGACGGGGATGGCGACAAGGTTGTACTTCTCGATGAGCATTGTGACTTCATCAATGGGAGTGTCTACATCCACGCTTACGACCTTGGTGTTCATCACATGCTTAACCTTGGAAACCGAGGGGCTGGTAATCATCTTTGTCAGCGGGAAAAGACCGCATAGCCTCTCGTTGTCATCAACGACATATACGTAGTAGATATCATCGAGGTCCTCGGCCTGCTGGCGCATCTCCTTTAGACACTCGGGCATACTCCAGTTCTCGTTCACGACAACCATTTCGGTACTCATGAGGCCACCGGCTGTGTCCTCGTCATACTGCAGAAGGTCGACGATGTCTCCGGCCTGCTCAATGTCCTTGATGTGCTGCAGGACCTCTTCCTGCTTTTCCTCATCCATGTCACGGATGATTTCAACGGCATCATCGGTGTCCATGTAGTTGACGAACCGCTTGGCGATTGCCTCGGAGGGGAGCTCCTCGAGCAGGTCGTTACGGATGTCCTCGTCCATCTCGGTAAGGGCATCGGCTGCCTTCTCGTTGTCGAGCTGGCGGTAGAGGAAACGGGCCTCCTCTATGTCGAGTTCAAGGCAGAGCTCAGCAATGTCGGCGGGGTGCATCTTGGAAATCTTCTCCTGCAACAGCACCGAGTCTTTCTGCTCAATGAGCTCTTTTATGTAGGTAATGAATTCCTTTGTCATTTTGAACTGTTCTATTTCGCTGATGCGAGTTCAACCTTTCTTGTCAATTCAATAAACTCTTCCAGAGAGAGTTGCTCGGGGCGCATTTCGAGTATCGGGTCGCCAAGGAGCGGAGAATCCTTCCCAACAATCTGCTGTATGGAATTCCTCAATTTCTTGCGGCGTTGGTTGAATGTTCCTTTTACAATCTTCTTGAACAGCGCCTCATCGCACTCGAGCGATGTCCGGGTGTTGCGCTTCATCAGCACTACGGCGCTCTTTACTTTCGGCGGTGGCGAGAAAACATTCTCATCAACGGTGAACAGGTACTCTACATCGTACCACAACTGGATGAGGATACTCAGTATGCCGTATGCTTTGGTTCCTGGTTTTGCTGCAAGACGCTCTCCGACCTCTTTCTGTATCATTCCGCTACAATAAGGAATATACTCCTTGTAGTCGAGCATCTTGAAGAATATCTGGCTTGAAATATTGTAGGGGTAGTTGCCGATGAGCATGAACTGTCCGCCGTCAAACAGACGGTCGAGACGCATTTTAAGGAAATCATCGGGGATTATGTTCTCCTCCTGCAGCTGTGGAAGGTTCTTGCAGAGGTAGCTTACCGACTCCTCGTCAATTTCGACGACCTTGAGCGGGCGCTTCTTCTCTATGAGGAACTGGGTCAGGACCCCCATGCCCGGTCCTACTTCAAGAATCGGCATGCCTGGACATGTGTCAACGGTGTCTGCTATATCTTTTGCTATTGACAGGTCAATCAGAAAGTGCTGCCCCAATCTTTTCTTTGCTGTAACTGCTTTCATGTCCGCTATACCTGATATTTGGAAACTGTTCCTATTTAATTAATTTTAAAATAGAAATGGTTTCTTAATTAAATAATTCTAAAAATGAGGGCTGATGTCCAATATATTGTTATCTTTGCAATAAATCGCGAAGATTACCATGGAGAACAGCCTCTCGCTCCCATTGTAGTGTTGCAAAGGTAAATAAAACAATTAAAAAATAGTCCTAAGTCGTGAAAAAGATTTTTAATAAGAGTGTAAAGATTCTTCTGCCCATGGTGTTGGGAGCGCTGATTCTTTATATGATTTATTCCGATTTCAACTTTTCTCAGCTTTGGGGGCCGTTGAGGGAGATGGACTTGTACTGGTTCGCATGGTCTACTTTTTTCGGTGTAATGAGCCATGTCCTTAGAGGCTGGCGTTGGAAACTGGCCATTGAACCATTGGGGTACAATCCCTCCTCGAGAGTGAGCGTATATTCGATTTTCATAGCTTATGCGGCGAATCTAGTCATACCTCGTGTAGGCGAGGTATCACGTTGTGTAGTCCTTGAACAGTATGAGAGGGTGCCGTTTGCGCAATCATTGGGCACTGTTGTTGCCGAACGTGCCATAGATACCTTGATGGTTGCGATGCTGACTGTCATTGCGGTGTGTCTGCAGTGGCCTGTCTTTACACGTTTCCTCTCCGATGCAGGTTTCGGTGCCGGGGGAAATTCGTTCTTCGCTTCGGCCGGCGGTTGGGCTGTCGTGCTGCTCTGTGCGGTGGCGATAGTAGTGTTGCTGTACTTCCTGTTGCGCAAGATGGCCCTATGGAAAAGGATAAAGGTTTTTATACTCAACTTTTCTGAAGGGCTCACTTTCCTTAAGAAGACCAGGCATGTGTGGCTCTTCATATTTGAAACGTTAGGCATATGGTTCTGCTATTTCATGCAGTTCTACCTCTGTTTCTTCTGTTTCCCGTTCAGCAGCGAACTCTCACTCTTTGCGGGTCTTATGCTTTTTGTCGCAGGAAGCATCGCGGTGGTTGTGCCGACCCCGAACGGTGCAGGTCCATGGCATTTCGCTGTCATAAGCATAATGGTGCTTTATGGTGTCAGCACAACCAACGCGTCGGTTTTTGCGTTGATAGTCCATAGCACACAGACACTGCTTGTCGCTGTGCTTGGCGTCTATGCATTGATAATGTTGCATGTAAGACAATATTTAAAGAAATCTATTGATAATAAAAAAAGAATTTGATTATGGCTTTGACAATTAAAGATCTTCAGCCTCGCGAAGTGTGGAAGCACTTTGAGGCTTTGACACAGGTTCCACGTCCGTCGGGACACCTTGAGAAAGTACAGAAGTTCTTGCTCGATTTCGGAAAGAGCATCAATGTGGATACATGGCAGGATGAGGCTGGCAACATCATTATGCGTAAGCCTGCTACTCCCGGTCTTGAGGGCCGCAAGGGCATTATCCTTCAGGCACATATGGACATGGTGCCCCAGAAGACTCCAGAGAGCAAGCATGATTTTGTAAATGACCCTATCACTACAGTCGTGAAGGGTGACTGGCTTTATGCCGATGATACAACGCTGGGTGCAGACAATGGTCTGGGTGTAGCTGCAATCATGGCAATCATGGAGGACGCTTCTCTGCAGCATGGTCCTCTTGAAGCTCTTATAACAGCGGATGAGGAGACAGGAATGTATGGTGCTTTCGGCCTCAAAGGCGGTGAGCTTGAGGGTAACATTCTGCTGAACCTTGACTCTGAGGAAGAGGGTGTGCTTTACATCGGTTGTGCAGGTGGTCTTGACATCACGGCTACCATGGAGTTCATGGAAGAGGGCAGCGATGATGAGGATGTTGCAGTGAAGGTTATGCTCAAGGGTCTGCGTGGCGGTCACTCGGGTCTTGAAATCAATGCCGGCCGCGGTAATGCCAACAAGCTGATGGCACGTTTCATGCGCGAGGCAATGGATGAGTGCGGTGTGGTTCTTGCAAGCTGGAACGGCGGCAACATGCGCAATGCCATTCCTGCAAGCTGCGAGGTGGTACTCACACTTCCTGCCGAGGGCGTTGAGGAACTCAAGGCCATAGCTGCAAAATATGAGGCTCTCTACAACAGCGAGTATGCTACAATCGAGGAGGGTATCACTCTTTCTGTCACAGAGTGTGAGATGCCTGAGACAGTTGTGCCCGAGGAGATTCAGGATAATCTTCTTGATGCGATCCTTGCATGTCATGACGGTGTATTGCGTTTCATCCCTACAATCCCCGATACAGTCGAGACATCAAGCAACCTCTCTATTGTGCGAATAGCCGAGGGTAAGGCCGAGATAAACATTCTTGCGCGTAGCTCTTGTGACACAATGAAGGAGTTTCTTGCCTTGCAGTTGTCAAGCTGCTTCGCAATGGCCGGTATGAAGGTCGAACTCAGCGGTGGTTACAGCGGATGGCAGCCTAATGTCAACTCTCCTCTGTTGGCTGCGCTCAAGAGTGCATACAACGATATGTTCGGCAAGGAGCCTGATGTGCGCGTAATACATGCAGGTCTTGAGTGCGGTATCATCTCTACCAACTATCCCGGTATGGATATGGTGTCATTCGGTCCTACATTGATGTCGCCTCACTCTCCTACAGAGCGTGTAGAGATTCCTACAGTAGAGAAATTCTACTCTCTCGTCAAGTCTCTTGTAGTGAATGGTGTCCTCTAATATATAATAAGGAGTATTTGAGGTTTTATCCTTCCTGTTATATGATTTCATGAAGAGCGTGTCCGACATTGCCGGACGCGCTCTTTCCCTTTTGGTGGATAATCCTGTCTAATAAAATTACTATTTTTGCGAAAAAAAGAGAAAAATGTCTTGTTTTTAATGAAAAAATGATAAATTTGCGTCTGTATGTAGAGCAAACGATTTGCCGCATACAAATGGTATTTATTAACCTAAAATCAATTATTATGAAAAAGAATTTCAAACTTACAGCGTTGTTGCTCTCTGCAACAATCTTCCTCTCTTCATGTATCGGTTCTTTCGGCCTGACAAACAAGGTATTGGATTGGAACAATGGTATCGGCAACAAGTTCGTTAACGAGTTGGTGTTCATTGCTCTTCATATAGTTCCTGTATATGAGATTTCTATTTTCATCGACGCTGTGGTTCTTAACTCAATAGAATTCTGGACCGGTGACAACCTCGTTGCCGAGCCGGGCGATACAAAGATTGTAAAGAACAGCGCAGGCGAGGACGTTCAGATTGTAGCAACTGAGAACGGTTATACCGTATCCAATGGCGAGACAGCCATGAACTTCGTGTTCGATAAGGAGCAGCAGATATGGAGCGCTGAGTACAATAACCAGATGACAAACCTCGTAAAGCTTAACGGTGACAACACTGCACAGATTTTCGTTGGCGAGGATGTTGTTGATGTCAACCTTGACGCTCAGGGCATCAACATGGCTTACATGCTCATGAACAACAACTTTGCATTGAAATAAACAGAAAATATTGATTCTAGTATGCAGGACCGCCAGTTTTCTGGCGGTCCTGTTGTTTTTGATAAGGTAAATTCGTATTTTCGTTGCATCGTTATTTTCATCTCATATGGAACATCCCGAGAATGACAAGCTCTATAAAGGGCTCAAAGTGAATGAAGGGGTAGAATCGGTCGGTTCTGTAAATCCTTATCTCTCCAGAATGCGCCGCAAACGTGCCGCATCATTGTCGGTCAATGACTATGTCGAGGGCATTCTGCGCGGTGACGTCACGGTGCTTAGTCGGGCTGTGACCCTTGTTGAGAGTGTTTTGCCCGAGCATCAGGCTATTGCTCAAGAGGTCATAGAACGTTGTCTTCCCTATTCGGGTAACTCGGTGCGTATAGGTATCACCGGTGTGCCCGGTGCCGGCAAGAGCACCTCGATAGATGCCTTCGGAATGCATGTGCTCGAACGTTGTGGCGGCAAACTGGCGGTGCTTGCCGTTGACCCGAGCAGCGAGCGCAGCAAAGGCAGTATTCTTGGCGACAAGACAAGAATGGAACGGTTGTCGCTTCATCCCGATGCCTTCATACGTCCCAGTGCCTCGGCCGGTTCTCTCGGTGGTGTGGCGCGCAAGACGCGTGAGACAATTGTTCTGTGCGAGGCTGCCGGCTATGACAAGGTCTTCGTTGAGACTGTCGGTGTTGGGCAGAGCGAGACTGCTGTCTATTCAATGGTGGATTTCTTTCTGCTTATACAGATAACAGGCGCGGGCGATGAACTGCAGGGTATCAAGCGCGGAATAATGGAGATGGCCGACGGTGTGGTAATAAACAAGGCCGACGGAGACAATGTGGATGAGGCACGACGTTCGGCGGTGCATCTGCACAATGCGCTTCATCTGTTTCCTATGCCTGCAAGCGGCATACGTCCCCAGGTGCTTACCTATTCCGGATTTTACGACCTTGGTATCAAGGAGGTATGGGATATGATTTTCGATTATATCGACAAGGTCAAGGAGAGCGGTTTGTTTGATGAACGCCGTCATGGTCAGTCGAAATATTGGATGTATGAGACTATTGATGAGCAGCTGCGCATGCGTTTCAGGAATGCCGACGGGGTGCCTGCGATGCTCTCTCACTATGAGCAACTGCTACTCTCGGGTAAGGTCACTTCATTTGCTGCAGCTGCAAAATTGCTTGAATATTATGATAGTATAAAGAAATATGGTTAAGGATAAGTCGGCTCTTCGTAAAGAGATACGCGCAAGACTCGCCAGGTTGCAAGGCTCGGAAAAGGAGTCCCGTTCGGTTCTTATTGCCGATGCGGTAAAGTGCCATCTGGCGGTGTCGGGTGCAAGAGTGGTGGCCATTTACTCGCCTCTCGGTGATGAACCGCTTCTATGGCCATTGGTTGAGGATTTATCGGCCAGAATGCTTGTTCTACTGCCGAAGGTCGAGGGGGATATGATGAATTTCTATCCCTATGACCCGCGCTATATGGCAATGGGCGCGTTTGGTATAATGGAGCCACAGGGTGGGGAGGCTGTGCAGCCTCACGAGATTGACGCGGTTGTTGTTCCCGGTGTCGCTTTCACGGAAAGCGGCGCACGCATGGGGCGTGGCAAGGGGTTCTATGACAGATATCTTTCACAGAAGGAGTTCCGGGGGCTGAAGATAGGTGTATGTTATAATGAGCAGATTGTCGGAGAACTTCCTGTTGAACCGCATGATGTGAAAATGGATTGTGTTGTACATAAATGAGAAACGGGACTTTGGAGTCCCGTTTCTCATTTATGTAGCCACTTGCTGTATGCGCTTGTCATGAAGCAAGAATCTCCTGTGCGCGGACTGTCTCCTTGTCAATGGGCTTGTCATCCTTGATTGCCTTTGTGAACGGGATATATACAATCTCGTTGTTTCTGAGACCAATCATTACGTTGCGCTGGCCTTCAAGCAGTGCGTCTATGGCTGCAACGCCCAGACGGCTTGCTAGGATACGGTCGTTCGCAGTAGGGCTGCCACCGCGCTGCAGATAACCGAGGATAGATACGCGTACATCAAGCTCGGGGAACTTCTGGCGCATACCCTCTGCCACCTCCATGATGTTGTAGTCCTTCTCGCGGCCTTCTGCGAACAGTACGATGCTGCTGCTCTTGGTACGGCGCAGGCCATTGGCTATGAATTGGTTGATGCGCTCGAACTCGGGGTCAATCTCGGGCAACACGCATGCCTCTGCGCCTGTTGCGATGGTTCCGTTCAGGGCAAGGAATCCTGCGTCTCGGCCCATTACCTCAACAATGAAGAGACGCTCATGAGAAGAGGCTGTGTCTCTGATTTTATCGACACACTCCATGATTGTGTTGAGTGCTGTGTCGTAACCGATGGTAGTGTCTGTTCCGTATAGGTCGTTGTCGATTGTTCCAGGTAATGCGATGCATGGTATGTCATACTCTCTTGCAAGATTGTATGCTCCTGTGATAGAGCCGTCGCCACCGATTACAACAAGTGCGTCGATTTCCTCTTTCTGCAGAGTCTCATATGCCTTTGCGCGTCCCTCCTCGGTCTTGAACTCATCGCAGCGGCTTGTCTTGAGGATTGTACCTCCGCGCTGGATGATGTTACTTACGTTCTCTGTCTTGAACTCTACAATCTCACCGGTCAGGAGTCCCTTGTAACCGCGGTAGATTGCCTTTACTGTTATGCCGTGGTAGATACATGCACGGGTGACTGCACGAATGGCTGCATTCATGCCCGGAGCATCTCCACCTGATGTGAGTATGCCCACACAACGAATCTTATTCTTCATAATTCTGACTGTTATTATGGTATTTTATAATTGCTTCCTTACAGTTCTCCATTAGCCACTTGGGGGTAGATGTGGCTCCGCAGATGCCAATCCTGTGTGCCCCACGTGTGAGTGCAAAGCTTATGTCCTGAGGACTCTCTACCTGGTGCACGTTGCTGTTCATTTTCCTGCACTCGTTATAGAGAATCTTTCCGTTGGAACTTTTTTTGCCGCACACGAAGAATACGAGGTCATGTGAACTCGCGAACTCGCCTATGCCGCTCATCCTGTTTGCGACCTGGCCGCAGACGCTGTTGAACGACTCGCATTTCCTCTCGTTGTTGATGTACTCTTTTATGGCATTTACGATGTGCTGGTACCCCTCCTTCGATTTTGTGGTCTGGGAGTATATGTATGTGTCCTTGTCTGGGTCAATCTTCTCTATCTGCTCCTGGCTCTCGATGACAATGGCTTCGCCGTCTGTCTGTCCTACAAGGCCCAGCACTTCGGCATGTCCTGCCTGGCCGTATATGACAATCTGCCTGTCATCATCTGCTGTCTCTTCCCATTTTCTCTTTATCCTTTGCTGCAGCTTGAGTACAACTGGGCATGTGGCATCAATGAGCTCAAGGTTGTTCTCCTCTGCTATGGCGTATGTCAATGGTGGCTCGCCGTGTGCCCTGAGAAGGACTTTTGCATTGTGCAGTTGTCTGTATTGCCCGTGGTCTATGGTGATGAGTCCGAGTTTCTTTAGCCTCTCACACTCGATGCTGTTGTGCACAATATCGCCAAGGCAGTATAGTGTACCGCCTTTCCTTAGTTCCTCTTCGGCTTTCTGTATCGCGGTGGTGACTCCGAAACAGAACCCGGAGTTTTCATCAATGTCTATGCTTAGCATTGCGGGAGCTTTTTGGGGATTCATTACTCTGAAACCAGTTCGTTATATCTGTCGATGAGCCATTGCATCTGCTCTTCGCGGGTAAGGTTGCTGTTGTCGAGCAACAATGCGTCATCGGCTTTCTTGAGCGGACTAATCTCTCTTGTCTGGTCAATGTGGTCGCGCTGCTGTACGTTCTCCAGAATCTCGTTGAAGTCGGGGGTGTCTCCGCGTGCTGTGAGCTCATCGTAGCGACGCTGGGCGCGCACCTCGGCCGAAGCCGTAACGAATACCTTCATCTCGGCATCGGGGAACACAGTTGTTCCGATGTCGCGTCCATCCATTACTATGCCTTTCTGCTTGCCCATTTCGCGTTGCTGTTCAACCATCTCGCTGCGTACGAAATCAAGTGCCGCGATAGGGCTTACGAACTTTGAAACTTCGAGAGAACGTATTTCGCGTTCTACGTTCACACCGTTTAGGAATGTTATCGAATCCTTTGTCTCGGGGTCGGCCTCAAATGTGATGTGAATCTCCTTCATCCTCTCACGGAGAGCATCGCAGTTTATCTGTTCGCCTTCGATGAGTCCGTTCTGCATACAGTAGAGAGCCACAGCACGGTACATTGCACCGCTGTCAAAATAAAGGTATCCGATGTTGCGGGCCAATGCCTTGGCCATGGTGCTTTTACCGCATGAAGAAAAGCCGTCTATTGCGATTACTATTTTTTTCATTGTTCTGCTTTTGTCTTATTATATTTCTCTGTAAAGTTACAAAGATATTGCGAACAAATGAATAAAAAAAGATTGTTATTTTCTTCTTGCGCTCTATTTTCTTCCCTTATGCTGTTATATGGTTAAAGAGAGTACGACAGATTGAAAAGCAATGATGATGAAGAGACATGTAGCTTGCTGTAGGAGACACCCAACTTTACCTTATTAATATGCAGTCCGGCACCCGCGGTAAGTCCGTCCCATTTGCTGCCTTCGACCGAAAGTTCCTTACCTATGCGATAGTTGTATCCCAATGAAATGTTGAAATTTTGCCCAATGAGTATGTCTGCACCTAACATCATATGCTTCATGAGCATCTCGCCGAAACTGTCTTCACTCCCGTCGGCATTGTAGAAATCATCCTTGCTCCATTTGTGGAGGTTGACAAGCGTGGCCGAGATTAGTATCGGAGCATGTGACAGACGCTTAGTAAAGCCCAGCTGCAGGTCGACAGGCATCTTTTCGTTTTTATCTTCAAATGCCTTCACTTGCCCTCCAAGATTCTTTATCGCAAAAGAGAGCGACAGTTCATTGTCGGGGTTGTAGTAGTTGACTCCAAGGTCTACACCTAAGGCTATGGAACTCATGCTTTCGTATTTGGAATATATGAACTTTCCTGTGACACCGCCACTCCAGTTGTCGCTTAGCAGGTAGCTGTACATGACAGCAAACTCCATATCCTTGGCGCTGAAGGTGCCTGTATATATGTTGTCTTCGGTGTATCCCTCAAATTCGCCATAATCGATATACCTTGCCGATATGGCTCCGGTGGAGCGTTCTCCGAATATCTTGTTGAACATGGCACCTGCAATCTTGCTGTCGCTCATGTATGTCATGTAGGTAAGATTGATGGTCTTGTCTGACACGCTTGACAATAGGGCGGGATTGTGCATGGCGAGCGTTATATCATCCTCAATGACGCTTATGTTCTGTCCACCCAAAGCGGCAGCACGTGCGGAGTAGGGCAGACGAAGTATTGTGAAGGCATTGTCTCCTCCTTGTGCGGTAGCAAAAAGCGGAAGGAACAGAAAAATATAAAAAAAGATATTTTTGTGTTTCACGTTGTCAATATTTTAATTAGTTTTGTAGGTGTGTTGTCATAATTATATGGCGTCGCTAAGATAAGGCTTTTTTTCTTTTTTTTATATAAATGAAGGTCATTGCACCTTATGCTATGGTAAAATAACGCGGAAAAGAGCAATTTATTCGGCATTTATTAAAGAAAATCTTTTTAAAATAAAAAAAAGATTGTTTTAATCGTGCGTATTGAAAAATATTGTTTATTTTTGCCCATTAGAAAATAAATACATATCATCATATGAGTACAGAAAAGAATAATCAGTTTAAGGGAAGCGAGCACATCGAGCAAAAGAAGAGTGCTAAGGCAAACTTGGAGCAGAACAAGACTATTTGGGTCCTCATCGGTTTCGTAATGGTTTTCTCGGTTCTGTTTGTCGCATTTGAGTGGACAACTTTTGAGGATAAGGATGAGAGAATCATCGCAACAACTCCTCCTCCTCCAATTGAAGAGCCTGAGGTTCTTAAGGAGATCCAGATTCAGGTCAAGAACATCACTCCTCCGCCTCCAGCAGCTCAGAAGCCAACTGAGGTGATTGAGATTATCAAGGATGAGATTGATCAGCAGGAGACTGAGATCATGAACTCTGAGGATGTCTTCGTTGATGTTGTTGACGTATCGGACAACGCCGTAGTGGTTGTTGATGAGGTTGTTGAAGAGGAGCAGATTTTCCAGGTTGTAGAGCAGCCGGCCGAGTTCCCTGGTGGTATGAAGGCTATGTACGAGTGGCTCTCAGAGAATATCCAGTATCCACGTATCTCACGTGACAACAATTCACAGGGTAGAACAATTCTCCGTTTCGTCGTAAACTCAGACGGTTCAATCCAGAATATCCAGGTTATCAAGAGCTCGGGCGACATGTACCTTGACAAGGAGGCTGAGCGCGTGGTAGGTCAGATGCCTAAGTGGTCTCCAGGTAAGCAGGCCGGTAAGGCTGTCCGCTGCTGGTTTACACTCCCTGTAATGTTCCGTTTGCAGTAATGACAGACATGAATATAAAAGGAGACTGCGTTTGCAGTCTCCTTTTTTGGTTTAGAAAGAATAGATAATCCACAAAAACAGACAACAGACCATGTACAGCTGGAATGAAATAAGGAATCAGATAAATGAGTTTATTGACAATCTTAAGTTCGAGAGAGAGCCTTACGGGCTTTATGAACCTATAAGATATACTATCTCCCAGGGGGGTAAGCGTGTACGTCCGGTACTTTTCCTTATGGCATATAATATGTATAAGGAGAATCTCGACGGTGCTTTCTATCCTGCCCTTGCTCTTGAAACGTATCATAACCATACCCTTATCCACGATGATGTCATGGATAACTCCGACTTGCGCCGCGGCATGCCCACGGTGCGTGCAAAGTGGGATGACACGGCTGCGATATTGTCGGGTGACAGCATGTTGCTCCTTGCATATGAGTTCCTCTCTCATGTTCCCGTAGACAAGCTGCCCGTAATGCTGGCTACATTTACAGAAATGGCAAAGGAGATATGCGACGGACAGCAGTATGACCTCGGTTTCGAAACCAGAGAGGATGTTACAGAAGCAGAGTATCTCAATATGATCCGCCTGAAGACATCGGTATTGCTCGCCACATCCCTGAGACTCGGTGCATATCTTGCAGGTGCATCGGAGGAGGACCAGGAGAATCTGTATGCCTATGGTGAGAAGATGGGGCTTGCTTTCCAGTTGCAGGATGACCTGCTCGATGTGTATGCCGATGAATCGCTGTTCGGAAAGAAGATTGGCGGCGATATCTGCTGCAACAAGAAGACTTTTCTGCTTATAACGGCGATGAATCTCGCGTCACCCGGACAACTCGCCGTGATGAAGGAGTGGATGGCGAAGAGTGAGTTCGATGCAGAAAAGAAGGTTGCATGCTTTACAAGAATATACGATGAACTGGGTGTCAGGGATATCTGTGAAAAGAGAATACAGGCACTCTTTGATGAGTGTGACCAATATATGGCGAACCTCTCTGTCGCTCCCGAAAAGAAGAAGTTCCTGAAGGAGTTTGCCGACTCTCTGTTGAACAGAAACCTCTGAACCGATGCCATACAGAAGACTGCCGAAAACCGACCAGGCACGTATACGTGCGCTCAAGAGTGCCGTTGACAGTAGTGTGCAGAATGGTATATTTACCAATGTGCTGTCACATAACACATATCACAGGGCAAAGGATTTCCTTCAGAGATTCTCGGCCGAAGTCGATATGTACAAACGCTGTGCACAGGAGCAGTCATCGAAGCGTGGGAATGCCGACTATGAGGCGGCGCTGAAGAAGGCGAGGATGTATGTGTCGCACTTCATACAGGTGCTCAGCATGTGTATCATACGTGGCGAGGTCGCCCGCAGCAAGCGCCCCTATTACGGTTTGCCCGAGAATGAGGACTCGGTGCCGAACCTCTTCTCCGAGGCTTCGGTTCTCGAGTGGGGGCAGAAGATAATGCAGGGCGAACAGCGCCGTCAGGGAGAGGGCGGAGTACCCATATACAATCCTACCATGGGCCGCGTCTCGGTGGTCTTTGAGATGTTCAGGGAAAAATATGAGAGGCAGGTTGCGCTCCAGCAGCGTACAGCCGAAGCCTTACGGAATATCGCGGACATGCGTTTCGAGGCCGATGAGATAATATTCGAGGCATGGGAAGAGATTGAGAAGGCTTTCTCTTCGTTCAGTGGCGATGCAAGGATAAAACATTGTGCAAGATATGGTGTCATATATTATGACCGCCCTGACAGAAAGCGTAAGAAAGAAGCAGATGATTGAATTCGTAGATACTCATACACATATATTTGAACCGGAATTTGCCGAGGACAGGGCTGCAGCTGTGGAGCGCGCTGTAGATGCCGGTGTTAAGACTCTGTGTCTCCCATGCATAAACGGAAGTTCTCTTGAGCGCATGGATGAGATGTGCCGCGAGTTTCCAGGGATATGCCATGCGATGATTGGTCTGCACCCTACGGAACTCGGCGATGACTACCTCTCTGTACTTGACATGTTTTATCGCAGGCTGAAGTCTGTGCCAGGATATATTGCCGTCGGCGAGGTGGGGATTGACCTCTATTGGGATGATACCCGTAAGGATGAACAGATTGACGCATTCTGTCGTCAGATAGAGTGGGCGCACGAAATGGATCTTCCTCTAGTGATACACTCACGCAATGCGTTCAATGAATTATGTGCAGTAATGGAGAGTAACCGTTCAAAAAACCTCAGAGGGGTGTTCCATTGTTTCTCGGGGACAGAAGAAGAGGCTGAGAAACTCCTCTCGTTCAATGGTTTCTATCTTGGGATAGGCGGTGTGGTCACATACAAGAAATCGACACTGCCTGAAGCTCTTTCCGCAGTTCCCCTTGAAAGGATTCTCCTTGAGACCGATTCTCCTTATCTGGCTCCGGTTCCTAAACGCGGCAAGCGTAACGAGAGTTCATATATCCCTTTCATAGCCGAGAAGATTGCCGAACTTTATGGTTGTACGGTAGAGCAGGTCGCAGCCGTTACAACTGATAATGCACGTAGGCTTTTCGGGCTTTAAAAGCTTTTTAACTACATATGTCATGACTTTAGAGAATATCGGAATCTTTGATAATATTGAAAGGCCGCTTGTTATAGCAGGTCCATGCAGCGCCGAGAGCGAGGAGCAGCTTATGGCTGTCGCATCGGCTCTTGCCGGCAAGGCCACTCTTTTCAGGGCGGGTCTTTGGAAACCTCGTACACGTCCCGGTTGTTTCGAGGGCGTGGGCAAGGAAGGATTGCCGTGGATGCAGAGAGTGAAACGTGAACTCTCGCTGCCTGTGGCTACCGAGGTGGCCAATGCCGAGCATGTTGAACTTGCCTTGTCGGCGGGCATTGATGTACTGTGGATTGGCGCACGTACTACAGTTAACCCGTTTGCGGTGCAGGAGATAGCAGATGCCTTGCGCGGATGTGATGTGCCTGTGCTTGTGAAGAACCCTGTCAACCCTGACCTTGAGCTCTGGATTGGCGCATTGGAGCGTCTGAACAATGCCGGTCTTACACGTCTGGGTGCCATACACCGCGGTTTTTCTTCATATGGCGAGAAGTGTTTCCGCAATGCACCACAATGGCAGTTGCCTCTTGAACTGCGCCGCAGGTTGCCTGAGCTGCCTCTTTTCTGTGACCCGAGTCACATAGCCGGCAAACGCGAATTGATAATGTCGCTGTCGCAGCAGGCTATGGATTTGAATTTTGACGGTCTTATGATTGAGACTCACTGTAATCCTGTATGTGCATGGAGTGATGCACGCCAGCAAGTAACTCCCGATGAACTTTCTATAGTGCTTGGCCGCATTGTGCACCGTTCGGCTGCTGCTGACAATAATGACATATCGTCGTACCGCCGACAGATTGATGAGATTGATGATGCGCTTATGGGGCTTATCGCCAAGCGCATGGAGGTGTCACGTGAGATTGGCGAGGTAAAACGCGAGAAGGGTCTTGCAGTCTTTCAGGCGCAGCGCTATAACGAGACTATGCAGCGGTGCGATGAGTATTGCAGCATCGCAAGGCTTGATGCCGAGGTCATGAAGGATATTTTCGAGGTTATACATTCCGAGAGTATCCGTCAGCAGCTTAATATTGTTAATGACTATCCCGGAAAATGATTCTGTCACGAAAACTGTCGGCTATTTTCTTTATTGCAAGCATTGTAATGGCATTCCTGCTGATGATGCTCCTGCTTGTCGGCAATGCCGGTATGGAAAAGGTCGAAGGAAAGGCGTTGAAGATGAGACACTCCTCCCTGCTGTCGATAATTGAGTGTGACGGCTATACGGTGGTTGATGTGGATAACCCATGGGGTGAGGGGCTATTGCAACGCTATATCCTTGTTCCTGAAGAGGATGTGCTGCCGGCATCGCTCCCGGATGGAACGCTTCTGCGTACGCCTGTCAAGAGGGCGCTTCTCTTCTCGGGCGTGCATACGGCGCTGTTCGAGGAACTGGGTGTGGCGGAATATATAAAAGCTGTGTGCGATGCGGAGTATGTATACTCCAGGATTACGGCAAAGGCGATAGCTGAAGGGCGTGTAATGGATTGCGGAAGCTCGCTTGATGTGAATCTTGAGCGTGTGGCTGAGGTTTCGCCCGATGCAATCTTTGTGCTTCCTTTCGAGAATGGAGGTTATGGCAAGCTCGACAGGGTAAGGATACCGCTTGTAGAGTGTGCCGATTACATGGAGAGCTCGCCTCTTGGCTGTGCCGAATGGGTGCGTTTTTATGGCCGCCTTGTGGGTAAGGGGGCAGAGGCCGATTCGCTTTTTGATGCCGTATGCAGTGAATATGAGGCTTTGAGTTTTGTGGCGAGGCATGATGCTTCGCATCCAAAACTGATGTGTGAGTTGAAAAGCAGCTCGGCATGGTATATTCCGGCCGGTGGCAGTACCATGGGCAGAATGTATAATGATGCTGGTGCTGATTATCTTTTCTCCTCATATGAAGGAACAGGTTCCGTACCTCTCTCTTTCGAGGTCGTGCTCGACAAGGCTGCCGATGCAGATATATGGCTCATGAAATATAACTCGCCGCTTACGAAGAGTTGCTCTTCGCTGCTTGCGGAGTACAGCGGATACTCGCATTTCAGGCCTTTGAGAGAGGGGAATGTATATGCGTGTAATACAAGGATGAAGAGAATCTTCGAGGAGAGTGCCTTTCATCCTGAAACTTTGCTCAAGGAACTTGTCGCGCTGTTCCACCCTGATATTTTCCCCGATTATGAACCGAAGTACTATGAGAGGATGCGTTGATATGAAGAAAGTTATAATTGCGCTATTTGCCGTTGCGTTGCTGCTGCTCTTTGTCGCGAATATTGTCTATGGTTCGGTAGATATACCGCTGCCGGGTGTGATAGATGTGATAATGGGTCGGGAGTGCAGTGACGTTTGGCGCCTCATTGTAGTAGAGACGCGTCTGCCTCAGGCTGTTGTAGCAGTTCTTGCAGGCTCGGCAATATCTGTCGCAGGCCTTGTGCTGCAGACTCTCTTCAATAATCCGCTTGCAGGTCCCGAGGTGTTAGGTATCAACAGCGGTGCAGGACTTGGAGTGGCAGTCGTGATGCTTCTTGTCCAGGGACCGCTGTTTGCCGGTGCAATGGGGCTTGACGGCTACTTTGCAGTGCTTGCGGGTGCATTCATCGGCTCATTGACGGTTATATCACTTATACTTCTTCTCTCTTCGATGCTGCACAGCAAACTGTATCTTCTCATTGCCGGTGTCGCCGTCAGCTTCCTTGTCTCATCGGCGATATCGATATTGAACTACTTTGCTACATCCGAGGGTGTGCATTCGTACATGATTTGGGGTATGGGCAGTTTCAGCGGTGTATCGCTGTCGCAGCTTCCTCTGTTCGCCATGCCGGTAGTTCTGCTGTTGGCAATTACACTCCTGAAGACAAAGTCGCTCAATGCGCTACTCCTCGGCGATGACTATGCAGCCAATCTGGGTGTTGATGTTATGACGGCACGTGTGGTGTTGCTCGCGGTCGTGGGGCTCATAATCGCCGTCGTGACTGCTTTCTGTGGTCCAGTGACATTTATCGGCCTGGCGGTGCCGCATATCGCGAGGCTTCTCCTTAAAAGCAGCAACCACAACTATCTGTTGCCGGCAACGATGCTTGCTGGTGCATCGGTTGCATTGCTGTGCAACTTAATCTGTCAGATGCCGGGCGAGAGCGGGCTTATGCCTCTTGCTGCTGTGACTCCGCTTGTTGGTGCCCCAGTGATAATATATGTCTTGCTCAGGAACAGGGACAATCTGTGATGTATGTAGTATGTTGGTCAACGTGACATTGTTTTTGTTTTAATCTTGTCAAGATTTTTTGCTGATTTATTGCAAATTGCTTGTAATATAATAAAAAAGAGGCTAATTTTGCACTTTCAAAGGATTGGGTGTTGAAACCGGTCCGGTTGCCTTTCTCATGTGGAGAAGGGCGCTTTTTTATTTTGAAAGTTATATGAAGATAAAATTGAGGAGTGCCCAGTGCACAGAAGGACGCCGTATGGCGGGCGCACGTGCCTTGTGGATTGCAAACGGCATGAAGCGCGAGATGTTCGGGAAACCAATCATAGCCATTGCCAATTCGTTTACGCAGCTCGTACCGGGTCATACCCATCTGCATGAGGCGGGACAGATTGTAAAGGCGGAGATTGAGAAACTTGGTTGCTATGCAGCAGAGTTCAATACCATCGCCATTGATGACGGAATTGCTATGGGGCACGACGGAATGCTCTATTCGTTGCCTTCACGTGACATAATTGCTGATAGTGTGGAGTATATGTGCAACGCGCATAAGGTTGACGCGCTCGTGTGTATATCAAACTGCGATAAGATTACTCCAGGTATGCTCATGGCTGCTATGAGACTGAATATACCTACAGTATTCGTTTCGGGTGGACCTATGGAAAAGGGTACATGGAAGAACGAGAACCTGGACCTGGTAATTGCAATGGTCAAGGCGGCCGATGAGAGTGTCAGTGATGAGGAACTTGCCGAGATTGAGAAACGTTCTTGTCCGGGTTGCGGATGTTGTTCCGGTATGTTTACGGCCAATTCGATGAACTCGCTTACCGAGGCTATCGGTCTCTCGTTGCCGGGAAACGGAACGATACTTGCCACACACGAGAACCGTGTGCAGCTGCTGAAGGATGCTGCCAGACAGATTGTGGAGAATGCCATGAAATATTATGGCGAGGGCGATGCGAGCGTCCTGCCACGCAGCATCGCTACCCGAGAGGCTTTCCTCAATGCCATGACTCTTGACATAGCCATGGGCGGTTCTACAAATACGATACTCCATCTGCTTGCTGTTGCACAGGAGGCCGGTGTGGAGTTCAAAATGGAAGATATCGACAAACTGAGCCGCAAGGTGCCGTGCCTCTGCAAGCTTGCTCCCAACGGACAGAAATATGCTGTTCAGGATTGCGGCCGTGCGGGCGGTATCATAGGTATCATGGGCGAACTTGCCAAAGGCGGGCTTCTGCATACATCGGCGATGCGTGTCAACGGTGCTACGCTCGGCGAGGATATAGTGAAGTATTCAATTACCGGTACTACGGTGGGCGATGAGGCAAAGAAAATATACAGCACAGCTCCCGCCAATGTTTTCTGTAACCGCATGGGAGCGCAGAACTCTGTATACGAGACGCTCGATGCAGACAGGGCCAATGGTTGTATACGTTCGCTCGAGAATGCATACACCAAGGATGGCGGTCTTGCCATCCTGTTCGGAAACATAGCCAAGGACGGTTGTGTCGTGAAGACTGCCGGTGTCGATGAGAGCATCTGGCGTTTCAGCGGAAGGGCAAAGGTCTTTGACTCCCAGGAGGCTGCCGTAGAGGGTATCCTCGGCGGTGCAGTGCAGGCCGGGGATGTCGTGGTAATCATCTACGAAGGTCCGAAAGGTGGCCCTGGTATGCAGGAGATGCTTTACCCTACATCGTACATCAAGTCACGTCATCTGGGCAAGGAGTGTGCCCTCATTACCGACGGACGTTTCAGCGGCGGTACATCGGGGCTCAGCATCGGACATATATCTCCCGAGGCTGCTGCGGGCGGTAACATCGGCAAGCTGCGTGATGGCGATATAATTGACATAGATATCCCTGCACGTTCAATCAATGTAAGGCTGAGTGATGAGGAACTTGCAGCACGCGAGATGTTCCCGCTTACACGTGACAGGGTCGTTTCAAAGAGCCTCAAGGCCTATGCCAACATGGTCAGCTCGGCCGACAAGGGTGGAATAAGGATAATAGACTAAACAATGGGAAAAGAGAAAATAACAGGATGCGAGGCTCTTATGCGCTCGCTGGTAAATGAGGGGGTTGACACAGTATTCGGCTATCCTGGCGGTTCGATAATGCCGGTATTTGATGCCATGTACGACTATCGCGATGTCTTCCGTGGCGTTCTGGTACGCCACGAGCAGGGTGCAGTGCATGCTGCACAGGGCTATGCGCGCAGTTCGGGCAAGGTTGGTCTTTGCATCGTGACAAGTGGTCCGGGTGCCACAAATACACTTACCGGTATCAGTGATGCAATGCTTGACAGTACTCCGGTGGTTGTGATTGCCGGTCAGGTTCCCTCAGCGGTGCTCGGTACCGATGCTTTTCAGGAGATTGACTTTGTAGGTATTACACAGCCTATTACAAAATGGAGCTACCAGATACGCCGTGCCGAGGATGTTGCATGGGCTGTCGCCAGGGCTTTTTATATTGCAGGTACAGGACGTCCAGGTCCCGTTGTGCTCGACTTTACAAAGGATGCGCAGGTCGCTCTTACCGATTTCGAGCCTGTGAGGGTTGACAGTGTACGCAGTTATATACCTTATCCTACACCGTCGCAGAGTGCCATCGAAGAGGCTGCAAAGCTCATAAACGGTTCAAAACGTCCTTTTATGCTTGTCGGTCAGGGTGTTGAGCTGGGAGAGGCCCACAAGGAACTCGTTGAGTTTATAGAGAAGGCCGATATTCCTGTAGCACGTACCCTCATGGGCCTGTCTGCTTTGCCGAGCGACCATCCGCTCTGTGTAGGTATGTTGGGTATGCATGGTAACTACGGACCTAACGTGAATACGAATGAGTGTGACCTGCTCATTGCAGTGGGCATGCGTTTCAGCGACCGCGTGACGGGTAATGTCAGGACATATGCCAAGCAGGCCAAGGTGGTACACATTGACATTGACCATGCCGAGATAAACAAGAATGTTGCGGTTGACGTGCCTATCGTGGGCGATTGCAAGGAGGTGCTTCCGATGCTTACTGCGCTTGTAGAGAGGGCATCGCACAAGGAGTGGATAGAGAGTTTCCGTCAGCTTAATGCCATTGAGCATGAGAAGGTCATTGAGAAGGCGCTCAATCCAGGCGAAGGCCCTCTGCTTATGGGAGAGGTTGTGCGCAAGGTCAGCGAGGCTACAGGCAACAGTGCCATTCTTGTAACTGATGTGGGTCAGAACCAGATGATGTCGGCACGTTACTTCAAATTCACAAAGCCTCACAGCATATTGACATCGGGCGGTCTCGGAACGATGGGATATGGTCTTCCGGCTGCAATCGGTGCCAAGATTGCGATGCCTGAGCGCACTGTCTGCATATTTGCCGGTGACGGTGGCCTGCAGATGAATATACAGGAGTTCGGCACTATAATGGAGCAGGGCGTTGCCGTCAAGATAATTCTTTTGAACAACAATTATCTCGGCAATGTGCGTCAGTGGCAGGAACTCTTCTTCAACCACCGTTATTCATGGACACCGATGCTCAACCCCGATTATTCACTGGTGGCTAAGGGCTATGGAATAGCTTCGCGTCTGGTTACCGAGCGCGCGGAACTTGATGATGCCATTAAGGAAATGATAGAGACTCCGGGTGCATTCCTTTTGCACGTGGCGGTAAAAGAGGAGGCAAATGTAATGCCGATGACACCTCCGGGAGCCTCGGTGAATGAGATGATTTTTGAGTAACAGAGAGTATGGAAAAGAAACTATATACCATTATCGTTTATACGGAGAATATCGCGGGTATGCTTAATCAGGTAACAGCCGAGTTTACCCGCAGAATGATGAACATTGATACTATTACAGCCTCTTCATCCTCGGTTGAAGGTGTACACCGCTATACGATATCATTGTGGGGAGAGGAAGATTCGGTACATAAGGTGACTAAGCGCATTGCCAAGAAGGTCGACGTGCTGAAGGCGGACTACTACACCGACAATGAGATTTTCTTCCAGGAGGTTGCATTGTACAAACTCTCAACCCCGAAGGTGCTTGCCGACAGTTACATTTCGCGTATGATACGTCACAGTACTGCGCGTGTGATTGAGGTCAATGACAATTATACCGTGGTTGAGATGACTGGTCAGACTGATGCCATTGTGGAACTGTACAATGAATTCGTCGCAAGGGACTGTATCCTGCAGTTCGTGAAATCGGGCCGTGTGGCTGTGCCCCGTGCATCGCAGGAGAAGTTGAGCGACCTGCTTTTTGATGAGGATTACAAACGTAAGGCAGTGAAATAAAGTGTGTTGCCTTTGTTCTTGTATTGATTCTTACAAGAGACTGACTAAAAAGGCTCTTTTGTTGTTACGCTTGCCCGAAAAATACTCATTTACGCTTAGTAAACTGCGTTTTTTCGGGCTTCGCAAGCCTAAAAATAGCTCTTTTTATCCAACCTCCCTACAACGTGGGTGACCCATTTTACTTTTGGGTCACCCACTTTTTATAAATAGGGAAATCCCCCTCTTTTTGTAGGTTTTTTCCCTTCTTCGCATCTTTTTCATTATATATTTTTGTTGCAGATAAAAAACCTTAAAAATAAACGGCTATGAAAAATCAGTTCAGACGTGTTCAGATGGAGAATATCATGAAGGCATTGGCTATGTTGCTTTTGCTTGTTTCTCCTTTTGTAGGTTATGCTCAGGCCGATGATATCTACTTCGTTCCCAAGAAGGAGAGCGGAAAGAAAACACTTGTTGTCGAGAGTGTGTCGGAAAAGTATGGGATAAGCAGTGAGGCAAAGAGCTCCATGCGTGATGTCGACGAGTACAACAGACATTCCGGCGGATATACCAATGACCCCGAGGCTTATATTGAGGAGAATTACAGTGACGAGTATTATGATGATGAATATCAGGAGTATGACTATTCGACCCGTATTGTCCGCTTCCACTCTCCCCGCAGGGCTTTCAGTTCTATCTACTGGGACCTTTCATATGGCTGTGGCATAAATGACTGGTATGTGTATGACAACGGGTACTCAATTGACATATATCCTACAGTGAATAACCCTCTCTATTTCTGGGGAGATTTCTCATTTGCATGGAACTCGCTGAACTACTATAACTGGAGAAGCTGGTACAATTACTACAGTTGGGGGTATTCTCCTTACTGGGGGTGGCACTATCCTGGTTATCATCACCACTATTATGACCACTATTGGTACGGTCACAACTGGTGCGGCCCTCATTGGAACGGCCATGTGCATGCTGGCAGGTGGTATGACGGACGTCGCCCTAACCGCAGGATTCCTGTCAATGGTGCTGTAACCGCAAAGAGAGACAATATCCCTTCAAACTCATCGGTAAGAGGCGGCAATAACAGAGGTACTGTCGCTGGCAAGGGTAACAACAGAGGTGTTGATCTCAGAGGTGTGAAAAAAGACAACGGAAGAGGTGACGCTTCATCAGTAGGGCAGCGTAATGAAGGCCAGAGTAAAAATGACCGTAATGGGGTTAACCTTCGTGGCAGCAACAGGAACGGCAATGGCCAGGTACGCGAGGTAAGGTTCGGCTCAGGCAATGACAGTAACCGCAAGGTCGGCGAGAACGGCGCACGCCGTCAGCAGCCTGCAAGAAGCATGGTCAATGCCGAGGATAACAAGAGAAACAGTTCGGTCAGTGGCAATTCCAACGGTAATGTCCGTCAGGGTAGGAACGACGGCGCTTCAAAGAGAGAGCAGAACGGAACAGTGAACCGTCGCGGTTCATCATCGACAGGAAGTTACAATAGGCAGAGCAGTACCAATGTGACACGTTCACGAAATGGTTCTACACAGTCGCGTAGCAGCTCAAGTTACAGCAGCGGTTCAAGCAGCCGCTCACGTAACAATAGCTCAAGTTACAGCAGCGGTTCAAGCAGCCGTTCACGTAGCAACTCAAGCTACAGTAGCGGTTCGGGCAGCCGAAGCAACAGCTCTGGATTCGGTGGCGGTTCAAGTTCACGTGGCAGCTCAGGTGGCGGTTCCCGTGGTTCAGGTGGCGGACGCGGCAGATAATTCGGCTATTATAATGGGAATGACAATACTTTGACAAACATAAAACAGGAAATCATGAAACGTACATTATATATTCTTTTATCTTTCTTGCCTTTGGGACTGGGTGCCCAGAACATGTATGAGACAGCATCTTTCATGCAGAATGATTTGACGGGTACGTCACGTTACATCTCAATGGGCGGTGCCATGGGCGCATTGGGTGGAGATATCTCGGTTATGGGAAGCAACCCGGCCGGCATAGCGCTCTACCGCAGCAATGATTTTGCCTTTACAGGAAGCATGGCTTTCAACCGTACAAAGTCTGCTTATAACGGAACAGTGGTTGATACCGATAATGTGAACTTTGATGTCGAGAGTTTCGGCGCAGTATTGGCGAACAAGGTTTATGACGGCGGCGCTCTGAAATTCTTCAACGTTGGTCTCGGCTATCGCAGAAAGAATGGGCTTGCCAATGAATTTACCATGAGGGGCTCTGCCATTGCCGATGATACACAGTTCTCACAGCAGTATGCTATCAGGGAACTTTATGAGAATAATCCTTTTGAACTGGAAGGATTGGACTACAGGGCATTTGAAGGCTTTGGCTATTCGTGGCTCCCGTTGCTTGCAACGTATGCCAACATAGGTGATACCGATGGTAATCTCCTGACACGTCCTGACGGTTCTTTGATATTTGCACCTACAGGCATGGAGTTCATAAATGAGGAGCGTGGCGGTGTATCAGAGGTTGACCTTAATGTGTCGGCAAATATCAATGACTGGTTATACTTGGGCGCGACCCTCTCCATGTCTGCCGTTGATTACACTGCAAACACAGTATATTACGAGTATGATGAGGTAGGTGATATCTATTCTATAGGCAACTATAACCACATTGAAGGTAACGGATTCAATATCAAGCTAGGAGCTATTCTCCGTCCGTTCAAGTACTCTCCGTTCAAGATCGGTGTTGCGGTACATACTCCAACATGGTACGATCTGAAGAATTTTACTTATGCTGATATCAATGGTCCTTTCAATGACTTCTATGATACTCGTGATGAGGAGCTGTTCTACGATGTCCTTCAGGTAAGGAGCAAGTTCAATACTCCTTGGCGTTATATTGCATCGGCCTCTTATACCTTCGGAACTTTCATGGCATTGAATGTCGATTATGAGTATACCGATTACTCTTCGGCCAAGTACAGCCGTGTTGATGCCGGAAGCAAGTATGCACAGAACGAGGAGATTAAGTACAATCTCAAGGAGCAGCACTCGTTGTGCGTGGGTGCAGAGTTCAATCTCGGTGGCGGTATCAGTCTGCGTGGCGGTTATTGTTATTCATCTGCTCCGTTCAGGAGTGACGCCTACAAGGAGATGATGAACATGCCTGTGACTACAACCTCTACTGACTATAACAACCGTTTCAGCAAAGAGGCTGTCACATTGGGTGCAGGCTATCGTGGCAAGGTCTTCTATTTTGATATGGCGTATGTATATGATACCCAGGAGGCGGACTTCTATCCCTACTATGACAGAGAGTATGTGAATCCTGCGGCGAAGATGGAGTACTCTAACCACACTCTGACTGCTACGCTGGGAATCAAGTTCTGACACTCCCGGACTATTTCTCCTTCCGTCCGATGTTTACTCCGAAATAGAAATTTATGACACCGAATCCGTTGAGAATTGAGAGAGAGTTCTTTGTGTAGGAGTAGGTGTGTGAGACCAGTGACGCGCCGGCATAGTATCTGCTGTTGTTGTATACTATTGCCGCGCGTGTTATTAAGTCGAAGTTTATGCTTGCCAATAACTCCTTGCTGTCGCGTAGCCACAGCGAGGTGTTTTTATATCCGATGGCAGGTGTCAATGAGATGTTGGCGAGAAAGTCCTTCGCGAATACCCAATTGTAACTGTAACCGAAATTGATGCTGAAGTCCTTGTACTTTACATTCTCGAATTTGAGTTCATCGTTGAGTTGCCCGCTGATTGAGGCATCGAACTTCGAATAGTCGAACATGAACGACTGTTCATTGTATGAGAGTCCGAGAATGAACGAGCCTGCGCTTATACGTTGGTTTGTCGACTGGCTGTATGCGGCAGGGTAGGAGAATCTCTTGTTGTTGAATATGTAATAGAGATTAGTACCGTATTGTGTGACGGTCAGGCCGTCGAAGTTGTGGTTGTAATGTTTCAACTCGTTGGTCCCGTTTTCATAGAAACCGTTGAGCGTCCTTATCTTGTAGCCTTCGCTCCGCTTGCGGTAGAAAAGGTCGATTCCTACGGCTGATGTGTAGAAACTGAAGTTCAGGTCGGTCTGCGGACTGTTGCTGCTGACATCGAAGCTGTACCCCAGGAATATCCAACGCCAACCTACATACAGGCCTATCTTGTGGCTGCTGCCCGGTGTCAGCGTAATGCTCTGCTCTGTTTCGGATGAGGAGAAACGGTAGTAGTCATAACAGTATGAGTACTGGGGCATTATGGTGAAGTTGTATAGGTTCGGCGATATATATATACTGTCCTTGCTGTCAAGGGTATTCTCGATGAATGCCCCGGTTTCCCTTACAAACTCCTTTGTGCCGTCGACAACCTTTTCGGTAAACGTGTCTACCTGTGCTTTGGCCGGCATGAAAGGCATCATGGCGATGACAATCGCCACAGCCCGCCAGAATATAGTCTTTGTTGCTGCCGACAATCCCATGTTTGCACCGTTTTATCAGATTATCTTGCCCAAAATCTTGTCAAGAACCCAGTTCGTGGGCGTAGCGCTTACGCTGTCGCAACTGCAGTGCCCCTTCTGGAGCAGATGTTCCACAATGTTCCTGATAAGCGGCAACTGCACGTAGGTGGGGTTTGGGATGCTGAAACTCTGTGTACCGTTCTCGTTGCGCAGTACTATCGGTTCGAATGTGAATACTGAGAACTTTATAGTGCCCTTGCTGCCGAAAATTTCAATATGGTCCTCCTTGGATGATTCATCCGAGACGAAACACCATGACCCGGAGCCCGGAATGCCGTTCTCGAACATGAAGCATGCACTGACTGTGTCTTCGGCCTTGTACAGGCCTCCACGGTTGGCGGCATATCCTTCGGCATGCAGTATGCATCCGAACATCTCCTGCAACAGGTCTATCTGATGCGGTGCAAGGTCGTAGAAGTATCCGCCGCCGGCAATGTCGGGAATGACACGCCACGGCAGGTTGTCGCGGTTGTAGTCGAGGTCGCGTGGGGGTACCGAGAAACGTATCTGTACGTTAAGAACCTTGCCTATCTCTGGCAACAGTTCCCTTACCTTCTGGAAGTAGGGTAGGTAGCGGCGGTAATATGCGACAAAGCATGGTACCCCGGTCTCGCGGGATATCCTGTTTATGCGTGCGCAGTCCTCATAGCTTGCGGCAAGGGGTTTTTCTACATAAACAGGCTTGCCTGCCTTCATTGCCATTATGGCATATGTTGCGTGCGATGAGGGAGGGGTTGCTATGTATACGGCATTTACCTCCTGGTCATCTATGAGTGCCTGTGCATCGGTGTAGTAGTGGGGGATGTTGTGGCGCTTGGCATAGTCGCGGGTCTTTTCCTTGTCGCGACCCATGACAGCCACTACCTCGGAGTCCTTTACCACCGAAAAGGCTGGGCCGCTCTTCTTCTCTGTGGCCTCACCGCAGCCGATGAATCCCCATTTGATGATACTTTTCATCCTTTATCAGTTATAGAAGTTCCATGACAGTCCAATCCATAGCACTCCCTTTGTTGTCGGGTAGTGCGGAACAAGAAAGTGCTTTTTGTTCCCTACAGCCTCGTTGGCATGGTAGTATTTTACGTAGAAACGTGTCTGTTTAAGAAGAAAATTCGCATATGCACTGGCAATAGGGTAGTCTCCGATTGCTACCCTGTCGGCCTGGTTCTGCTGTACGAACTGCCCCAAAGCAGGAGAGTAGTCGGGTGCGTAATATTCGGTAAAATATCTGACGTCAGCTCCTATCTCGGTGTTAAGGACTTTCGCTATCTTGAACTTCAGGAACATGTTCGCATAGAGGTTCAGTTCCGGCAGTGGCAGCACGCTCTTATTACTGCTGTTCTGGTATGTCAGCTCGGCGTTGATGTTGAATATTCCTGCTGTAAAGTCCTGCTTCAGTGTAGCTGTAAGCACCTGGATGTTGCCGCTTTCCTGTGCTACTGTAAAGCGGTTGAGATAGCGGCCGGGTGTCATCTCTACAGCATTGTTTGCTATATATGTGAAGTTCTTTATATTCTCTACCCCAACGCTCACTCTTGTTTTCCATGACGGTATATGTAACTCGCCGCATATGCGTGTCTTGAACTCCTTGTCAAGGTCGCTGTTGTCCCACCAGAAATGCTCACTATGGTAGTGGCGGTAGTAGAATGACGGACGGTTGTTCTTCATGAACGCGCGCGCTTTGAGTATGATATCTTTTTTCCATAGCTTGAAGTCGAACTCCAGCTTGCCGTCGAGCGAGAATGTGCCTAACTCATCCCCGTTTATGGCTGTCTCACCTTCTACATGGTAACGGAAAAACTTCCAACGGTCGCTCGATATTGAACCTCCGATGGAGAGTATGTGCTCATTGTACTTTTTACGGTACTCCCTTGCGCTGCCAGGCGTCGTGTCGGGCAACGCGTAATGGCTGTACTTGTGTGAAGCGAAAACCGCGACATCGGCAAACGCCCAGCGGCTGAATCCTTCGCAAAGCGACAGTGATAGACGGTTTGTCATTTCAAAGTATCGTGTCTTGTCGGTCGAGTCCTTTGGCAGGTACGTGTCGGCGTAGTATCCCGACGGCTGTTTATAGTTTATGAACTCGCGGCTGTTCTGTGTAATGTCTGCCGTGTGTGTTATGCGTGCGACGTTGATGAACTCTTGCTCTATCCTGGTACTGTCGGCGATTATGCTGTCTGAAATCTCCTTTTCGTGGTAGAATCCGAGGTTGTAGTTATGTGTAAAGAAGAGTGTATACGCCTCGTTGCGGTTCCATGATGCATCGAGCCTTACAGGAATGTCACTTGTGCCGAAACTGCTGTTTGAACCGTCTGTCTCCTCGGGGCGGGTTATATAGCGGTCATCGGTTATACCTCCGTTTTCGGCCTGTTTCATGTGGTAGCGGCTTGCAAGCAGGTGGTAGTTGTAGCGGTCGCTCCTGTAGAACGAGAAGAGAGAGAAGTTCATCTGTGCGCTTGACTGGTTGTCGTAACGGCCACGTGCGTACAGGTAGTCGAACAGGAAACCTGCTCCGAAATGTTTACCCGCATTTGTCGTGAAGTATGCCCTGAAACGGTCATCGCCGTCGACCTTGTTGCCGGATGAGTGGTAACTGAGGTTTGTGTAGGGCGATTTGGTGTCTGTGAATATGAACTTTCCGGGGCGCGTGAAGAAATAGTCGTACGGTTGCAGGAAATTGTATTCGGTTTCTGTGGGGCGGTTGAAGAATATCCTTGACAGACGGGGGGTACCCATGTTGCCGAGGAAATTGTACTCGCCGTTCATTCCTTCGGTCAGGTGCCAGTTCTGGAACATGTGCTGCATTGTGTCGGCATCAATAGCCAGTACCTCGCCTGTCCGCTCATTGACATGCCACTGATGTATCTCCTTGGGAACGATAATCTCTCGTTTTGTAGAGTCCTTGGGGTTATCCTTGAATGGGCTGAACACCTCGCCGCTACCCATGCCGCTTTTGACACCGTTCTCAAGCTGATGCTCTTGAAGGTGCTGGCCGAACATTGCTGCCGGCAGCATCAGTAGCAGTATATATATTAGATTTCTCTTCATTTTTTTGGGTGGATGGTGTACTGTCTCAGTTTATGAAACGGAGTATGAACTCAAAAACCTTTATGGCAAGGGTCGTGAATCCCATATAGATGAATGTCGGACATTTGCCGCTTGTGAGGTATACGATTAGCGTTGCGACCGCTCCGATGAGGAACAGTATATTCAGTATGTATCTTGCTTTGTCTACGGGTCTCATTATCTATTGGATGTCAGTTCATCAGTGAGTTCTTTTACCAGTTTCTCCTTGAGGTCAATTGTCTTGCGGCGGAACTTGCCCTCGAATTTCTTGAGGCGTCCGTTCTTCTTGAAAGCCATATCATCAGTAATCCAGTTCTCGGCCTTCATTTGGACTCCTCCCTTTTCGTCCTGATCATCGTACCAATAGGTTATGCGTGACATGTTGAATCTGCATCCTCCGTCCTCGGCTGTGATTGTCAGGTAATAGTATATTCTAGGAGTGTTCTGGACAAAGGCAGTCTTCTTGAAGACAATATACTCCTCGCTCTTTACTATTGCCGTGTGAGGCTGCTCGCTTTCGTAGAGCACTGATCTGATGACGGTGGGCTTTACAAAACGGCGTGCAACCCAACCGTTTATCTTCTCTTCAATCTCTGCAGCACTCATCCCCTCGGCGGGTATGAACTCTTCAAACGTTACCTTGCCGTTAATGACAGGAACTGCACCTGCCTGGTATTGTGCTTCAACAACCTTGTTGTTCTTTTTGAAGAGCTGTGCCGAAACGGAACCGCTTGCGACTACCAGCATTATGAGTATAAGAATCCTTTTCATACTTTCTATTTATAATTAAATTATAATATATAATATCAACCGCGAAGATAATATAAAACTGATAAGAAAGCAAGATTATCCGCACGCAACTTGTGTGTTGTCTCTTATATTATATTGTTTCTGTTTTGAGTGCTAATTTACGGCTTTTTGCCTTATTCATGTGCTTTCTCCTCATATTTTTGTTTATATTAGCAGTGTTAAAAACAGTGATATCATGAACATCGAGCCTGTTGCATACTACCACTCTTCTCTTCCGACAAAATTCGGAGTGCCGAGGCAGAGCGGCCTTGTACCCGAATTGCCGGGGTACGTCTCTTTTACGCCTCAGTACAGAAACTCCGATTCATTGCGCGGTATTGAGGGGTTCGATTATCTGTGGCTTATTTGGGGCTTCTCGCTGAATGACAGAAAGAGTGGCGCATGGTCGCCTCTCGTGCGTCCGCCGCTGCTTGGAGGGAATGAGTATATGGGTGTCTTTGCCACACGCTCGCCCTTCCGTCCTAATCCGTTAGGTCTCTCTTCGGTGCGTCTCATCAGGGTTGAAGAGGGTAGTGAGGGACCTGTTCTGGTTGTCGCCGGTGCCGACCTCGTTGACGGTACGCCGATATATGATATCAAGCCTTATGTCGCTTACAGTGATGCGCATCCTGCAGCACGCAGCGGCTTTGTCGACAGCAACAAGTGGCAGACGCTGGATGTGGTTATTCCTGAGAATATGCACGTACCGTTCGGCGATGATGACCTCAAGGTTTTGCAGAAAATCCTTGAACTTGACCCTCGGCCTCAGTACCATGATGACCCGGAAAGGGTCTATGGGATGCCTTACTGTGGCTACGATGTCCGTTTCAGAGTCTCACGTGAGGGAGTGCTCGAGGTTGTCGGATTTGTTGGATTGTAGGTGTCTCTTCCATAAACGCACGACAGAGGGCGGCATTTGCCACCCTCTGTCAAGATGTTTCCCGATAAGGTGTCATCAGCTGTACATGAAACGCTTTATGCTGCCTTTGGGAGTCTTTGCGAAGGACTCTTCGCAAAGTTCGTAGTCGGCAATCTGTGAATATACGGGAATCTGTGTGTTCAGCGTTGCGATGTTCTTTTCCATGATGCTTTTCAAGGTCTCGGCCGAGATACCGTCGTTGGCAAGGAACTCTGCATTGGGAACAATGAGTGCATGGAACTTTTCGCCACGCTGTACGATGATTGACTCTGCAACGTATGGCAGCACGTTGAGCTTGACCTCAATCTCCTCGGGGTATACATTCTGTCCGTTGCTTGCCAGAAGCATGCTCTTGCAGCGTCCTACGAGGAACAGGGTATTGTCGCTGTCAATTACGCCGAGGTCGCCGGTGCGGAACCAGCCATCCTTGGTGAATACCTCGCTGTCGGCCACGGGATTCTTGTAATATCCTATAAAGCAGTTCTCTCCCTTTACAAGCAACTCCCCGATTGTGTTCTGCTGGCCGGGCGAGTCAATGCGTGCCTGCATGCGCTCTACAATCTCGCCGCATGACTTCAGCTTGTAGTGTCCAAGGCGGCCAAGAGCTATTGTAGGAGCACATTCAGTCATTCCGTAGCCTGTGACAAGCGGCATGTTCAGTTTGGTAATCATCAGTTGCTCGAGGTCTTCGGGGATTGCGGCTCCGCCGGTTACGATGACCTCGCATTCTCCTCCCAGGTACGACATGAATATAGTACGTAATGCCTGACAGAACTCCGGGTGATTGTTGTGGTCTCCAAGGCGTGCCTTGCCTGTGCGGCTGTTCACGAACTCTCCTATTGCAAAGTCTGCCATCTTGCTTAGTACCAATGGAACCATCATTATGACACGTGGCTTTGTCAACAGCATCGCGTCCTTAAGGATTGTCGGTGCAGGCGGCATTCCAAGTACCGTAAGGTGCATGCCTGTACACATGCAGGCTATCATGTCATAAAGCAGTCCGAATATATGTGCGAAGGGGAGTACACTAAGGTAGTTGTCGCCGCGGCGGTATGGGAAATGTACGGGTATCATCTCGACGTTGCTGCTTATGTTGCGTACGGTAAGCATCACGCCCTTGGGGTTACCGGTAGAGCCCGATGTATAGTTTATGCAGCATAGCTCATCCATGTCGAGCTTGACATATTCCACTGCATCAGGTGTCAGACCGCCGGGATAGGCCTCGCCGAACAGTTGTTCGCGTCTGGCATATATCTCGGCGAATCCGTTGCGGCTTGCAAGCAACTCCATGCTCTTTGTATCGAAAACCGCAATGAGTTGTGGCATTCCCTCAAAGTCCATGCCTTCGAAAATGGCTTTTTCTGTAAAGAGAATCTTGCTGTCTGAATGATGTGTGAATTTCTGTGCGTCTGCTGGAGTGAATCCGTTGAACAGCTGTACGGCAACATGTCCTCCGGATGTGACTGCCATGAACGCCTTTGCCCAATTTGCGCTGCTACGTGCATTGAGCGATATCTTGTCGCCACTTTTTACTCCTGCAGCTTTCCACACAAGGTGCATTGTCGCAATCTCTTCGGCGACCTGTGAGTATGTCCATGTGTTATTTCTGTAGTCGGTAACTGCGGGATTGTTCCAGCACTCTTTAATACTTGTCTCAAATTTTTCAATAAAATTCTGCATCTTTCTTTGTTCTTAAATCACTTAATGTTCTGTATATAATGTCTGCATTTTTCTCTTGCTCGCATTGGCAAGGATGGCTGCAGCCGTTTTTCTTGTGCAAAGTTACAGGGTTGCAAAGCTGCGGATAAAAAATTGGGATGAAGTGACCCGTCGTGGGCAAGAAAGCGGGATCTGGGGCGAAATTCGCTGATTCTGTGGCGAAAATCCGGCTTCTTCCCAGTTGTAAGAACAAGCGTATTTATGTGTTTTTCTTGGCTTGTTCCTATTGTGAAAAGCCCTTGTTGAATATTTGCAGTAACTGCCATGCGGGCAAATGAGCAAAATGACATACCATTATATATGTGATACGTCATTGTGTTCGCAATAAGTGATGTGTTGTGCTTCCATCCGCCGCACAAGGAGAGCGGCTGTGTGTGGGGCTGTCGCGACTTTCTTGTTGCTTTGTCAAATAGTCCGATGACTTTTTGCATTTATTTCTGATTATTAGTCTAAATATACACGAATGTATGCGTATATAGTACAAAAGTAGGCAATTTGATTTTTCATGCAGAATGTTGGACCTGTATTTTTTCATCAATTGCGGATTATTAACTTATGGCTACCGAAAAAGTATGTATCGCGTCAGAAATCTTCTTGTTCTTCTCTTAGTGTCAGTGGTAGTGCTCCTTTTCCTTGTGCGTGTACATAATTATATAAAAAACAAAGGGTGTGCCCATGCGGGCACACCCTTTGTCAATATTGAGTGGATGATGATTTCTTACATCTCCTCTACTGCAGCCTGTGCAGCAGCAAGACGTGCGATAGGCACGCGGAATGGAGAACAAGAAACATAGTTCAAACCTACTCTGTGGCAGAACTTCACAGACTCTGGCTCACCACCGTGCTCACCGCAGATACCGCACTTGAGGTCTGGGTTAACGCCACGGCCCTTAGCTGTAGCCATCTCAACGAGTTGGCCGACACCTGTCTGGTCGAGAACCTGGAATGGGTCGTTCTTCAGGATCTTCTTGCGCAGGTAGATAGGCAAGAATGAGTTGACGTCGTCACGAGAGTAACCGAAGGTCATCTGTGTCAAGTCGTTTGTACCGAATGAGAAGAACTGAGCCTGCTGAGCAATCTGGTCAGCTGTAAGAGCTGCACGTGGAATCTCAATCATTGTACCGATTGTGTACTCTACGCGGTCGCCCTCTGCTGCGAACAATGCTTCGGCTGCCTCAACGATAGCGTTCTTCTGCTCCTCGAACTCATTGATGATACCTACCAGCGGAACCATGATCTCTGGGTAGATAACCTTGCCCTCCTTCTTCAGCTCAAGAGCTGCACCGAGGATAGCTGTTGTCTGCATTCTTGTAATCTCGGGATATGTGTTACCCAAACGGCAACCGCGGTGACCGAGCATCGGGTTGAACTCCTCAAGAGACTTCACGCGGCGCTGAACAGCCTCAACTGTCTTGCCCATAGCCTCAGCGAGCATCTGCTGGCCCTTGGCATCGTGTGGTACGAACTCGTGGAGTGGTGGATCGAGCAGACGTACAGTCACGTGCAAGCCCTCCATCGCCTTGAATATGCCAACGAAGTCTGCCTTCTGGAATGGCAACAGCTTAGCAAGAGCAACCTCGCGCTCCTTGGCTGTCTCGGCAAGAATCATCTCGCGCATAGCCTTGATCTTCTCGCCCTCGAAGAACATGTGCTCTGTACGGCAGAGACCGATACCGATAGCACCGAAGTCACGTGCAACCTGTGCATCGTGTGGAGTATCAGCGTTTGTGCGTACGCCCAAGCGTGCGTACTTGTCACAAATAGTCATCAGTTCTGCAAAGTCACCGCTGAGCTCAGGAGCCTTAGTGTCAACCTTACCCTCGATAACCTGACCTGTTGAACCGTTCAATGAGATATAGTCGCCCTCGTTGAATGTGATACCGTCAACAGTGAGTGTGCGCTTCTTGTAGTCGATAACAAGAGTGCCGGCACCTGATACACAGCACTTACCCATACCGCGGGCAACAACGGCTGCGTGTGATGTCATACCGCCTCGTGCTGTAAGGATACCCTGGGCTGCAGCCATACCTGCGAGGTCCTCAGGAGATGTCTCGATACGTACGAGTACTACCTTCTCGCCATCTTCGTTCCACTTCTCTGCGTCATCTGCGAAGAATACGATGCGGCCGGTGGCTGCACCCGGAGATGCGGGAAGACCGTTAGCGATAACCTTAGCCTTTGCGAGAGCCGCTGTATCGAATACAGGGTGCAGGAGCTCGTTGAGCTTCTCTGGCTCCATGCGCTTCAGAACTGTCTTGTCGTCGATGATGCCGTCACGGTAGAAGTCCATAGCGATCTTTACCATCGCTGCACCGGTACGCTTACCGTTACGTGTCTGCAAGAACCAGAGTTTGCCCTCCTGTACGGTGAACTCCATATCCTGCATATCCTTGTAGTGGTCCTCAAGGCGTGTCTGGATTGCGTCAAGCTCCTTGTAGATCTCCGGCATTGCCTCCTCCATTGAAGGATACTTGCTTGCACGCTCCTCCTCGCTGATGTTCTGCAATGCAGCCCAACGCTGAGAACCGATCTTTGTAATCTGCTGTGGTGTGCGGATACCTGCCACAACGTCCTCACCCTGTGCGTTGATGAGGTACTCACCGTTGAAGAGGTTCTCACCTGTAGCGGCGTCACGAGAGAAACATACACCGGTAGCTGATGTGTCACCCATGTTACCGAATACCATTGCCTGAACAGAAACTGCTGTACCCCACTCATCGGGAATTTTCTCCATACGACGGTAAAGGATAGCGCGCTCGTTGTTCCAAGACTCGAACACTGCGCAAACAGCACCCCAGAGCTGCTCGTAAGCGTCAGTCGGGAAGTCCTTGCCTGTCTGTGCCTTTACGGCAGCCTTGAACTTTGCAACAAGGTCTTTGAGAGCCTCAACGCTGAGGTCCTTGTCGAGAACAACACCCTGCTCCTCTTTAACTTTCTCAATGATAGCCTCGAATGGGTCAATCTCCTCCTTGCTTGTCGGCTTCATGCCCAATACAACGTCACCGTACATCTGTACGAAACGACGGTATGAGTCCCAAGCGAACTTCTCGTTGCCGGTCTTCTTTGCAAGACCCTCTACAACGATGTCGTTAAGACCGAGGTTGAGGATTGTATCCATCATACCCGGCATTGACGCACGTGCACCTGAACGTACTGATACCAACAATGGGTTAGCGGGGTCGCCGAATGTAGAGTTCATCAAAGTCTCGATGTTCTTTACTGCGGCCTGTACCTCTGCCTTGAGAAGCTCGATTACCTTCTCTCTGCCAAGGCTGTAGTACTCGCCACACACCTCGGTTGTGATGGTAAATCCTGGAGGTACGGGGATACCGATGAGGTTCATCTCCGCCAAGTTAGCACCTTTACCTCCTAACAAGTTTCTCATTGACGCGTTACCTTCAGCAAGACCATTACCAAAGGTATAGACTCTTTTGTCTGCCATAAATTTTTGAGTTTATTGTTTGTTGATAAATAAAAAATGTTTTAACTGTCTCAAATAGCCGGATGTGCCTTTTTGTGGGGCACCCAACTAATTTGCAAATATAACAAAAATGTTTGTAATCCGAAATTTCTGCAAGAAAATATCACATAATAATTATAAAAAAATAAGTTCGTGCGTTAAAAGCATAAAATATCGGGAATTTCGGCGTATCTTCGCGTCTAAAACTGAAAGCTGCGGGTAAGCGAGCGAAACACAAAGTTTACTTTGATGTTTCACTGCGAGCGTAAGCAGGTTCAATCCCACGGAGTGGGGTTAAAACTGAAAACTGAAAATAAGACAGAGAATATCATATGGCAAGAAAAAAGAAAGAACTTCCATTGCTTGAGAAGATTGAGATAACCGGGGTTGCTGCTGAGGGAAAGGCGCTTGCAAGGGTGAATGACCTTGTCGTGTTTGTTCCTTTTGTCGTTCCAGGCGATGTCGTGGATCTTCAGGTCAGACGCAAGAAACATAGTTATGCCGAAGCAGAGGCCGTGAAATTCCATGAATATTCCAAGGAACGCAGTGAGCCGTTCTGCAAACATTATGGCGTGTGCGGCGGATGCAAATGGCAGTGCTTGGCCTATGAACACCAGCTCAAATACAAGCAACAGCAGGTGTATGATGCGTTGACGCGTATAGGCAAGGTGGAGTTGCCTCCTGTAATGCCCATACTCGGTTCCGAGGATATACGCGAGTATCGCAACAAACTTGAATTTACATTCAGCGACAAGCGTTGGCTCACTTGGGATGAGGTGGCTCAGGGTGTGCAGTACGATAATATGAATGCGCTCGGATTCCATATCCCTGGTGCGTTTGACAAGGTGCTCGATATTCAGGAGTGTGCCTTGATGCATGGGCTGAACAACCGTCTGCGTAATGGTATACGCGAGTTTGCCATAAGAGAGTCCATTCCTTTCTATGACTTGCGCTCCCATAAGGGTGTGCTGCGTAGCATGATGTTGCGTACATCAACAACAGGCGAGGTTATGTTGCTCCTTCAGGCGAGAGTGGAGTGTGACAATGACAAGGCTCTTTTGGAAAAAGTTTTACAGTATGTGGCTGCGGAATTCCCCGAGGTAACCTCCTTGCTCTATGTAATCAACAACAAGTGTAACGATACTTTCGGCGATCTGGAGGTCGTGACATACAAAGGTACTGATGTTATCTATGAAGAGATGGAGGGACTGCGTTTTAAAGTGGGGCCAAAGTCTTTCTATCAGACAAACAGCAAGCAGGCGTATAACCTCTACAAGGTGGCGCGTGAGTTTGCGGCATTGACGGGGAATGAAGTGGTGTATGACCTTTATACCGGCACCGGTACAATTGCGAACTTTGTGGCTGCGCATGCGAAAAAGGTTGTCGGTATCGAGTATGTCGAGGATGCTATAATGGATGCACGTGTCAATGCCGAATTGAACGGTTTTGATAATCTGACATTCTTTGCTGGAGACATGAAGGATATCCTTACCCGTGATTTTATTGCAGAGCATGGCCGTCCCGATGTTGTAATAACAGATCCTCCACGTGCAGGAATGCATAATGATGTGATTGATACCATACTTTTCGCTGCTCCGAAGCGTATTGTCTATGTCAGCTGCAATCCGGCCACCCAGGCGCGTGATTTGCAACTGCTTGATGTCGATTATAAGGTGCTGGCTGTGCAGCCGGTGGACATGTTCCCGCATACCCATCATGTCGAGAATGTGGTTCTGCTTGAACGACGCTAGAGTAAATAAATATAATATAAGATATTATGCGTAGAAATGTGAGTACTCTTCTGACATTCAAGGTGGCTCAGGAAGCCTTGCTTATCGAGTTTTTGATGGAGAAGATGCATGGCATTAGCCGTAATAGAGCAAAAGCTTTAATAAGCAATAGGGTAGTTCTTGTAAATAATGCTATTACCACTCATCCGCTTACCGAACTCAAGACAGGACAGGTGGTGCAGGTTGACCGCTCAAAGCGCAAGATGGCTTTCCATAGCAATGAACTTGATATTGTGTATGAAGATCCCTATCTGTTGATTATAGACAAACATCCGGGCTTGCTCTCCATGAGCAACAATTCACGTCAGCAGACAGTGCAGTCTGTTCTCAACCGCTATCTTGAAAAGGGTGGCGGCCGTAATACATCGCATCTGGTACACCGCCTCGACCGTGATACGTCAGGTCTGATGGTCTATGCCAAGGATGTGCAGACCCAGCAGTCGCTGGTAAGGGGATGGCAGGAGCTTGTGACTGACCGCAGGTATATCGCTTTGGTCGAGGGTGAACTTGAAAGCCCTCGTGGCGTGATAAAATCATGGCTTACCGAAGATAAACGATTTGTAACTCATTCAAGCCCTGTAGATAACGGTGGAAAATTTGCAGTGACACATTACAATGTGCTTGCATCGTCGAATGGCTATTCGCTTGTGGAATGCGAGCTTGAGACCGGACGCAAGAACCAGATTCGTGTTCACATGGCCGACCTTGGACATCCTGTTGTGGGTGACCATAAGTACGGTAGCGATAATGACCCTATCCGCCGTCTCGGATTGCATGCGTATATGCTCTGTTTCACTCATCCTGTAACAGGCAAGCATATGCGTTTCGAGACTCCAGTTCCTGTTCTTTTCGAAAAGTGTCTGAATGGCAAGTAAGCGTATTCTTATCTTTCTGTTTCTGCTCTCATTGCTATCTATTCCTGAAAATGCGATGGCGCAGTTCTCTCCCGGCAAGAAAACGAAGGAGGGAGTTGCCGTTGTATATGGCAAGATAGAGAGTGATACATTGAGAATGAGGAAAAGCAAAATGGAGACTCCCAAAAGGCGCAATGTTGTTGCGGACCGGGATTCTGTAAAGGCAAAGAGTCCCTCTGTCAAAAGGAAAACAGGAGGCACCGCTGCCGGCAAGCGTCCTTCTGGAAAGAAAGGAAAATCCGTTTCAAGTAAGGAAGCAAAGGTCGACTCTGTCAAATATCCGAAAGTTACCTATCGCTTGGGAGACCGTATAATAATGCGCGGTGACAGTGGGGGCGATGTCAGGAATGTGGCCCGTATTTTGGTAAGGAAACTTTACATGGATGAGGACAGCATTATCTATACGGAAAGCGGGGAGGTCCTCTATGACGGCGAGCTTGTAAAGGCTGTTATGCGCTTCCAGCGCCTTAATGACTTCTATGAGGATGGCATAGTGGGTTATGAACTTATCAAGGCCCTGCGAAAAAGGAAATAGTACAATGGCACAACAACGTAGAATAGAACTTCTTGCTCCTGCAAAGAATCTTGAGACAGGTATTGCCGCCATAAACCATGGTGCCGATGCGGTGTATATCGGTGCAGTACAGTTCGGAGCCCGTCAGGCTGCGGGTAACCCGGTCGAGGATATCGCTCGTCTTGTGGAGTATGCCCACATTTATGGTGTCAAGGTGTATGTGACGCTGAACACTATAATATATGATAATGAGGTTGAGGATGTCGAGAGGCTTGTGGCAGAGTTGTATGAGATTGGCGTTGATGCTCTCATCGTTCAGGATATGGGCATAGCGGGGATGAATATTCCGCCTGTTCCTTTGCATGCGAGTACACAGATGGATAACCGCACTCCAGCCAAGGCGCGCTTCCTTGCCGATGTCGGCTTTCCGCGTATTGTCCTTGCGCGTGAACTGTCGCTTGCCGAGATAAGCGAGATACATCGTGCCGTCCCCGATACCGAACTTGAAGTGTTCGTGCATGGCGCCCTATGTGTGAGCTACAGCGGTCAGTGCTATGCCTCGCAGCATTGCTTCGGCCGAAGCGCGAACCGTGGCGAGTGTGCCCAGTTCTGCCGTCTGGCATTCGACCTGGTCGATGCGGAGGGTAATGTCGTGACGCGCGGCAGACATCTGCTTTCGCTCAAGGACATGAACCGTAGTGCTATGCTTGAGGAGATGCTTGATGCAGGTGTCACGTCATTGAAGATCGAGGGCCGTCTGAAGGATGCATCTTATGTCAAGAATATTGTCGCCTATTACCGTAGTGCGCTTGATGATATATTTGTACGCCGTAAGGAGTATGTACGCTCTTCTTTCGGAAAATCTACTCCGCAGTTCGTTCCCGCACCCGAGAAGAGCTTCAATCGTGGTTTTACAGATTACTTCCTTGAAGGCAGAAAAGAGGGGATAACTTCCTTTGAGACACCTAAATCCAAGGGAGAATATATCGGGCGTGTGAAGTTCGTGTCACGTAACTTCTTTACAGTTACGGGCGGAGAGTTTAACAATGGAGACGGTGCCTGTTTTATAACGCGTGACGGGCATTTGAAGGGTTTTCGTATAAACAGGGTAGAGGGTAACCGTGTTTTTCCGCAGAGTATGCCGCAGATTGAGAGCGGGGATGAGCTATATCGCAACTATGACTGCGATTTTGAGCGTCAGCTGTCGCATCCCGATATTCAGCGCCGCGTTATGGTTGAGTTGTTGTTCAAGGAGAATAAGCAGGGTTTCTTGCTCTGTGGCAAGGATGAGAGCGGGGTGGAATGTACTGTCTCGGCGACCTTCAAGAAAGAGGAGGCCCGTTCGCCGCAGCGCGAGAATATTGTCAAGCAGTTGGGCAAGTGGGGGAATACGCCGTTTGAGGTCTCTGCTGTAAATGTGGAGCTGGAGAATGAGTGGTTCGTGCCTTCTTCGTTGCTTTCTGATATGCGCCGTACCCTGTGCGATGAACTTATAAAGGAACATCAGAAAAACTACGGTCGTGAGGATATGCGCCTGAATGAGTGTGATGCGTCCTATCCCTGCAGTTCACTCGATTACAGAGGTAACGTCTCCAACAGTTATGCAGCGGCATTCTACAAGGCCCATGGTGTGGAGAATCTGTCTCTCGCTTTTGAGAAGGCGCCTGTCGCCGGTGTGCCGGTAATGTTCTGCAAGCATTGCATAAAGTTCAGCATGGGGTGGTGTACCAGGAGCGGCGTCAAACATCACTATAAGGAGCCATTCTTTTTGGTTTCAGGGGATGGCAAGCGCTTCCGCCTTGCGTTCGACTGCAAGGAGTGCCAGATGCAGGTGCTGGCTGAATAATTGGCGTCTTGCGGGTTTGTTCTATGGAATCGCTTTATTTCAGAATGGCAATAGAATAGCCTATCCTTACCGATATCGTCTGGTTTGCGGAGCGTCCGAAATCATCAGTCTTTGAGTTGTTGAATACATCGGCAAGGCCGTAATAGTATCGTCCTTCAATGAAGAAGTTTCCTGCTTTGCTCTTCAGCTCAATGCCGGCGCCTCCTGCTATTCCGTAGTCGAATTTGTTGTATATCTCCTTTCCGTATACGGGCCTGAGCGAAGCGGGACGATCCTCTGGTGTCCACTCGCCTTCGTATGTTTCATCATCACTGATGTAAAAACCGAACTGTGGGCCAAGGTTGATGAAGAACTGTAGCCCTCTCTCTTCCTTTCCCCATGAAAGGTGCGCCAGAAAAGGAACCTCGATGTAGTTCAAGGTACGGCTGTATCTGTCATCTGTCCCATTGTCGAAATCCTCTTCCCATCCTCTTTGCGAGAAGTTGATTTCAAGTTGTGCTGCACATATCATGCTGAAATACTTCTCGCTTGTATAACGCAGGCTGATACCGCCGTTCATGCCGTTGTGCATTTTCTGGCGCATCGAGGGTCTCAAGTCAGCTTTGTTAAGGTTCATGCCGCCTGAAACACCCACTTCAAGTACTCTGCGCGGCTCCTCAATCTGTGCCGATGCCGCGAGTGTGATGAATAGGAGGGATACTATACTTAATATTCTGATTCTTCGCATTTGTCAAGGTCTATCTTTTCAATATTGTATTCGCGGTTGTAGTGGATGAAGTAGAGTTTCTTGTTCATCAAGGCGCCTTTCTCGCCGATTCTCTCGAACTTGAATCCGGTCTGTATCGGGGTGTAGTCCAGGTTGTTCACATTCTCGGCCAGTTTGTCTCCATAGAGGATAGTGCCTAAAATGAAGTGGTATCCGATATCGTATCCCAGCATGCCGTAGCGTGGGAATATCTTCTGGAGGTCGCGGTTATACCAGCGTATGAAGTCATTCTGGAACTTGGCTGCCTCGGGCAAGGAGAAGTGGCTGTAGAATGTGGCATAGAAATATGTGTCTATCTCATACATCTGTTCTCTTGTCTGTGATGCATATACCTGCCACTCAGGGTAGCCGAACAACTGGAACTGCCTCATGAGAGTCGTGTCGAGCGCGTTGGCCATTACAAGCGAGGGCAGAATCCTGTTTAGTGTCTCCTTTGAAGATGATGTCGGTATTATGATATTCTTTCTGAGGCTGTCTGTGGCAAGCGCCCTGAGTGAATTCATGAACACCTCTTCCTCCCTTTCTCCCTCGCACACAATATCTTCCATCTTTATCGTAGAGTGTGGAATGCTGTTTCTTGTAAGCTCTGCTGTCATGCTTTTGATGAAACTGCCCTTGTTGCTTTTTATGGTGTCCTCAACAAAAATGACATTGGCATTGGGGAAACCCTTGACAAAATTGCCAGTCACGTCATTCATGATGGATGACTGCAGGGTGTTGACAAAAAATACCATAGGGTTGTTGTATAGTTCATCCTGTCTGTTCGAGAACGGAATCACGAGCGGAATCTTCTTCTCAAGTGCAAAACGGCCCAACTGCTTGTTGTGGTTGGGGTAGTATGCTCCGATAATGATATCCATGTTGTCGAGAGCACCGCTGTTTATGAGGCTGTCAAGGCTCTTCTCCTTGAAGCCGGAGTCAAATGTGTTTATCTCGAACGAGTGTTTCTCGTTCTTTAGCCTCTCGGCCGCCATCAGGAATCCTTGATAGAACTCAACCATGCGTCCTTGCTCCTCGGGTGCGAAACGGTCGAGCAGGAAAGGAAGGACTACGGCAATCCTTGTCTCTCCGTCATCGAATCTTGTCGGTTCTGTTTTGACGGTTTCGGTAATGACCTCCTCTTTCTTGGGAGTTGCATCATGCTCTGTCTCAGCCTTCGGGGCCGCGGATTTTGCAGGGATGTTTACAATCATCTTCCTCTTTACCTCCTTACCTCTCAGCTCGGGGTTGACGCTGAAGAACTGTTCCTGCGTGATATCATATTTCTTGCATATCTTCTCGATGGTCTCGCGTCTCTTTACCTTGTGGGTCGATGCAATTGAGGCTTTCTTCTCATCGGGGTTGATGTTGAGCCTGAACGAAGGGCTTTCTTTTGTCTTCTTTCCCTTCTGCGGTATTACAATCTCTCTGCCGATAGGGAAATTGCTTATGGAGATTCCAGGGTTGGCTGCGCAGATTTCATCGGGTGTGACACCGTACTTCTTGCCTAGGCTGAAAAGCGTCTCCTTGCTCTTTATTGTGTGGTAAAGCTTGCCGTTGCGCTCGACGGCGTTGTTCTCTCTGTCGGAACCGCTCTGTCTGTTGCGGGGTATCTTCAGCTCCTGGCCAACGGCAAGCGATTTTGCGCTTCCCGGATTGTTCCTGACAATAATCTCGATAGTTGTGCCGTATTGCTTGGCTATGGAGAACAGTGTCTGTCCGCGTGTGACAGTATGTGTTATGTATCCGTTATCTTGTGCATTGGCTGCAGTGAAGAGCAACAGGAATAGCAGGGAAAGTATAAGTCCGTGTCTTTTCATGGTTATAAGTGATATTCTTTTGTAAGATTTCGCTTCATATGGCTGTGTTTAGCCACACTTCGACAAATCTATGCGAAGATACAACTTAATTGTGATTATAAGGCGATAATCTGCGCAAAAAAACACTCCTTTTGTTGCATGTGCCCAATAAATAATGTATACGAATCTTAAAAATGGTCTCATCTTGCTGTTTTATCGGTCGGATTTATTATTTTTGTTTTTCGTAATAATGATTGGTTCCGGCATAATGATTCGCTGCAATCCACGTTATTATTTTGAACGGATTCTTGATTTTATGAAAAGATTTTTCTCAACATTTATATTTTTGCTGTGTGTCACAGGACTTTCGGCTCAGATAACTATTGAGGCCCCGGTGCCGGTGGCCGAGGTCGTCGATTCCAAAGGCGAACTGTCGGAACTTGCTGCAGGCGATGAGTTCTCGGGCGAGGCGCCAGTGACTGTCAGACTTTTTGCCAATGCCGAAGAGGTTGAAGGCTACTCTCTTGTATGCTCATGGGAGTTTACAAAGGAGGGCGAGGATGAACCGTACCTGATTCGGTATGACAAGGATGTAGAGATTGATATCCGCGAGAGTGGTGCCACAATAATACAGCCGGTATTCGTGTATACGAGCCGCAGTGACAGTGAGGTGGTATGGGAGTTCGGCCGTGAGGATTATGAGCCTTTCCGTGTGATTCTCTCCGAGTCGAGCCTCGAGGCTCCTAATGCTTTCTCGCCCAATGGCGACGGCATAAACGATTATTATAATGTCTATAACGTGAAGTCCATAGTGTCCTTCAGTGCTGCGATATACAACCGTTGGGGACAGCAGCTCTATTCGTGGGGTATAGACCAGATAGACTGTGAGGATTGTGGCTGGGACGGAACATATAAGGGTAAGGATGTCAAGCCCGGAGTCTATTATGTAGTCATCGATGCCAGGGGCGCCGATGGTGTCAGGTACGAGATTCGCCGTGATGTTAATCTGTTGCGCGGTTATACCGAGGAGACAGCTGCGCCATAATAACAGTTTTTATTTCCGATGATGAGTAAAGTAGAAGAGGAAAAAGGTAGAATTGAGGTCTTCGGTGCACGGGTGCATAACCTCAAGAATATTGATGTGGAGATACCGCACGATTCGTTGACTGTCGTTACAGGCTTGAGCGGAAGCGGAAAGTCCTCACTTGCTTTCGATACGATATTTGCTGAAGGTCAGCGCCGCTACCTTGAGACATTCTCGGCTTACGCGCGCAACTTCCTGGGTGGTCTTGAACGTCCCGATGTGGACAAGATTACAGGTCTCAGCCCTGTTATTTCAATTGAGCAGAAAACGACGAACCGCAACCCGCGTTCTACGGTGGGCACGACAACCGAGATATATGACTATCTGCGTCTTCTCTTCTCGCGTGCCGCCGATGCCTATTCCTATCTCTCTGGCGAGAAGATGGTCAAGTATACCGAGGAGCAGATACTTGACCTTATCCTGAGTGATTATGACGGTAAGCGCATATATATGCTTGCTCCTCTGGTAAAGGCACGAAAGGGTCATTACAAGGAACTCTTTGAGCAGATGATGCGCAAAGGGTACCTTAATGTGCGCATAGACGGCGAGATGTGCGAGATGGCGCGCGGCATGATGCTCGAACGTTACAAGAACCATGATGTCGAGGTCGTCATCGATAAACTCGCCGTTGACGCCAAGGATACAAAGCGGCTTAAACAGAGCCTCTCCACAGCACTTGCGCAAGGCGATGGGCTGGTAATGATAATGGAGATGCCGTCGGGCGAGATACGTTACTACAGCAAGCGTCTCATGTGTCCGGTAACGGGTCTTTCGTATAAGGAACCCGACCCTCATAACTTCTCTTTCAATTCTCCGCAAGGTTTCTGCCCCAAATGCAAGGGTCTTGGTGTCATCAGTCAGGTCGACGTCGACAAGGTCGTTCCCGACCGTTCCCTCTCGGTTCACGACGGTGCTCTGGCTCCCCTCGGCAAATACCGCCGTTCATCGATATTCCAACAGATTGAAGCAGTGCTTGCGCGTTACGATGCCGACCTGAACACCCCTGTAGAGCAGCTTGGCGATGAGGTTATTGATGAGATTCTTTACGGTTCTCCTGTTCCTTTGAAGTTGAGCAGTACGTCGGACATGTTCTATGACAGCATATCGACGTATGATGGTCTTGTGAAATATATCCAGCAGCAGAAAGAGACAAGCGTCTCGGCCAAGGAACTGCGCTGGGCCGAGCAGTTCTCGGTCATGCATGAGTGTCCCGAGTGTAAAGGCGCGCGCCTCAATAAAGAGGCGCTTCACTACCGCTTGGCAGGAAAGAATATCCACGAACTCGCTTCAATGGATATCTCCAACCTCCATGAGTGGCTTCTGGAACTTGATGGGCATCTTACCGAAAAGCAGCGCGCCATAGCCGGAGAGATTGTAAAGGAGATACAGTCGCGTATCGGTTTCCTGCTTGATGTAGGTCTCGGATACCTCTCGCTCAACCGTTCATCGGTGTCGCTCTCGGGTGGCGAGGGGCAGCGCATACGTCTTGCGACGCAGGTCGGTTCGCAACTGGTAAATGTGTTCTACATTCTCGATGAACCGAGTATCGGACTTCATCCGCGCGACAATGACAGGCTTATTGCCTCTCTGAAGAGTCTGCGCGACATCGGCAACACTGTAATCGTTGTCGAGCATGACCGCGACATAATGCTTGCAGCTGACTATGTCATCGACCTTGGCCCGAAAGCCGGCCGTAAGGGTGGTGAGGTTGTCTTTGCGGGCACTCCTGAGCAGATGCTCAAGTGTGATACGATGACGGCGCGGTTCCTGAACGGCGAGGAGAGGATTGAGGTTCCCGGCAAACGTCGCGAGGGCAACGGTAAGTCGATACGTATCTTCGGTGCAAGAGGCAATAATCTTAAAGGGGTGGATGTCGAGTTCCCGCTCGGCAAACTTATATGTGTGACAGGTGTATCGGGCGGTGGAAAGTCCTCGCTCGTGAACGACACTTTGCAGCCTATTCTCGCAAAGCATTTCTATCGGGCTCTGAAGGAACCGTTGCCGTATGACCGCATCGAGGGAATAGAACATATAGACAAGATTGTCGATGTTGACCAGTCGCCTCTGGGACGTACTCCGCGTTCCAACCCTGCGACGTATACCGGTGTCTTCTCCGATATACGCAATCTCTTTGTCGACCTTCCTGAGGCGAAAATCCGCGGTTACAAGGCTGGGCGTTTCTCGTTCAATGTGAAGGGTGGACGTTGCGAGGAGTGCAGCGGTAATGGTTACAAGACACTCGAGATGAACTTCCTGCCCGATGTGATGGTGCCTTGCGAGGTGTGTCACGGCAAGCGGTACAACCGCGAGACGCTTGAGGTACGGTATAAGGGCAAGTCGATAGCCGATGTACTTGACATGACAATCAATATGGCTGTTGAGTTCTTTGAGAATGTCCCGACAATACTCAACAAGATAAAGGTCCTTCAGGAAGTCGGTCTCGGATATATAAAGCTTGGTCAGCCGTCGACAACACTTTCAGGTGGCGAGAGCCAACGTGTGAAACTGGCGACGGAACTGTCGAAGCGCGATACGGGCAAGACTCTCTATCTGCTTGACGAGCCGACGACAGGTTTGCATTTTGAGGATATCCGCGTGCTTATGAATGTCATCAACCGCCTTGTGGACAAGGGCAACACTGTGGTAATCATAGAGCATAACCTCGATGTAATCAAGATGGCCGACTACATAATAGATATGGGTCCCGAGGGCGGTCGTGACGGTGGTATGGTAATGGCGACCGGAACTCCAGAGGAGGTTGTCGCAAAAGGGGTAGGGCACACTGCACCGTACCTTGCAAAGGAGCTTGCTGCCGGTAATTGATCAGAATTTCTTCAGTGTCAGTGTCGCGTCCTTCGACCTCAGTACCATTCCGTTGCGGTCGAGGTGTATTACGCCGAACCGTTCATCCTTCGGATTGAAGAGGCCGAGGCTGTTGGGGTTTGACGGTATTGTGATCATCTGTATGTACAATGAGTCGGCAACATGCTGAAAGCGTCCTTTGCCGTTGCCTATCTGTATAAGGTCAAGCTGTACTGCCCAAAAACAGCTCTTCTCCCTTGTGTTTATTATGCTGTCGGCAAGTTCTATCTGCTGGAGTTTCCAGAAACCGCCGAGGTCTCCGTTGTGGTCCTCTTTCTGGCATGAAGCCAATGCTGTGAGAGTTATCAGTATGAATGCTATCTTTTTCATATATTCTTCGTGTTAGAAACCGAATATGTCATGGCGGGTAACAGTTAACATACCCCCGTAATTGTCTCCATAAAGTTCTCCGTTGTCAAAGGCGAACGATGTTTTTATGCTCCATTTGCTGTTTGGGGCGAATGTAAGCTCGAACAGCCCCGAGGTGTTTTCTTTCATCTGTTTGAATGGCCTTGGGTAGGTTCCCCAGTTGTTGCTCTTTGTAAGCAGCAGGCGGTAGTCCAGCCATGCAAGCGGCGAGCCCTCAATACCCATGTGGAATGCCTCGACACGGTTGTTGTATATTCCTAATGTGTTGTCCGTGTTGTATACCGGCGATGTGACCAGCGGTGTACCTATCATCATTCCGTAGTTGAACCAGCCATTGTATGTGTGATGCCAATAATTGTTGTCGGCACAACTTATCTGGTCGGGGATGAGGCTGTTTGTGTCGTGGTAGATAGGTCCTGATTGGTTCTTCAGGTTGAAGTACTCGAGGGTTATGCCTTTTATCCATTTGAAGTTCTTCAGTTCAAGTTCAAGCCCTACAAGCTGTTCTGTCCATGCTCCGTACTCCCAGAACATTTGTGAGTGGTCCTCGAAAACGTGCTCGTATGTAAGACGCAATTTCCAATCTTTGTCGTTCCACGTGATTGCTCCAAGCCAGCTGCCGAGCATGTTACCGGCTATGTTGGCCTGGTCTCCGAGAGTGTGTCTGCTGTCTCCCTTCGTAGGGAAAAATGCTGTCCAGTATTCCTTGGGACGGGTAGGGCTGTTCACGAACTCTCCCTCATTGTTGCACCAGTTGTATGTGTTTCCGCCGAACTGCGACACCATGTGAAGTCCCATCTCTGCTGTCAACGGGAATCTCTCCTCGTTGCCGAAGCGTGCGAAACCGGCCTTCGAGTGGTATCGTACTCCTGTGGTGCGTGCCTTGTCGGCTGCTACAAAATCCTTTTGCCAGCCTTCATCGGTAAACCATCCGTACGCAATGTGTCCTTTTATGCCGAACCATCCCTTTGTACCGGGAATGTTCCAGTACTCAGGCAATTCAATGCGTATCTGCGGAATAGGGCGGGCATTACCGCTCTCTACCAACGCTCCGGTGCTCAGACGCGGGTTCTGCAGTTCGCTCCAACGCTCTTTCTGGCCTAATGACACCCTTAACCTCTTCCAGTTGAAATCGAGGTATGCCTGTTGTATGAACAGGTTCGAAGTGAGGTCATATCCACCGATGACATCTGCACCCCATATGAGTTCGATACCGCTGCGGTCGAAACGGTTACTTCCATTCACGCCTACTCTTGCATATGCCCAGTCATTCTTGTGGCTGCCTGCTCCTTGTATGTTCGTGAAGTGCCACATGGGCGCATAGTCCCCGCTGCCGAATACCGAACCGGCCTCGTATCTTGTGCTTATGGTGTTGCGTGAAGTAACGCTTTCGCTATGTCGGTTATGCAGTGCAGTATTGGTTTCTGCTGTATCGGTCTGTGCGCAGAGAGTTGCAGATGCCATAAATGCAAACGCCGCCGCTATTTGCCTGATTCTTGTCATATCTGTAAATGGTTTGTTGGTTCCGGCTTTTGTATGTTGCAAAAATAGTGTATTAATATTGCAACTCCTATTGAAATAAACAGAAAAGCCTCATTTAAAAATATAAAAATGAGGCTTTTCTGTTATTTCTCTATAAGTGTGTAGCTTTTGAGGCCCGTCCACTGGTTCGGGCGGCAGTTCTTCTCTACGACATCTTCTACTGCGTCCGGTACATTGCAGAAGAAGTCTATGCCTGTGAAACTCTCAAGGTAATCAATTGAGCAGACCTCTGTCCGGCTGTTGCCGTTCACATGCTTGAAGAGTAGTCCAATGGCCTTGTAGGTGTTGTTCTTCAGGCACAGAAGCGCCATGTAATAATAATTGGGGACTGTCGGGCAACTGCCCACGGTCCGGTATTCGCCCTCTCTTATGGTTCCGCCCTTGACAATATATAATGTGTCGCAGAATGCATTGTTGCGTCCCCAACCTTGGACAAGGTTTTCGCAGTCGTTCCATGCTCCTGTGTTGAAACGGCTGTACATGGGGCTTATGTTGCTGTAGTAGAATGTCTGCTCATTGGCATCCTTCGAATATACCCTGTCGTATGATGCCACGATATGTCCGCGCACAAAACCATTATGATTTATTTCGCTTTTGGTCATGACGTAGTTGTCGGGCATCTCTGGGTTGGACTGGAACGGGTCGCCTCCCCATTCGGTATCGTTCCAGTCGTCACGTTTCCATTTGATTGCCCTATTGCTGGCATCGAATGTGAATGCAGCCCATTTGCAATGCTTGCGCTCGGGGTTATGTGAGATGCTGTACGTTACGTTCTCCTTGCCGTTCACGGTCGTTGTATGCGCGATGAACAGTTCATTATCGCTTATTGCCGGTATTTCAATGCGTTGTGCATGTTTGGACATGCCTATGTTTGCATTCCGGTTTCCGGGAACACCGTGGCCGTTGTTCTCATCATCGCTGCCGCAGGCAACTGCCAGCATCAGTATGGAAAATACAAGGAGTACTCTTTTCATGTTGATTATTGTTGTGGTTTTGTCGATAGATGGGTTTATGGCATAAAAAAAGGTGTATTTTCATACACCTTCTTATACTCTTGTGTTACCTGCTTACTTCTTCAGAGTCTTGCTGTAACGGCTCATGAACTTATCAACGCGACCTGCTGTATCGACAAGCTTAGCCTTACCTGTGTAGAATGGGTGAGATGTGTTAGAAATCTCAAGCTTTACCAATGGGTATGTCTCGCCCTCGAACTCGATAGTCTCCTTTGTGTTGCAGGTAGACTGTGAAAGGAAGCAATCGCCGTTTGACATGTCCTTGAAGACAACCGGGCGATATGATGCTGGATGAAGATCTTTTTTCATTATCGTTATGTTTTTAATTTTTATTTGCTGGTAACAAATGTAGTGTAATGGCTTTTCAGGGTGCAAAGGTAGTAAATCTTTTCATTATGGCAAAATGTTTGACCCTTTATTTTTTCTTGTTTTATTGACTCGTTTTTTTATTGCATCCCGCGCGGGGCAATCTTTGCCTGCCCTTCGCGCGACTATTTGCAAAAAAACTCGTCGATAAAAAATTGCAACGCAATTTTTTATTCCACATAAAGTACCAGTCCTTTCAGGTATTCGCCTTCGGGGTGATATATGCTGACGGGGTGGTCGGCGGGCTGTGTCAGCTGGTGCAGGATGCGTACGTTGCGCTTTGCCATTGCTGCGGCCGTGAACACCGCTGTGCGGAAATTCTCCTTGCTCACTACCTGGGAGCATGAGAAGGTGAAGAGTATTCCACCCGGCTGAATCTTCTCTATTGCCTTGGCATTCAGGCGGCGATAGCCGATGAGCGCGTTGCGCAGGCTGTCGCGGTGCTTTGCGAATGCGGGCGGGTCCAGGATAATCAGGTTGTAGTTGTTGCCCATGCGGTCGAGGTAGTCGAATGCGTCCTCGGCATATGCTGTGTGGCGTGTGTCGCCGGGGAAGTTCAGTTCGGCATTCGCGTTTGTAAGGTCAATTGCCTTTGATGAACTGTCTACCGAGTGTACAATCTCGGCTCCGCCGCGCATGGCGTAAATCGAGAAACCGCCTGTATAGCAGAACATGTTGAGCAACTTGCGTCCTTTGGCATATTTCTCGAGCAGAGCGCGGTTCTCGCGCTGGTCGACAAAGAATCCGGTCTTCTGGCCACGCAGCCAGTCGATGTGGAACTTCAGTCCATACTCGGTAGATATGTTGCTTGCGTTGCCGCCCATGATGTAGCCGTTGTCCTTGTTTATGTCTGCCTTGTAGGGGAGGGTGGTGTCCGACTTGTAGTAGATGTTCTTTATCTTGTCGCCAAGGCATTTCTTGACGGCTTCGGCAATGTCCATGCGGTTTACATGCATGCCCACGCTGTGTGCCTGCATGACAGCGGTGTCGCCGTAGATATCGATGATGAGACCCGGGAGGTTGTCGCCCTCACCGTGAACAAGACGGTAGGTGGTGTTGTCTTCGCGTGATGAGATGCCTGTGCGCTCGCGCAGGTCGTATGCCGTAGCGATACGTCTCTCCCAGAACTGCCGGTCGATTGGCTCATCCTTGAATGTGAGCACTCTGACAGCAATGCTGCCTACCTGTACGTGGCCGCGTGCTATGAACTTTCGGTCGTTGGTAAACACTGTTACCACATCTCCCTCCTCGGGCTTTCCTTCGATTCGCTGTATTGCGCCCGAGAATATCCAAGGGTGAAAACGCTGGAGTGACTCCTCTTTCCCTTTTTTGAGTATAACGGCTTTTTCAATCATGTTCTGCTCAATATATAAATGAATTTATAAGGATTCCAATCTGTTGTATATCTCAAGGCACGCCCATGCGTCGGTGGCGGCATAGAGTTTCTGTTTGTCTGTGAGAACGTCGTTCTCCCAGTTCGTCAGCTGCTGGCTCTTTGATATGCGCTGCCCGAATATAATGGCGAATATCTTCTGGAGGCTCTTCTCTTCAATACCGTACCTGGTGACGTGCTGCTGCAGGTCGAGGAACCCGCCGGCCTTGAACTTGCGGCGACGGCACAGCGACTGGTAGTCATCGTGTAGCGAAAGCCCTATCTTGATGATATTCTTGTTCTCGAGCAACGATACAAGCGAATCGGGCATTCCGGTACGGTTCAGCCTTATGAGAAAACAGGTGTCGGCTGTCGATAGCTGTATGAGCGAGACCTCATATTGCATGCCTTTCCTGAACGAGGGGCGTGTCTCGGTGTCGATTCCCAGCAGTCTCTCGCCCGACAATGCCTTCACGGCCTTGTCGGCCTCGGCAACAGTGTCGATAGTGATTATTCTGCCGCTGAATGATGCCGTGGGCATCGTGCTTATCTCGCTTTTCTCAATCTTTGCCCTGAAATCACTCATTGCTCTCCTCTTCCTCCTCTTCTTCAAGTGTGTTGTACTTTATCTCGTGGAGTGCTCTCATTGTGTTCACGAGTGTCTGCCCCCAGTATTGGGCAAAGTGCTCGCTGCATTCGACAATGGCGTCGTGCATTGTCTCGTTGATGCCGAGCTTGAATAGGCATACGAAGTTCTTGATATCCTGATATATGTCGGCAAGGTCTTCGGATATGCTCTTCGTTACAGGGGTGTCACTGTATTTCATCTCCGAGACAAAGACGTCAAGGTAGCTGTCCTTGTCGGCGAGAAGCTCATATATGTTCATGCGCAACACCTCGTAGCTGTCCTCGGTTACAAAGTCTTCAAGTTCGTCTTCTCCCACCCTTTCGCCTTCGGGCAACATCTGTGCCTTAAGGTACAGCAACGGCAATAGCTTTAGGAGAGTCCCTACGAACTCTTTTGCTGTGTGCTCATTGCAGCGCTCTATGTATGCGCAGTATTCCGCTGCTACGGTTACGAATTCCACTGTGTTGCGGGAAAATACGATATCTTCTCTTTCGCTCATGATATGCAACTTTGTAATTTGCCGCGAAGTTACAAAAAAATAGCGTAGGGGCGAACCTTGGGTATTCTTTTTTTTACTATCTTCGCGTTTGTAAATTTGCAGGTTTAGCGGCTGATAGATATTGCGATTTTTGTAACCTGTTGAATATTAATGTACTGTAAAATGTGAAAACACTATATGGCTAAGACGGAAAAGAAATCCAAAAGAAAGAAGGTTGCGCCTTCAAAGATAAAGACATTTTTTCAGAGTGTAAGGGCATTTTTTGCCGACCGCAGGGTGCAGTTCGTACTCGGAGCGCTGATTGTCGCTTTTGCAGTGTTCTTCTGCTTCTCGTACGTGTCGTTCTTCTCGGCGGGTGGCAGTGACCACGATATACTTGAGACTTACGTTACCGAAGGACGTGATGCCAAGGCTGCCAACAGTGGCGGTATCGGTGGTGCGGTAATAGCCGAGTATCTTGTCAATGAATGTTTCGGCTGGGCTTCAATACTGCTTTTCCCGTTGCTCGTCGTGTGGGCGATACGTCTTATGCACCTGTACGAAATAAGACTCATGAGATGGACATTGATGTTGCTTGTGCCGATGGTCTGGTTCTCGATATTCTTCTCTTTTGTAATAGGAGAGGGCTTTGACTCCTGGTATGCTTCTCCGGGCGGAGCGCATGGTAATCTGATAACCGGTTTTATAGGACAGATGGTCGGTAATGTCGGTGTGATTATCCTTCTTGTGGTCATGTTGCTGTTCTACATGATTTATGTTACAAAGGACACCATACCCTGGCTCCAGGAGAAGCTGGCGATAACGCTTCCGAAGAAGAAGGATTCCGACAATGTCGAGGAGACGGAAGAAGTCGATGAAGAGGATGAAGAAGATGGTTCCGAAGATGAAGATGATGAGGATGATGAGAACGAGGATTACGATGATGAGGAGGGTGATGAAGAAGAGCAAGATAATGAAGATGTTGAAGAAGATGAAATCCTGATAGAGATTGATGGCACTGATGAGGAAGACGATGATGAGGTGGCAAGAAGGTTCGATGAGATGTCGAAGAGGACTACCGAGTCTGTTGATGCCGGTGATGAGGAACTGTCGATGGAGGTCGAGAAGGCCGAAGGCGATGAGGATACGGGTGGCGATATGCTGCGCCCGATAAATCCCAAGGATGAGCTCAGCTACTATAAGCCGCCGACAATAGATCTGCTCGATGAGTATGAGCAGGCGGCTCACTCTATTGACCGTAATGAGCAGGCAGCCAATGCCAATAAGATAGTCGAGGTCCTCAAGAACTTCGGAATAGACATCAGTTCGATAAAAGCGACTGTGGGCCCTACAATCACTCTCTATGAGATAACACCGGCTCCCGGTGTCAGGATCTCCAAGATACGTAACCTTGAGGATGACATCGCAATGAGTCTTTCGGCACTCTGTATCCGTATTGTAGCTCCTATCCCTGGAAAAGGCACAATCGGTATCGAGGTGCCTAATGCCCACAAGCAGATTGTCCCGATGGCCTCTCTGCTCAATAGCCGCAAGTATAAGGAAACGGACATGGCGTTGCCTCTTGCTCTTGGAAAGACAATTTCCAACGAGGTCTACATGGTAGACATGGCAAAGATGCCTCACCTGCTTGTCGCGGGCGCTACCGGTATGGGTAAGTCTGTCGGCCTTAATGCAATCATTACATCGTTGCTCTACAAGATGCACCCGGCATACCTCAAGTTCGTTATGGTTGACCCCAAAATGGTGGAGTTGAGCCTTTACGGTGTGCTCGAGAAACACTTCCTCGCAAAGCTCGAGGGCGAGGATGAACTGATCATTACCGATGTGAACAAGGTTGTGCGTACGCTGAAGTCGCTTTGTGTCGAGATGGATAACCGCTATAAGCTGTTGCAGATGGCTTCGGTACGTTCGGTAAAGGAGTATAACGAGAAGTTCCTCAATAAGGAACTGCTGCCTACGAAGGGGCACCGTTTCATGCCGTACATTGTGGTCGTTATCGATGAGTACGGCGACCTTATGATGACTGCGGGTCGCGAGGTGGAGCAGCCGATTGCCCGCATTGCGCAGAAGGCGCGTGCCGTCGGTATTCACATGATTATCGCTACGCAGCGTCCTACTACAAATATCATTACAGGTACCATCAAGGCAAACTTCCCCGCGCGAATGGCGTTCCGTGTCATTTCTGCAATCGACTCGCGTACCATTCTCGACCGCTCCGGTGCAAACCAGTTGCAGGGTAGGGGTGATATGCTCTTCCTCGCGGGCAACGACCCTGTGCGTGTGCAGTGCGCGCTTGTCGAGACAAAGGAGGTCGAGCGCGTCTGCGCCCATATTGCCAAGCAACAGGGCTACCAGCAGGCGTATATACTTCCCGAGCCTGATGAGGCTGCCGACTTCGGCGGCGAAGGCGGTGGCATGCGTGGCGAAATAACCTCGGACAAACTCGACCCGTTATTTGCTGAGGCTGCCCGTGCAGTGGTGCTTGCCCAGCATGGTTCGACATCTCTCATACAGCGCAAGTTCAATGTAGGCTTCAACCGTGCGGGCCGAATCATGGACCAGTTGTGCCAGACGGGCATCGTCGGGGAACAGGAGGGCAGCAAGCCGCGTCAGGTACTCTGTACCGATGAGGCCGACCTGGAGTTCCGCCTTAAGAGCCTGCTTTGAGACTATTTGCTGAACTAATTGTTTATTTGACCATGAAAAGATTTGTATTATCATTGTTGTTGATGCTCCCTCTCGCGGTCGTTGCGCAGGATGATGCCGCAGCGTTGCTCGACAGGATTATTGCAGATATTAAGGCCGGCGCAGCCTTGCAGCAGGACTATTCTTATACTGTGTACGATGAGGATGATGCCGTTGTCTACAGTGACCAGGGTGTTCTCAAACTCGACAACGAACGCTATGCGCTTGACATGGAGAACATGAAAGTGTGGTGTGACGGTATTACCCAATGGAGCTACATGAAGGATATCGATGAGGTGTATATCACCGATGCGGGTTCCGAGGAAGCACAGAACCTCTCTCCTTTATATATAATGGAAGCATATCGTGCTAATTATACTCTTGAACTCGGAGAAGAACATGCGGGAATACGCATTCTTGCCATGAAGGCGAAGGATGTCGATGCCGAGGTTAATGAACTTAGACTCCATGTTTATATGGGAGAACGTCCGGTGCTTGAAGGTCTTGAAATTTTTATGTCGGGCCAAGGGTATGCCCGGATTACTCTTGGCGAGAGTAAGAGAGGCTGTAAGTTCGGGAAAGATACATACCGTTGCCGGGTAAAGGATTTCCCTACGGCCGAGATAGTAGATATGAGATAATTTAAAATATTATATGTTATGAATAGTACAAAGTGTTTGATTATTGGTTCCGGTCCGGCCGGATACACAGCGGCAATATACGCTTCGCGTGCCAACCTTTCACCCGTCCTCATTGAGGGCATGCAGCCCGGCGGTCAGCTGACCCAGACTACGGTTATTGAAAACTTCCCTGGTTTCCCTCAAGGAATAACAGGTCCTGAACTCATGGATAACATGCGTCAGCAGGCAATCAATGTGGGTGCCGATGTCCGTTCGGGCAGCGTGACCGATGTTGATTTCGAGCAGTCTCCCTACAAGGTGACTCTCGATGACGGCAATGTCATTGAGGCCGAGAGTGTCATTATCGCTACTGGTGCGGCGGCCAAGTATCTCGGTTTGCCCGATGAAATCAAGTATCAGGGTATGGGTGTAAGTGCATGCGCAACATGTGACGGTTTCTTCTACCGCAAGAAGGTGGTTGCCGTTGTAGGTGGAGGTGACACGGCTTGCGAAGAGGCTAACTACCTCGCTTCGCTTGCAGCAAAGGTCTATCTCATTGTCCGCAAACCGTATCTGCGTGCGTCGAAAGCCATGCAGGACCGTACGCTCGCGAACCCCAAGATTGAGGTTCTCTTCGAGCATAATACCGAAGGCCTCTTCGGCGAGGATGGAGTAGAGGGCGCACATGTCGTGTACCGCAAGGGCGAGGCCGATGAAAAGCGTTACGATATCGCAATTGACGGTTTCTTCCTCGCTATCGGTCACAAGCCCAACAGCGATGTCTTCAAGAAGTATCTCAAGACCGATGAGACGGGCTACTTCGTGCCTGCCGATGCAAGCGGCGTGAAGACTGTCATTCCCGGTGTCTTTGTGGCAGGCGATGTTGCCGACCCTCATTACCGTCAGGCAATCAATGCTGCTGCGAGCGGATGCCGTGCCGCAATGGAGGCTGAGCGCTATCTGTCGAACAAGTAAGCGGAAGTCCGGACTCCTCAAGAGTCCGGGTACTCCTTATATTATATAAAGGGTGTGAAAAAAGTGCGGAAAAGTTTCTCTGAATGGAAAAAGTTTTCTATCTTTGCACCCGATTTAGTCCGTAGGGGTTGAAGAAGACGTGCTCACGAAGAGAACGCACCTCGCGGAATTCACAATAAAAGCGATAAATTTAATGTACGCAATTGTTGAGATTAACGGACAGCAGTTTAAGGCTGAGGCTGGCAAGAAGCTGTTCGTGCACCACATCAAGGGTGCTCAGAATGACACAACAGTGGAGTTTGACCGCGTGTTGTTGTTGGATAAGGAAGGTGCTGTAACTGTAGGTGCTCCTACAGTAGAAGGTGCTAAGGTGGTTTGCTATATCGGCAATGTCCGTGAGATGAAGATTGTTCGCAAGTCTAAGGACGGTCAGAACATCGTTACTACACGTACAATTGACCCAACCCTCGTTAAGGGTGACAAGGTGCTTGTTTTCCACAAGCGTCGCCGCAAGGGTTACCGCAAGCTTAACGGTCACCGTCAGCAGTTCACAGAGTTAGTAGTAAAGGAAATTATCGGTTAATTTAAAGTTTTTAGTATTATGGCACATAAGAAAGGTGTTGGTAGTTCAAAGAACGGCCGTGAGTCAGCTAGCCAAAGACTTGGTGTTAAGATCTGGGGCGGTCAGAGATGTAAAGCCGGTAATATCATCGTACGTCAGCGTGGTACAGTTCACAACCCAGGCGCTAACATCGGCATGGGTAGCGACCACACTCTATACGCATTGGTTGACGGCATCGTAACTTTCAAGCGTGGCAAGAACGACAAGAGCTACGTTTCTGTTACTCCGTTTGCTGAGAATAACTAATAATTCTTGTCAAACAGACCCTATAAGGCAACTCCCAAAAGGAGTTGCCTTTTCGTTGTTTGTGCGATGCAGCGATTGTTTGAAGCTGCTCTTGTCCATTTGTCTTAAAATTATACAATCTTTTTGCCATTATGTTATTAAATAACAAAAAAATAGTTGTACTTTTGTAATTATTGCCTTTGGGCAATGACAGATTGGGGAATATACTAAAACAAAATACATTATGCTAACACTAAAACAGATTAGCCAGGAGACCGAGAAGGTTCTTAAAGGCTTGGAGAAAAAACATTTCAAGAATGCAAAGGAGACTATCGAGAAGGTCCTTGATGTAGACAAGGCCCGCCGTGCTGCACAGCAGGAGCTTGACAATGTCCTTGCACAGAACAAGCAGCTTGCGGCAAAGGTGGGTCAGCTTATGAAAGCCCAGGATGTCGAGGGTGCAAATGCCGTGAAGGCAGAGGTTGCTGTCCTCAAGACAAAGGCTGCTGAATTGCAGGAGAAGATGGACTCTGCTGCCGATGAGTTGCAACAGTTGCTTTATACTATTCCTAACATCCCTTACGATGAGGTTCCTGAAGGCGTTGCAGCCGAGGATAATGTGGTTGAGAAGACCGGCGGAATGGAGACTGTCCTTCCCGAGAATGCTCTTCCACACTGGGAACTCGCAAAGAAATACGACCTTATAGACTTTGACCTTGGCGTGAAGATTACCGGTGCAGGTTTCCCTGTATACAAGGGCAAGGGTGCGCAGCTCCAGCGCGCGCTCATCAACTTCTTCCTCGATGAGGCACGTAAGGCCGGCTATGTAGAGATTATGCCTCCTACAGTAGTGAACGCAGCATCAGGCTACGGTACAGGACAGCTCCCCGACAAGGAGGGTCAGATGTATCACTGCGACCTTGATGACCTATATCTCATTCCTACAGCTGAGGTTCCAGTAACAAATATCTACCGCGATGTCATCCTCGATGAGAAGCAGCTCCCAATCAAGAACTGCGCATATACACAGTGCTTCCGTCGTGAGGCAGGTTCTTACGGCAAGGATGTACGTGGACTTAACCGTCTGCACGAGTTCTCCAAGGTTGAGATTGTCCGCATTGATACTCCCGAGCACAGCAAGGAGTCACACAAGGAGATGCTCGAGCATGTCGAGGGTCTTTTGCAGAAGCTTGAACTTCCATACCGCATCCTCCGTCTCTGTGGCGGCGACATGAGTTTCACAGCTGCTCTCTGCTTCGACTTCGAGGTATATTCCGAGGCTCAGCAGCGCTGGCTCGAGGTTTCTTCTGTATCTAATTTCGACAGCTATCAGGCAAACCGTCTGAAGTGCCGTTACCGCAATGCCGACAAGAAGACCGAGCTTTGCCACACTCTCAATGGTTCGGCTCTTGCTCTTCCACGCATAGTTGCGGCTCTCCTTGAGAACAACCAGACTCCCGAGGGTATACGTATTCCGAAGGCACTGGTGCCGTATTGTGGTTTTGATATTATAGATTAAAGTCCACTAAAAAGGTGATAACTGCGTTACGCGGTAAGGCGTAATGAACCTTCATAAAGATTGTGGTACTGTTGCGTTACACTATAACTTTAATAGGCTAAAACATTAACTATGTTCAAGATAGTTTCAAAAGAGCAGTTTTCGGAAAAGGTTTTCCGTCTGCGTGTAGAGGCTCCGCTTATCGCAAAGGCATACAGAGCCGGTAACTTCGTGATTCTCCGCGTTGGCGAGAAGGGAGAGCGCATTCCGCTCACAATCGCTCATGCCGACCCTGAAAAAGGTCTCATCACTCTGGTTATCCAGAAGGTGGGTCTCAGCTCAAGCCGCGTATGCGACCTTAACGAGGGCGATTATATTACCGATGTCGTAGGTCCGCTTGGTCAGGCTACCCACATCGAGAATTTCGGAACTGTCGTATGTGCCGGCGGTGGTGTGGGTGTTGCGCCCATGTTGCCTATCGCAGCTGCATTGAAGAAGGCGGGCAACCGCGTCATCTCAGTGCTTGCGGGACGCTCTAAGGACCTTATCATCCTTGAGAAGGAGGTTCGTGAGGTGTCAGATGAGGTCATCATCATGACCGATGACGGTTCATACGGCGACAAAGGTCTTGTCACCGAGGGTATTGAGCGTGTAATCAAGCGCGAGAAGGTGGACCACTGTGTGGCTATCGGTCCTGCGATAATGATGAAGTTCGTGTGCAAACTCACAAAGCAGTATGAGATTCCTACTGTTGTGTCGCTGAACACTATCATGGTGGACGGTACCGGTATGTGCGGTGCCTGCCGTGTCACTGTCGGCGGTAAGACTAAGTTCGTTTGTGTTGACGGTCCTGAGTTCGACGGTCATCAGGTCGATTTTGACGGCATGATGCAGCGTCTCGGCTCTTTCAAGACAGAGGAGGCGCACGAACTCGAGAAACTGGAAACCTTTGAGTGTGCAAGCGATTGCGATGACCTTACCAACCGTGATGCAGCATGGCGCGTAGAGCTCCGTAACAAGATGAAACCGAAGGAGCGTACTGCTATCGAGCGTTGTCCGATGCCCGAACTCGAACCTGCTTACCGTGCGACAAAGTTGCGCGAGGAGGTGAACACAGGCCTTACAAAGGAGATGGCTCTTGTAGAGGCGCAGCGTTGTCTTGACTGTCCGAAGCCGGCTTGTATGGAAGGATGTCCGGTAAGCATCAAAATACCTTCATTCATAAAGAATATCGAGCGCGGAGAGTTCGTTAAGGCTGCCCAGGTGCTCAAGATGACAAGCTCACTGCCCGCTGTCTGCGGTCGTGTGTGTCCGCAGGAGAAGCAGTGCGAGAGTCAGTGTATACATCTGAAGATGGGGCACAAGGCTGTCGCTATCGGTGCGCTTGAGCGTTTTGCTGCCGACTATGCACGCGAGAGCGGCGAGATGCCGGCTCCACAGGTGGCTGCATCGAACGGCAAGAAGGTGGCTGTCGTGGGTTCGGGTCCTGCGGGTCTATCGTTTGCCGGCGACATGGCAAAGCTCGGTTACAGCGTTACAGTCTTCGAGGCACTGCATGAGATTGGCGGTGTACTAAAGTATGGTATTCCTGAGTTCCGTTTGCCAAACTCTATTGTCGAGCACGAGATTGAGAATCTGCGTGCAATGGGCGTCGAGTTCATCAAGGATTGTGTTGTGGGCAAGACAATCTCTATCCGGCAGTTGCAGGATGAGGGCTATCAGGGTGTCTTCGTGGCATCAGGCGCCGGTCTGCCTAATTTCATGAATATCCCTGGCGAGAACTCAATCAACATATTGTCATCGAACGAGTATCTTACACGTGTGAACCTCATGGATGCTTCTAACCCTGAGACTGACACTCCAATGCACATAGGCAAGCGTGTGGCTGTCATCGGTGGCGGTAACACGGCCATGGACTCTGTGCGTACTGCGCTCCGTCTGGGTGCCGAGCGTGCGATGATTATCTACCGTCGTAGCGAGGCCGAGATGCCTGCTCGCCTCGAGGAGGTAAAGCATGCCAAGGAGGAGGGTGTGGAGTTCCTTACTCTGCATAACCCCATCGAATATATCGCCGATGAGAAGGGTTGCGTAAAGCAGATTGTACTGCAGAAGATGGAGCTTGGCGAGCCTGATGCTTCGGGCCGTCGTTCGCCGGTTCCTGTAGAGGGTGCTATCGAAACTATCGACATAGACATGGCTGTTGTCTCTGTAGGTGTCGCTCCTAACCCGCTTGTTCCTACATCGGTAGAGGGTCTTGAGCTCGGTCGCAAGAACACTATTGCCGTAAACGAGAACATGCAGTCATCAATTCCGTTCATATATGCGGGTGGTGACATCGTGCGCGGTGGTGCTACTGTAATCCTTGCAATGGGTGACGGCCGACGTGCAGCAGCTGCAATGCATGAGCAGTTGAGCAAGTAAGGAATTGCCGGTATTCTTATGATAAATGTAATTGGAGGTCACATTTATGACCTCCAATTTATTTTAACGTGAGTTCGATATCCACTCACGCTCTTGTTCATTCTGAGCATAGCGAAGGATATCCCATTCTTTATCCTTATTTGCTGCTAACAACAACTGTTGCTCACACAGTGCCGGTTTCTTCTTGAAATTACTCTTGCAATGATTGTTGTTTGGCGTGAAAAGCCCTGCGTTTTTAGATGCTTCGCTTTACCCACTATAGTTTGAGATCCTTCACTACGTTCAGGATGACACGTACGCGGTCTGTTCTCTTGCAAATGGTAATTTCCTAAAACCTCCGGCACTATCTAAAACACAGCAAACAACCGTTCAGGCAGCGGAAAAAGGATAAAAGCTGTCTGAGCGGCGGATATCAGCGTTGCTGTCATTGCGTGGAAAGCGAGTTCTTTTATCCCCGATGGCTGAACGAAAAGTTGTTTGCGAAAAGCAACAACCGACCGAATGCTCGCCATAGCGGCATGAGCTAAAGGCTGTTGCGACTGTTTTTGCAGTGCCGGGCGCTTTTTGTTACTTTTTCACGCGATGAAAAAGTAAAGAAAGAACGACAACAAAAAGAATATACGATAACAGGTTAAGGGTAAAGTGTATTGAAGAATACAAAAATACTCATTCCTGTTCATATACTATCTTGAGAATTATCCCCCCTAATTTTAACTGGTGAGACCTAAATCCTTTACTGCCAAATGCGCGTTCTTGTCATGTTGGGCAAAGCGAAACATCTTATTATTACAGGACTGTTGGTTCAGAGATTCTTCACATCCGTTCGGAATGACAAGGCAAAGTTAAGTAGTTCAGGATGGCAAGAATGACCTTATCTTATCCTTTTAAGCGTGTCTGCTGCCATAACTGCATTTATTGAGTCGGCATATTCCTGCTGCATGCTGTTGAAACGGTTCCAGTTGCGTCTTACCTTGTTTACGAATGATAGTGTCTGCCTCCAATCCTTGAACTCTCCGTTCCGGCAGATGCTGTCGTTGTAAAACTCGGGCTGGCTCTTCTTTATGAGGAATGAGTCGACGTTGGCTTTCCACACGTGTCTGTCGTATCCGAACTTGTCGGCAAGGCGCATGGCGTCCATTATGTGTCCGTAACCTGCGTTGTATGAAGCAAGAACGAAGTTTATGCGCTCATCATGGTTCTTTACCCTGCGGAACATGTAGAACAACGATTTCAGGTATCTTGCCGATGCGTGGATGTTATGACGGTTGTCCGCGTGCAGCGAGTCGGGTACCTCAAGACCGTTCAGTGTCTTGGGCATCATCTGCATCACTCCGCGTGCTCCGGCTGCCGACACGGCGGTGCTGTCGAAGCGTGATTCTGTATATGCGACGGCTGCTATGAGCATCCAGTCGAGTTCTATGCTGTCGGCTGCCTCGCGGAAGAGTTTATCATAATGCGACAGCGTCACATGTGGCGAAAGGTATTCGTATGCAGGTTCCGGGGCAACCTCTGCATCGGGCGCGGGCTTGCTGTATCCGTCGGTCGTGGCAACGTATATTGTCATCAATGCCATATATGCCAGCAACAGGAACTGGAATGTGTATCTCGATTTCATAGTATTATTTAAGGAAATACCTTATTGACATCTGCAGCGCCTGTATTGCCTTGACATTCTCTCCTCCCTGCGGAATGATGATGTCGGCGAATTTCTTTGTGGGCTCGATAAATTCCCAATGCATGGCCTTGACAATGCGTTCGTAACGCGAGATTACCGTCTCGGGGGTACGCCCGCGCTCGATTATGTCGCGGCGAATGAGACGTATGAGACGGTCATCGGCGTCGGCGTCGACAAATATCTTCAGGTCCATGAGCTCACGCAGCTCGGGGCTGACAAGCGCCATGATGCCCTCGATTATGATTACTTCCTTGGGTTCAACATGGACAACCTCGGGCTGTCGGGTACATGTTATGTAGGAGTATGTGGGCTGTTCAATGGCCTTGCCTTCGCGCAACATTGTTATCTGCTCCACAAGCAGGTCCCAGTCGAACGCGTCGGGGTGGTCGAAGTTTATGAACTGGCGCTCCTCTACAGGAACATGGCTGCTGTCCTTGTAGTATGAGTCCTGTGGTATTACTGCCACTGATCCCTCGGGCAGTGAATTTACAATCTCTTTGACTACGGTTGATTTGCCCGATGCGGTTCCTCCCGCAATGCCTATGATATACATAATGGTAATTTGTGATGATATATGCAAATATATGACATTTCCTTAGAAGCTGTTTGAATTTCTAAAGAATATTTTTCTTATGGAAACTGTATGTTTCACCGTTTTTCATATTTCGGCTCAACGTAAAAAGTTGAGGGAAACTTCTTATGATGGCATGGGAATGTAAATAAACATCTGCCGTGTATTCTTCAACACAACTTACCCTTAACCTGTTGTCGTATATTCTTTCTGTTGTCGTTCTTTCTTTACTTTTTCATCGCGTGAAAAAGTAACAAAAAGCGCCCGGCACTGCAAAAACAGTCATTTTGTGTTTTGCTCAGGAGTTGTAAACAACATCCTTCGGTCACACAAAATTTGCCGCAAACAACTTTTCGTTCAGCCATCGGGGATAAAAGAACTCGCTTTCCACGCGATAACAACAACGCTTATATCCACCGCTCAAACAGCTTTTATCCTGTTTCCGCTGCCTGAACGGTTGTTTGCTGTGTTTTAGATAGTGCCGGAGGTTTTAGGGAATTACCTGTGCAAGAGAACTGACCGAGTACCTGTCATCCTGAACGTAGTGAAGGATCTCAAACTATAGTGCTAAAGCGAAGCATCTAAAAACGCAGGACTTTTCATGCGCTGGCGAACAACCATTGCAAGAGTAATATTCGACTTGTAAACTTTGTGACGGGCGCTTTGGTTCTTTAGATAAGATACTTGCACTCGTTACAAAACGCTTAAGCAAGCTTAGCGTTTCACTCGTTTAATCGTATCTTTTGGGCCCAAAAGGACATGATAACAAGACTTGAAGAAAAGTCCAAGTGAACAATCAAGGTTGATGACTGCTGCTGAATACAAGACAAGCAAAGCGAGATTCTTCACTTTGTTGCTCTCCGTTCCAGGAACTCTAAAATCAAGGTACAGTCCAGAGGAATAAAAGATAAAGATTTTTCCCTTTTCAGACTGGCGAAATTATATGCCTGAAAATGAAATCCATCAGAATTTTACATTGAGCCCATATTTCTCTTTTGGGGCTTGTGTGGTAAAATTAAAGGGCGATTTTATAAAATCGCCCTTTAATTGATATCTGTCTGTGATTAAAAATCAACACCCTCAACCTTCAGTGACGGATCCTGCTTCAACTGCTGGACATACATGATTGTAGCATGCTGAGGGCCCCAACCGAATGCTTCGCACACGGTGTGTACTCTCTGCATCTCTTTGATAGCAATCCTTCCGTCGGCAAGAGATATTCTGATGATTCCGAAAAATACCAAATCCTTCTCTTCCTCGGTCATCCGTTTTGCAAACTCATAAAGGTCAGAAGGATTGTCAATCTCCCTTTTGCAGGCCTCAAGAACAGCGTTTGTGTTAAGATTGTTGGCTTCGGCAACGCTACAGATTTTGGTTGCCTCTGATTGCTCTAATCTGCCGTCTACAAGTGCCATGTTGACAGCGAATGCAGCGAAAGCTTGTTCTATTGTATACATGATTATTTAAATTGAGGTTCTATGTGTAAGACCTGTCATCGGCAGATAGCCAGAACCTCTTTAAGGCTACGCTGATGATTTATGCAATATTAAGATAACTTTACTGTATTGCAAAATTTTCTTGACATTCTTGTAAAAATATTTACAAATTGTGCGCAGCTGATAATGTCTGATATTTGTTATAGCGCTTTCTGCTGAATTGTTGAGCTTCCTCATTTCTATCTTTTGTGCATTTTTTTATCCATATACTCGTGGATAATCAAAGATTTTGTTAAATTTGCAGTGAATTACGACTGTTTGGGACGGCTTTTCTCTCATTTGTTGTGGAATTCCTGTTCTCAGGCGATATTTCGGATATTTTTATTTCTTTTAAACTATAAATTATGGTAAATTACAAAGAATTGGGTCTTGTGAACACCAAGGAGATGTTCGCAAAGGCAATGAAGGGCGGTTATGCAATCCCCGCGTTCAACTTCAACAACATGGAGCAGTTGCAGGCTATCATCATGGCTGCAGTAGAGACAAAGTCTCCTGTTATCCTTCAGGTATCAAGCGGTGCCCGCAAGTATGCTAACCAGACTCTTCTCCGTTACATGGCTGAGGGTGCTGTCGAGTATGCCAAGGAGTTGGGTTGCACAAATCCTGAGATTGTTCTTCACCTTGACCACGGTAACTCTTTCGAGCTCTGCAAGTCTTGCATCGACATGGGCTTCTCATCAGTAATGATTGACGGTTCTCATCTTCCTTACGAGGAGAACGTTGCTCTTACAAAGAAGGTAGTAGAGTATGCTCACCAGTATGGCGTAACAGTAGAGGGCGAGCTCGGTATCCTTGCAGGTGTTGAGGATGACGTGGTAGCTGAGCACCACACATATACACGTCCTGAGGAGGTTGTTGACTTCGTGACAAAGACCGGTTGCGACAGCTTGGCTATCTCTATCGGTACATCACACGGTGCAAACAAGTTCAAGCCCGAGCAGTGCACACGCAACGAGAAGGGTGTTCTTGTTCCTCCCCCATTGGCATTCGACGTTCTCGAGGGCTGTATGAAGGAGCTTCCCGGTTTCCCAATCGTTCTCCACGGTTCTTCTTCAGTTCCACAGGAGGAGGTTGAGACTATCAACAAGTACGGTGGTGCTTTGAAGGATGCTATCGGTATTCCTGAGGAGGAGCTCCGTAAGGCTGCTTCACTTGCTGTCTGCAAGATCAACATCGACAGCGACAGCCGTCTTGCAATGACTGCTGCTATCCGTGAGGTATTTGCTACAAATCCTGCTGAGTTCGACCCAAGAAAGTATCTCGGTCCTGCTCGTGAGAACATGAAGAAGCAGTACATCCACAAGATTGTGAACGTACTCGGTTCTGACAACAAGCTCGCTCAGTAATAGCTACTTGTATCAGTATAAACAAAAAAGGTTCCTGCTTGCAGGAACCTTTTTTTTGTTGGAAAAATAACGGGGCGGCCCGCCCGATAGTAGTATAAGATTTCAAGGGGCGATGTAACTCGCCCCTTGAAATCTTATCAGTTGCTGAATATCAGCTTGCTGCCGTCCGAGTCGACTCTTATCGGGTTCTGCTTGTCAACGGCACCCGCAAGCAGCTGCTTCGAGAGGTCATTGAGCAGGTGGCTCTGGATGGCTCTCTTGACAGGGCGTGCTCCGAAGTCGGGGTCGAAGCCGGCCTTCGAGATGAACTTTATTGCGTTGTCCGTCACTTCGAGGCTTACATCGCTCTCCTTGAGCAGGCTCTTCACGTTCTCAATCTGCATGCGTACAATCTGCTCTATCTCCTCTTCGTTGAGCGGAGTGAACATTATTGTCTCATCAATGCGGTTGAGGAACTCGGGTCTGATGCTCTTCTTCAGCATCTCCATTACCTTCTCCTTTGTCTCCTCTATGATTGCCTCCCTGTTGTGGGCGTCAATCTTGTCGAACTGTTCCTGAATGTAGCTGCTGCCAAGGTTGCTTGTCATGATGATGATGGTGTTCTTGAAGTTCACTACACGTCCCTTGTTGTCGGTAAGACGTCCGTCATCGAGCACCTGAAGCAGTATGTTGAACACGTCGGGGTGCGCCTTCTCAATCTCATCGAAGAGCACGACGGAGTAAGGCTTGCGACGCACTGCCTCGGTAAGCTGTCCACCCTCATCATAACCCACATATCCCGGAGGCGCTCCGATGAGACGTGATACGGAGAACTTCTCCTGATATTCGCTCATGTCGATACGTGTCATCATTGTCTCATCGTTGAACAGGTAGGCTGCAAGTGCCTTGGCAAGCTCGGTCTTTCCAACACCTGTCGTTCCAAGGAAGATGAATGAACCGATAGGGCGTTTGGGGTCCTGCAGTCCGGCACGGCTGCGGCGTACGGCATCACTGACAGCTGCTATAGCCTCTTCCTGCCCGATAACTCTCTTGTGGAGCTCATCCTCCAGGGTCAACAGTTTCTCTCTCTCGCTCTGCAGCATCTTGCTTACGGGAATGCCAGTCCAGCGTGATACCACATCGGCAATGTCTTCGGCTGTGACCTCCTCCTTTATCATGGCGCTGCCGCCCTGGGTGGAGTGGAGCTCTCCCTGTACTTTCTTTATCTCCTCCTCAAGGTTCTTTATCTTGCCGTAGCGTATCTCGGCTACACGTCCGTAGTCGCCTTCGCGCTCGGCCTTTTCGGCCTCGAACTTGTACGCCTCAATCTGCTGCTTGGCGTTCTGTATGCGGTCGGCAAGTTCTTTCTCCTGCTGCCACTTGGCACGCATGCTCTTCTCCTGCTCCTTCAGCTCCGACAGCTCCTTGCCCAATGTGGCGAGCTTCGCTTCATCCTTCTCGCGCTTTATAGCCTCGCGTTCAATCTCGAGCTGTTTGATGTGACGTGATATCTCATCAAGCTCCTCGGGCAGCGAGTCGTGCTCCATGCGCAGCTTGGCTGCAGCTTCATCAATTAGGTCTATGGCCTTGTCGGGGAGGAATCTCTCTGTTATGTAGCGGTCGCTGAGTGTTACGGCTGCAATGATTGCATCATCCTGTATACGTACCTTGTGGTGGCTCTCGTAGCGTTCCTTCAGGCCACGCAGAATGGATATGCTGCTCATCTTGTCGGGCTCTGTTACCAGCACGCTCTGGAAGCGTCGCTCCAGCGCCTTGTCCTTCTCGAAGTATTTCTGGTACTCATCGAGGGTGGTGGCGCCTATGGAGCGCAACTCGCCGCGTGCAAGCGCCGGCTTCAGGATGTTTGCCGCATCCATGGCGCCCTCGCCTTTTCCTGCGCCCACAAGCGTGTGTATCTCATCGATGAACAGGATAATCTTGCCTTCGGCCTTTATTACTTCGTTGATGACGGCCTTCAGCCGCTCCTCGAACTCGCCCTTGTACTTCGCACCTGCAACGAGCGCGCCCATATCGAGCGAGAATATCTGTTTGTCGCGCAGGTTGTCGGGTACGTCGCCGCGTATGATACGGTGGGCAAGACCCTCTACAATGGCAGTCTTTCCTGTTCCCGGCTCGCCTATGAGTATGGGATTGTTCTTTGTCCTGCGGCTCAGAATCTGCAGTATACGTCGTATCTCATCATCACGGCCGATGACGGGGTCGAGCTTTCCGCTCTTGGCGGCATCGTTCAGGTTGACAGCATATTTGCTGAGTGCCTGATAGCTCTCCTCAGCGCTCTGCGATGTTACCTTCTCGCCTTTGCGCAGTTCGTTCACAGCTTTCTCCAGCTCGCTCATGCTTACTCCGTTGTTCTTCAGTATGTCGGCTGCCGTGCTCTTCTCGGCAAGCAGTGCCATGAGCAGCGGCTCTATCGAGACAAACTCATCGCCGTTCTTCTGTGCTATCTCCTCGGCCTTTGTCAATACCTGGTTGGTCTGGCGGCTGAGATAGGGTTCTCCGCCGCTTACCTTGGGCAGGTTGCGCATGGCTGCGTTTGTCTCCTGCTCAATCTTCTTTATGCTTGCACCTGTCTTCTGAAGAAGGAATGAGAGTATCTGTTCTCCGCTTTTAAGAACTCCTCCCATCAGGTGTATCGGTTCAATAACCTGCTGCCCGTTGCTGTTGGCAAGGTTGACAGCTTCCTGAATGGCCTCCTGGGCCTTGATGGTAAATTTGTTGAAGTTCATAATCTGTTTTCTCTTTTTTTTAGTTGTTCTATGGAATCATGATTCCTGCTTGTTTTAGAACAAATTTTGAACCATTCATGTTTGGACTGACTTTTTGGCGGTTAGTATGGCAAATTGGCAGAATGATGTGTCTTTTAAATAATAATTTAGATATAGAACCACAAATATCTTCCCGGGAGGATATGTCATTTTTCGGGCGGGGCCCTCAATAACACGTCTGAACATGGTGAAGAATCCCGGCTCTTTGATTAATGAGATACTTCGCTTTGCTCAGTATGACAAAAAACCTGAGGTATCGCCTATATTATTACATTTTATATTTTGTAGGGTACAATAAAGAAGGTCACTCCTCTAATCGGGGAGTGACCTTCTTTATTGCTTCTATTCTATATTAATAAATATCCTCAGGCTTGAGCTGGTTATTTATTACACTTAGCGGTACAAGTTCAAGGTAATCCTGGTCGAACTGCTTGAGCTTACCGGTAGAGTTCTCGGAGACATCCTTGAAACGCATCCAGTGGTCGCCCTTGTCAAGACGGTATGTACCGACAATCTTGCGCAATGGCTGTACGCCTGAACGCATTGTAACTCCTGTCTCTGCTTCAAGCACAATGCTTGCAGGCCCCTTCATGTAACCGCGGTTACGCATAGCCTTGTCGTTCTCTTTTATTTCGTCCTCGCTGAGTCCCTCGTCGCTTACCCAGCCGATTATGATGTCGGTATCGGCGTTCCAGCGCAAGTCAACAGGGATTCCGGCAATTTTGCCATCGACATAGAACTGGCAAACTCCACGGTAGTATCCCTTTGGATATCCAAAACGGATTTCGTAGTTGCCTGCAGGGACGTGTGGTATACGATATCTGAAGTCGTACTTGCCCTCAACAATGAACTCGTCACCTTGGTAGTTCGCATATGAACCGCCGCTTGTTGGGTGCGGACGGAAATAGAATACCTCGCAGTCCTCGTTAAGGTATTCAAATCCCTTGCAGAATTCCTTCGGGATATATGTAACCTTGTTGCCTGGCTTCATAAGGTCCCAACGTACACTGTTGTTGGTAAGTTCAGGGAACATTGCTGACACGTCTATACGGATTCTCTCGTTCAGGACATTGCCTGCCATCTCGTCCTCGTTATATATGAGGATGCGGTCTATGGTGTGTATGATACCGTTAAGGCTGTTCTGGTCAAAATCCTTGAGTTCTTCGTATTTGTCCTTTGTTGTTTGGGCTTTTTCTACAATAACGTTGATATGTTCCTTCATGTCCTGGTTATTGCATGTACCCATGTTCTGTCCGTAGTTTATAACGATGTCCTGCTTGAGTTCCTCATTGGTATATGGCTTTGTTACCTTAATCATAGTGTATGGCAGCATGGTCTCATAGTACTCATAGCTGTCAAACTTCTGGTTCAGGTTCACGAGTGATGAGTATCCTTCGTTCACATATCCCTCCATGATGAATCCGCCAGGACCTGTTGATGAACTGTAGAGTAGCTGACGGTCGATGATGTGGTATGCAACGAACTGGTAAAGCGCGTTCTTCGGGCTCTCGTAGTTGTCGGCATCTTCTGTTCCGTACCATTTCTGAGCAAACTTTGCAAGCTCGAAAACATCATTGATGCCTTTGCTCTGGAGGAGCTCGTTTGGCTCAACAAGTAGGGTGTATTTCTGTTTCTTGTCCTTGGGGTAGGGCGATGTAGATGTCTCTGAATCAAGTGACGGACCTGTAAGAGTGTTGTCATATTCAGGGTCGATATCGTATATGCTGAGCAGTGAGTCGAGTCCGGTCCGCTTAATTGCGTCCGAGAAGATTGAAAGTCCTTTCTGTGCTTCAACGAGTTCCGGCAACAGCTTGTTCGATGGGCTGAGCACTCCGTCAACAATCTGTATGTAGCCGTTCTCCATCTCGAGGTCCTGCTCAACGATGCGTGATGTGTTGTTGAGCAATGGGAACACACGGCCATTCTCATCGGTAATCCATTCTACTGTAGTAAAACGGTTGTTCATGGTGTTCATCGGGAACGCACCTTCGTTGATGTCTGTTGTCATGTAACCCATCTCTATGATGTGGTTCTTGGCAATCTCAGTTGCCATACTGTCGGTCAAGTCTTCAAGATATGGCGACTCTATTCCGGTCGTGTTGCCATCGAGGAACTGTTCATATTGCTCCTGAAGGAATGAGTCTACAGCTTCGTTGGTCGGTGCAAAACATGTGTATGAACCATAGGTTGAGAGTGTTCTCAATAGGTTTCCCGACGCCTTCTTACCAATTTTGGCCTTTGAAAGGATAGTTGCGAAACTGCTGAATTTTTCAGGATTGTTTTCAAGATAAGTTGAAATCAATTCACCTTTGAATGTGAAACGGTTTTCCATGGGGACGTCCTCCACGCAGCCGGTCATCGTCGCGCCAGCTAAAACCGTAACGGCAGCAAATGCCAAAGCCTTCAGTTTGTGTGTGGTTCTTTTCATGATGATTGAATATGTTTATTCTATATTAATTTTCTTGCATAGGGTTGATAGGGCTGTCGGGTCTGCATCCGATGGCATAGACCACCATCCTTGTTCAAGTGAGCAGAGTCCGGTCCTTGGACCATCGGGCATACATGAGCGCTTGAACTGCTGTGTCGTGAAGCGCCAGAAGAATGTCGATAGCCATTTTTTTATTGTATCATTGCTGTATGCTCCGTTGAATGCCTTTTGTGCAAGGAAGAAGATCTTTTCTGGAGAAAAGCCGTTGCACACAAAGTTGTACAGGAAAAAGTCATGCAATTCGTAAGGGCCTACAAGGTCCTCGGTCTTCTGCTTTATGTTCCCCTTTTCATCCGCCGGGGTCAATTCCGGCGAGATTGGTGTGCCTACAATGTCAAGCAGTGTCTTTGCTATCTGCTCGTTGCCTTTTTCCTTTGCTGCCCAACGGATAAGGTGCTGCATCAGTGTCTTGGGAACCGATGCATTCACTCCGTACATGCTCATATGGTCTCCATTGTATGTGGCCCAGCCGAGTGCAAGCTCCGACATGTCGCCGGTTCCTATCACTATTCCGTTCTGCTGGTTGGCGATGTCCATGAGAATCTGTGTGCGCTCGCGTGCCTGTGCGTTCTCATATGTGATATCGTGGTTATTGATGTCGTGGCTTATATCCTTGAAATGCTGTATGCAGGCATCCTTTATTGAAATCTCTTTGATGGTAGTTCCGAGCGACTTCATCAGTTCCTGGGCATTGAAGTATGTACGTCCCGATGTGCCGAAGCCTGGCATGGTTACGGTGATTATGTCGCTGTGGGGCTTACCTATGATGTCGAACGCCTTTGCAGTTACAAGCAGTGCCAGGGTAGAGTCCAGACCGCCTGAAACTCCAATTACTGCAGTCTGTGAACGGGTATGCTCAATTCTTCTTGCCAATGCTGTTGCCTGAATCATGATTATCTCGTTGAACCGGGCATCTTTTTCGTTGTCATTAGGGATGAATGGAGTAGAGGATATGTGGCGGGTCAGTTCTGTGCTGTCACTGCTTCTCTGTCCTATATATATATAAGGAGTGTCTGAATGGTATGCAAACGATGTATCTTTAATGCGCTCTTTGCGTATCTTCTCGATGTCTATTTCGCTTATTGTTATATGCGATCTGGTCTGGAAACGCTCTGCATCGGCAATGATGCAACCGCATTCCGCAATGCATGCATATCCTGAGTAAGAAACCTTGCTTGTAGATTCGCCCCAACCGCTGTTGGCATGCAGGTAACCGCATTTAAGGCGGCTGCTCTGTGCCATGATTGCCTGCCGGAGTGCGGTGTTGTACCCGGAAGTCTCGCCAATTGCACTTGGGTTCAGGATTAGCTCTGCTCCTGTTGTGGCAAGACGGGCTGCTGGTGACAGTGGCGCAGACGCCTCGCTGCCTATTTCAATACCGAAGGTGAATTCCGGTGTGCTGAATATCAGACCGGTGCCTATTGCTGTTTTCTGGCCTGCAAATGTTGTACATGAACCGTAAGGTATTGCAGAACCGCTTGCAAAATGACGGCTCTCATTATCCCCGTCTCTGTTACTGAGTATGCTTTTTGCAACAATTCCTGCAATTCTTCCATTATGCAGCACAATGGCACAGTTATAGAGACTGTTTCTGTAACAGACTGGCGCTCCGACAACAATAATGGAATTGTGGCTTGCAGTTGAGGCTGCTATTCCGGCTAAGGCGTTCTCGCACTGCTGAATGAAGAATGGCTGACCGATAAGGTCGCCGCATGTGCTTGATGTTACGCACAGTTCTGGAAACAGAATAATCTCTGCGCCGGCACCAACAGATTCATCTGTTGCCGAAATGATGCTTTCTGCATTGGCATGGCAGTTACCGACTGTTATCAGTGGAACTGCTACTGCTGTTTTAACGAATCCGAACTTCATGTTTCCGAGCTATATGGTAGTTTCTGCAAATATAATGAATTCTATTTGTTTGCAATAAATTTTGTAATAAAACTTTTTCTTGAGTGTATATCGGGGTTTTTACAAAAAAAATCAGCCGCTCCTGTGTGGAACGGCTGATTATATGCGGTGGCTAATAAATGTCTTCAGGCGTTGTCGGGTCGTTGATTACCGATGTCGGTACAATTTCGATGTAGTCCTGGTTGAACTCGTTGAGTTTACCAGTTGAGTTTTCCATGACATCCTTGAAACGTAACCAGTGGTCGCCCGGGTCAAGACGATAGGTGCCGATGACTCTGCGGATTGCAAGGACCGATTCACGCATGCTCTCCTTTTCAGCTGTCATATGGCAGCTTGCAGGTGCCTTCATCCATCCACGGTTGCGCATGGCCTTGTCGTTCTCTCTGATTTCTTCATCGCTCATGCCTTCTTCATCGAACCAGCCGATGGTTATCTGGTTATCGGCGGTGTTGCGCATATCAACGGGGATACCGCAAATATTGCCGTCAAGGTAGAACTGTGCTACGCCACGTGCGTTTGACTGGCTGAAACCGAAACGTATTTCGTAATTGCCCGCAGGTACGTATGGTATGCGGTACTGGAAGTCGTATTTTCCTGTAACGAGCAACTCATCGCCCTGGAAGTTTACATAACCGCCAAGGCCTGTTGCGTGTGGACGCAGATAATATATGTGTGTGTCGCTGTTGTTGGTCTTGAGGCGTGAGCTGAATTCGTCCGGGATGTATGTCAGGGTGTAGGTATCCTGCTGTGCCCAGCGTACACCATTGCTTGTCAGCTCGGGGAATATTGACATGATGTCCCAACGCATGCGCTCCTTGAGCACGTTGCCGACCATCTCATCCTCGTTGTAGATAAGTATCTTGTCAATAGTGTGTATGATGCCGTTTATTGCCTCCTGACTGAATCCTTCTTCGAGTCCCGGACGCCTCTTGCTTGTGGCTGCATCCTCAACGACAACGTTCAGGTGGTACCTCATGTTGGGGTTGTTGCAACGTGTACCCATGTCCTGCGCGTAGTTGATGACAATCTGCTGCTTGAGGGAACTTGGTGTCTCTGAACCGTATGGGATATATTCGCTATCGTTTGTAAAAGGCTTTGTTACCTTAACCATTGTGTAAGGCAGCATTGTCTCGAAATAATCATAACGGTCAAAAGCTGTCGGGAGATTCACTTCGGAGTTGAAATCCTTGTGGTTGTAGTTTTCCAGGAGGAAACCGCCGCTACCTGTTGATGAACTGTAAAGAAGTTTACGGTCGATGATGTGGTATGCAATGAACTTGTACAGAGGATTCTCCGGGTTGCTGTACTTCCCTATTATGTTGTCGTCGCATGGGTACCACTCGCGAGCGAATGCCTCAAGGTCCTCGATGCTCTGGATTGACATTCCCAAATGGTTCTTTGTGGGGTCTGCCAACAGGTCGTCTGTCTCAAGCAGGAAGGTGTATTTCTGCTTTTTCTCTACCGGGTATGGAGGCTGCTGCTTGTTCTGTGTCTCGAATGCAGGACCATAGAGTGTGTTGTCGTAGTTGGGGTCAATCTCGTAGATGTTGAGCAGTGAGTCAAGGCCTGTTGCCGTAATGGCCTTTGACATTAGTGAGAATGACTTGTGCTGCTCAATGAGCTCGCTTGTGTTTCTGTCCGACGGGCTTAATACTGCATCGACAATCTGTATGTAGCCGTTTTCCATCTCAAGGTCCTGCTCAATGATTCTTGCATTGCCATTCAGGACAGGATACACTCGGCCAGTGCTGTCTGCCTCAAATTCAATGAGTGTTGAACGGCGGTTCATAGTACTCATAGGGAATGCGCCTGCGCTTACATCGGCTGTCATGTAACCCATTTCAATGATGTGGTTCTTTGCGATGACTGCAGACATGCTGTCGGTAAGGTCTTCAAGATATGGCGAGTTGATGCCAGTTCTGTAGATTGGGTATGTGGGGTCAATCCGGTTGCTGTCAACACTTGCGACGTATTTGTCGTATTCATCCTGCAGATATTTCTCTACAGCTCCGTTTGTCGGTGCAAAGCAGGTGTACGAACCGTAGGTCGAGAGGGTCTTTAGTATGCTTCCTGATGATTTCTTGCCAATCTTGGCCTTGTCCAGGATGGCAATGAAATTACTGAATCTGTCAGGGTTGTTCTCGAGATAGGTCGAGATGAGCTCGCCCTTGAATGTAAAACGGTTCTCTTGAGGGACGTCATCAACGCAACCGACAATAGTCGCCCCGAAGAAAAGTGCCATGGAGGAAAATGCCCATGCCTTAAAGTTTCTTCCAAAAGATTTTTTCATACCAAATTAGCTTTATAAGTTTTTATTTTTAATTAATTCTTGTGGTTCTTTTAATAATTGTATTATTAATTCTCCAAAATTACCAATATTTTTTATTCTGCAAAAGGTTTTTTCTCTTTTTTTAATATTTCTTTTGCTTTTTGTGATTATTCTTTAACCGATTGGATGCTGTATCTGTGGCTTTGAAAGGCTGTTTACACTTTTTAACCATGAAAACTTAAAAATTCTTCCTCAAAAATTTGGAGGATATGATAAAATGGTTTTATATTTGCAATGATTTCAGAAATGAAGTCGCGAGAAATGAAAAAACAAAATATTAACGGCTTAAAATAATAGATTATGAAAAAGTACATTTGTTCAGTTTGTGGTTATATACATGAAGGTGATTCAGCTCCCGAGCGTTGTCCGATGTGTAAGGTTCCTGCCGAGAAGTTCAATGAGTTGCAGGAGGGTCCCATCCAGTTTGTTCAGGAGCATGTGATTGGTGTTGCCAAGGGTTGTGATGAGGAGATGATAAAGGACCTCAACAACCACTTTATCGGCGAGTGCACCGAGGTGGGTATGTATCTTGCGATGAGCCGCCAGGCCGACCGCGAGGGTTATCCCGAGATTGCTGAGGCTTTCAAGCGTTATGCATGGGAGGAGGCTGAGCATGCTGCAAAGTTCGCAGAGCTTCTTGGTGACTGTGTTTGGGATACAAAGACTAACC